>JBGVMU010000031.1:0-90296 GCA_045124955.1 Alistipes sp. | reverse complement strand
CTTCGCTTTGCTATTTCGCTTGTGGGCGATTAGGTTTTGCAGCATCTCCTCGCTACTCTTGATTGTGTGAGCACGCAAGCAACGCTTAATCTCGGCAATTTGATAGTAATACTTGTTGCCGATGGTGCTGTAAGTGATTTTACCGGCGCTGCGTAGGCGTTGCAAGGTTTTGTCGCAGATGCAGAGATACTCGCATACCGCCTGCCCATCGACCCAATCATCGTCGAGGGAACTTTGCTGCTCTAACTTGGCTTTGCGGATGAACTCGTCCATTGCATCAATTTTGTTGACCAACTGCTGAAAAGCACTGTGTTCGATTGTTAATACTTCCATAGTTCTTGGTTTTATTTGTTAAACATAAATGTAAGTCTGTGCGATTGTGGTCGCTTCATAAAAAGGATAGTGACATCCAACCGAAAAGGTTGGACAACGACACAAAAAAAGCAGAGGGGTTGCCTCTGCTTGGTGTCGGTTATGATGATATTATAGGCATTGTGTGGTTGTCCTCGTTTTATTCCTGAATTTCTGTTCAGAAAAGCAATAAACGGTTTTGTTTGCAAAATCGTTTCACTTTTATTTGTGTATCGTGTTGATGTGCCGAGTGTTACAAATGTTTGTACTGTACTTTTCCCAAAGAGGATAGTCCCGTACAGGTCGTCCCTTATTTTTATAAACGAACAATCTTAATTACAGCGATTTGTCCAGTAAATCGTCAAACTAAACAATTTAGTTGATAATAGTTTAAGTTTAATTTGCAACTATTACGCCACATCATGAGCAATTATAATGTATTCAATAATTGTCATATGCAAAATCATCAAAAATGCCTTTTTTAGATAAATTTGCGATGGACTGGAGATACTCCTCTATTAATGATTGCTTATTCTTTCTATTGGGATTCATATAAATATAGCAGGAATGCTCGTTTGACTTAATGGAATCATCATCAATGAATATTATTCCTGATAAATATTTTACTACTGTCCTAGCGTATTCTTTGCCTCTATATTTTTCCGAAATGTCGCTCATTTTAGTGTTAGAGTGTAGATATTGGCAAAAAGTTCTTCTTGCTATAGCACGATAATAGACTTCATTCATACCATCAAAATCATTAATTACTTGATTAAACCATGGGAAATTAACGAAAACCAAAAAGAAAGGTTTTCTTTTCATAAATTTGTATGTATAACGTTCTAATACTAGATTTTTTGTATTTTCTGCATGACGATATGGGTTATAAGTGGAAATGGCTGAATTAACACTTAAGTCCCAGTCAATATTAAAACACAATTCGGGAATAACTGAAGATTTAACAAACTTGGACTTCGCTTTCATGCCATCGCATAATTCGCCTAATATTGCATGAAAATTATTTTTATATAAGGTTTCTTCATTATCTTTAGCGTTACCAACTAAAACAGAACAGCAGCCTTTGTTGTTCATTTTTTTATGGGCTTCATTAATTATGTTTTTCAAAATAGCTTCGACTGGATCTGATAGTATTTTCACATCGAAGTAGGCATCATAGTCAATCCAATGTCCATCTTCATTAGTTTTCTGTTTTCCCCATTCAAGTGCAAATGATTCTTTCCCTGGCAATGTAATATCCAGTTCTATTTTACCCGCTAGATAAGAACTGCTTAATACATCAAGGGCTGTCAACTCTGCATAAGCGCCATCCCAATTCTTGTCATCTGCGACTTGTTTAATTGTATTCAAAAGTGTTTGATACGAAGTGGTATTACGATATATTTTACTTAATTTATCAATGCGGCTTTTAAAATTTGCTTTAAAAGTTTGGAATTCACCAGCATGGTTTATCGCCCCTATAACATCATTTCTATTTCCGTTTAAGGGGATCTTAATAGAATCTGTCCCTAATATTGAATCTAAAAACATTTGATATCCTTCTTCGTGTGTCATCGGCAAATATATTATGTTTAGAATTATAAATAATGTTTATTTTTCATCCATATTTGTTTTGTATGCAAAGATGAATATTCACTTATTTCCCTATATACAAAGATACAATTTTATTGCATATTTATCACTAACGGATGTCAACTAAATATAAACTAGCTAACATAGTTATTGCCAAGAAAATAGTAAAACGCATATAATGTTGATTTCCTCTTTCCCCTCATATTGGCTTGTTTTATTACTTACCGATGCAGAATGTTAAAGTTATTGATAATAAGAACTTTACGGATTTGTGGCTCAAATAAGGCCCAAATATTTGATAAACAGTAATAAACGATGATAACTGATGATAAACAAGTCGCAATAGTTAGCAATCTCTGCGGAGCTGATTATGGCAAGTAAATAGTTGCCAACCAAAAACCGAAAATACTCCTATTCTGATAATAGTCTAACTATTAAATCACAACGCAAATGAGAAGGAGTAAATTTAGAAGACCGTGCAAGGTGCTTATATTCAATGGCGCGAGGGTGTTGGTAGCGATTGTTCGCTCGTTGCATTGCGCCGCTGAATTGACGCACGAAAACAAATCGGCAATACATAATTGTTGCACAGGCAAATCGGTCCGATCGGGGGCCTATTATTACCGCCAACTGCATCCCGATATTTTATTAGAAATGGACGATTTGGACAAACTAACACTCAAAGAGTATGACGACTTGTGTGGCATCAAACGAAAGTACATCTCCACCCGTAAGATGGCTCATATTCGCCAGAGGGTAAGGGATCGGCAGAGGGAGAAAAAGCCGAAGATGTCTACTAACTAAACAAGAATCGAGCGGCAAATAAAGCCGCTCGATTTGCGATTATATCTAGTTCGTTTTGATTTGTCGTTTACCATAGTCTTCCAACCGTATTTCACATATTTTGCAGGGAAGTAGCTCAATATTAAAGAATTTGTATTAACTTTGAAGAAAATTCATAAGAATATGTCACCAGAACAACTCGCAAATATATTAAAGAGTTTGCTGCATATGCCAGCGGAAAACGAAGTGGTTGAATTCAAAAAAGCCACTAATGGCTTTGATGACCATCAACTTGGTCAATATTTTTCAGCTCTCAGCAATGAGGCAAATCTAAAAGGTCAAAAATGTGCGTGGTTGGTATTTGGAGTAGAAAATGCAACACATGAGGTTGTTGGTAGTCAATATAAGAATACTCGTCCATCGCTTGATGCGATGAAGAAAAAGATTGCGGATCAAACAACCGGACGCCATACATTTACAGAAATATATGAGTTGCGTTACACCAATGGCAAGAGAGTTGTGATGTTTGAGATTCCCCCTGCGCCACTTGGTATGCCTATTGCTTATCAAGGTCATTATTATGGAAGAGATGGAGAATCTTTAGAAGCATTGGGGATTGGAGAAATTGAAACTATTAGAAATCAAGTCAGAGTGAAAGATTGGAGTGCTGAAGTTTTAGAAGATGCATCATTAGATGATATTGATCCGATTGCTTTGGCGAAGGCAAAAGAGCTATATATAAATGCACATCCAGAAAAAGCAGAAGAAGCTACTACTTGGGATGATTTAACATTCCTAAATAAGGCAAAGATTGCAAAACGAGGAAAGATTACGAAGGCTGCGATTGTATTATTAGGTAAAGAGGAATCAGAGCATTTAATATCTCCTGCTGTTGCCAAAATCAAATGGATACTTCGAGGTAGTGACAATGTAGAACGAGATTATGCAATCATTACCTGCCCGTTTGTTTTGGCTGTAGATAAGGTATATAAGAAAATACGAAATCTCAAATATCGCTATATTAATCCTGAGCATAGAACTTTATTCCCAGAGGAGATAGATACATATGAGCCATATGTAATTCGAGAGGCCTTGAATAATGCTATTGCACATCAGGATTATACTCTTGGAGGACAAATCAATGTTGTAGAGTATGAAGATAAATTGGTTTTCTCTAACAAAGGATCTTTTATCCCAGGGAATATTGAGAGAGTTCTAATAAGTGATGCTCCCGAAGAGAACTACCGCAATCAGTTTTTGGCTACCGCCATGGTTGGTTTGAAGATGGTTGATACAATTGGTAGTGGCATTCGAAAGATGTACAACTTTCAGCGGAAGCGCCTATTCCCTCTTCCTGATTATAATTTGTCTAATAACAGAGTGGAGGTAACCATTACAGGCAAGATAATGGATATGAATTATGCCAATATCTTGGCTGCAAATACAGATCTATCATTGATGGATATTGAACTACTCAATCGCATACAATTGGGACGCCCATTATCAGATGATGAGATTGTGAGATTACGAAGCAAAAAACTCATTGAGGGTCGTAAGCCTAATGTATATATTGCCAAACATATTGCGCAAAAGGTTGGTAAGAAGATCGAGTACTCTGGACATAAGGGGTTGATTGGCAAGAGTTGTGAAGAATTCCTATTGAATGCATTAAGAGACCACAAATCGTTGACTCGCAAAGAGATTGATCAACTATTATGGAAACTACTACCAGATGTGCTTAGTGACACTCAGAAGAAATCAAAGATTACCAATCTTTTAACTAAGTTGAGAAAGCTGGGTAAAATCAAGAATGTAGCAAATGGGACTCATTCTGATTGGTTTATAAATTAAAAGCTATTTAAACACTAGGTAAGAGTTTTAAAAAGTGTTAAAATCTGTAATATATTGTAATGCAGATATTTGCAAGCTTTTAAAATGGGTGAATGAAAAAATATTTAAACGCTACTTAAACGCTGTGAAAATAGTAAAAAGTACATAGCGGCAGATATTTATGACACGCAAAGACTCGCAAGTACTAATATTTAATAAAGAGATAATCCTTATTGCTCTCACGACATCAACACGATCAGCAGCCTTACTTACAGGTGTCAATGAGAACGATGTTAAGTGCTGCTGCAATGAGAAGCGAACAGGGCCTGGACATTATTATTACAGAATCAACCACCAACCTTTGATTGGAGATGATTCTCTGGCTATTATGACATTGACTGAATACGATTGTCTTGATAAGTAGATTATAAGATAACGCTTTAATGTTGTAGAGTTAGCCATTCTGCAATTGCGCAACGAAGGTTTCGTTGCGGGATAATTGTAACAAGATTAGAAAATGTATTGATAATTACAAGCATCCGAGTTTATAATTGCTCGGATGCTTGCTTTTATTATACCTCAATAAACTTCCCGCCATCGAAGCCGCCGAGATTCTCTCGATAGTATACATAGCCGAGCTGGTTGCAGACAATGCTCGTATTGCCGATTGTTGCATCTATGTTGGCGTGCGAGTGTCCGAAAATCCACGCATCAATACGGCTGTCTGCGATGAAGTTACCCAGCTCCGTTGCGAAGGCACTGTTCAGTAGACTGCGTTTATGCTCCGGTGCAACGACGGCCATTGTAGGCAGATGATGGGTTACCACCACAATACGCTCGGCGGTGCTCTCCGCAACACTCCGCTTGATAAAGTCCAGACATTTCTCGTGCTCGGTGTTAAAGTCAGCAGGAGTAAAGCGGCGACCATTGTACAGAATCTGCCGAAAGTCGTTCATTCCTCGATGCACAAAATACTCGTCTTCGGGGCGAATGTGCGACCAAAGAGTTGAGAGGATAAAATCGACATCGTCAATCCTCACAACCTTATTCTGGTGGTAATGCACATTTGGCAGTATCTTACGACTCCAACTATCTCCATAGGCTAACACATCGCCATTGCCATAAAACTCGTGGTTACCGGGCACCAACAACACCTCTCGGTAGTTTGCCGATGCCCACTTCCAGAACTTCAAATTTGGCAATGTCCTATCGCGCAGGTAACCTGTATCACCTGCAAGGACCAATACATCACCCGTAACCTCAAACGGCTCACTCTTTATAAATCTTGAATTATCCGACAACTCCAAATGTATGTCAGATGCAAATTGTATTTTCATAATTTCAACACTTTATTTTTACCTTTTCAATTTCATCCCATTCAGCAAGCGAAACAATCTCATTGTACTGCTCTATGGTAATATATTCCTCTGGTGCCTCTACTACCTCATACTCCCAAGGCAACTCATAAACAGTTCCCTCATCGTGGTGATTCATATAGTCGTGGTATGTATGAGGGATAAGCCCCACATTATCATCTTCCTTGAGAATCTTTAACAACTTTTCTGCAGAGGCGATTTCCAATGGTGCTCCTGCCTTATAAAGAGCGGTTGCCACATCAATCGCAACATCTACATGCGAAGAATAGCTATTCGACACCAAGATTACCCAACCCGGACGATTGTAATTAGAGGCAAGGATATTAAGGCGTGATAACCCCAACTCGCCATAATGGTCCGTTGCAAACTTCTCGAAGTCCTCTTCGCTATCAAGATTATACGACTTTTCAAGGTCAGTAAACTTCACCCTATTGTAGTAAACAACATCTGCCATATCCTTAGAAGTACCTTCTGGAATAGTGATCTTGGTTCGAGGCCATCCCATACCATTAAAGTGATGTTCGTATGTCTTGTAAGCTATGCGATAATACTTACAAAATTGCCTGATGGTCATCGTATGAAGAGGCGTTGGTATCTTCTTATTGATAGATGCCTCTATTGCCTCAATAGCCAACTCTCTATCTGCCACATCAATCTTAAAGCGAGGCTCAATCCGATTAAACTCTTTACGAGCAACTCTTCCATCTCTCTGCTGGTATGGTAAGTATTCTGCCACATACTTATTGAAACTATCCGGATTGGAGATAATAGCCTTCACAAGACTCTTTAAGTATGCAAAAATCTTTGTCAACTCCTCCTCAAACCACGAGCTGTGCGTTTCGCTATCATTATGATCCATGTATAACGGACTATTGGCAATAAGAGCATATGTGCTCTTTCTGTCAGTAAATTTCAGCCATCTATACTTCTCGTATCTGCCAATACCCATATGATACCAGCGAGTCGGCATCGGATTATACATTTCCCAATCTTCAAGGTACTCGGCTTCGCTTGCGTATTCACCGTCCGCAATCTCCTTCTCGCAATCTCCCCACTGCCTGGGCGTAGGACGAGGTAGCTCAATATAAAAGCCTCTAAATTCATCATCGCCCATTGCCTCAAATTGCTCACACAGGTCTTGCAGATCAACCAACATATCGAGCATCCTTCCATTCACAACAACCTCGTGATGGTGCATATTTGACAGCATCTCAATATGTGAAGTATTTACTCCATGTTCGTTCGCCAAATCGATAAATAGTTGCTTGTTGAATGTAACTTGTGTGTTGTTAGTTTCCATCTCTTTTGTTTTTATTAAATTGTTCTACTTGTCTTTCTATTATCCTCTTTACCTGCTCAAATGAGACAGGTGTAAAGTTGTTGTTATCCACTCCAACATCATATTGTGTCGGGAATAGCATATGCAGTCGTGGTGCATCTATGCCTGTATTTTGCTTGCTGGTGTGCACATGACCGAATAGTTGCCAAGTATCTCGATATGCCCCACCATAGCACAAGAAGGGGCAGTGGTTGAGATATATCTTCTGCTTCCCAACCTCGATGTGCATCTGCATTGCGATATGCTCAAATCGGCTATAATATCTTTGCCTCAGATTCTTGATGTCGTGGTTGCCAACAATTAGATAAATCTTACCATTAAGCCTATTCAGGATATTGGTCCACTCTGCGGAGCCACCCAAACAAAAGTCGCCGAGATGAAACACAATATCGTCAGGGCCGACTACGCTATTCCAGTTGGCTATGAGTGTTTCGTTCATAACCTCCACATTCTTAAATGGCCTACCACAAAAGTTGATAATATTGGCGTGGTAGAAGTGAGTGTCGGATGTAAAGAACACCCTATCTCCATCAAATTTGTAGTTCATAATTTCATTGTTTACCGCATCACTGCGTTGTTAATAATTCACTTATTATTGCCATTGGACGGAATAGATGGAGAGGTTTGGCATCACCAATGGGTATAAACAAAAATCGTTGAAAAGTGAGGAACTTTCCAACGATTCTTATCTATTCTCATAACTCGGATATCTGCATCTATTATATCCGTGTTCGAGTATGTTTCAGTTGGATAGTATTCCCGATAGAATCTGCTGTTTCAACGCTTGAAATAGGCGCACACAGAACATCTTCAAAGCGTTTTACGCCCTGAACTCGACCAATAGTCGTAAGCAATATGTGCATTCTATTCTGCTGCATTTTAGTTTCTATTTTATCCCATATCGGGAGTGCAAAGATAGTGATTTGATGCGCTATTTCCAAAGATTTTACGCTTTAATCTTCAGATGATTAGGCTATATACTAAAGTATATAATTTCTAATGTTTGGGAACGATTATGGTCTCTAATGTCGCAGGAAACTGTACGGGTGTGGTGGTAACTACAACGCTATCTGTACTTTAAAACTCATACAGACTTCACGATATTAACCTTTTTCTATTTCAGATATAGCTTGGGATATCCGAGCTCTTAAATGTCCTGTGAACTTTACATATAAACCAATATTGTCTATTGCGGTTAAACAACGATTATATTGTGCAATATATACAGACTTTTCGCTTGGCAGTGAAGACTTGCTATCAGAGTACAAATCATTAAAATCTTTCTCAATGTCTATCAGTATATTTAGCTTCTTAACCTCTTCTTGCAGATCATTGTCTATTTTTGCTTGCACCGAGCCTTGATTATTGTATTCTATAGGCGCATAGTCATTGGCCTTGTATAACTTCCAGAAATTCTTCACACGCAAAATATTAGGCACCTCTTTTTCAGTTAATCCCTCTATGTAGCTATTAAAATCTGATGCGTTACCAAATATTTGTTCCCAAAATGGTTCGCATGCGATAGTGTTAAAATCTGAGCTGGAGGACACCCCGCCCAATCGAACAAAATTCTCAAAATACGGTATTGGATTAGCTTTTATTTGTTTGCCTACAAATTTACACACATCATCATCTAATGTAACCTTGTCTGTATTGACATCAACCTTGCTAACACAATTATACAGCATTCTTAAATGTTGCTGTGATACTATTGGATCCTTCTCGCATAATTGACACAATGATTCTTTGGCGATTGTAATAATCTCATCAACATTTAATAAGGTCTCTTCTCTGATTTCATTCCTTAATAATGCAAATAAGTAATCTCTTACGAGCTGATAAGGGTAATAAGGGTAATTACCATGCAGTTTCTTAATCAACAGTTCTTTATATTCACCTTCTTGAATATTATATTTCTCGCTCACTTGTTCGGCAGATCTTTTGTATATAAGTCCAAATGCTGCAATATTTGTGTATAAATTACCTCTATTAGTACCAAGTATATACATTACAACATCAATATATCGTTCAAATGCAGAAGAATCATTGAACCCCACAATATTAACACTCTCGATATATGCCAATAAATCAGTGAACTTATTCTCTTCGTACACATTGTCAATATAATCATATACTTCTTTTAAATTAGGGAGAATGAACATTTGTTTCATATCTTCTATCCTTAATCCAGCAACAACAGATTCATAGAAATAGATATTAAAAGCAGTCCTATTATTTATACTACGAAATCTCATATTCTCTGAGAAAAGAATATTTAACACATCAATAGATTGACACGACACTCCATCTTTAACATAAAATTGATTGAATCCCTTTTTGATGTCAATATCAGTATATAGCCCATCCCTAAGATTATGATATTCGTTTATGAATCGATATCTAATCAATGAAAGGAAGAAATAGTCTTTGAACTCTACCTCTTCTCTCAACATTGTGAAGCGTGGAATAAATATATTTAAGAATCGTTTTACATCTCTTATAGTTGGTAGATATCGTTGAACAATATCAAGATTAGGACCAATTATACTATTGTATTCTTCTTTAGCTTCATTAGAAATATTCAATAACTTTGAAATATTATCTAACAAATAGTTGTATGTTGCCGCATATGGTCGAATGGGTAAATGTACTTCAATGGTGAAAAATTTATCTGCGAATGAATGATATTGAGAATGGGCACACTCTATAATCGTATTAATATACTCTTTGTCGTATGCGGATATGAATATTAAGTTTGTAAATGACGCGTTACCATCAATTAACTTAAACACCTCAATAATTTCATCACGAAGCAACCTGTCAAAGTCGTCGATAAAGACAATAATTCTTTTATTAATATGCTGTATTGCATCGTTTACTTCTTCTTTTTCAGCTCCTTTATCCCAAATCTTATGTACATTTAATACCTTGTTCATAAGGTGGTCATCTACAATAATATTAATTGCCTTGAGATAGTTTTTAAATGAAGAATTGAATCGGCTATCATATTGACCTAAGGTTGAAAATAACAAGTTGAAAAAATCTGATTGAATATTATCTGAAGAAATCGAATGGCGAGGGTTAAATTTCAATACAATGCAAGATTCGTCATCAAAACAATTTTTAAGAATGTTAAGGTAAGAAGTTTTGCCCATTCCCCATGGAGCTATAAGGCCAATGCTGCAAGAATGTTTGGCATCAATATTTTTTATCTTTTCAGCCAATGTATGGGCACTAGAGGTGTAATTCAACAGATCTTCACTCTCCGCTTCAATAGGATAGTCTAAAATGAAACTACTTTCAGTATTATTTAAGTTTTGATTAACCTTTTTGGGGAAGTATTTGATGCTTATCAAAATGATTACAGATATTCCTAAAAGCAACATTAGAATATCCATATATCCAATGCCATAAAATAAATTTGGAGTAGCGCAATATGAACCCCAAACACGATGTTCAGCATAAATAGCTAAGGCTAACATCGCATAACAAATAGCTATGCTTGACATATTATACTTTCGCTTACATATCCTACAAATATAGAAACATATAATACAACAGATTATAGCGAAGACTATATGAGTCAATGTGGAAAATTGAACATTGGAAAGTATGGGAAGAACTCTGCTATCAAAAAATGCCAATATCGGCTTCTTAAACAACAGGTATGCAAATACAATAAGTATGAATACGCAAAAATTCTTAATACATCTATCGGTTTTCATTCGTAATAAGTTGTTAGTAATTGTAACCATTACAAAGATACTGAAAATAATAAAGATAACGCAAGGTCCTTATTAGTTTTTGCAAAGTCCGCAAAAGTCGGGGTTGTATTTGTATAAAAGGTTATGATTTTTGAGTCTGAAATTTGGGGGAATTTTTTGTGCGATTTATGGGAGAGAAAAACGCAGAAATCTTTGTACAAAACGAGTACACACAATGTTTACTTCTGGACATAGTAAACATTGTAATTGTCGTATAGTCAGCTAGATATAAAGCATTGGGCAAATCAACATTAGATTACGTGCTGTTCGGGAAAAATCACAAATAAACACTGTTATTCCCACTGTTCATAAATTCGGTCTCAGAACATGTACAGAGAACAGTTAGCGCATAGAGTTGGTTTGTATCGATTAGTTTACACAATTATCGTTCTTGTGGTCAATGCCATATTACTTCTTAAAAGGTAATATTTTAATACTCAAGCGACTACACAAAAGCGAACAGAGAATAGGTGTCATTTCGGAAGAGTGATTTTTTTGTGCAGTTTAGAGCGTTTTATATCAAAGAGTTTACAAGACAGAAAAAAGTTACAAACAAATTATTCAAAACAGTACGGTGTATAGTAATCGCCAAGCGAGGCAGAGGCGTGCGGTCGGCGAAATGGGATGTCGTTGGTTGTGTGTCCATGTGGTGATGTATGTATATAGAAGGATATATTTTTGTTTTTTTGATATACTGAGGAAATGGGGGTTATCTATGTCCCGTTTTGTCCTTCCTTCTCTCAGAAATCAAAATAAAAATAAGAAAAAGTTGACAGACGGCGTAGGCGTCTGCTAACTTCTTTTATTTCTTTTGTTTCTTTTCTCATAGAAAAGAAAGAGTATTGTATAAACGTAGTAGTATAATTCCCTAATATATAATACTCATGGTACATTTGTTTATAGGGGTGTTCTCGTCAATCTCCCATATGTGTATAGTCTGTTGCTAATATTAGCATTAAATTCCACATCGACAGTATTTGACTGTATATGTATCTGAATTTCGGTGTTTCCCCTTACTATCGACCTATAAATGGCTGTAATTTCAACGATAAAGTTGAATTTTTGGCAAAAATACTTGACAAAGGTATTTTAATTTCGTATCTTTGCACAAAATTTGATAAATATGGCTACATGAACTGAAGTTGAACAATTTTTAAATCAGTTTCACGAAAAGCTCAAAATATATGATATCATCTTTAGAGATGACCGCGGCAAGAATACTCAAGCATTGGCTGAATTGGAAATAACCCCTAATTATAGATTGGAAGTCATAAAAACTATAACTGTTGAGGATTATTCGGAGGGGCCAATTGTAAACACTCTCAATAACTGTGGAGATTTGTGGGTGTTCGGTAAAGACGTAAAAGGCAATGAGGTATATATTAAAATCTCATTAGGCTTACCGAATAGTAGAACGATCTGCATCTCTTTTCACAAAGCAGAACATAAGATGAGTTATCCTTTTAAGAATTAAAGAGTATGATTAGTCCATTTACTGGTGGTGAGGTTAAATTGTGTCAGGAACAACGTGAACTTGTTTTCCGCAAGGAAAAGTTTATCTATGTTGCTCAATTCTATGTTTGTGTTGATACTCAAGAGCAGTTTACGACAACAGAACTAGATGAAATAAACATCAGTCAGGTTTATAACCAGTATAGAACGAAGTATGGCATTCCATTCCCTGATGAGATCAGAGCAATAAGAGAGTTATATGGTTTGTCTGCGTCTAAAATGTCTGAGATCTTGGGTCTTGGTGCAAACCAGTATCGTTTGTATGAAAATGGAGAGATACCAAGTGAAGCTATTGGTAAAACACTGAAAAGTATTATGAGCCCGATGGTGTTTTCAACATATGTGCATAATGCAGAAAATCAATTTTCGGCTCAAGACTTTGCAAAGATTTGCGACAAACTAGAGCAAGCAATCAAGCGTATTGAAGATACTCCAGTCGTTCGTATTTACAACATGGTAAAACGTTCCTCTATTACTGGTTATGCCCCGCAATCTCAAAGTAAAATTAAGAACATATTGCTTTATTTTATCGACAAGCTAGGTGGTGTCTTTACCACTAAGATGAATAAATTATTATTCTATGCCGATTTTTGCAGTTATAAGAGAAGTGGAGTGGGTATGACAGGTTTGTCGTACAAGGCGATACAATATGGTCCTGTTCCTGAAAAATGGAATGTTGTGTATGGATCAATAGAGGATATAGATTTTGAGATAGTGTCTTTTGCATCTGGTGATTCGGGAGAGAAATTAACATCAAAGATGGCTCCTGATTTAACGGCTTTCTCACCAGAAGAATTAACTATTTTGGATGAGATAATATATAAGTTTGGTAATAAAACAGCGAATCAACTCTCCGAATTAAGTCATAAGGAGGATGCATGGATTAAATTTAAGGATACATCGCGTTATATCAATTATACTGAAGCTTTTACATTAAGAGCACTGTGATGATGAAAAAGATGAAGATTACACAAATGGATTACATCAAAGCAAACCGGAAGGCGAGCCGCGATGAAGAGATTGCTGAGCACGGTTGGCCAAGTCGTCAACACGCAATTCACAAATCAAAGAAGGTATATGATCGTAAACGAATGAAGGCTGGTTTGAAAGACCTGCCTTTTCTTTTGTCAATAGCGATAAAAACACGAGAAACAACCTATGTCGCATAAGCGCAAGCCAATAGTGAGAAATTCTCACAATCGGTCAGAAGTTCGTGTGGGTAGGATTTTAAGAAGAATAGGAATACGATGCAAAGATGGTAGACAAGGTTGTGCCGTGGTCCAAGTGGGCTGGAGGAGTGTGGTCGGCGAAATGGGATTCGGTTGGTTGCGTGTCGATGTGGTAATGTATATATAAAGAATTTTATTTTTTTAATTGATACTGAGGAAGTAGGCATCTATATATGTTCCCCTTAAACCCTCTTTCTCCCAGAAAATCAAAATAAAAAAATCCATTGAGAGGCGAAGCCGTCTCCTTAAGCAGTAACTCTTTTGATTCTTTTCTCCGAAGAAAAGAATAAGTTATCGTATAAACGAAGTTGTATAATCCCTATATATAATACTACTGGTACATTTGTGCATAGTGGCGAACTCGTCATTTTTCCCAAATGATACTTTTTGATGCTGATATGAGCAGCAAATCTTCGATTTTCGCATTTTTTGGCACTCTTTGGAGCCATTTCAGGACAGCAAACCAAGTTGCAGATTCAGTGTAAGAAAAAAAGTTATCAACATTTCAAATACTGACAGAGCAAATCGCCTCTTATAGCCTATTAGTCAGCGAGTAACAAGAATTTTAAGTGAACAGAGAAAAGAGCGCGGAAATCACCTACTGTGTTAATAACTAATTGATTACGGGTGTAGCTCGTGTCTTTTTTGTTGTTACATTTATCCCTCAGAACAGTCAAATATAACAACTGAGAACTATGAAAAAGACACCAGCACTCCGCTTCTTCAAGTGTTATGCAGCACTTGTCGGAGCCTTCGATCCGGCAGAGGTTATCTTTATACTCTATATGGAGCAGATGACAGCACTCTGTCGAATGGGCTACAACACAACCCACAGCCAGCAATATCATATGATGCGAATGGCGATAGGTAAGCGACTATTTAAGAAGTATGTGGAGAAATTCACAAAGATGAAGCTGCTTATCAAAGTTATAACGAGCGATGGCAATATCGACTTTGGCATTGATACTAAGTTATACGAGAAGTTGGTTCTCGTTCTTGATAGTTTTAAGTCAACAATGCAGGCCCGCCAGTTTTGCGATGATATGTTCGGCGGCAGTAGCGTTGTGTCGCTTGTTGATTTGGACTCCAATATGCTCGATGAGTGGAGGAAGAAACACGCATTGGAATAGAGGGAGTAGTATTCCTTCGCTATACGCTATAATACAGCGGTCATTTTAAAATACAAGCAACGGGCCCCATCGACTTTCACGATCGATGGGGTTTGTTGTGTGTAGCCAACGCCCGGCAAAACCAGACCGGGCAAGAAATGCGATGTGTAATGATGTGAGTTTGTATATATAGTAGTATTATCTTTTATTTTATTGATACTGAGGAAATAGGTCTCCTATATATGTTCCCCTTAATCCCTTCTTCCAGTATCTCTTTGTTTTCTAAAAACAGATCAGACGCCACAGGCGGATGCTCCCAATCCTTTTGTTTCTTTTTTGAATACCTTTTTTCTTTGCTTCAAAGAAAAAAGTATTAGTGTATGTATTATCGTCTTAAACTATATTATAATACTCTTGGTACATTTGAGCCGATAGGAGAACTAACCATTTGCTCAAAAGGGCATATCCAAAGCACAATTCGAAATTTTTCAAAATAACACATATCTCCAGCTCTTCTTCAAACCTTTTCCAGAAACACCCTCTACTCTTAAAGTGATAATCGATTACAAATCCGGTTGGGCATAACACCCAGCCATAAAAACAAAAAGGTATGAAAAAACTATTTTATGAGACAAAGGAGTTCCTTAAGGAGAAGGTAGAGAAAATTGAGAGCGAAATCCTTGCCCTCACAGACGATGGTGCGGCTCGCTGCGTGTCCGATGATAAGGGTGCGTATCTTGCAAAACTTATTGAGGAGCGCAAGGATACTTTGGATGCGTTGTTTCAGGCGACACCCAATGAGGTTATGCGTATGGATAAACTGAACGACCAGTTGAAAGCTGTCACACGCCAAATGCACGAGCGTGTGGCGATTGTAAATGAGGATGCATCAAAAATTTTCGTTGATGGCAACTTCGAGGTTGAGGGGCGCCTTAACTATAATCCAAATGCTGCCAGTGCCATTTTGCAGATGGAGAACGACGAGTATTTTGGCTCTGATTTTGCCAAAATTCACCCGGTTATCGATATGCTGTTTGATCAGGGATATCTCCCCATCAAATGCGCCGATTTCGTAAGAGCGTCAGACCTTGTTAACGACTTTGACAATGGCAAATGGGAGACTGCCTACGAGGATTGGCAACCAAAGGCGGATAGGTTCAAGTACATCAACATCTGCTTCGCCATCCACAGCCTCAACGCCTACCACCCATATTCAATCCCAGACATCCTGCGAATGAATAACTTTGATGTCACGGTGACTATCAAGAAGGTTCTGACGTTGTAAACGAGTGATTTAATTTCTGTGCCGCACGGTTGGGGTACTACAACGCCTCGACCGTGCGTGTGCGGAACGACTCGCGGGCCTTGCGGATATAGAGTTTTATCACATCAGCAGGCAGTTTCGACGAGCGGACAAAGGCTCTTGTTGGTTCGGGGAACTTCGCCAATGCAGTTGCCAACAGCCACGCCACACCCATTCGCACATAGTACGGCTCTGCACCCTGCACGGTGCCCTGTTGCGCAACTTTCGGCTTGCCTTTGACGGTTTTATACTTTGACTTTATGCGCCCGAAATCGAGCCGATTGATGCGCTCAAAAACCTTGTCGAGCCACTCTTCGTTTAGGAAGTAGCACATCGAAACGACCACCGCAAAGCGCACCTCAAACTCGCGCTCGGAGTCAAACCAATGCTCCAAGAACGCCCACAGAGTCGCCTTGTCGGCACGAGCCATCCACTTGGCGTGAGCGCAGTAGGAGTCGCACACCGCCCAATTATCCAGCACGGGTACATAGCGACCAAGCATCGCCAACCGCTCATCGAGCGAACACTTTTCGAGGTTGATGAGATAACCCCAAATGACGGTCTCCTCGTAGCACAGACTCTCGCTCGGCACTGCCTCAAACGCACGAATAACCTCGGCTCCATTGGTGCAAATTCGGTGCGTTCCATCGGGCATAACAACCTCGCCACCCTCGCGCGAAAGTTGCTTTGCGACCTGCTTAATCTCGGGCGAATGAAGCCCCAACACACGCCTTTCAGGCAGCGCATTCACCACTCGCAGATGCCCCTCTCGATACCGCGCATCCGTCAAGAAACGCTCGCAAATCAATGGGAGTAAAAGGTGGTCGATCATCATATCCATACTATCTATATATCAATACACAGAATACGGATTTATCCTATAAAGCCTTAAGGAGCCATTTAATAAGTGTTGAAATACATACACCTAACAAAATGATCGATATTATTATACTTATACCCAAAAAGTGTATACATATTGTTGTTGGTAAAATTCTAAAAATCACATACAATATGACTGCTACAATTGATACTATCATTGCATACAAGGCTGTATGTGTAATTTTCTTCATAGTTTTTATGTATCGTTGAGCAGCAGAAATATGCTTAGCCAAAGTAAGCGATATGCCTCCTTGTTGACAGTCTAACATGAGTCGTTGCAACTCATCCCTCTTACTTGCAATAAATGCTATAGAGAGTGTTAATATTGATATTCCAGAGGCGAATATAGTTGTGGCTATGGCAAAACAAAAAGATAAATAATCTTGGTAAAGATTATCACTTATCATTGCAGTCTGACATATATCTTGTAAAAATTCCCTCCACATTTCGTTTAATTATTTCAGTTTTAAATATAGTGCCGTCTTTTATATCATCCTCATTAATATCTATAGAGTAATTAAAACTATCTTCTAATGCAGAAGACATTTTGTCCTTAAATTCTTGCACTATTGAAAACACTCTTTTATTGTGAGTTGCAAATTTTATTTGACGTCTTGAATAATTATCCGTGAAACTTTCATCCTCAAAAGCACTTATGGCGTCATCTGCTGACATATTAGATAGTTTAATTTTCTTTTCTTGTTTGAGTTTACTTGAAAATTTATAATTACGAATGTACTCAGGAATACCTTGGTCGTCATCTTCTTCCACAGAAAGGCATATTTCAACCTCTGAAATTAGCCCATACTTTCGTATGTCTGCAAGCATTTTTTCTGATTTTATGTTTTTTATTGGAGTCTTGAGAATTTTACCCATTATTAAACGAGCAATTCTTGACATTTCATCATTGGTTTTTGATGGATCTTCATATATGAATATATGCCAATATACATCAAATTTTAATCCGTCTTCAGCCTGTGTATTTAAAAGAGGATACAAAATAAAGCAATAAGTATCACTACAAATTTTATCCTGCTCCTTGAATCTTATCTTTTGCTCTTCCTCGCTAGCACTTTGATAATATCCATCTATTAGGTTTGTTTTGTATGCAGTTACTCTTAATAACAAACATGCATCTTCGTTAAAGGAAATATCCTCAACATCTATGGATTTAATTCCTATAGTAGTCGTTTTATTTCGTTTGTTACTCGTTAATGTGGCTCCTGGATTAGAATTATATGTTCTTATTAATGCCTTGGCATCATCTATTAAACTGCTACTTGAAGTAGGGAATATTACACCATTATTGTCCCTCTCCATCTTCTCAGAAACATAGACAGGTACTTTAATTTGATAACCTTTTGAACTTGTCTTCATATAAAATTGAAAAATTAACTATTATAGCTTTGTGATGTAAGTACTATCGTAATTCACCTCAAAGTTAAACATAATTTCAATACAAAGAGTAGAGAATCATCAATAATCCTCCTCATAGTCATCGTAGTAATATGACGAATCATAGTCGCGAGTGTTGTCGTGCGAGGTGGTGTCCGAGTCATCATCGAACAACTCCTCATAAATCCACGCTGCAAGCAGCCAATCCCAAAGTGACATAACAAAAATATTTAAGGATTACTTTGCGACAAAGTAATCCTGAGTTTTTGACAACTTATGACAATTGGCAATAAAAAAGAGAAAAAGCTGAAACTTTTTCTCTCCACTCGCAATTCACACAGTTAGAAACCCACTATGTGTGCACCCGAAATCTGGCGATATAGTGCAAAGATACAAAATTCCAACACAAGAGTTTTTCATAAATTCACGCTTTCTCAAAAATTTTCTATATCTTTGTAATGGCTTATGGCTTTTGCCGTTGAGCCGTACATATTTGATTGGATATTTTTTGACGATTCTTCAACATCTAAACTTGGCGGTTAAGACATTCGAGAAGATCGACAACAAAATGTCCACGCAAGGTTGTATATCCTACTACCGACTGGCTCGGTATATGCGATATATCTCCGGCGTGGGCGTTTGTGTTGCTTATTCTCGAAGGGGCAGCCAAGGCCTAGATGTTGGGTAAGTTAATACAGCGCCTGCGCTTTTTTATGGACTTATCCGGAAATAAGGACTTGCTTGACAGAAAGTTGGTGGCATTCTTCGCTTCGCGTAAAGCAACGCCACACGACACGCAATTGGCGCTGCAATGGGCAGAATCAATCTGCCAAACCGACAAAGTCGTCATCAGCGGCTTTCACTCCCCACTCGAAAAAGAGATTTTGAATTACCTGCTTGAACGTAAGCACCCCGTGATTTTCGCACTCGGCCGAGCACTTTATAAGAAGGTTCCGCCACCCCTGCAAACGGCTTTTGACGAGGGGAATCTGCTGTTTATTTCGTTTCGTGGCTACACGCGCCATAGCTGGAACTCCGCCCTACAACGCAATTGGGGCGCCGCTGGCCTCGCCGACGAGGTCTATTTCACGCAATTCGACAACACCAGCTCCCTCAGCACCCTGCATTTTACCCTCGATAGGTATAGCGATAAGGCAGTGTATATCTTGCGGTGATTCCAACCCTTTTCTTTCGTCATAGTTTACAAATCATCAGCCCATTACAAGCCTTTTTATCTTGAAAAAGACCATTATGTACCAAATTTTATTTAACTTTGTCTGTAATATTGCAACCATAAAGAAATGACTAAGAAGAAACCATATACTTTTATCGACCTTTTTGCTGGTGCAGGTGGACTTTCAGAAGGTTTTGTTAGAGCTGGTTTTACGCCAATTGCACACATTGAGATGAAACAAGATGCGTGCAATACATTGAAGACTAGATCAGCCTTCCACTATTTACAAAACCACGGGCAATTATCTATTTACGAAGATTATCTTAAAAATAAGAAAGAGGGAACAGACGGATCCGTCCTATGGGCTCAGGTTCCATCAGAGGTAACAGATGCAGCAATATGTGCAACCATCGGTGAAGATACCATCAATGGTATTTTTGAAAAAGTTGACTCACTCAAAGGAGACAAAACCGTTGATATAATTATTGGAGGTCCTCCTTGTCAGGCATATTCTGTAGCGGGTCGTGCTCGTATGGGTAAAGCTGTTGAAGAAGATCCTCGTAATGAATTGTACAAATACTATGTGCAATTTTTAGAGAGATATCAGCCTAAAATGTTTGTCTTTGAAAATGTCTTAGGCATTATTACAGCGAAACGAGGAGAGCCTTTTGCCGACTTAAAGAAACTCGTTGATGAACTTGGATATGATATGGATGCCAAAGTGCAAATAGCATCTGAACATGGTGTGCTTCAGAATAGGCAACGAGTTATCATTGTCGGTTGGAAGAGGAATACATCTGATAAGTTTGGTTATCCAGAGTTGGCAAAAGAGAGTATGCCATACACCGTGATGAATGACCTATTCTCAGATTTGCCCATCCGAAAAGCTGGGGAAGGAAAGTTGTGCGAACCTATTTCGTACACAAGACCTTTATCTGAAATGGAGTATCTTGACAAGTCTGGCATAAGAGGCGTGTTAGATTTTACAACACAACATTTAGCTCGTCCAACTAATGATAATGACCGAGAGATATACAAGATTGCTGTTGAGATGTGGAAAGATGGCAAGCAACGATTAAATTACGCAAAACTGCCTACTAGGTTACAAAAACACAAAAATAAAGAGACATTCCTCAATCGATTTAGTGTAGTTGATCCAGATGGATGTTCTCATACCGTGGTGGCGCATATCGCTATGGATGGTCACTATTACATCTATCCAACTCCCAATCCAACAATGGATAATGTAAGATCTATCACAGTGCGTGAGGCTGCTCGTTTACAATCGTTCCCAGATGATTATTACTTTGAAGGTAGCCGCACTTCCGCTTTGATGCAGATTGGTAATGCTGTACCTGTGATATTGGCTCAAAAGATAGCAGACGCAATAAAGAAGAAGTTGTAATATGCATATTGATTTCTCAAATATTCAAACGGCTTCAGCTGTTCCAGGAGCAGCTGCAATGATTGAAACATTCCGAGCTATAGGTTATAGTTTGGAGACTGCTGTTGCGGATATTATTGACAACTCCATTTCGGCAGAAGCAAAAAACATCTATATCAATCGTGTTTGGAAGGGAGGGGAATCTATCATAACCATTAAGGATGATGGTTATGGAATGTCTAATGATGAGATTATTCAAGCAATGCGACCTGGCGCACAAAACCCTTTGGAAGAGCGTTCGCTTACAGATCTTGGACGATTCGGTTTAGGATTAAAAACTGCTTCATTCTCTCAATGCCGTAATCTTACCGTGATGAGCAAACAGGATGGCGGTGCTGTTTCGTATTGGACATGGAGCTTGGATTATGTTGCTCAAAGTGATAAGTGGGAATTGATAAAGTGGGCTCCCGATGAATACCTAAACGCATTAGACGATATCGCCAGAGGAACGATTGTTATATGGTCACATTTGGATCGTGTAATTCCTTCAGCAACGAGAGAGGATGATGAGAATGCAAAAAGAAAATTCTCAGAGGCTTTTGATAAGGTTAAAAGGCATTTATCAATGACATTCCATCGTTTTATGGAGAATAAAACCATAAAATTATTCTGGTGTGGTCACGAAATAGAGCCTTGGAATCCATTCTGTCCAAATGAGAGTAAGGTGCAAATTAGACCAACTGAATATATAGGCGAAAATGTTACCGTGAAGGGCTATATCTTGCCACATAAAAACAACTTTTCATCGGAAGCAGCATTTAAGAATGCCGAGGGAATGTATGGATTCTCAGCACACCAAGGCTTTTATGTATATCGAGGAGATCGTTTGCTATTGGCGGGAGATTGGTTGGGCTTAATACGAAAGGAAGAGTCTTACAAACTTGTAAGAATACAGATTGATCTTCCTAATAGTGTAGACTCTGATTGGCAGATTGATATCAAGAAATCGAAGGCATATCCACCTGTTGGCTGTCGTCAACAATTAGAGGCTTATGCAAAGCAGGCTTGTGGAATAGGTTTAGAGGTATACAAACATAGGGGAAGAATCTTAAGACGCCGAGCTGGTCAAGATTTTCAGACATTGTGGTCTGAGAAGAAGAAGGATGATAAATGGTATTTTGTTGTTAATCGAGAGCACTCAATGATTAAGAGTGTAAAAATGATGGCACAAGAGAACCCAGATCGGGCCATAGAAGTATTGCTGAAATTTATTGAAGAGTCAATACCAACAAAGACTATTTATGCTCGAGAAGCGAAGGATGAAGATACACAGAAGCAACCATACTCTGATATAGATATTTCTATTGTAAAGTCTATGATGGAACAAATATATCAGAATCAACTTGCGGATGGATTGACTCCAGAACAAGCACGTTCATCATTGAAGCAGATGGAGCCTTTTAATGATTACGAGAACTTAATTGAAGATTTGGTATGAGTGAACTACTTACCCAAGCTGTAGATATTTGTAGAAAACTTATAGGTGAAAAAACCACACCCGAAATCAACGAGATCGAGGCTGCTATTACAAATATCACATATATGCCATTATTTAAGGATATTGATCAATCTATCCTTAAAGAGATGTTATTATCTCTGTACACTACAAAGGTAGACACATTCCAGATTCTGGAAGGTAAGGAGCGCCGTGAACCTTGGTTGAAGGCATTCAAGGCCGCTCAACTATCTAAATGGAGCTTTTGGACACGATATAAGAAGTATTTAGCAGAAAAGAAATCTTTTGCACCAAGTGTCATCTCTCATTTGGATGAATTAACAGATAAGGTCTTAGACAAGTTGTTTAATCCGCAACAAGAGGATATAATAATTAGTAAAAAAGGCTTAGTTGTAGGTCAAGTGCAATCTGGAAAGACTGCAAACTATACAGGTTTAGTATGTAAGGCAGCGGATGCTGGTTTCAATCTTATAATAGTGTTAGCTGGTATCCACAATAATCTTCGTAGCCAAACACAGACGCGTTTAGATGAAGGATTTTTGGGGTTTGACACACAAAATACTAGAGCGTTTACCCTTAATCAAACCATCAAAATGGGTGTTGGCCGCATCCCTGGATTTGATGATGCTATTGCCCATTCATATACAACTAGTCTTGATACTGGTGATTTCACAAAGCGAGCAGCCAATACTGCTGGTTTCAACTTTTATGTACCACAGCCTATTGTTTTGGTAGTAAAAAAGAATTCTTCCGTTTTAAAGAATCTGCGTGATTGGCTAAAAACGCATACTGCGGCTGGGAAAATCTCCGTAAAATCTATGTTGCTAATTGATGATGAGGCGGATAATGCGTCTGTGAATACCAACAAGGCCGATAAGCATCCAACTCGTATCAATGGCTATATACGAGATATACTTGGCTTGTTCAATCGTTCGGCTTATGTGGGATATACTGCTACGCCGTTTGCAAACATTTTTATTCCGTTAGACGATAGTGATTTATTCCCAAGAGATTTTATAATCAATCTTCCTGCCCCAGATAATTATATCGGGCCTGAGAAGGTCTTTGGGACATCGGCCATTCCTGATGAAAATGACGACTTGCTACCTATTGTCAATACCGTAGATGATAGCGATTATTTTGTGCCACCTAAGCACCGCAAGGATGACGATATGCCGTCTATTTATGATATGCCCGAATCTTTGAAAACGGCAATCAAATGCTTTATCATTACTTGTGCAATTCGTGCAGCGCGTGGTCAAGAAAAGAAGCACAACTCAATGTTGATTCACATCACACGCTTCCAGTCATGGCAGAATCATATCAAGGATATTGTTGAGCAGCAATTCAGATATTATAAGAGCGAGATAGAAGCTAATGATCCATCAATTATGGAGGAGTTCCGCAGAATCTTCGAAGAAGATAATGTTGATTACAAATCATACACAACCATTACCGAGGAGATTCTTAGCTCGAAAAGTTATTACAACATTGATTCACAAATCAAACAACATACTTGGGAGGAAATCCAGCCCTTCTTGTATCATGCTGTTCAAAAGATTGAGGTTAAATCTATCAATGGATCTTCGGGTGATAGTCTAACTTATTACGAGAATGAGAAGAATGGCATATCGGTCATAGCTATCGGTGGCGATAAACTATCGCGAGGACTAACTCTCGAAGGATTGTCTGTCAGCTATTTTTTGCGTGCTTCAAAAATGTATGATACATTGATGCAAATGGGCCGTTGGTTTGGATATCGCCCTGGCTATGTTGACCTATGCCGATTATTTACAAGCAATGAGTTGAACGAATGGTATCGACATATTACATTAGCCAGCGAAGAGCTGAGAGAGGAGTTTAAGTACCTTGCGGAATCGGGCGGCACACCAGAAAACTACGCTCTTAAAGTTCGTTCTCACCCTGGACAATTGCAGATTACATCTGTTACTAAGATGCGCTATACTAAGGAACTAAAAGTGTCTTGGGCTGGGCGCCTTATCGAAACATATCAACTATTGCGCGGAAAGGGTGATAAAAGAATTAATCTGGTGGCAACAGATGATTTCTTGTGTAAGTTAGGCAAAGGAAATGCGATTGACAAGAACCATTTATGGACCAATGTATCAGCAGAGACAATATGTGATTACTTAATGCAATTTAAGTTGCCTAAATCATTGACGAAGGTACCATTGGATCGCATTTGTGAATATATAACAGCCTTAAATGGCGTTGGAGAACTTACATCTTGGAGTGTAGCTTTAATGAGTAAAGGGGATGGTGCAGAGTCGACACATCAATTCTCTAATGGTCTTAAAGTAGGATGTTTCGTTCGTAATCGAGCAGAAGACATCAGCGATGTGAATACGTATTATATTCGTAAGAATCACATCGTAGGTAATCAATGTGATGAATTTATTGATCTTGAATCGACTATTCTTTCGTCTGCTTTAAAAGTAACTAAAGAACGTAAAAAAGATGCCGGCAAAGAGTGGGATAAGACATACCCTGCTCCAGATATTGTGCGCCAAGAGTTTAGATCAAAGCAGAATCCACTACTGATCATTTACCCCCTCAATCCAAAATGTTCAAATGTATTGGATAAGGCAGGAAATATTTTAGAGGGGACAGTGCAATATAGTGCCTCTGATGAACCATTTATCGGATTAGCTATTTCTTTCCCGGGAAGCGAAACAAATCATGCTGTATCATATGTGGTAAATCAAGTGGGAGATTTTGTTGAGACCGAGGATATGTTTGACGAAAATAATGATAATGTCTATGCAGAAGCATAATAATATATCATCACTATGGGAGATTATGTCCCAAGAGAAAAGTGTAGGATTAGTTAAGAGATTACTCCCAAGTAGTTCTCCACTTAAGGTGTTTGCAACATATAAATACCCCGAAAATATATGTGGTATAGCCTTCTCTTGTGATAGTAAACTTAAACTATCTATTGATTCTTTCTGCAATTTGAAAGAGCTGTCTGTACAGCTATTTTTAGACACTTCGTATCAGCCAAATAGATTGCTAACAATACAACTATTCTCTGACACGAACGAAGATATTTTTGCGTATCTGTGTGGTAACCTTATTGAGACTATTGAGAAATGTGAAACGGAAGCAAAGGCAATAAAGCTTGTTCTCAATAGACTTGAAAAGTGGAGAACAATGTTTTCAAAAGGTGCGTCAGACGGACTGAGTATAACAGAGCAGCAGGGTTTATATGGAGAGTTAATGTATCTACATAAGTTGGTACTAAGAGGAATCTTTTCGTATATTGACACATTGAAAATATGGGTAGGCGCAGATAAAGCGATGCGAGATTTTCAAGGTAAAGATTGGGCTGTTGAGGCAAAAACAATATCCGTTAATAACGCAGACCAAATTACGATAAACGGAGAAAGGCAGTTAGATGAAACACTCTTAGATAAATTATATTTGTATCATTTGTCAGTTGAGGCATCCCGCATGAATGGACAAACATTGAACGAAAAAGTTGACGAATTAAGGAGTTTATTCTCAGATGATAAAGCTGCGCTGAATATCTTTAATGCCAAACTTATGGAGGCTGGTTATTTTGACCACCACCGAGAATTATACAGAGAGCGTTGTTATAAGATTCGCAAAGAAAGTATTTATGTGATAGATGATTCTTTCCCTCGTATCAAAGAGTCAGAATTGCGAGATGGTGTTAGTAATACCGTGTATTCAATCAATGTTTCTACTTGCGCAGAATATATGGTTAGTGAGAATACGCACTTTAATTCAATAGAATAAAGAGGTTATGAACGAGTTAATCAAATTTTACCAATCATTAATGCAAGAGGTAATCGCCATGCAATCTGGTGATGAGGATGGCGATACACAAGAACAAGTTTTCACTCGCATTTGCCAAGAGATGCTGGCAGAGGCGGGAGAAACTGAAGATACACATCTTGCCTATGATGAACGCGACTTTGGTCGAAAGGGACAGCACAAGATTAATGGATATGCTATCTCTGAGAACTACGAGAATGTTGATTTGTTTATCTCGTTATATAGTAACTCATCTGAGATTAAATCTATTCCGAAAGCGGATATTGATACTGCTGCAAAAAGAATTTCTAACTTTTTTCGTAAAGCAGTATACGATGACTATGCTAATGAAGTTGCCGAGTCTTCGGAGATCTTCGAGTTTGCACATACATTAGCAACATACCAAGAACTCAAAGATAATTTGATTCGCGTCAATGCCTTTATTCTTACAAACGGAGAGTACAAGGGAGAGATACCAGCAAGCCAATCTATTAGCGGATATACAATATTCTATCGCATAATAGATATCAACTTTCTATATAAGATATCGGAACAATCTAGGGTACCGATTGAATTAGACTTTGATAATCTTGATGGCAATAGTTATGATATACCATGTCTTGCCGCAAATATAGACAACCCAGATTATGAAGCATACATTGCCATTATACCCGGAGAGTGTCTATATACTCTATACCACAACTATGGAGCTAGATTGTTAGAGCAGAATGTACGTTCTTTCTTGCAATTTACAGGCAAAATCAATAAAGGCATTCGTAAGACCATCAATGAAGAGCCTCATATGTTCCTTGCCTTCAACAATGGTATAGCTGCTACTGCAGATTACATTGAGTTAGATGAGACTGGCAGATACATTAAACATATTCGTAACCTTCAGATTGTAAATGGAGGTCAGACAACAGCATCTATTTTTAATACAGCGAAGAAGGACAAAGCAGATATATCGCAGATTTATGTACAAGTCAAGTTGTCTGTGATCAAAGATAGCGAACAATATGCCGATATTGTATCTCGTATATCTCAATACGCAAATACCCAAAACAAGGTTAATGATGCAGACTTTACTGCTAATAATCCTGCTTTAGTTGAGATTGAGAAGTTCTCTCGTTTTGTATTATCGCCTGTTACACCAGAGAACAATATGCAGACCAATTGGTTCTTTGAACGAGCAAGAGGCCAATACAAGACATTACGCTCCAAGGAAGGATTCACTAAGTCTCGATTGGCTGCATTTGATCTTAAATATCCCAAGAAACAAGTATTCACAAAGGTTGAATTGGCAAAATATATCAATGCTTGGCAAGAGGTGTATAGTGGTAAAACAATGGTCATCGGTCCACACATTGTAGTTCGTGGTAATGAGAAGAACTATGCTCGTTTTATGAACTATAATTTGCCAGAGATAAGGCATATTGATGTTGCGTACTTTGAGGATGCTGTAGCAAAGGCTATCTTATTTAAGGCTGCGGATAAACGCTATGGTACAAAGGTTTCTGGAAATCAAATCGGAGAATTGAAACAAGTAGTTGTCCCATATACTTTATCACTGCTTAATATCATTACCAATGGTAAGTTGGATTTGTACAAAATCTGGAAGAATCAACACATCTCAGATGCATTGTCTGACTTTATCTATGAGCTGATGAAACAAGTGAATAAGTTCATAATCGATAAGTCTCCAGTGTCTCATTATATTGAGTGGGCAAAGAAAGAGGAGTGCTGGGTAATGGTGAAGGAACATTGCTGGTCTTACAATTTACAGGATATAAAAGAGGATTGTATTGACGAGAAAAATCCGCCTAAACGCAACCATAAGACAGATACTGAGGATGCTGAAAAGACCAGATTACATCAGGAAAGTATTATTAGGTCCATCCCATTCTCGTTATGGAAAAAGATTGAGAGTTGGGGCAGGGAAACAGGCATTCTGCACTCACACTTTGCATCATTAGCAAGCGATATTGCTTATAAGATAAAGAATGACAGAAAGCTATTAGATACAGATATTTCAAGAGGATATTCCATATATGAAACCGTATGGCAGTATAATCCTGAACTATTAGAGGAAGCAGATGCTCTTGCAGCACAAGATCAAGAATCAGCCACACAACATAGATTAGTTTCACCCATTAACGAGTCAACAGATATCACTTTGGAACTGATTCAGCAGATGGTAGATTGGGACAAACGGCGTAGGGTTCTTGACGATTGGAAATGGAAGGTGATGAAAGATGTTGTGGACGGCAAGAAGGAATTTACAGATAGAATGAAATACGCATTCTATCTTAATCTGCAAGCATTAAAGAAGAAGGGATTTCCTAACTAAACAATTGGCGAAATGATAAGGCAGCTCAACATAACAAACTTCCGTTGTTACGAGAAAAGTACCATTACATTTAATGGAACATCTATTCTCGTAGGACGAAATAATGCTGGCAAATCAACATTGATTGAGGCTCTTAAAATTATTTCGTCTGTAACAAGAAAGTACAAGACTCTTCGTTTTGTTGCTCCACCAGAGTGGGTTGTCAGAGAGCCTTCATATGGTGTGTCTCCTAATGTGGAGAATATGAATATCTCGGATAGAGGTATATTTCATATGTATGGTAATCCTCCAGCGATTGTTGAGGCAATATTTACTAACGGGACATCAATCAAAGCGTATGTAGGTGAGGACTTATCTATTTTTGCTGTCATATATGATGAGGGTGGCTGTCCTGCAAGAAATAGCAAAGAGGTAAAGAAAATCGACATCCCGTTGATAGAGGTGTTACCGCAGATATCCGCTGTGTTAGACACTGAGAAGATTATCAAGAAGAGCACTGTTGATGGCAATAGAGCCACTCGCTTGGCTTCTCGAAATTTTAGAAACCAACTATTCTACTATCAGGATGCATTTCCAACCTTCAAAGCCCTTGTTGAGTCTACTTGGGAGAGGTTAAAAGTATCGCCTATTGAGTCGACATTTGTGAATGATGGACAGATTCTCCAATTTTATGTTAGAGTTCAGGATTTCGAGGCAGAGATTGGCTGGATGGGACACGGATTGCAAATGTGGATTCAGACAATGTGGTTTATATCACAGTGCCCTAGCAATGCTATTGTAGTTTTGGACGAGCCAGATGTGTATATGCACGCAGATTTGCAGCGTAGGTTAGTAAGGTTGCTATCTCCTAAATTCTCGCAGCTCATCATTGCAACACATTCGCTTGAGATTATAGAAGAGGTAACATCGGAGTGCATTATTCCTATTGATTCAAGCAAGAGAAAGATTAAACCTATAGGTGATGAGACTCCTCTGCAATCATTGACAAAGCAATTAGGCTCTCCTTTTAATATTGATTTGGCGCGTATATTTATCTCCAACCAATTTATCTTGTGGGACGGAGATGACACTTCGCGTAAGATTTTGTCTGCCTTCCAGTCGGTACTATTCCCCCAGGATTTACATCCACTCATCAATCTTCCCAAGGCTTTTATTGACGGTTGGAATGATTGGGAAAAGGTTGTAATGGTGTCAGACCTATTCTCACTTAATCGAATGAATATGGAGTTGTTCTGTATTCTCAATTCTGACTACCACACTCCATCGGAAATCAAGCAACGCAAACAAGAGGCAAATAAGCATAAGATTAACTTGCACATCTGGGCCAAGAAAGAGATTGAGAACTATGCCATAAATCCTGATGTGATACTACGATACATATCTCACAATAAACTACAGGGTGATATTGATAAAGATATACTCAATGGTGTAATGCAAAGTATTGCCAAGGATATGATGGAAGATGTTATGGAGTATTCAAGTGGTGCGACCAATATAAATATTGAGGAATTGCAAAATGATTACAAACAGCCATATGACATTATATCTGGTAGGGAGTTCTTCAATATTCTCTCGCTATGGGTACAAGAGGAATATGGCATAACCATTAGCGCAAGACAAGTTATTCCATATTTTAGAGCTGAAGATGTCTCAAATGAGATTATGGAAATTATATCCATCATAATGCATTATAAATAATATTTCGATATGCTAACATATGTAGAACTATTTCAATGCTTAAATGTTAATAAACAACGAGGAGTTGTTGCTCCTCACAAGGCGATTATGCTGTTGAGTGTAATTGATCTTGTGGAGTATGGTGTAATAACATCGAATCAGATTGAGTTATCCAAGAGATTGGAACAACAATTTCAGCATAATTGGTCAAGGTATGTTGGACAATCTGATGTGTTTCAGCCGAGGGTTGGTACACCATTTTGGCATTTGAACAATGAACCGTTCTGGCGATTGGTGCCGTATGAAGGCGGCGATGAAGCGATCGCAATGCATCTGCAGGGAAATCCATACGCGCCTAGCACAACACGCAAATTGATTCGTTATGCAGAGATTGACAAGGAGCTATTTGACCTTTTGCAAGATGAGTCCAATAGAGCAAAACTACGAACTACGCTCATAAAGAACTATTTATAAAGAACTTTACAATACAAGGTGCCCGGCGATGGTCGGGCACCTTTGTTATGTTTATATGTTTGGGGCTGAGAATGCTGATACTGAAGAAGCTGTTGAGGCAACAGCCTCTCCACCTTTGCTTACCCCGCCATTGAGGCTAAAACTCGTGCCACTTAACGCAGCTGACAACTTGTCCATCTCTCGGCTTACTGTTTGGTCGACGATGCGGGCGTATATTTGCGTCGTGGCGAGTTTGGTGTGGCCCAACATCTTGCTGATTGACTCGATGGATACGCCATTCGCATAGGTTACAGTCGTAGCAAATGTGTGGCGGGCAAGGTGCGAGGTGACTCGTTTTTGGATACCCAATGCGGTTGCGATCTCTTTGAGGTAGAGATTGTATTTGGCGTTGCTCAACACGGGCAGGAGATAGCCGTTAATGCGTGTTGATTCGTACTTTTTCAGGATTGACAGCGGTATGTCAAGCAATTTGACCTTTGATGCGACACCGGTTTTGACTCGGTGCGTTTCAATCCACATCGAGCCGTCGTCCGCCAAAACAAGGTTTTGTTCGGTCAATGATGCAGTGGTCGAGTAGTCGAAACCCGTGAAACAGCAAAACACAAAGACATCGCGTGCCTTCTCCAAGCGCTTCTTCGTTGGTTTATAGTTGAGTATCAATTCCAATTCGTGGCGAGTCAGGTAACCTCTATCCTTCTTGACCTTCTTCAAGCGCACATCGCAGAATGGGTCTTTTGCTATCAATCCGCTTTTGAAACACATCGTGGTAATACGTTTGAAGATACGCATCAACTTCTCGGCGGAGTTGGCTTGCAGATGGTAATCAACCTTCAAATAGGCTTCAAAGTCGAGCACAAAATCTCTATCGACCAGCGATACGGGGATATCTGGTCGGTTGCGTTTCACTCGCAGGAACTCTTCCAAACGACGAAAAGTCAAGTCGAACTTGTTGAATGTCGATTGCGTGATGTCCACGCCGATAAGATTCTCCTGCCTATCGTTGAACTCGGCAAATACCGAAAGTAGTGTCTTGCTGGGTGCTTTCACGCCGAGGAACTCATCACGCACCATTTGAGCCGTTACAGCCTCGCTCTGCTCGCACAGGCGATAATATATGGTATTGATGCGTGTAACGACGCTATCGAGGTAACGGTTGGCTTGCAGGGCCTCGTGGCTATGCCCGATGGCTCGACCACTCTTGGCGTCCCAGATTTTCTCTGAAACACGAATTTTAAGGCTGAAACGAGCCTTTGTGCCGTTGATTGTAATGCGAACATAGATTGGGAGCATCTTTGCCTCGTCGCTTGCTTCCCACTTTGCGTAGAATAGGATTCTGAATGTACTTTTCATCTGATTGTTTTTTAGAAAGTGTAGGCAACTGCCAGCCTGAAAAGTTTGTGAAAAGCCGAAAAAATATCAAAGTGTCCCCTCATTTCGGAGTAAGTGTCCCTTATTTTCACGATGGATATTCGAAGGGACACTTCGAGGTTCGGGCTATGTCGGGTAGGGGCTTCACGATGTCGGAGCGATACCTACCGACAACAAATGAAAAACCCTCTGAAACGATGTTTCAAAGGGTTTTGCTTGATTTTGTCCTTAAAACTTTTGGACTTTGAGCGGAAAACGAGACTCGAACTCGCGACCCCAACCTTGGCAAGGTTGTGCTCTACCAACTGAGCTATTTCCGCATTTTACATTCAGCAAAAATGCCGAACTTTTAGAACCGTGCGACCAGATTTCCTGATTGCGAGTGCAAATATAGAGCAAAAAAAATTACTGTGCAAGAAATTTCTAAAAAATTTACATTTTTGGTGTGTTTTTCTGCAAAAACCGCCCTTTTTGCATACTATTTCAGCCCAAAATAGGAAAGCCTTGCCCCCTCACGGCCGAATTGAGCAACAAATCACATCGAGGTTGTTCGCAGCATCACCACATCGGCGCCGACACAAAAAAGGCTGTCGCAACCGCGGTTGGACAGCCCTTTTCTATAAGACTTTGAAATGGTCGATTATTTCTGCTCGGAACGCATCTCGTCGTACTTTGCCTTTGCTGTTTCGCCAGCGATAACCGCCTTCTTCTTAACCTCCGACCAATCGTAGTTGCGAATCAGGCCTGTAATGGTTGCATAGAGCATCAGCAAGCAGCTCACAGCGCAGAACACGAGCACCGCAGCCACAAACAAGAACACCTTCAATGCGAGTCGAGCAGCGCCTGTTCCGTCGTCCTCACGGGTTACCGAGCCATCGCTCCACTTGGTTACAACATCCACAAATCCGATGCCTGCGCCGGCTGCCATAAGGCCACCCGAAAGCCACAAGCCAATCTTCTCAATCTTGCCCAGGTTGTCTGCCTCACGGCGATAGCGGCTTATGGTATAACCATAAGGGCGTGCCGCAAAGATATATACAGGGATAAGCAGCAAGAAGAATATGTTCCAGAGCCACACCACAGTCTTTGCCGACTCCGCCTCGTCAAGGTTTGCTTCAGCCTCGACCAAAGCCAGCTTCTTCATCTTTTTGAGGCTCATATCTTGGAGCTCCGCAAACTTTTCGAGGCACGCCTCTTGCTTCTTCTCCGCCTTCTTCAAATTCTTCTTTGCCTCCTTGCGAGTCTCTCTATCTTTTGTCTTGTCGGCAATGGTTTTCTTGTTGTACTCTATATTGGCAGTTGCTGTGCGGTACTCCCACGCAGTCAATCGCTGCTCCTGCTCGTTCCACACCTTCGCCGAAACGAACTTGTCGTCAGGGAAGTAGAAGTTTGTCTGCGACAACGAGTCGAGGTTAAATTTGGCAATCTCCGCCTTCTCCCACTTCTCTATCTGGTCTATCTTCTTTTGTGCCTTCAACACATCGCCCTCTTTGCCATCTACGATGACGGCCAAGATTATCACCGTAATAACCACGCCGAGAATTACTCGCCAATTCAACTTCCAATGGCGCTTGCGAGACCACTCTATAATGTTACGCAGCTCGTTAACACGCTCCGAGAACTCCGCATTAGGCTCTTTAAGGGCCGCCTCTGCCTGATTTACCAGAGTCTCCATTGCATCTACTTCGGCAGCGGTGGTTGGATATACATTGTCATCATCGGTATGGCCCGCAGCCTTGTCTGCATCATTTATATGCGACGACACACAGGTTGCCTCCCACAACAACTCATACGCCTCGTCGTTCGGATCTCCCTCTTGGGTTGCATTCTTCAACTCCTCAGGGTCGAAAGAGAGATAACCCTCCTCCTTCTGTTGTTTCTTCTCCTCTTTCATGGCTTTACTATTTTTAAGTTTGGTTGATTTTTGGGGGATTGAGGAGCTATATTTTACTCTGCTCCTCTACAAAATTAATCACTTATTGCCTATTTTCAAAATATTTATGCGGTTTTTTGTGGTATACACCTATTTTCCTCGCCAAATGACATTTTTCGTGGCTATTGAGCTATTTTGTTTGAAATCAATTCGGTCGTAAATAAAATTTTTCTAACTTTGTAGATAGAATGGTGCGACCTCTTTGGATGGAGGTGATAAATATTTTACGGTTTGGTAATTATGAAAAGAGTATTTCTTGCTATTATTATGAGTTTTTCTGTTTTTAATCTGTTCGGACAGTCGACCCCTCCTTTCAAGTCGGTCGAGGTGGCGGAGTTCGAGAAGGCAATGGCAAATAAGGAGAGTATCGTTCTCGATGTGCGAACACCCGAGGAGTATGCCGAGGGGCATATTCCGGGTACTCACTTCAACATCGATGTTCTCGACGGCGACTTCACCCAAAAGGCTCTTGGTGCTCTCCCGAAAGAGAGGGTGGTTGCCCTCTATTGTCGCAGTGGCAATCGTAGCAAAACGGCAGCGAAGATACTCGCCAACAACGGCTATACAGTCGTGGAGCTCGCATCCGGCTTTCGAGGTTGGGTTGCAGCAGGAAAAGAGGTTGAAAGGTAGTCCCTATCACACCTCTTTTAACAAAATTTCGCTATATTTGCGTAATTAAACGATAATAAAACCTCCAAGATGAAAAGATTTATAACTCTTGCTCTTTCGTTGCTCGTTGCAGCGACGCTCTTTGCCCAATCTCCCGAGGCTGTTTTGAAGAGTATCGAGCAATATCCAAACCACGCCGTAACCATTGGTTCAACCTACCCGAGCATTCCATTGGGCGAGGTAGCCAATGCTCCGAAGGGGTTTAAGCCCTTCTATTTTTCGATGGTTGGTCGCCACGGCTCTCGCTACGAAACAGAGAAAAATATTATCTGCTACGATCTGCTTAAAATCTACGATAAGGCGGATAAGCTCGGCATTCTGACTGCCGACGGCAAGGCGTTACACAAACAAATAGCCGAGATTTGCAAGGCACAAAAGGATAATGACGGTGAGATTTCCGCTCTCGGAATGAAGCAGTGGGAGGGAATTGCGCAGAGAACATACGACCGTTTTGGCTCGATCTTCCGCAGTGGCAACCTCGAAGCAAAGTCGAGTACATCGATGCGTTGCGTACTCTCGATGGTGAGTTTCAACCAGACCATAAAGGGTTTGTATCCAAAGATTAACATCTACCAAAATTCACGAGAGGTGGAGTTGCAGATGCTTCGCCCGCTTGTCGACAATCCCTACATCTCGAAAGATGCAAAGGATCTGTGTAAGGAGTATCGAACAAATGGTCCATGGAAAAAGGAGCGCAATAAATTTTTACACTCCGCAGATGCCTCCTCTTTTATCTCGAAAGTTACCACCAACCGAGAGGCATTCATAAACGAGTGCGGAGCAAAGTCGGATATGAACGCAGCATATCTATCTTTTTACACCCTACTCTTTGCCGAGAATTTCGAGAAGGGCGACAGAGCTTTACTCACACGCCTATTCACGCCGAAGGAGATGTATAATGTCTATGTCTATAAGACCTCGATGTGGGTAAATGCATTCTTTGGTCGTGGCAACGAGTATGTGGAGATGCGTCAGTCGCATATGCGCCCTCTCATTGAGGATATTCTCAACAAAGCGCAGGCGGCAGTCGATGGCAAAAACCCCAATGTGGCAAACCTTCGTTTTACCCACGACTCGTATGTAGGACCACTCCTCTCGGTTATCGGCTACGAGGGTTGTGTGCCACAGTGGAGCGAGGATATAGAGAAGGCTGCAACATCTTTTAACCACGCACTCATCTCGCCTATGGCTGCAAACCTACAGATTGTTCTCTATCGCAACAAAAAGGGCGAGGTGTTGGTACGCTCACTCCTGAACGAGCGTGATGCCTACCTACCAATCAAGTGCGAAACAGCACCTTTCTACCCTTGGAGTGATTTTTGCAACCACATAAACAACAATATGAACTACCTTGACGGTGTTCAGAAAAGAGTACTTCAAAAGCACGGTAAATAATGGCTGTCGAGAATAGTTCATACGAATATATCGCAAAGGTTGTCGAGGCACAGCGCAACTACTTCCGTAGTGGTGCCACGCTCGATATCTCCCTCCGCAAAGAGATGTTAAAACTGCTGCTCGAAGGGTTGCACAAGTGGGAAAAGCCACTTGCCGAAGCGTTGTGGATTGACCTTCACAAATCCTACGAGGAGGCATATATGACCGAGTTCGGCATTCTCTATGGCGAGATAGAAAATCATCTTAAAAATCTCTCGTCGTGGGCATCACCCAAGAGGGTTGGTGCGCCATTGAGAATCTTCCCTTCCAAGTCGAAGATATTGAGCGAGCCGCTCGGCAATACCCTTATTATTGCCCCGTGGAACTACCCTGTTCAGCTCCTCTTAAACCCTCTTATCGGAGCTATTTCGGCGGGATGTACCGCACTTTTGAAACCTTCGCCCTACACACCAAATGTGGCGCAGGTGTTGGAGCAGATGATTGACGATACATTCAGCGAGGAGTATATCGCCATCGTACAGGGCAACAGAGATGTAAATCGTTATCTGCTCGACCAGCGATTTGACCTTATCTTCTTCACAGGTAGCCCTACGCTTGGTCGTGAGGTTATGGCAGCCGCATCGAAGCACCTCACCCCCGTAGTTCTCGAACTTGGAGGTAAGAGTCCTTGCATCGTTGATAAGGAGGCAAATATCAAAGTTGCAGCCAAGCGTATTGCGTGGGGAAAGTCGCTCAACGCAGGTCAAACCTGCATCGCTCCCGACTACCTGCTCGTACACGAGGATATAAAGGAGGAGTTTGTAGCGGCTCTACAAAAGGCCTTTCGACAGTTGCTTGGTCGCAAGCCTCACAAGACAAAACACTTTGTACGCATCGTCTCGGATAGAGCCTTCGACCGCTTGGTAGGTTATCTCGATAACGGATCTATCCGTTTTGGTGGCGAATATGACCGTGAGGAGCGATTTATCGCCCCTACCCTACTCGATGATATCTCTCCGTCGGCACCTGTGATGCAGGAGGAGATTTTTGGACCTATATTTCCATTATTAACATTTGCCGAGACGGAGGAGGCGATAAAATTTGTAACCGAGCGTGAAAAACCGCTTGCCCTCTACTACTTTGGTGCAGAGGATAAGGGGCAGGATGTTCTGCGTCGCACCTCGTCGGGTGGAGCGTGTCTGAACGATGTGATTATGCACATAGCAAACGAAAACACCCCTTTTGGGGGTGTTGGAAATTCGGGTATGGGATCGTATCACGGAGAGGAGAGCTTCCGCACCTTCTCGCATCGCAAGAGTGTGCTCTCAACCACCACTCGCTGGGATACACCATTCCGCTATATGCCTTACAGACTATTCTCGCTTATTAAGAAGTTAATGTAGAGATACTACCCCACTTTCACCATAGCCTCGATAGACTTCGAGGCTTTTTTGCGTGTATCCTCGTCGAGTTCTATTGTTGGCGATTCATTTTCGAGGCACTTTATAATGCTGTCGAGGGTTATCATCTTCATATACTCACACTCGTTGCACTTTTTACCCTCAACCGATGGCGCAGGGATAAATTTCTTCTGCGGATACTTCTTCTCCATCTCCGCCAAGATACCAGGCTCGGTAACTACGATAAAGGTGTCGCAATCGTTCGCTCCGCAGTAAGACAATATTCCTGCCGTAGAGCCGCAATAATCGGCCAATTCAGCCACTTCTCCCCTACACTCGGGGTGGACAACCACCTTTGCCTCAGGATTGAGTTTTTTAAGCTCTAAAATACCCTCTTTCGAGAACTTCTCGTGCACGTGGCAAGCGCCGTCCCACAAAATCATATTCTGGCGGCCTGTCACCTTTTGTATATAGGAGCCGAGGTTGCGGTCGGGGGCAAAGATAATCTGCTTATCCTGCGGAATAGACTCTACCACCTGCAAGGCATTCGACGAGGTGCAGCAGATATCGGTCAGAGCCTTCACGCCTACGGTAGTATTCACATACGCCACAACGAGAGCGTCGGGGTATTGCGCCTTAAACTTTGCAAAGTCGGCAGCCGGGCACGACTCGGCAAGCGAACAGGTCGCCTCAGGGTTTGGGATAAGCACCTTCTTCTCGGGCGAGAGCACCTTTGCTGTTTCGCCCATAAAGTGTACGCCGGCAAAGAGTATCGTCTTTGCATCTATATCACGAGCCTTGACCGAGAGCGCCAACGAATCGCCCAAGAAATCAGCCACCGCCTGCACCTCGGGGCGACAGTAGTAGTGTGCCAGGATCACCACACCCTTCTCACGCTTCAACTCCTCTATTCTTGCTATTTTTTCTTTCATAATTTTAATAATGGTTATTAAGGGTAGTTAATGGTTATTAAAGGATATTAAGGGGGTTATTTGCGGCGAAGGTGGGAGAGTTGTTCTCTTATGCCTCCCTCTTTCTCAAACTTATCCACCACCTTCTCTATAAATCTATACAATAAGTAGTCTGCCTGATTAAGGAGTATTATTGCTATATTAGCAATAGTCTCGTCGCTACGAGTTTTCACTATCTCCATCCAATATTTGGCATCATTGTGCTCTTTTCCTAATTGTTGAGCCTTTTTGAATTTTTCGGAATCTTCACTCCATTGCTCCAAATTACGGTTTCGCAGATAGTCCTCATAGTCAGCCAACAACTCTTTAAGGCTACTTTTTGCTACTCCCAACAATTTTATCTCTGCTTCAATAGAGGTAACCGAAGCCGCATAACCCTCTATAATATTTTGCTTACCAGAACGAGCTGCCTGCACCATTTGGTCGATAGTTCGGTCAGAAGGTTTGAAAAATTTATTTGCAAAGAAATAGGAAATATCATATATAGCCTCCGCCTTGCAATAACAAAGCAGGTCACGATAATTTCCTTTGCGTTTTACAACAAACTTTTCCATCGCCTATATTGTATATTTTCAAAGGCTCCTTAACAACCCTTAATATCCTTTAACAACCTTTAACAGCCGTTACCCTTTTTTCGACACCTGTTATTTATTATTCCTTTTATTAAAATTAAATAATTAATTAAAAATAGAATTAAACAATAACAATAATCGCTGTTGAAAGTGTTGATATCTTTTTTCGGAAAAAAGTTGCTAACCGAGAGTAATTAAAAAATTTTATAAATATTTTGCTAACTCGCTGATAACGCCAATTTTCCTTTCCCTTTTCAACAAATGTTTATAACTACTATTGACAAATTAACACCAATTATTTTTAACAATTCATATTATTATTTTGCCAATAAAAATAACAACAAATTTTAATAAGTCGGTGGTTTTGTCGGAGTCCTAAACTTTATTACAACTTATTAAAACTTTTCCACCGCTTTTCAACACTATTTTGCCATCTTATCAACAACTTTCTGCGCTATCTGTTGATATACCTCCGCAACCTGCGAAACAGTGTTTACAGCCGGCACTCCATCGTCTGCACCTTGCATAATGTCTTGAATTATAGGCACTTCGCCCAATAAATCAACACCTACCTCCTCGGCATATCGTGCTGCTCCACCCTTACCGAAGATGTAGTAGCGATTGTTCGGTAACTCCGCAGGTGTAAACCACGCCATATTCTCTACAACACCCAAAACCGGAATGTTTACATTCGGATTTCTAAACATCTCAACACCTCGAACTACATCAGCCACAGCTACTTGCTGAGGAGTAGATACGATAATAGCTCCGCCAATGCGCAATTCGTTAATTATTGACAAATGTATGTCACCCGTACCAGGGGGAAGGTCAATTAATAAAAAATCTAAATAACCCCACTCGGTTTGGTGGATAAGTTGGCGTAATGCGCTGTTAGCCATTGTTCCACGCCACAACAAAGCGTCGGTCTTGCGGATAAACATCGCTATCGAAATAAGCTTTATTCCCCCCACCTCGGCAGGCACGATATAGTCGTGTCCATCGACCTGCTTTGCATCGGGCAGATAATCCTCCACACCGAACATCTTCGACTGCGAAGGACCATAGATGTCGGCATCGAGAACACCCACCTTATAACCCTCCTTTGCCAATGCTGCGGCGAGGTTTGCGGTAACTGTCGATTTACCCACGCCACCCTTGCCCGAAGCAACGGCTACAATGTTCTTGATGTTTGCGGTGGTCGAGAGGTTGTGCATCTCCTCGATTGCGGCATTCTTGGCTGCACGCTCGGCACTCTTCTCGCCCTCCTTCACTACGACAACTACTTTATAGTCGGGATATGCCGCAGCGATGGTTTGCTCTACCCTACTCTTTATTTTTACGGCAAACGGATCACGAGCCTTGCGGAAGATAAGCGACACAACCACCTTCTCCCCCTCAATCTCGGCACCCTCAAAAATGCCTGCCGTTACAATATCCTGCTCCAACTCTGGGTGAAACACCCCACGAAGCAACTCTTTTATTCGTGACCTCATAAAATTAGCTTTTAGCCAATGGCTAACGGCCATTGGCTTTTCTTACTGCAAATTTAGCAAAAATTCCCCCACGATAATGCAACTCTCGAAAATTATTTCTAAATTTGTATTCGCAATCGCTTTGATTGCAGACATAATTGCGCAGAAAGTGTAAGTTTATTCTCGTAAATGAAATGTAGGAAGTTTCAAAAGATAAAAGAGAATAGGCAGACATCTTTTGCGTCATACCACTTGGTATGGCGTGGAGTTGTTGCTTGTTTTATTTATCTGGGTCTCCTACAACCTCATTTACTAAAATAAGTTTTCAGCACCACGCTTTCTTTTTTATGTTTCCCCATTGGGTGTTGGTGGAGATGAAAATTTAGGCTACGATGTTCTATGCTGTATATACAAATGGAGCAACAGAGATGAAGCCGACTTTCGAGATGCTACACCATAGCTCCGAACATATTCTATTCTTCGCCAAATGCCATACCTACGCATCGTGCCAACACTATCTATTTCTAAATTCCAAAGGCGAAACAGCGCCCCTAATCGTAAATGGCGGCAAGCTAATATCTGCTATTTACAACTTTTCTGCAACCCCTCACACAATAGAATTAGAGGTAGAACAACCAAGCCGAGGTGTCGAAAGAGTCGAGATATATAGGCAAGAGAATATCTATCTTTCACCTCTTTCCATTGTCGCCGCCGCAATTAGGAGTATAAATAAGTTGGGAGTTGTTGATTGGGTGGTAAAGTAAATATAAAGCAGAATTCTTATTACGAAAAATCCCCGAGCAAATCTCTCTGCTCGGGGAAAGCTAATGGCTAATGGCCAATGGCTAATAGCCCAAACTAAATGCATACGGGCAGTACGCCTGTACGCCCTCTCGTGCAACCTCTCGCTTCAACGAGTTATAGTACTCGGCAGCCTCCAAGGTCTCGGCATCGAACAAATACGCCTTTGCCTGCATATTCAACGACTGCATCATCTGCGCCATTGGAGAAAGCTCCTCCAACACCTCGGTAACACGGAAATTCTCGGCAATACCCGCCTTATCAACAGCTACTGCGATGGCCTCACGCAAGCCACCATTTGCATCTGCCAAGCCGAGCTCTACGGCACGAGTGCCTGACCATACTCTACCCTGCGCAATATCCAAAACTTTCTCCATAGGCAGGTTGCGACCATTCGACACCTTTGTAGTAAATGTCTCGTACACCTTATCCACCGAGCGAAGCAAGGTCTTGCGCTCCAAGTCGGTAATTTTGCGCACGCCTACGCCCATAATATTAGAGCCAAAGTCTGCCGAGCGACCTGTCTTTACAACATCGGTGGTGATGCCGAGTCGCTTGTTGAGCATATTCTCGCCTTCGAGCAACATTCCAAATACGCCAATCGAGCCCGTTAAGGTCATCTTGTCGGCAATGATTGCATCCGCACCCGACGAGATGTAGTAGCCACCACTTGCAGCATACGAGCCCATCGACACGATTACAGGCTTCTCCTTGCGGAGCAGCTCCACCTCACGCCAGATAACATCGCTTGCCAATGCGCTACCGCCAGGCGAGTTTACACGGAATACAACCGCCTTGATATCCTTATCCTTGCGAGCCTTCTTCAACACCTCGACGAGGTTTGCGCTATATATATTGTCATCCTCGCCTTCGCCATCGTAGATTGAGCCCTCGGCATAGACAATACCCACGGCAGGAGCACCAAACTTAGGCAAAACGGGAGCCAAAGTCATATACTCGCCCAACGAGATGATGTTGTACTCGCCATCTGCACCCTTCTCAACGCCATACTCGGCAAACTTGTCGTTCATCTCGTCCTCGTAGATAAGGGCATCAACCAAGCCGTGTTTCAACGCATCTTCGGGCTGTGTAACCTCCAACTTGTCCGCCAACTGCATCAACTTCTTTGCGTCGAGATTGCGGCTCTCAGCGATTGCACCAACCAATACACCCCACATATCATCCACCAAGGTCTGCATCTGCGCCTTGTTCTCCTTCGACATCTCCTTGCGGATATATGGCTCAACGGCGCTCTTATACTTGCATACTGTTGGGCGGATAGCCTCGGCATTCAGACCGAGTTTGTCGAGCGCACCCTTGAAAAAGATAGAGGTCTGCGCCATACCTGTCCACGAGAAACCACCCTCTGGGTGGAGGTAGATCTTATCTGCCACCGATGCGAGGTACATTGTGCCTTGCGAATAGCCCTCGTTGTATGCCACTACGAATTTTCCGCTCTGCTTGAAATCGACCAATGCGGCACGAATCTCCTCAATAGCACCAGTGGTTATACCGCCGGCACCCGTAAAGTTGAGGTAGATGCCCTTAACTCGTGCATCGTTCTTTGCCGCCTCGATGCTCTGCAACACCTTCAATAAGTGCGTAGTCTTTGCCATTGTCATCGTGTTGTAGTCAAATCCCGCCATCGGGTTTTTGGTCGGTGCCTCGGTGATATTTTCGGCAAGATCAATCTTCACAATAGTTTGCGGAGTGATAACTGCCTTGGTTGTCTGCCCCATCGAGCCAGCCATACCAACAAAAACAATCAGGCACAACACCCACGATAATACCGTGCCCACAACCATAGCGAGCAGGGTAGCCAAAAAGATCTTAAAAAATTTCATAGTCCTCAAATTTTTAAGTTAAAAAACATTTTCAGTAATACAAAGATATAAAAAAATAGGGTAGAGTGTAACATCGTGCCAAAAAAATCTCTATATTTGCATCAGCAAAGGTTCGCAACGACCTGTTTTGGGGGTTGCGATGAAAAGGGAATCGGGTGAAAGTCCCGAACAGTCCTCGCTGCTGTAAATCCAAAAGTTGCCTAATAAGCGATTTTTTGCGTTACGCTCGCTCTCAAAATGCTCATTTACGCCGAGTAAACTGCGCTTTTTCGAGCTTCGCAAGCCTTAAAAATCATCTTATTATACAACTTTTATTAGAGCCGAACTCTTTGCCACTGACTCCGAGGTAAAACCTCAAAAATGGGTTGGGAAGGCATCGGCAATGGATAAGTCAGAAGACCTGCCTCTGCATTTAAGGAATTTTTACCTGCGGCGGACGGGTTAAAAATCATCGGGACTTATCCTTATTATTAGAGTAGGTATCTGAACGATTTTCTATCGGCATTGGGCGTAATAGTCTTTTGTTTTTGGTTTCGCACAGGGGTATTCCATTGTGCGATGTGACGCTTTTTACCCAATTTTATGTTAAACAACTAAAAACAAAAAAGATGATGAAAAAGATTTTCTTGATTCTTGCGCTTGGCGCAATGGTAGCATCGTGTACGCCCGACAACAATAGCGGAAACGATGGCGATGGCAAAAATCGTGTAACATTGACCTTCGAGGGCGACTATTGGAACTCGCTTATTGACAACGCACAGTACAATGGCGATCTGCTCTACAAGCAGGAGGGCTATTCGTGGTACGACGAGGCAACCGACCTCTCGCATAGTGTAAATGGTGGCAAATATGGCTCATACTACTATATGGGAGGTATGGCGGTGTCGAATTTCTACTCTACGGACTATTCGACGGCCAAAACCTTTATGGAGCAACTCACCGTCTATGCCGAGGGCGCACATTCGGGCTCGAATTGCATTGTGAGCAATGGTTACCACTCTTCGTGGTCTGCGATGGGTTATGGTGACTGCCCTGTCCTCGAATTTAAGAGCGCTGCGGCATATATCGAGAGCGCTTGGGTGGCAAATACATGTTACTCATACTCATCGGCTATTGGGGGGCTGAACGACCAAACTCCCGCTTTGACCTCAGAGCAGTCGGTTTGGGTGCGAGCAACGGGCTATACCCTTGATGCAGAGGGCAACGAGGTCGAGGGTTCATCGCTCGATTTTTACCTCTATAAAGCAGGTAAAGCGGCTTTTGAGGGGTGGTCGAAGTGGAATTTGTCGGCTCTCGGCAAGGTTCAGAAGGTGAAGTTTGATGTGCAGTGGAATGGCGAAGGCGGCGCAGATGCGTTTATGCATCCTGCCTACTTTGCCCTCGACGACATAACCGTAGTAAAGGAGTAATTCGCCTAAAAAGAATTTAGTTTAAGGAGAGGGCTGGGAACCCTCGGAGAGGCTGAGCAATCAGCCTCTTTTTTAGTTTAGAAAGAACACTATTCCCACAAAGTGGCAGACAACCGCCAGGTTAATAAGCAGGTGCCACACGAGGTGGTGATATCTAAAACCCTTCTTGGCGTAGAAAATAGCACCCAAAGTGTAGAAGATTCCGCCTGCGCCAATCAGCGCACGAAGTGGGGTAGAGGCACTCTTCCAAAAGAGAGGGAAGAAGATGACAATCATCCAACCCATAATCAGATAAATCGTAAGGCTAATCGACGGAATCGAACGCTTCGACAACGACTTGTAGAATATTCCGAACAACACCATAACCCACTGAATAATAACGATTAGCACGCCTTGCCAACCGCCAATCACCGAGAGGGCAATCGGGGTATAAGAGCCTGCAATGGCGAAGTAAATCATTATGTGGTCGAGGATGTGGAAAACCGCCTTATGCTTCGACTCCGGTTGCATCGAGTGGTAGAGCGTCGAGCAGAGGAACATCAAAAATATGCTGATGACAAAAATCGACACTCCCACGCTTGCCAATGCGGGGTTTTCGGGGTTGTGCAAGTATGCCCAAACCGCCGAGAAGGGTAGTGCCAACAGCATCAGAACGGTCATCACGCCGTGCGAAACGGAGTTTGCCACCTCCTCGCCAAAGGTGGGGATATATACCAACTTTTTAATCTTGTTTTTCATTGCAATTTGTCTGTTGGGCTCTTTTTCCCCTTGCTTGCGTCAGAATTGCTCACATACGCTCAATATGCGTTGCGGTGAGTTTTCGAGCCTATATTGTCGGTGCAAATATAGACAAAATATTAAAACTAAAACTCCGTATTTATACGCAAATTCTATCTCTTTTCTCGTTAAAAAGAGGTATGCAATCTTTTTGCACACCTCTAAACGCCTACTCCCAGAAGCGCTTTTTGCGATATAGGTCGGCAATCGCTTGCGCCTGCTCCTTAACCGTTTCACGCAACTCCTTCGGCTCCAAAACCTCTACCCAATCGCCCTTGGAGAGGAGCTTGCTTGTAAGCTCTGGCGTGAGGTTGAGGTGGTACTCAAAGTCGCTCGATTCGTTGCCATTGGTAGCAATCTCTCGTTGTGAGTGGTGCAACGGCACCGAGCGCATATACTCGGTCGAAACGCCATAGGTGCGCAACACAACTCGTTGAGGTTTAAGAGCTTCGTTCACGAAGATACCCACCGTATGGGCGTAGTAGTCGCTTGCGTCGAACTCCTCCGGCAACGAGAACTCCTCGTCGGTAATCTCCATACGCAGAATGCGGTCGAGGGCGATATTGCGGATCGAGCCACTCTCCTTGAAGCGACCTACAACATACCAACGCTGGTTGTAGACACGCATAGCGTAGGGTTGCAGATACAACTCGAACTTCTCACCCTGGAACGGCTTGTAGTCGACAAATAAAACTCTGTTTTGTTGCATTGCATCGACCACCGTTTGGGCAAACTCCGCACCGCTCGGAATCTCCTCAAAGAGGATTCGATCCTTCATATTGCGCCCCGCCTCGATGGTGTTCGAAATGGCAAACGAGTTGAAAAGCCACTGCTGTGCCGAGTTGTTTTTCAGCTCCTCGGGCTGGGCGATAGAGTATTTGTAAGTGTTGGTGTCGCACACTATTTCCACACCAAAAAGCTCGGCAATAGCCTCACGGTGTTGGTGGAATGTTCGCACTGCTAACGCCTTGCCGTCGGTCAAACTGCTCCTGTCCCACAGGTCGCAAATCTCCTTAAAGGTTAAACTTTTGCGTTGAATAAGCGTGTTGAGTAGCCACACATACCTCTTGACCGTATTACTTGCCATATATCTATGATTTTTAAGTGTTTCCAAAACTTTTCACAAATATAATAAAACCTCTGCAATAATTTTGCATACCCCCAAATTATTTTTGCAACGAAATCGTTTCGATGGACTCTTTTTCCACCGTACTTCGGTAGCCAAATTCCTCACATAGGTCGACTATGCTGCGGATTTGGCTCCTCGCTTGGCGAAAAAATAGCCTCATCGATTCCGATTTCGAACCTAAAAAAGTAACTAAAAACACAAAATATATGAAAAGAGATTTAACAAACCCAAAAGCAGAAATGCGCCCCTTTGTACACCTGCACACCCACACCGAGTATTCGCTGTTAGACGGCATTGCAAAGATTTCGGAGCTTGTCGATAAGGCAATAGCTGACGGAATGCCGGGCGTCGCCATTACCGACCACGCCAATATGTTTGGTGTGGCGGAGTTTCTCCACTATGTGGAGCGCAAAAACCGAGAACTTGGCTCCTCGTTCAAGCCGATTATTGGTTGCGAGGCCTATGTTGCAAGGCGAGGAATGGCGCAGAAGGGCGAGAAAGAGGACTTTGCCGGCTACCACCTCGTGCTCCTCGCCAAAAACCTTACGGGCTACAAAAACCTCGTAAAAATCGTTTCGAGGTCGTGGTTGGAGGGGTATTATGGTCGCCCTCGCACCGACCATGCCGACTTGGAGCGTTACCACGAAGGGCTTATCTGCTGTTCAGCTTGTATTGGTGGCGAGGTGGCGCAACATATTCTCCACAACGATATGGAGGCTGCCGAGCGCACCGCAAGGTGGTATAAAAGCGTTTTTGGAGAGGACTACTACTTCGAGTTGCACCGCCACAAGCCAACTGTTGAGCGAGCAAATTACAATACCCACAAATTGGAGGCAAAGGTTAATCGCCACCTTTTGCAACTCTCCCAAAAACTTGATATAAAGGTTGTCTGTGCCAACGACATTCACTTTGTGGATAAGGAGGATGCAGAGGCGCAAGACACCCTGCTCTGCATCAACAGCAATAGGCGTTACGATGACCCACGCCGCCTTATCTTCTCGAAGCAGGAGTGGCTCAAAACCACCGCCGAGATGAACGAGTTATTCGGCGATATTCCGGAGGTGTTGGACTCTACGATTGAGATTTGCAATAAGGTGGAAAACTACTCTATCGACCACGCTCCATTTTTGCCAAAACCGCTTTTGCCCGAAGGGGTAGATGAGGTAGAACACCTCGCCCGACTCTCCTTCGAGGGGGCATACGAGCGTTTTGGAAAGCCTCTGCCGGCAGAGGTCAAAGAGAGATTGAAAGCGGAGTTGAAAATCATAAATCGCAACGGCTACCCTGCCTATTTTTTGATGTGGCACGAGATAATCGTTGCTGCCCACGAATTGGGTGCGCAAGTAGGTCCTGGCAGAGGCTCGGCGGCGTGTTCGTTGGTGCTATATTGCCTTGGAATAACACAGGTTAATCCTTTGCAATTCGACTTGGTGTTTAATGACTTTTTCAACACCGAACAATCTCTGCCACGCATAGAGGTAGAGTTTGATAAATTAGGGCGAGAAAGGGCGCTTAAATGGATAGTAGAGCGATATGGCGAAGAGAGTGTTGCAAACATAGCAACGCCAAATTATTTTACCTCCAAAATTATAACGGAGGAGTTTCCACAATCCCAAAAACTTGTTGGGGTAGTGCGCAAAATGGATATTCACTCTTGCGGTGTGGCTATTTGTGGCGAGGATATTTCAGAGCGAGTTCCGTTGGCTTTTGTGGAATCTGCGGAGTATGAGAATGCGGTTGTCGTAACGCAGTATGGCGCAGAGCAGTTAAGGCGCATGGGTGTTGAGGTGTTGTATATGCTCTCGCACACAGCACTTGATATTATAGCAAGGTGTGCGAGTAGGGTAGAGTGTGATATTGAAAATATCCCTCTTGATGATGTAAGAACCCTCGAATTGTTCTGTCAGGGCGGTGTAGAGGGCGTTTTTCGAGCCGCTGCGAACGAGGAGCAACCATTGACTTTTGACAGATTGGTGGATATCTATTCTCACCATTGTTCCAATCGAGCGCACGCCATCTGCGCCACATTGTTGGCATATCGATTGGCATATCTCCAAGCGCACTACCCTGCTGAATATGCGAAGGCTTGCAATAACCGATAAAAACAGTAACAAATACTTGCACCAAACAATAAAAAATTATAAATTTGTAGAAACTAAACCACATTAAAAATGAAAAACCCAAAAACAATAGAAAATTATCTACGCCGTAAAATGCGGTTAGAGGCCTTGCTTGCCGTAGTGCAACACAAAGGCGAGTTGGTAAAAATTATACGCACCGCTCCAAATCTGAAAAAGGCGGAGGAGAATCTTGTTTCCCATTTTGGTCTAACATCGGAGCAAGTTCAATATTTGCTTAATGCCGATGTCTGTTTCCTATTGGACTCTGAGTACGAGGATGTGCAAAAGAAGTATAATCAAGTAGTGGCATATTTAACAAAACATAATAATGATACATCTATTATGAGCAAAAATTACACAAAAGGGAGATGGGCACATTTAGCAAAGTATGCCGAAGAAAAAGAGTTGAAATGCGGTGGATTGTGGGGAGGAAAGCCATATAGCCACATCTTGTTTGTAGAAGACGGTCAAACAAAGTTTGAAGTAGTAAAAAAATACAATGTTTTAGAGGTCATTGATCGCGATTTATTAACCACAAAATTACACCGTGACGCACATCACCTAAACTCGTCGCAAATCCTGTGTTACAACTTTTTCCGACCATATATAGATGAAAACGGAGGAGCATCACAAAGCCTGGTAGATTTGTTGTTGAATCAAGGTATTTCGATTGAACAAGGAGCAAAATGTACCTTTGAATATACCGATAATCTGGACAAAATGGAAAAGCCAAGAGATAAGCCTACGGAATTTGATTTTCATATTATCGGCAGTGATGTAGAGGTTTTCTTTGAAATTAAATATACTGAGGATTACTTTGGTGATGCTGAGAAAGACGATAACCACAAAGAAAAATATGAGCTGGTTTATAAACCCCTCTTAGAGAAAGCACCTTGCTTAAACTACACTCCAGAGTTTAATGAGTTTGCAAAACTCTATCAGCTCTACCGCAATGCTATCCGCATTACGGATAAAAACAAACACTTAATACTGTTATATCCAAAGAATAACACAACTGTAAACAAAGAGGCAACAACCTTTATCGAGGACAAAATAAGAGAGGAGTATCGGGGCAATATACACATACTACATTGGGAAGATATTGTCAAAGAGGGTGAACTCTACGAAAAATACTTTGCAGAATAATATAGGCGATGGGTGATATTTTGGGGATTTTTAGCAGCGATTTTTTGTGGGTGTTGCCACTTTGCGCTGTTTTGACCATTGTCATTACGGGGCTTATAAGCAGGATATTCGGCATAAAACTTTCTTGGCTTAAACAGCTGATATCGTGGATAGTTGGTGCAATATTGGCACTTGTTGCGTGTGAGTTTCAACTGATACTTTTGGGGTATCCAGGGTGGCAAGCAGCCATCTGTCTTTGCTTGGTTGTCGGTCTTGTGTCGAATGGTATTTACGATGTCCCGATAATCAAATCGTGGATTAAATAGATAGTGAAAAGCGAGGCAAAAACCTCGCTTTTTTCGTGAAATGGGGCTAATATGGCTAAAAGCCATAAGAAAAATTAAAAAATTCTCAACTCTCAACTCTCAACTCTCAACTTTTTTGTCTAACTTTGCAAGTTAGAACAAACAAAAATCAATTTTATGTCAAAGGATTTTAAGAGATATCTTATCACTTCGGCTCTGCCGTATGCCAATGGTCCGGTACATATCGGACATCTCGCAGGCGTATATATTCCGTCTGATATCTACACTCGCTACCTCCGTTTGCGTGGTCGTGATGTGATTTCGGTTTGCGGTAGCGACGAGCACGGAGTACCTATCACAATCAAGGCAAAGAAGGAGGGTATCTCCCCACAGCAGGTGGTAGATCGCTACCACAACATCATCAAAGATTCGTTCGAGAAGCTCGGCATTTCGTTCGACATCTACTCTCGTACAACCTCCCCAACCCACGCAAAGACCGCTTCGGACTTCTTCCGCAAGCTCTATGACGAGGGCAAATTCGTGGAGCAGACCACTGAGCAGTTCTATGATGAGGAGGCTAAATCATTCCTCGCAGACCGCTATATCACAGGCACTTGCCCTAAGTGTGGTGCCGAGGGTGCCTACGGCGACCAGTGCGAGGTGTGTGGCTCGACCCTCTCGCCAGACGAGTTGGTAAATCCACGCTCAACCCTCTCGGGCGCAACCCCTGTAAAGCGTGAAACAAAGCATTGGTACTTGCCGCTCGACAAGTACGAGTCGATGCTCCGTGAGTGGATCCTCGAAGGTCACAAGGAGTGGAAGTCGAATGTATATGGTCAGTGCAAGAGCTGGCTCGATGGCGGTTTGTTGCCTCGTGCCGTAAGTCGTGACTTGGAGTGGGGTATTCCTGTTCCGGTTGAGGGAGCCGAGGGTAAGGTTTTGTATGTGTGGTTCGATGCTCCAATCGGCTATATCTCTGCTACTAAGGACCTTACGCCAGATTGGGAGAAGTATTGGAAGAGCGAGGACACCAAGCTCGTTCACTTCATCGGTAAGGATAACATCGTCTTCCACTGCATCGTTTTCCCTTCGATGTTGAAGGCTCACGGTGACTACATCTTGCCGGAGAATGTGCCAAGCAACGAGTTCCTTAACCTCGAAGGTCGCAAGATTTCGACCTCGAAGAATTGGGCTGTTTGGTTGCACGAGTACCTCGTAGATTTCCCTGGCAAGGAGGATGTTTTGCGCTACGCATTGTGCGCAACTGCACCCGAGACCAAGGATAACGACTTCACCTGGAAGGACTACCAGGCACGCAACAACAACGAGTTGGTGGCCGTTCTCGGAAACTTCGTAAATCGTGCTTTGGTGCTCACCAAGAAGTACTACGACGGCGAGGTGCCTGCGTGTGGCGAACTCACTGATTATGACCGAGATACAATCGCCGAGTTGTCGGAGATTAAGGCTTCGTTGGAGTCGAATATCGAGAACTACCGCTTCCGTGAGGCGTTGAAGGATGCGATGAATTTCGCCCGCATCGGTAACAAGTATCTTGCCGACTCGGAGCCTTGGAAGTTGGTTAAGACCGACGCCGAGCGAGTTAAGACAATCTTGAATATCGCATTGCAGATTACCGCAAATATCGCTATTGCAATCGAGCCGTTTATGCCATTCTCGGCAGCCAAGATTTTGAATATGTTGGCGTGCGAGAAGTTTGGCTGGGAGCGCCTTGGTGCAATGGATTTGCTCGCTGCGGGTCACCATATTGGCGAGCCGTCGCTCCTCTTCGAGAAGATTGAGGACGAGGCTATCCAGAAGCAGCTCGACCGCCTCGAAGAGATTGCAAAGCAGAATGCTGCTGCCGAGGTTAAGGCCGAGCCACAGAAGGCTGAGTGCTCGTTCGACGACTTCCAGAAGATGGATATCCGTGTTTCGACCATTTTGGAGGCAGAGAAGTTGCCAAAGACCAAAAAGTTGCTCAAACTCACTATCGACACAGGTATCGACAAGCGCACTATCGTTTCGGGTATTGCCGAGCACTTCACCCCTGAGGAGCTTATTGGTCAGCAGGTTTTGGTGCTCGTAAATCTTGCCCCTCGTGACTTCAAGGGAATCACCTCGCAGGGTATGATCCTTATGGCGGAGGATGCTACAGGTGCTTTGCGCCTTGTTCAGCCAAACGAGAAGACCAATAGTGGCGCAATGGTTGGATAGCAGCCATTTGTGCGATTGTTCCTCGTGGAACATACGCTAATTGACTGAAATATAGGAGATAAAGAGATGAATTGGAACGAATTGGAGTTCGAGTTCAATAGCACCGGTGGAGAGAACCACCGCCGATACTATAAAGATGGAGTGTGGTCTGAGGCTGAATGGACCACCTCGGAGTATATCCCTGTGCATATGTGCTCGTCGTGTCTGAACTACGGTTTGCAGGCGTTCGAGGGTATCAAGGCGTTTCGTGGCGTGGATGGTAAGGTGCGAATTTTCCGCCCTTATGCCCACGCTGCACGAATGGCGTCAGGTGCCCGAAAGCTCTGTCTGCCAATGGTTTCGGCAGATGAGTTTGTGGAGGCTTGCGTGGAGGTGGTACGCCGAAATTTGGAGTTTTTGCCACCCTACGAGTCGCAAGCAGCGTTGTATGTGCGCCCCGTGTTGTTTGGAACACGCCCACGCTTGACCGTGCGCCCTTCGGGCGAAGCGGGATTTTGTGTCTTTGCAACCCCTGTGGGACCATATTTTAAGGATGGAATCAAACCTATCGATGCGATTGTAAATCGCAATCAGGATCGCTCTGCGCCACTCGGTACGGGTGATGTAAAGGTTGGTGGCAACTACGCTTCGAGTATGCTTTCGTATGAGGAGGCGCACGAAATGGGGTATAGCGCAGTGCTCTACACCGAGTCCATCGAGCATCGTTATATTGAGGAGTGTGGTGCAGCGAACTTTATCGCAATCAAGGGCGATAAGTACATCACGCCAAAATCGCCTTCGATTTTGCCGTCAATAACCAACGATTCGTTGATGCAACTTGCAGAGGATAAGGGCTTTACGGTTGAGCAGCGACCTGTGGATGTGGCAGAGCTCTCTTCGTTTGAGGAGTGTGGTGCTTGCGGTACGGGAGCGATTATCACTCCGCTCGGCAATGTTTTCGACCCTGACTCTGGCGAGAAAATTCACTATGGCGACGAGGTTGGACCAGTATTATTAGACCTTTATAAGTCGTTGCAGGATGTGCAATATGGTCGTGTGCCCGATATCCATAACTGGTGTGTCGTAGTAGAATAAGCCGTTGGTTTATAGTAAATTAGAAAAGGATTGTTCCTCGTGGAACAATCCTTTTAGTTTTCCGTTTTCACTTTTCCGTTTTCCGTTTGATTGTTCCTCGTGGAACAATTATCTTCCAAACTTCACCAACAGCACATTTACATCTGCTGGCGAAACACCTGGAATGCGTGATGCCTGACCAATTGTGACAGGGCGAATGCGGCTCAATTTCTGGCGAGCCTCGATAGTTAGCGACTGCATCGACGAGTAGTCAAACCCCTCGGGGATGGAGATATTCTCCAATCGGTGGAGCTTTTCTGCCACTTGTCGCTCACGCTCGATATAGCCCGAATACTTAATTTCAATCTCCGCCTCCTCGATATCTTGCTCAGTAATTCCGTTTTCTCGAACAAATTTTGCGAGTTTTGGCAACGCACCGACCAAGCCCGTAAGAGTCAAATCGTTGCGCAAAGCGAGGTCAAAAATCTTCTTGCCCTGCGAAATTTCGGGCAAACCGAGCGAAATTAAATAGTTCTGAATTTCGCATATTTTGGCGCTTTGTGTGCGACAGTACGAAATAAGCGAATCTACACGAGAAATTTTTTCGTTAAATTTTTCGTATCTCTCCGCAGAAATCAACCCCAATTTGTGACCAAGTGGAGTGAGTCGGCGATCGGCATTATCTTGTCGGAGCAAAATTCGATACTCGGCACGAGAGGTAAACATTCGGTATGGCTCATCGACCCCCTTCATCACAAGGTCGTCAATCAACACTCCGATATATGCCTCATCTCGTTGTAGGACTATCGGCTCGGCACCCTCAACTCGCAACGATGCGTTGATACCCGCAAGCAGCCCCTGCGCAGCCGCCTCTTCGTAGCCCGTTGTGCCATTTACTTGACCTGCAAAGTACAGATTATCAATGAGTTTGCTCTCCAATGAGTGCTTCAACTGTGTTGGTGGGAAGTAGTCGTACTCGATGGCGTAGCCCGTGCGGTAGGCGTGTACCTTCTCCAATCCCCTAATCTGGTGAAGGGCAGAGAGTTGCACCTCGTAAGGGAGCGACGACGAGAAGCCATTGAGGTAGTATTCGTTGGTTGTGCGACCCTCGGGTTCGAGGAAGAGCTGGTGTTGCTCCTTGTCGGCGAAGGTGCGCAACTTATCCTCGATGCTCGGACAGTAGCGAGGGCCAATGCCCTTGATTGTGCCGTTGAACAACGGCGAATCCTCAAAACCCGTGCGGAGGGTGTCGTGAACATCTTGCGAGGTGTAGACCAGGTAGCACGGCAACTGCTCCTTTACAGGCTCGGTCTCGTCAGAGAAGGAGAACTTCGATGGCTTCTCATCGCCTGGCTGCTGCTCCAAAATCGAGAAGTCGATTGTGCGAGCATCCAATCGTGCCGGTGTTCCGGTCTTCATTCTGCCAACCTCAATGCCTTGATTTACAAGGCTTTCCGTTACTCCGTATGATGCTGCATCGCCCGCACGACCTCCGCCTGCATTGTTGCGACCGCAGTGCATAAGGCCCGAAAGGAATGTTCCTGCGGTGAGGACTATCGCCTTCGCCTCGAACTCTACGCCCATCTGCGTTTTTATGCCTTTTGCACGAGGTTTCTCGCCCTCGGTATCAAAGAGTATCTCCGTGACCGAATCTTGCCAAATAAAGAGGTTTTCTCGGTTTTCGAGGCGGTGTCGCCACTCTGCCGAGAACTGCGCCTTGTCGCACTGCGCTCGTGGGCTCCACATCGCAGCACCCTTCGAGCGGTTGAGCATACGGAACTGTATGGTCGAGAGGTCGGTTACGATGGCCGTTTCGCCACCGAGAGCGTCAATCTCTCGCACGATCTGTCCCTTGGCAACGCCACCGATAGCGGGGTTGCACGACATCGCCGCAAACTTGGTCATATCCATCGTTACCAGCAGCGTGCGACAACCTCTGCGAGCCGCTGCCGAAGCCGCCTCACAGCCTGCGTGACCGGCACCTATAACTATTACATCGAACTCTTGTACCATTGCTCTTTGTTTGAAAATCGTTCCGGTTGGCTCTTTTTGCACCTTACTTGCGGTGTGAATACTCACATACGCCCAAGTATGTTAATCCTGCTTCGCAGGCTTTTCCTCCTCGCAGCTCGGCAAAGTGTGCAAGCACCCTCTGCCCTCGCTCCGCAGCGTCGGTTGCGTTTCCCACCACTGCGTAACGCACAAAAATAGCCTAACCGCCTCCGATTTTTGGGTTTGTGGGGCAAAGTTAACAAAAAGACGAAAGACAAAAGACGAGAGACGAGAGATTTTTTGCTCTTTCAAAAATAAATTTTTATATTTGCATTGCAGTCGAAAGATTTGCAGACATATAGAAAGTGTTTTTCGCACTCCTTGATTGAAAATGTGGAAGTTTTCTGGGTTAAGGGAAGAACGAACAGCACTCATTCCTTGTATATATAGGTATGGCATACTCTGTGCCGTAGCCCTATACTATACAGGTGTGGGGCGTTATTAATCGTTTGTTTTAACTCGGGTATTCCACAACCTTCAATCAGACATTCGAGAATCAACTCCACACTTTCTTTTTTGTAAATAACCCACCGCATAGGAGTTGCTACGGTACAAATGTAGGCTACAAATATGAAACTATTTGTAACAATGTTGATTTCGGCAACTCTGTTTTCTTGCAAGTCGGAAACAGCACGATTTGTTAACCGATACAAGCAATTCACAACCGAATTATCCGAGAAATACTCCAACTATGGCTCAATGGAGCGTGATTCGGTGCGCATACAGTATAAAGTATTGCGTGATAAGGCAAAATTATATGAGTCACAATTAACGAATGAAGAGCGAGTTGCGATAGATAGTTGCAACTACAAAATCAATGCTGTTTTAATCAGGGCAACCTCCGACAAAGCAATTAACTCGGTGGGTAATTTTCTTAACGAAACAGCCGGCACAATCAAAGAACTTATCAAATAAGTATATCAAATTTTATTAATCTTAACTTAAAAAATTACAATTATGCACAACGAAGATGTATTGATCTCTCACGAGGAGTATTGTTCTGGTAAGTACCAAAATGTATCAACAATTTCGGGTAAGCACTACGCTCGAATATTTTATGTGAATGGTGAAATCAATCCAAATTCAACATATTCTGATAGCTACCTTCGCAAGAACAAACTTGGCAAGTATGCAGGTAGCGGCTCGTCATCATCGTCAAAGTCGTCGAAGTCATCTGGACGAGGCTTAGGTGCAGCTCTTGGCGGAGGCGTTGTAGGTTTGGCAAAGATGGCGTTTGAGGAGTCTCCTGAGGAGAAAGCAGAGCGTGAACAAGAGGAGAAAGAGCGTGAGCGTATAGAGAATATGGTAGAGCACAAAATGAAATATTTTAAGCGAGACATTAAAGATGCATATCCATTGAATGGCTCCACTGATGAACTTGTCCAAAGAATCGAGGAGTTGGTAACACAAGCCGAAAATTACAAAATGGAGGAGAGCAACCCTCATAAATTAACCGCCAGACTTGCCGAGGAGAAGAAGAAAGCGACAGCTTGGTTGGCATTCAAATTGTGCAAACAGGTGAAAAAGCAAGACCCCGAGCGAGCAGCTCAGCCCGATATGAAAACGTGGCGTAAAAAGGCTAGCAGATACAGCCAGCGATCGCTCATTGTTGGAGTACTTATTTTCTTTTTAGCGGTAGTCTTGTTTGTTATAATTGCATCACTTTTGGGCTATTAACACATATAATAGAGGTAATTAAGGATTCTCAAATAATGGATAGCAGTGGCCAAACTCGTTTGAGCTGCTGCTATCCGCTATAGCATCCCTGTACTACAACGACAATGACATACAATGGCAATGAATAACAGCGCAATCTGCGACTGCTTAATGACAAGCCACTTTTTTGGTCATTCAATGCCATAGGTATCGAAAACGATACCCAGCACACACGAGGAGCGCACCCCCCCCACGCAAACACGGGTATTAAAAATCATACCCGGCAGTAGGGGGTAAAGTGGCAGTGGGGAGTAAAGTGGCAGTGGTAAGTAAAGTGGCGTTCGGGAGCGTAGGGAACTTAACGAATATAGGGAGAATAGCATCGCTAAACTCCCTATATTCTCTAATCTCACTAAAAAAGCTAATAGTTTTCCGTTTTCCGTTTTCCGTTTTCCGTTCTTAATTTATCGAGCAAAGCGAGATACTTATCCTCCTTCTTGTGCATCTGCTTCTCGGTGCGAGGGGTTTTGTCCTTCTGACCGCAGAGGTGCAAAACGCCGTGAACTATCACTCGGAGCATCTCCTGACGAGCCGTTGCGCTATACAGGCGGGCATTATCACGCACCGTCTCGATATCGATGAAAATATCGCCCGCAATAAAGCCCTCTTTCAGGTTGCTATCATCGAAAGTGATGATATCGGTGAAGTAGTCGTGTCCGAGGAACTCGATATTCATCGCACGATGACGCTCTGCCGAGCAGAAAACATAGTTTATCTCGGTAATCTCGTAGCAGCCCTCCTGCTGTGCCACCTCACGCAACCAACGGCGCATCAGGCGCTTCTGTGGCAAGCGGTAGTTGCAGTCATCGGTATGAAACAATATATCCATAGTCTTACTTTTTGAAACAGTTTGCAGCCGACATCTTCACATCGGGCGATGGGGCATAAATGCCAAACACTATCTTGTACTCCATCTCCATTGTCGAGATATTCACCGCCGAGCCGATGGTGCCGATGCGCTGACCCTTCTGCACGATTGCGTTCTTTGCAACCGATACCGCCGAGAGGTTGGCGTAGGATGTAATATACTCACCGTGAGCGATATAGATGTCGTATTTGTTATTCACCTTGTTGCGCTTGATGTCGACCACCTTACCCTCGTAAATCGAGGTTACCGCAGCTCCTTCCTTGCCTACAATCTCCGCCATATTGCCCTTGTAGCGCTTCACCTTTCCGCCTGCGACAGGGAGATTTAGAGCCGTAGTATTTGCCGAGAACGACGCTCCTGCCTTGTTGCCCTTGGTGAGTTTGCGTAACTCCTTAATTGCCGAGTTGAGCTTCTCCTCGTGTTCCATCTTCGAGCGCAGAACGCTCTGCTGCTTGCTCGACATCTGACTTACGGTCTTTTTTGCAGCTGCCATATCGGCACGGAGCTTGGTGCGCTGATTGTCGAGGCGACGCTTGGTGGCAGATAGCTCCTCACGACGCTTTGCGAGGGTATTTCGCTCCGCCTGCACATCGCTTCGCACTGCCGCCACCTGCTTGATTTGGGCAATACGATACTCCGTCGCCACCCTCAACATTGCCACACGGCGAGCCATATCGGCAAACGATTTTGCCGAAAAGAGGTATGTCAAGTGGTTCTGATAGCGGTAGTTGCGATATGCCGAGCGCACAAGCACTCGCACATTCTCTTCGAGCTCGGTGAGCTGTCCGCCAAGCGAGCGAAGTCGCATCTCCGAGGCATTTACCTCGGCGGTGAGTTGCTTTATCTGGCGTGTCGTTTCACGAATCAGGGCATTTCGCTTCTCTATCTGCTTGGTGAGCGAGGCGACCTGCTTCTCTGCCGAAGCCTTGCTCTTTTTTAGCTGAGCCAACTGCTTCTCCTCTCGGGCAATGCTGCGTTCGAGGTTGGCAATAACCTTCTTCTGTTGCTCGATTTTGCTCGTCTGCGCCATTACGGGCGAGAGCAACACGAACAACAGTAGGGTTAGTATGTAGAGTCTTTTCCTCATCGGTTTCTACTTTTTCTGCTTGCCTTTTTCGGGCAAAAATCGTCGCTCAATCTCCTCTTTGTCGGCACCTCGCTCCAACGCCTTGCGCCAATAGGTTCTTGCCATAAACTCCTCTCCTAGGGCGTGCAAGATATCGCCATAGTGGAGTGCCAACTCTGCCGAGCGGTGTCGGTCGAGCGAGAGGGCTTGTTGCATATACTTTTTGGCCTCGTCGTAACGCCCCAACTTGTAGAGCACCCACGCCATCGTGTCGAGGTAGGTGGAGTTGTTCTGCGAGAGCGCCAAGGCTCGGGATATCATCGTTAGGGCACGCTCCAAACTCTTTCCGTCTTCGGAGAGGAAGTAGGCGTAGTTGTTCAACACCATTGCATTGTCGGCGTGGTATCGCAGGGCCTTGTCGTAGGCCTTGAAGCAACGCTTCATCTCGTTGCGCTGATGCTCCACATCGCCAATTGCTCCCCAAAGCGACGAACGCAAGGTGTCGTTGTCGGCGTGCTTCAACGCCTCGTTGTAGAGAACTATCGCATCGTCAAACTCCTTGCGCTGTAACGCCAATGCACCTCGCAGGTGGAGCAGGTCGGTGTTGTGCGGAAAGAGTGCCAATGCCACATCCGTGTAGTGGCGTACCGAGTCAGGGCGATTGAGGTGATTTTCAATCTCTATAACTCGTGTAAACTCCTCGATATTCGGCTTCTTGTAGTCGATAAGTTGCTTGCACAATCGCAACGCCTCCTCTACCTCGCCCGATAGGATGAGGTGCTGCGCATAGCTTGTTGCCACCTCTTTGCTTTCGGGGTGGCGGATGTAGAGTCGCTTGATAAGCGCATCGTATTGAGGGTAGAATTTGCGATAGGCATTCATATCGTTCGAGAGCGACTTCCACTCCTCGATTTTACCTTGCAGTGGCAGCTGGTCGTTGCCGAAAATGCGCTCTAAGATGGTGAGATATGCACCCACATCGCCACGCTTTTGGTAGTATTCGCCAAGAGCCAACCACGGCTCGACATCCAACGAATCTATCGCTATGGCACGCTGATACGATGCCAACGCCAACGAATCTCGGCGTGTTGCAGAGTATATCTCGGCAAGCGAAATGTGGTTTTCAGCGAGGTATGGCGCCTCCTCGATAGCCTTGTGGGCATCCGCCTCGGCAGCGAGGGTCTGACCCGTCTTTAAGAGGTAGTATTGGCGCAAACGACCAAGCAACGGAATGCGACCAAAGCGCACCTCTGCCGTGTCCAACACTGCTATTGCCTCAGTGGTCTTGCGACTGCCGTCGAGCAGTATGGCTAGGATGCGATAGTCGTTGGGCTCGGTGCTCTTTTGGACAATCTTGTCAAATACGGATACCGCCTTCGAGTACTCTCCGCCCTGCACCAACGCTCTGCCGTACTCCTCCAAGTAGTAGCGGTTTGTCGTATCGGCAAGGTAGGCTCGCTCGGCATACTCAACCGCATTTTTGGGAACACGGGTGATGCGGGAGAGCAAGTTCAGGGCAGGAGCATAATTCGAGTCCTGCTGAAAAACCGCCTCGATAGCTCCGATAGCTCCGACGGTATCTTTGTGGATTGTTACTGCCTTTATCGCCTCGGCATATAGCTCCGAAACGCTTTTCTGGGGTGCTGCTTGGCGTGCCGCCTTGTGCTGCGGAATAAATCCACAACACAACAACGCAACCAACAATATAGCAACTCCCCTCTTCATAGACCAAAAGCGCTTATGCCCCTAACGACACTAACGCCTCTAACGACCCTAATTACAACACGCTGTCGAATTGGTGTAGGAAGCGAACATCATTCTCGAAGTAGAGTCGCAAATCCTTCACGCCGAACTTCAACATTGCGATACGCTCAACTCCCATACCAAACGCAAAGCCCGAGTACTCCTTCGAGTCGATGCCGTTGGCCTCCAAGACATTAGGATCGACCATACCGCAACCCATAATCTCCAACCAGCCGGTACCCTTACATACAGGGCAACCCTTGCCACCGCAGAGATTGCACGATACATCCAACTCTGCCGAAGGCTCGGTGAAAGGGAAGTACGATGGGCGCATACGAATCTGGGTCTTCTCGCCGAAGAGCTCCTTCGAGAAGTACAAGAGCGACTGCTTCATATCGGCAAACGATACATTCTTGTCGATATACAAGCCCTCCACCTGGTGGAAGATGCAGTGCGCACGGTACGAAATAGCCTCGTTACGGAATACTCGACCAGGGCAGATTACACGGATAGGCGGCTCCTGCTGCTGCATAGTGCGCACCTGAATAGACGAGGTGTGGGTACGCAACAAAACATCGTCTGCCGATGGCTCCGAGCCCGCCTTCTCCACGAAGAAGGTGTCCTGCATATCTCGTGCAGGGTGCTCCATAGGGAAGTTCAAGCGTGAGAAGACGTGGTTGTCATCCTCAATCTCCGGACCATCCGCTACGGTGTAACCAAGGCGTGAGAAGATGTCGATAATCTCCTGCTTAACGAGCGAAATAGGGTGGCGAGAGCCGAGCTGCTCAGCCGAGCCCGGGCGTGACATATCGTCGATCTGCGGAGCCGAAGCCTGCTGATTTTCGAGAATCTCCTTCTGCTCGTTAATCTTTGCGAGGATGCTGTTTTTAAGGGTGTTGAGCTTCTGGCCAAACTCTCGTTTGAGCTCGGGAGCTACGGTTTTGAACTCCTCCATAAGGGCTGTCATCTCGCCCTTCTTTCCGACCATTCTGATGCGGAACTCCTCAATCTCTGCCAACGACTTTGGAGCAAATGCCTCTACCGCTTCGGTGAGCGCAATAATCTTTTCATTCATAGGTTTTATCTTTTTATTTTCGATTTATCTCTCCCTCTTTGCCACATAAGGGCACAATATGCCACAAAGATAGAGAATAAATTAAAAATTAAGAATTAAAAATTAAGAATTTTTAGAGGGAGGGCTGTGTTTGGGTGCAAACAACAAAAAAGAGTGCTACTCCGTGGTGGAATAGCACTCCCAAAAGTTTATAGCGAGTGATTAGTACTCGATTGTCTTTGCAAGAACGCCTGTACCCCAGTTGTTCTTGAACTTAGGCAACTCGATAACATCGCCAGCCTTAACCTCACGCTCGACGATGTAGAAGGTACCTCTCTTCTTGCCATCCTTTGCGCAACGAGAGTACGATGCGATGATAGTTGTCCAAGGAGCCTTGCGGGTTGCACCATTGATAGAGGTGAACATATAGATCTTACCGTCAGCCTTTGCAGTGATGGTACCACCTACGCTCATCTGACCCTTTGCAACAGGTGTAGGCATCAACAACTCGAAGCCCTCGAACTCCTTTGGATACTCGTCGCTCATAACATAGCCCGAGTTAGCCCAAAGCTCAGCGCCCTCTGCGAAAGTTGTGCGGGTATAACCCTCACCCTCGAACTTAACAGCAATCTGCGAAGGGGTCTCGATGTATGGACGAGCGCTCAACGAACGGTTGTTCTTGTCGCTACGGAATGCGCCGAGTGGAAGACCCTCAGCCGAGAATACATTACCCATATCCTCGTTGAAGCAGTAACGAACAGCCACAGGGTTCTCAACGCCCTCAGCCGATACAACGATAGTGCTACCCTCGATCTTTGCCTCTGCAACGGTGAAGATCAACTTCTTCTCGTTTGCAGGGTCCTTAACACCAATCTGGAAACCGTTGATGCGACCCTCGCCTTTCTGTACGAGCTCGGTAGGAACATTCTTGAACGATACACGGATAGTGTTACCCTCAACAGCCATCGACTTGTAAGCAGGCGAGCGGAACTCTGCCTCGCTCTTCTTGTAGAAGCCACCAAGAGCGCACTGTGCCAAGCGGTGAGCAACATCAACCTTCTTTGGAGGGTGGATATCGCCAGGGATCTGGTTCTGGTCGTTGGTGATAACGATCTCGCAGTTTGGAGTGCGAGCCGCTACACGAGCCTGAGCCTCACGAAGGCGAGCACCATTGATGCCACCATAAGTGTGTGGTGCAATCTCAACGATGTAGAATGGCATCTCTGGGTTGCGGAACTCCTCTCTCCACGACTTAATGAGGTGGGTCAAGAGGGTGTAGTATGTGCCGCAGCTCGAAACATTCGAGCAACCCTGATACCAGATTACACCTGCGATGGTGGTGTGGCGGATAGGGTAGATGTTTGCGTTGTGGAGGTGCGAAATCTTCTTAGCCCACTTCTTATTCTTCAACTTCTTTGCAGTAGCTGCAACCTTAGGGTTGTTTGCGAGATACTCTGCGCTCAACCAACCCTCAACGCAAGTACCACCATACGAAGCGTCGATAAGACCGATAGGTACATTCAATGTCTCCTGCAACTCCTTACCGAAACCGTAACCTACGGCCGAGAAGTTAGCCAACGACTTAGCATTGCAGATGCTCCACTGTGTCTTGTGCTTCTTCTGTGCAGGAACCTCAGTCTGAGGGGTAGCAGCAGCGATGCGACCTGTGCAGTAGAGGCGGATGTTCTTGTTTGGCTCGTTCTTCAACTCATCCTTCATATCAGGAGTCTTGCGAACAGGCCACTCCATATTCGACTGACCCGAGCAGAGCCAAACCTCACCGAATACTACATTCTCCAACACCTTAACCTCCTTCTTGCAAGAGATTGTGATGGTGTGTGGGTCGAAGCTTGCAGCCTGAGTCTGAACAGGCAAGATCCAGAAGCCCTCTGCGTCAGCCTTAACTTTGAGAGGCTTCTTCAAACCGAGCCAGCTTGGGTTGATCTTTACGGTAGCCTTTGGCTTAGCCCAACCCCAAATGTTTACGGTAGCGTCGTGTTGAAGCACCATATTGCTACCAACAACCGATGGCAAAGTGAGCGATGTAGGCTTCTCCTGTGCCACTACCGATGCAGAGATGAACAACGCCACCAATGCAACCAAGATAAATTTCAGGTTTTTCATAAAAGTAAAATTTTGGTTTAATTGTTAGATAAAAGTTTAATTATTAGATGATGTTTTCGTCGTTTTGTTAAATCTATCGCCACAAAGGTAGTCAAATTTCTTAAAATTTGTGCTCCAAACCCCAAAAATGTGGGAGGGATTTCAAAGAGTGAGTAGTGAGGAGAGAGTAGTGAGTAGTTGAGAGTTTGATGAGACTAATGAGACCAATAAGACCAATGGGACTAATGGGAGAAACTTCCAGCGCATCCCTAACGACCCTAACGCCTCTAACGACCCTAATTTTCTTGCGCCTTGACCACCTTCGAAGTGGAGAGTGGAGAGTGGAGAGTGGGCGCAAGTTTAATAAAGGTTGTTAAGGGTGATTAAGGGTAGTTAAGGGTTATTAAAGTTTTTTTATCGCATCAGCGCACCTTTAATAGCCTTTAATAGCCTTTAACAACCCTTAATTCGTTGCGCCGAGATAACCGTCGGAGTCTGCAAAACGCCAACATACCCCTCTGCCCTTTGGGCACCTCCCCTAAGTTAGGGGAGGAAATAGAACCACAACAATTAGTGGAGCGAAGCGACAAGCCCCCTTTACAGAAAGGGGGTTTGGGGGATAGGTAACACACTTGGACAATTCGCACTGCGAATTTGTCCCCCTAAGTTAGGGGGGACGAGCGAAGCGGAGGGGGTATGTCAAAAGCTAATGGCTAATAGCTAATGGCTAACTGCCAACAAAAAAAGTCGAGGACTATCTAAAATCCTCGACTATAAAAGCTCCTGTGTAACTTCCCGTTATGTTGTTTAGCGCATCGTCTTTGAGCGCAAATGTGGCGGTGTGTGTGCCGTCATCGTTGGCAACAATGGTGACACTTCCCTCTGCGATAGGTGCTCTCGCCAAGATTTGCGACAAAGAGTTGATGCGTGTGTACCACGAGTAGGCATCGTAACCCTCATCGTCGATTATACCTTGCAACATACCGTTTTTTTGGTAGAGGTTGCTTGTGGCGGTAAATGTTCCCGTTGGCACAACGAGGTCGTTTGGCTCAACCATAACCTCGATGCAGAGTTGCTCTTTGCTCTCGAACTCCATAAAATAGAGTTGCCACATATAGAGACCTGTTTTGTAGTAATCGCCAAAGCAATCGGCATAGACAAGTGTTGCATTCTCGTTAAAGTTGAGTTGCAAATCCTCGGTCAGTGTCGATAATGCATTCTCGGGGCGAGGAGGCTTTTCGTTGTTGGGAGCATCAATTGCCGGGTCGCACGCACATAGCGCAACCGCCGACAGTAGTATAGTGAATAGTTGTTTCATCGTTTTCCGTTTTAATCCTGCTTCGCAGGCTTTTCCTCCTTGCGGCTCGGCATAGTGTGCAAGCACCATCTGCTCTCGCTCCGCATCGTCTGTTCCGTTTTCCGCTTAAAAAAGGCAGGCAACACCTCTGCCACCTGCCCCCAAACAAAAACCTAACTAACCAAAAAATCCGAAATTAACGCTTTACTGTAAATGTCGGTTTAACCTTGCGTGGAGCAAGCTGCTTCTTTGCGTGGTTTGCAAACCTTGGAGCCTTTGGCTGATTGTTAACCGAAGCACTGAGAAGAGATGCGCCAGCAGTCTCTGAGTAGATTTCAGCATACGCAACACAGGTTCCGGTAATAGCGTTGCCCAAATCATCTTTGAGGTCAAACGCTACCGAGTAATCTTCGCCTTCCTTTGAAATGGTAACTGTACCTGTCTTAACCGGTGCAACAGCGAGGGTCTCTTCTGTTTCAAAATTCATTTGTACATACCACGAGAAGTACATTTCACCGAAAGCATCAACATATCCTGGGAGAGCAACCTGTGATTTGGCAATATCGTTCGATACAGCAAATGTTCCAAGAGGAAGCTCTGTACCATTGCTAACAGGAGCAAGAAGTTCCAACATAACAGTGTGTCCAGCCACAAGGTCATACAGATAGAGAACCCAGTCATCCTTGCCAATTACATAGTAATCTCCGTAGTGCTCTGCGAAAATCATTGGCTCTGCGAAAGGAATAGAGATATTGTCTGTCAAAGTCGAAAACTCGCCAGGAAGAGCAGCCACACCAAATGCATTTGTGTTATCAACATCGTCATCGCTACACTGAATGTGATACTGCTTGCCATCGGCAGTAATAAGCACGGCATCGATAAGGTTATCCGAAACGGTAACAACACCACTCTCGAAAAATACAACCTCTGTATCCTCCTCGCTCTCTGTGTCCTCTCCTACAAGAACGAGATATGAGTACTCTGCACCGACAGTGCCAGCGTTTGTACTACTCTCTACATCAAAGTTGTACACACCATTAGGAATCTTGAAAGAGACACTGTAATTCTGTGATGGTGTTGCCGAATAGAGGTCAAGGAAGAAATACTGCGAGTTAGGCCAAATAGCAATAATGTCGCCGGTTACAATGTCGTAAACATTCGCCTTGTTTGAAATAACCAAACCGTAATTGTAAACATCCTCGGATGTGCAGTACTGATTACCATAGTAAATACCCGAAGTCTCAGACAATACGAGGTCAACATCGTGCTTATCGCAAGGTTGAACAGGGTCATTTCCCCCATTTGGAGTGTCCGGATTACAGCCTACCAACGCAAGAACTGCCAAAAGTGCAAGTGTAAAAATCTTTTTCATAGCATTTTAATTTTAAGTTGTTATTAGTATATATTATAAATTGTAATCACCAATTGAATATGTTGCAAAAATATGCAAAATCACCACAAAAGGGGCGAATAATTTTTCTGTTGCTACTGCAAATTTAAGCAGAAAAAATCATTTTGCAAATTTTTTATTAATTATTTTTCACCTCGCCAACCGCCCTTAAAGTGCGTTTTTGTAGGTGTTTTTGCCGCTTTTCGATATCTCATACCACAATGTTACATATATTCACTTACGAATTGTAAGCAAAAAGCGGATAAATTCGACAAAATTGTAATTTGCAAAAAAAATTGCAGGCGGGGCGCAAGGGTGCAATTTAATAAGGGCAGTAAAGGCTATTAATGGCTATTAAGGGTCAGTAAGGGTGTGGCAGAAAGCGCAGCAAAATGGCATTCGCTCGTTGCACTCGCTGAATGGCAAATGCGCCTATTATTAAGCACTCCGGCGGAGTGCGCTGCCATCAAATGCCATTAAGGGCTGTAAGCCCGAATACCATTAAATGCCATAAAAATTGGCGTTTAATAAAGGTTGTTAAGGGTGATTAAGGGTAGTTAAGGGTTATTAAAGTTTTTTATCGCATCAGCGCCCCCTTAATAACCTTTAATAGCCTTTAACAACCCTTAATTCGGTTGCGCCGTGATAACCTTCGGAGTTCGTAGAACTCGAAAAACGCAAGCCCTCTAACAACCCCTAACAACCCCTAACAGCCTTTAACAACCTCTAACAACCTCTAACCCCTCTTCCTCCCCCACCCTCCCAAAACTCGAAAAACAAAAAAATCTTTCTTAAAATTTCTTTTTTCAAAGAAAAAATCACTATTTTTGTTAGTTGGAAGGCAGGCTATATAGAATAAACACAATATATTTTATATTAATTCACTAAAAATCAAACCATTATGACAAATGTAAAGAGAGTCTATTTCTTCGGTAACAAAGAGGCCGAGGGAAATGGCAAGATGAGAGAGTTGCTCGGTGGTAAGGGTGCAAACCTCGCCGAGATGAACCTTATCGGTATTCCGGTACCTCCGGGATTCACCATCACTACCGATGTTTGTACAGAGTACTACCAGCACGGTCAGGCTGCTGTTATCGAGTTGCTCCGCCCAGAGGTTGAGGCAGCTATCAAGCGTGTTGAGGCTTTGACAGGCCGTAAGTTCGGCGATAAGGAGTTGCCACTCCTCGTATCGGTTCGTTCGGGTGCTCGTGCTTCGATGCCTGGTATGATGGATACTATCCTCAACCTCGGTATGAACGACGAGGCTGTTGAGGCTGTTTCGCAGTTGTCGGGTAACCCTCGTTTCGCTTGGGACTCATACCGTCGTTTCGTACAGATGTACGGTGATGTAGTTCTCGGTATGAAGCCTGTTTCGAAGGAGGATCAGGACCCATTCGAGGTTATCATCGAGGAGTTGAAGGAGGAGCGTGGTGTTAAGATGGACACCGACCTCACAACCGAGGACTTGAAGGTTTTGGTTGCTAAGTTCAAGGCTGCTGTTAAGGAGCAGACCGGTTCGGACTTCCCGGTAAACCCTTGGGATCAGCTCTGGGGTGCAATCTGCGCAGTATTCGGATCGTGGATGAACGAGCGTGCTATCCTCTATCGTAAGTTGAACAATATCCCAGCAGAGTGGGGTACCGCAGTAAATGTTCAGGCAATGGTATTCGGTAATATGGGCGATAGCTCGGCTACCGGTGTTGCTTTCTCTCGTGACGCTGCAACAGGTGAGAATATCTTCAATGGTGAGTACCTCATCAACGCACAGGGTGAGGATGTTGTGGCAGGTATCCGTACTCCACAGCAGATTACTATCGAGGGCTCACGCCGTTGGGCTAAGGCTCAGAACATCTCGGAGGAGGATCGTGTATCGAAGTATCCTTCACTCGAAGAGGTTATGCCAGAGGTTTACAAGGAGCTCGACGAGATTCAGCACCACTTGGAGGAGTACTTCACCGATATGCAGGATATCGAGTTCACCATCCAGGATGGTAAGCTTTGGATGTTGCAGTGCCGTAACGGTAAGCGTACCGGTGCAGCGATGGTGAAGATTGCAATGGATATGTTGGCAGAGGGCTTGATCGACGAGCAGACCGCAGTTTTGCGCTGCGAGCCTGAGAAGCTCGACGAGTTGCTCCACCCTGTATTCGACAAGACAGCTATCAAGAACGCTAAGGTTATCGTTAAGGGCTTGCCTGCATCGCCAGGTGCAGCTACCGGTCCGGTAGTATTCTTCGCTGACGATGCTGAGAAGGTTCTCGCAGAGACAGGTCAGAAGGCAATCCTCGTTCGTATCGAGACTTCGCCAGAGGATTTGAAGGGTATGCTCGACGCAGCAGGTATCTTGACTGCTCGTGGTGGTATGACTTCGCACGCTGCCGTAGTTGCTCGTGGTATGGGTAAGTGCTGCGTATCGGGTGCTGGTGAGTTGGATATCGACTACAAGACTCGTACAATCAAGATCAACGGCTTGACTATCAACGAGGGCGATTGGATTTCGTTGAACGGTTCGACCGGTGAGGTTTACCTCGGTCAGGTTGCAACTCAGGAGGCTTCGCTCGATGGCGACTTCGGTAAGTTGATGGATTTGGCAGGTAAGTACGCTAAGTTGAAGGTTCGTGCTAACGCTGATACTCCTCGTGATGCTGAGCAGGCATTCGCATTTGGTGCAGAGGGTATCGGTCTTTGCCGTACAGAGCATATGTTCTTCGAGGGTGACCGTATCAAGGCTATCCGTGAGATGATCTTGGCTGATGATGAGGCCGGTCGTCGTGTAGCTTTGGCTAAGTTGCTCCCTATGCAGCGTGGTGACTTCGAGGGCTTGTTCAAGGTTATGAAGGGCTACCCTGTAATCGTTCGTTTGCTCGACCCACCATTGCACGAGTTCGCTCCACACACCGAGAAGGAGCAGAAGGAGATGGCCGAGGAGATGGGTATCTCATTCGAGAAGGTTGCTGCTAAGGTTGAGGCTTTGCACGAGGTGAACCCTATGCTCGGTCACCGTGGTTGCCGTCTTGGTAACACCTATCCGGAGATTACCGAGATGCAGGCTCGTGCTATCATCGAGGCTGCAATGAATGTTAAGGCTGCTGGCATCCCTGTAAAGGTTGAGATTATGGTTCCACTCGTAGGTAACCACAAGGAGTTGCGCTACCAGAAGAATGTAATCGATGAGACCGCTAACGCAGTATTCGCAGAGCGTAACGATAAGATTGACTACCTCGTAGGTACTATGATCGAGGTTCCTCGTGCTGCTGTAACAGCTAACCAGATTGCAGAGGTTGCAGAGTTCTTCTCGTTCGGTACTAACGACCTTACTCAGATGACTCTCGGTTTCTCTCGTGACGATATCGCTAAGTTCCTCCCTGTATACCTCGACAAGAACATCATCAAGGCAGACCCATTCAAGGTTCTCGACCGCAATGGTGTTGGTCAGTTGGTTCGTGAGGCTGTTATGAAGGGTCGTGGCACTCGCCTCGACTTGAAGTGCGGTATCTGTGGTGAGCACGGTGGTGAGCCATCGTCGGTAGAGTTCTGCCACTACGCAGGTTTGAACTATGTAAGCTGCTCGCCATTCCGTGTGCCTATCGCACGCTTGGCTGCTGCTCACGCTGCATTGAAGGAGAAATAAAAACACTCTCTTCATATAATGAGGTGTCGCAATTTTTGCGACACCTTTTTTGTTCTATCTTTCTGAGGTTGATTTAACAATTTATCTTCGAAAAATTGTTATCTTTGCATTTAGTACTAAATCGTCTGCCCAAATCGTTATATGGCAGATAGAGATTACAAATACACAAACAACCTCGATTATGAAACCATTTATTAGTGAAACAATCAAATATATCGGTGTTGATGATACCGATTTGGACCTCTTCGAGAGCCAATACATCATTCCGAATGGCGTATCCTACAACTCGTATGCAATTATCGACGAGAAGGTGGCCATTATGGATAGCGTGGATAGCCGCAAATGCGAGGAGTGGCTCGCAAATGTAGAGGAGGCCTTGCAGGGCAGAACACCCGACTATCTGGTGGTGCAGCATATGGAGCCCGACCACGCAGGAAGCCTTGCCGCTATCGCAGCTCGTTATCCCGAGATGACGATTGTGGCATCGGAGCGTGCCGTTAAGATGATACCTCAATTCTTCCACGAGTGCGACCTCTCGGCTCGCACCTTGGCGGTAAAGGAGGGCGACACCCTTGCGCTTGGTCGCCACACATTGCAATTTTTTATGGCACCAATGGTCCATTGGCCCGAGGTTATGGTTACATACGAGCAGAGCGAGAAGATTCTCTTCTCGGCAGATGGCTTCGGCAAGTTTGGCGCACTGAGTCACGATGAGGAGTGGGCGTGTGAGGCTCGTCGTTACTACTTCAACATTTGTGGTAAGTATGGTCAGCCCGTGCAGGCGTTGTTGAAGAAGGCGGCACAACTCGATATAGCACAGATTTGCCCACTACACGGACCCGTTTTGAACGAGAACCTCGGTTATTACATCTCCCTCTACGACACTTGGAGCAAATATGAGCCTGAGGTAAAGGGTGTCTTTGTTGCCCACGCATCAATTCACGGAGGTACAGCAGTGGCGGCGAATAGCTTTGCCGAGATGTTGCGTGAGAGGGGAGTGAAGGTTAGCGTTGCCGACCTTTGCCGTGACGATATGGCGGAGGCGGTGGAGGATGCCTTCAAGTACGACCGCTTGGTGGTTGCTGCTGCCTCATACGATGCAAATGTCTTCCCTCCGATGCACGATTTTCTGCACCATCTGCAACTCAAAGGCTATCAGAAGCGCCGTGTAGGTATCATCGAGAATGGCTCTTGGGCACCAACTGCGGGCCGTGTTATGCGTGGAATGTTGGAGCAGATGAAGGAGGTAGAGATTGTCGAGCCGATGGTTACCATTATCTCCCGAATGAAACCCGAAAACCAAGAGGCGATGAGTGCCTTGGCAGATGCCTTGACAAAGTAGGCCCAAAGTATAATGATTATCGAAAAACAATAAATATATGTCGAACACACAAATTCTTCGTCGTCAATTTCTTGCAAATGTTGCCCAGACTTCGCCCTCGCCTATGCTTGTAGGCGTTGAGCGTGCCGAGGGTGTATTCTTCTACACCCCCGAAGGAAAACGCTATTTCGACCTCGTTTCGGGAGTGTCGGTTAGCAATGTAGGTCACGCCAACCGAGATGTTGTCGAGGCGGTAAAGGCGCAAGCGGAGCGATATATGCACATTATGGTCTATGGCGAGATGGTCGAGCGACCACAAGTGGAGTATGCCGTGGAGATTGCCGAGGCGTTGCCTGGCGATTTGGAGAGCGTCTATTTTCTCAATTCGGGAGCCGAGGCGGTCGAGGGAGCGTTGAAGTTGGCGAAGCGATATACCCACCGCACCGAGATGATATCGATGCGCCGAGCCTATCACGGCTCGACCCACGGAGCGATGAGTATGATGGGAGAGCCCGAGGGCGAGGAGTGGAAGAATGCCTTCCGTCCACTCTTGCCCGATTGCCGAGCCTTGGACTTCAACTCGTTCGACGATTTGCAGAAGATAACCGAAAAGACCGCCTGCGTGTTGTGCGAGCCTGTTCAGGGCGAGGCGGGAGTTCGCCCACCTGTTGAGGGCTATTTGCAGGCTCTGCGTAAGCGTTGCGACGAGGTTGGCGCACTGCTCATCTTTGATGAGATACAGACCGGAATGGGTCGCTCGGGCGAGATGTTTGCCTGCGTGAAGTATGGTGTTACACCCGATATTATCTGCCTTGCAAAGGCGTTTGGCGGAGGTATGCCGCTCGGAGCATTCGTCTCGACCAAAACGATTATGGACTCGTTGCAGACCGACCCAGTGCTTGGTCATATAACCACCTTTGGCGGACACCCTGTATGTTGCGCTGCGGGCTTGGCGGCATTCCGCTACCTCAAAAAGCACAATGTTGTGGCGGATGTCGAGCGTAAAGGCGCACTCTACGAGGAGTTGTTAAAAGAGCACCCTGCTGTTCTCGAAATTCGCCGTAGTGGTCTGTTGTTGGCGGTGGAACTCGGCTCGGAGGAGCGACTTTTCAAGGTTATGGAGCTCTTCAAGGAGGAGGGCATTATGAGCGATTGGTTCCTATATTGTGCCACTGCATTCCGCATCTCGCCACCGCTTGTTATCTCCGACGAGGAGATTCGTGAGAGCGTCGAGATCATCCGTCGAGTACTCGACAAGTTGTAAAATATCGACCTTATGACCACCGCACTGCTCACCCTTGCTGTTATTGTTGCCTATGTGTCGCTGCTCTTTGTGGTGGCGCACCGCTCGTGGCGTGGTGGCGACAATGCAAAGTTCTTCACGGGTGGTCGCAATCAGCGATGGTGGGTTGTGGCGTTGGCTATGGTGGGCGCACCTATGACCGGCATAACCTTCGTCTCGGTACCCGGAATGGTAGGGGCGTCGGGGTTTGCCTACTTGCAGATGGTTGCAGGGTTTATTGTTGGAAGCGTCGTGATAGCCTATCTGCTGATACCCCTCTATTATAAATATAATGTAACATCTCTATACGAGTACCTCGATAGCCGCTTTGGTGTGCGCAGCCACTCTGCGGGGGCGTGGTTATTCCTCGTTTCGAAGGTTGTGAGCGCCTCACTGCGCCTCTTTGTGGTCTGTGTGGTTATCCAGCAACTCCTTTGCAACTTTTTTGGCGTTCCATTTTGGGCTACGGTGACTGTTTTTATCGCTTTGGCGTGGCTCTATACCTATCGTGGCGGTGTCGTGGCGGTGGTCTGGACCGATGCGCTGAAAACCGTCGCTATGGTGCTGTGTGTGGTGCTGTGTGCGGTGTTTTTGCTCCGAGAACTTGGCTTACCACTCGGTGAGGCTATGACACAGGCGGTTGATAGCGGAGTGACAAAGACTCTCTATTTTGACGATATCGACTCCTCGCACCACTTCGCCAAGATGTTCTTGTCGGGCGTCTTTATGATTGTGGCGATGACGGGTCTGGACCAAGATATGATGCAGAGGGCATTGAGTAGCCGTTCGCAAGGCTCGGCACAACGCAATATGGTGGTGGCGTCGTTGTTGCAGACGGTGGTTATAACACTGTTGCTCGGACTTGGCGCACTGCTCTATCTCTACCTCACAAAGGTGGGTGCCGTGGTGGCAAAACCCGACGAGGTCTTCGCCTTTGTCGCTACCCGAGAGGGTATGCCCGCAATAGTTTCGATTTTGCTGGTGCTGGGTGTTGTTTCGGCATCGTTTTCATCGTCGGGAGGGGCGCTGACATCGCTTACAACATCGTTTGCGGTGGATATCTTGCGAGATAAAACAATCTCGACAAGGGCTCGTAAATGGATACATTGTGGCGTAGCTCTCGTTCTGCTTGCGCTCGTTTTGGCATTCGAGCGGTGGAGTTCGGCAAGCACGATAGAGTTGGTCTATCGCCTGGCAAGCTACACCTATGGACCTCTGCTCGGACTCTTTGCCTTTGGCGTGGCGTCGAAGCGGAAGGTTTGCGACAGGGCGGTGCCTGTAATTGCTGTGGTGGCACCTCTGCTCTGCGCTCTGCTCGACTATAACTCGCAGGCGTGGTTTGGCGGATACAGCTTTGGTTTCGAGATACTCCTTCTCAACGCTGCATTTACAATTTTGGGGCTACAACTTTTCAGTCATAACCCCAAGAAACTTTCATAATTCTCCCCTCTAAAACTCCGAGGTGAAGTAGAATTTTATACCAGGAAATAGGCCTCTGCTATGCATTTGGCAGATCGCCTTCGTATGTTCCTGTCGACTCCTCACGCTGCTGGTAGCCCAGCTGCTTTGTCTTCTCATCGACATCCGAAGTGGTGTGCTCGTGTCCGCAGTATGGGCAACGGTAGAGGTCGGTATAGTACCTGTTGATATATTTTATTGTGCCCTTCACCCTTCGCCAACCTGTTGGTGTGCTGGTCTCGCTATGCTTGTGACCATACTTGTCGTAGGTGGTTTTGACCGTGTAGCCCGTCGCCTGTTGTTGGTCGAAGTCCTTGTAATTAATCTCGGTCTTGTCGATAGTGCGCCCCACATAAAGATACTCAACGTGCTTTTTACACTTCTCGCACGAATCGAACTTTCGGTGTGTCCACGCATACCAAACCGAAAGAATGGTTACAATAAATGTAGCAATCGTAGCAAGGAATGGAGCATCTGTCTGGCAAAGTGTCACATAAGCAAAACCTACAACCACCACCAAAATGTCGTAGAAGAAGGCGAATACCCATCTGAAATAGCGGTAGTGTGGCAGATAGAGCAGCGGATAGCACAACACCAACGAGATGACAGGTATCGTCGGTATTACCCACCAATTTGCGGTATTTTGCTTGAAGAGAGTCAGAACGACGCACACCGCCGAGAGAACGGCGTAGGTTTTGATATCGCTATATGTATTGCGCTTTTTAGCCGCCTTTCTTAATACCAAGAGGTAGAGTAGTGCGAGCACCGTCGCAACGCAACTCGCAATCAACAGACATCTGTTGAGAAGGAGTGTCACATCATTTACATTGGCGACATTGATCTTGTCGATAAATGCGTTTGTCTTGGCATCTATCACCTCTGCCCACGGTTGAGCATCTTCGGTTAAACCTGTCAAGAAGTTTGCGAAGGTGTCATCTGTGGCAGCCCAATAGACAAACAAACCGACCAAAACAAGAGTAATCAAGCGACGAACAACTTTCATAATTAGTGCTTTTATTGGTTGAGACTCTTTGCAAATATAGCAAAATCTCTCCAATTTGCATAATTATTCGACTTGTTTTTTAGAACTCCGAGGTGAAGTAGAATTTGATGTCAGGGAACTTCTCCTGCGCCAAAGCAAGGGCATAACTTGTATCGGCAAGGAAGACATCTCTGCCGTGCTTGTCCTTCGCCATATTGGCGTGCTTGCGACGCTTGAAGTCTGCCAACTGCTCGGCATTGTCGCTCTCAATCCAGCAAGCCTTGTGAATCGAAATAGGCTCCCAACGACACTTTGCACCATACTCGTGCTCCAAGCGGTACTCGATAACCTCGAACTGCAACTGACCCACTGTACCGATAATCTTGCGACCATTGAGCGATGAGGTGAAGAGCTGTGCCACACCCTCGTCCATAAGCTGATCGATACCCTTTGCCAACTGCTTGAACTTCATCGGGTCGGCATTCTCGATATAGCGGAACAACTCCGGCGAGAACGACGGAATACCCGTAAATTTGAGCTTTTCACCCTCGGTGAAGGTGTCGCCAATCTTGAAGCTACCCGCATCGTGCAGACCTACGATATCGCCAGGGTAGGCGAAGTCGATGATTGACTTCTTCTCCGCCATAAATGCCGTAGGCGAGGAGAACTTCATCTGCTTGCCACTCGCTGCGTGGAGGTAGTTCTTGTTGCGCTCGAAGACACCCGAACATATCTTCATAAAGGCGATACGGTCACGGTGATTAGGGTCCATATTGGCGTGTATCTTGAAGATAAAGCCTGTCATCTTTGGCTCCTGAGCCTCTACGATGCGTGTTTCGGTGGTCGATGGACGAGGTGACGGAGCGATGCGGATGAAGCACTCCAACAACTCACGCACACCAAAGTTATTCACTGCCGAGCCGAAGAATACAGGTGCGAGTTTTCCTGCCAAGTAATCGTCGTTGTTGTACTCGTCGTAGACACCCTCTACCAACTCCACATCCTCACGGAGACGGTTTGCGAACTTGTCGCCGATGAGGCTATCCAACTCAGGCGATGCGATATCGTCAATCTCCACGGTCGAGGCGTTTGCGGTCAAACGCTCATCCGAGGTGAAGAGCGAGATGTTGTGCTCGTAGAGGTTATATACACCCTTGAACGAAGGTCCGCTCGAAATAGGGAAGGCGAGAGGTCGCACCTTAATCTGCAACTCACGCTCAATCTCGTCGAGCAGGTCGAATGGATCCTTGCAAGGGCGGTCCATCTTATTCACAAAGACCATAACAGGCGTGTTGCGCATACGGCAGACATTCATCAGTCGGCGAGTCTGTGTCTCGACACCCTTCGCACCGTCAATTACGATAATTACCGAGTCAACAGCCGTAAGGGTACGATATGTATCCTCGGCAAAGTCCTCGTGACCAGGGGTGTCGAGGATGTTAATCTTCACACCCTTGTAGTCGAAACCCATCACCGAGGTAGCAACCGAGATACCACGCTGACGCTCAATCTCCATAAAGTCGGAGGTTGCACCCTTCTTAATCTTGTTGCTCTTTACTGCACCTGCAATGTGGATAGCACCACCAAAAAGGAGCAACTTCTCCGTCAAAGTGGTCTTACCTGCATCGGGGTGGGCGATAACTGCGAATGTTCGTCTTCTTGCAATCTCTTCGTTCAGTGTCATATCTCTTCTTGGCTCAAATCGTTCCGATGGACTCTTTTTCCACCAATCTTCGGTAGTCAAATTCCTCACATACGCCCAAGTATGCTGCAGATTTGACTCCTTGCTTGGCGAAAAAATAGCCTCATCGCCTCCGATTTTTTGGTTTTGGTATAATTTCGCTATTTTTTCGGCCGCAAAGATAATAAAAAACGGAAAGCGGAAAGCGGAAAGCGGAAAACTTTTTGATTTATAACATTTAATGGCAACGCACCTTGCGACTGCTAAATGGCAAGTTAGCTCTTCCCTAACACCCTCTAACTACCTCTACCCCCCCACTAACAACCTATCTTCAAACAGCAAATCGCCAAGCAAATCCCTCTGCTTGGCGATTTATGCTAATGACTAATAACTAAAAGTCGTTTTCCGTTTTCCGTTTTCCGTTCTCCGTTATTTCTGCGGTGGATAGTCGATGGTGTAGTGCAGACCCACCGACTCCTTGCACTCTCGTGCCTGCTTGATGGTGAGGTATGCCACGGCAATCATATTGCGCAACTCGCACAACTCTCGGCACGGCTTGGTGCGGTTGTAGAGCTCCTCGGTCTCCTGCCAGATTACCGCCAGACGCTTCAAAGCACGCTCCAAGCGCAAGTTCGAGCGCACGATGCCCACATAGTTCGACATAATCGAGCGAAGCTCCTTTCTATCCTGCATCACCAACACCATCTCCTCTGCCTCGGCTGTGCCCTCGAAGTCCCAATCAGGAATACCCTCCTGGAAATCGACCTTATCGAGCTTTTCGAGTGCGTGGTGTGCTGCAATATCCGAATATACAAACGCCTCGGTCAGAGAGTTCGAAGCCAAGCGGTTTGCGCCGTGCAAGCCTGTGCAGCTGCTCTCGCCCAAGACATAAAGGCGGCGGATTGAGCTTTCGCCATTGTAATCTACCTTCACACCACCGCAGCAATAGTGCGCCGCAGGGCATACAGGAATCATATCTTTGGTGATATCGATACCTATCGAGAGGCACTTCTCGTAGATGTTCGGGAAGTGGTGCTTGGTCTCCTCGGCAGGCATATGCGTAACATCGAGATAGACAAACTCCTCGCCTCGAATCTTCAACTCGTGGTCGATTGAGCGAGCCACCACATCTCGTGGAGCCAACGACTTCATCGGGTGGTACTTGTGCATAAACTCCTTGCCATTTTGCAAGCGGAGCACAGCTCCATAACCACGCATCGCCTCGGTGATGAGGAACGAAGGGCGCTCGCCAGGGTGGTAGAGCGCAGTAGGGTGGAACTGTATGAACTGCATATTCTCGGTCTTCGCCTTGGCACGGTGGCACATAGCGATGCCGTCACCTGTCGCAACATTAGGGTTGGTGGTCGTATGGTAGATATTTCCGCAACCGCCCGCTGCCACAACGGTGAACTTGGCGAGGCAGGTGAAAATCTCGTTGGTCTGAGTGTTGAGGACATAGGCTCCGAAGCACGCCAAACCACGGGTATGGCGGGTTACAATCTCGCCGAGGTGGTGCTGCGTGAGCAGATCGATAGCGAAGTGATCCTCCAAGATGGTGATGTTCGGGTGGTTGCGCACCTGCTCGATAAGCGCACGCTCAATCTCGGCACCTGTAAGGTCCTGATAGTGGAGAATGCGATGCTCGGAGTGTCCGCCCTCACGGTGAAGGTCGAAACCGCCATCCTCTCGGCGGTCGAAGCGTGTGCCCCAGCGGATAAGGTCTTCCGCCGAGCGTGGAGCATTTCTCACCACCAGCTCGACAGCCTTCGGGTCGCACTTTCCTGCACCGCAAACGAGGGTATCCTCGATGTGTTTCTCGAATGTGTCTGGGGCATAGGTTACAGAGCAGATTCCGCCCTGCGCATAGTTGGTGTTACACTCGTTGAGCTTGCCTTTGGTAACAAGGGTAACTGTGGCTGTGTCGGCAACTTTGAGGGCAAACGACAATCCTGCCGAGCCCGAGCCAATAACCAAAAAATCACTTTTCATATTTTGTGATAGCTTATTTGACAATACAAAAGTATAAATTAAAAATGAAAAAATACCCTTAATTGTCAATTATCAATTGTCAATTGTCAATTTAATTGCTGTCAAGCAATCTTTCGACCGCTCGTCTGCCCTCCTCGCCGAGCGAGATGGTGTAGTCGTTCACAAAGAGCGATATGTGTTTGTTGATTACATCATCCTCCAACTCTTGTGCGTGCTCTTTTACAAACTCTCTCGATAACTTTGGGTTTTCGAGAGCAAAACACACACTTTTTGAGAGTAGGTTATCGAATTTCGATATCAGATTTTCTGCAATTTCTCGTTTAACGATAATAGCTCCGAGTGGAAGAGGTAGATTTGTTCCGTTTTCCCACAACTTTCCGAGGTCGGCAACGAGCTCCAAATTTCGACGCTCATAGACAAAGCGACCCTCGTGAATCAAGACTCCGGCATCGGCTTCACCTCGCTCGACCGCCTCGGCAATCTCCGAAAATAGGCGTTGCTCCACCTCCTCAATTTCGGGGAAGTAGCGACGCAACAGGGCGGTTGCGGTGGTGTTCTTTCCGGGTGCAAGAACCTTGCGAATAGGCGAGGTTTCGTCCTTGCGACGCACCAAAAGTTGTCCGTTGCCACGACCGAGAGCCGAGCCACTATCGAGCAGCGCATATCGCTCTTTTACAAGTGGATAGACCGCATAACTGATTTTCGAGATGTCGGGCTCGCCACGCAAAACACCCTCGTTCAGCTCCTCGATGTCGTGGTACTCCACCGCAAGGTCGAAGTCGTGATCGATGCGACGATTTATGATGGCATCGAAGGCGAAAGTGTCGTTCGGGCAGGGCGAAATATGGAGTGATAGTTTTTTCATTCTTCGCTCTCTAAATCGAGGTTTAAGATTGTTTCGGTCAGTCGTTCGAGTGCGAGGTCGATATCCCATTCGCCACGCTCCTCACCCACATAGTTCGATATGGCTCTAATCTCACCACAGCGCACCCCCTCGGCCTGTGCGAGCGAGAAGAGGGCCGCACCCTCCATATTCTCAATCTCTGCTCCGTCAGCCTCTTGCGAGCAGTGCGACACGGTGTTGCTACGCACCATAGGCAAATCTTCGACCACTATCGAGGCGAGGTATGAGCGGTCGTAACCCGTTGAGAGGTAGGCAAATCGCTCCTCGGTAACCGCTACGACATCGCCCTTTTTGAGGTTGCGGTCGTATGCCCCAGCGATACCGCAGAGGAGCAGCGGCTTGCGCTCGGTGCGGAGTATGCGAGCCACCTCGGTAGCCGTCTCTACGGCTCCGATACCGCAGATGCGGATATCGAGCTCTGGTCGCAAAGCCCTCAAACGAGCCGCCTCCAACTCGGTAGGAAAAAGCAAAATCATAGTTCTATGCTTTTTAATTGATAATTGACAATTGACAATTGAAAATTTATGGTAAAAACGATAAATCGTTTTTGTGATATTTATTTTTTTATCTGTAAAATAGATTTAATTCTCAATTATCAATTTTGTGGGCAACCTATTTGCCCACTACTGCCTCCAACTCCTCTACCGACGAAGGGATATGCTTGTCGCCAATAACACGACCACCCTCGGCGGTTACCACTACATCGTCTTCGATGCGGATACCGCCAAAGTCACGATACTCGTCGAGAAGGTCATAATTTACGATTCCCTTATAGAGTCCCTCTGCCTTCGACTTGTCAATCAAGGCTGGGATAAAGTAGATACCAGGCTCGTTGCTCATTACGGTGCCCTCGTGCAACTTCCAAGCGGCACGATATACGCAAGTGCCCGATGCGATAGCACGCTCCTTCATCTCCGAGAAGTCGTAGCTACGCTCGCCCATAGCCTCGCAGTCGTGAACATCCATTCCGAGTCCGTGCGAAAGGCCGTGAGGCATAAAGAGATACATCGCACCCGCCTCGACAGCATCTTGTGGCGCACCCTTAATCAAGCCCACATCGTGCAAGCCCTCTGCCAACGAGAGGAGAGCCTTCTTGTGTACCTCCTCCATATACATCGCACCGGTTTTCATATTCTTCGGAGCCTCGTCGTGAGCACGCAAAACTATTTCGTAGATATCCCTCTGCTTCTGGGTAAATTTGCCCGATACAGGGTAGGTTCGAGTGTGGTCGGAGCAGTAGTTTTCGAGCGACTCGGCACCCGCATCCACCAACAACAAACGACCATTCTCCAACACGCCGTCGCTATTGAGATTGTGGAGTGTCTCGCCGTGCTGCGACACGATACTTGGGAACGAAACGCCCAAGCCCTGCGCCTTGGCAATACCCTCCATTGCGCCGGCAATCTCACGCTCTACAACGCCCTCACGGCACATCTTCATTGCGGTGGTGTGCATTGCATATCCGAGTTGGAATGCTCGCTCCAACGCCTCGATCTCCTCAGCAGACTTAACCTCTCGCATCTCGGCTACCGCAAACATCAAATCAATAGATTTGTGGTTGTAGAGCTCGGCAATCGGCAAGCCCAAAAGACGAGCCAACTCAATCTTGCTCTCGCCACGGTATGGTGGGAGGAAGTGAATCTTGCGACCGAGCTTCAAGGCGGTGGCAATAACGCTGTCGAGAGCCTTCAAAGGCTGGCAGTTCGATACTCCCACCTGCGCACCCAGCTCCACAAGGCGTGGCTGTGGGCCTGTCCAGATGATATCCTCGACCGTAAAATCGTCGCCAAAGAGCATCTCCTCGCCCGACTCGGCATCAATTACCGCCATCAAGGTCGGCAAGTTCAAGCCAAAGTAGTAGAGGAAGGTCGAATCCTGACGGAAGTAGTAGGCGTTGTTCGGATAGTTATTTGGCGAGTAGGTGTTACCCGCAATCAAAATCAGACCGCTACCGATGCGCTTGCGCAACTCGGCACGACGGCTCTTGTAGGTATTTGCACTAAACATGGTAATATAGTTTTCGTTAATAAATCAGTTTTACATATCCGCTGACAGGGATTGCTACATTTTGCAAACCTTTGGTGAGTTTTGCTCCTGCAACAAGGTTGCCATAGGTGTCGTAGTACTCCGCCTTTTTAGGCTTGCCCTCCAACTCGATAGCCACCTTCTCTGCGCCCGTTGCGTTGATTATATAGGTATCTCGGTCGGCCGTGCCAGCCTTGACAACCACGCCCTCCTGATAAACGGTTACGATACGCTCCGTATTGCTCTCTGCCTCCAAAACAGGGAAGCACGCCTCGGGGTGATATGGGCGGAAATCACCGTGGAGCAGTGTCTGGCGGTGCTTTTGCGAGAAGTCGAGCCAATGTTTCACAACCTTAAAATGGCTCTCGGGCAACTCTCGCAACATCACCGAGTACTGCACCACGCCATACAATGCCGAGAGGATATGACGAGCCGCTACCTCGGGCTTCTCGTTAGGATTCCACTCAATCATATCGGCGTGAACGGCCGTTGTGCCACTCGTAAGACGGAGGTTGGCAATGCGTATGCGATTATTCTGCATATCGCCCGGGCAGTCGCTTGCACGGAACATATTTCCGTATTGGCGAATGGCGGGACCAATGTAGTTTTGGCGGAACTCAATCAAAATGTCGGGCTTGATGGCTTGAAGGCGAGATAAAACCCCCTTCATCAGCACATCCACCGCCTCGGGCACGCTCTTGATATCTCGGCCGGCATAATTCTCGGCTACGGCAGGGTCGGTGCCCTTAATGCGGAACGAGTCGATAAAGTCCAACTTGAAACCATCCAAATTCCACTCTCGCAACGCCTTCTCGTAGGTCGAAATCAGATACTCTCGCACCTCTGGGAAACGAGGATCAAGCACAAATGCTCCGTGGCTTGGACCAAGGAATTTACCCTCGAAACGCTCGTATGCATCGCTATATCTGCCGACAAATGGTACAGAGTACCATAGCATATACTTCATACCCATATCCTGCACACGCTTCACGTGGGCAGCCATATCTTTGATGCGGACAGGTGCAACCCTCCAATCGCCACAATAGGCGTAGCCACGATTGTTGTCGGCGGTCTGCCAACCGTCATCCACGATTATGGTCTTCATTCCGAGCTTCACAGCCTCACGGCACTCCGCCTCAATCTCCTTGTCGGTAATCTGCTGGTGGAACTGATACCAGGTCGAGTAGAGTGGCTCGAATGCCGCCTCGGGAACTTGGCAAACCTTGAAGTTGTTCTTCGACTCTATCCACGCAACACCCTCACGGATGGCATCTGCCCAAAATATATCTCGCTTGTCGAGCAAAATTGTGGTTTTGTAGTGCGAAATCGGAGCCTCCGCCTCGGTGAAGAACGACAATGCCCCATACAACACAGCCCCCTCCTCTCGCAATCCGATTCTCGCATCGACACGGCGTTTTGCCTCGCTTGTGGCGATGGTCAGGCGGTTGCGATTATTGCTGTTTATGAAGGAGTAGAGTGGTACGGTTTGTGCCAACGCAGACGAGTATTTACCACTCCAATCGGGTGGCAAAATGGTGCGGTTGCTACGGTTGGTATGCCACAGGTGGTGGGCATCCAACTGCGGAGTCATAAACTCCACCTTCAATGGCGACGGAGTTGTTGGCTCGGTGGCGGTCATCTCGATGGTAATCTCCTCGATGTCGCCCTTCAACACAATTTTTGTGTCGATTTTCCAGGCAGACTCCTTGCACGAAATTTTCACATCGCCCACCAACTTGCTCTGCATCTTTGTCTCGAATGCCATTGCCGACAAAGTGGCAAGAGTGGCACACACCAAAATAATAATTCGCTTCATTATCGTAACACCTCTTTATAAAGTTTGTCGCCTCGGCGAACAACCTCGACGGTCTTAATAGAGCATACATCGCCCTGCTTAACACCCTCGACAACCTGCTCATTCAAGACGATATTTTCTGCCTTCTGCTCCACTACGCCCGTGGTCTCGCCCATAATGAGTATGTCGTCGCCCGAAGCCAAAGTCGAAGCCTCGACGGTAATCTCCGCCACGCCGATATTTTTGAAGTAGTTGGTAATCTTGCCCACATACTCCTTGCGGTGGGTTGCCGATGAACCGTAGGAGTTGGTGTGCTCCACAATGCGCTTGTGGGCGTAATATCCACCCCAGAAACCTCGGTTGAAGACTCGCAACAAGCCCTCCTTCAACTGCTCGGCATTCTCACGGGTATATTCGCCCGCTTCGATAAGTCGCAGAGCCTTGTCGTATGCCTCGACCACACGCTTTACATACTCGCCACCACGGGCACGACCCTCAATTTTCAGAACTCGCACACCCGCCCCGATAAATTGGTCGAGGAAATCGACCGTGCAGAGATCCTTCGGCGAGAGAATATAGCGACCATCAATATCGAGCATCTCGCCTGTATCCTTATCCTGAATTGTATATTTTCTACGACAAATCTGGCGGCAAGCACCACGGTTTGCCGAGCAAGCGGTTTCGTGTTCGCTCAGGTAGCACTTGCCCGAAATTGACATACACAACGCTCCGTGGGCGAACATCTCAATCTCGACCAACTCACCCTTTGGACCACGAATATCCTGTTCCACGATCGCTTTATGCACCTCGGCAATCTGCTCCAACGACAACTCACGAGCCAAGACCACAACATCTGCCCACTGCGAGAAGAACTTCACCGCCTCCGAGTTCGAGATGTTGCACTGCGTCGAGATATGCACCTCGACACCTGCGTGATAGGCGTAGGTTATAACCGCCAAGTCCGATGCGATAATGGCATCCACACCCACCGCCTTCGCCTTGTCGACAACTTCGTGCATCGCCTGCAACTCATCATCATAGATGATGGTGTTGACCGTAAGGTAGGTCTTAACGCCCGCCTTGTGGGCAATCTCGACAATCTGCTCCAAGTCCTTCTCAGAAAAATTTGCTGCCGAGGCGGAGCGCATATTGAGTCGGCCAATGCCGAAATATACCGAGTTTGCACCGGCATTTATCGCAGCGTGAAGCGACTCGTAGCACCCTACGGGTGCCATAATTTCTATATCTGTTCGTTTCATATTAGCTATTAGCCATTAGCCATTGGCTAAACAAATTAAAAATTAAGAATTAAAAATTAAAAATTCTTTTTAGTGGCAAAGGCTGCAAGGGCCCTCTGCTCTCGTCTTTCGTCTTTCGTCTTTCGTCTAATTTTTAGCTTTTTCTTCCTACCAAATTTTCGGCATATTTGCGCAACTCTGCGGTGCGCTCTTGTGGCACTTCGAGGGTGTCCAAAATCGAGAGTGCCTTCTGGAACTTCTGCGCAATCTGCTGCTCCACACGCTCGGGCACACCCAACTCCTCGTACAACGCCTTGATGGTCGCAATCTTCTCGGCATCGGTCAAATCGTTGCGAAGGTGTGTCGTGCGCAACACCTCTCGCTGCTCCTCGTTGGCACGGGAGAAGGCCTCAATCATCAGGATGGTCTTCTTGCCTTCGAGGATGTCGCCACCAATCTTCTTGCCGAGTCGCTCATCGCCAAAGCTATCGAGCAAATCGTCTTGAAGCTGGAATGCCAAACCCACCTCCAACGCAAAGTTGTAGAGGTTGCGACAATCTTTGTCGGAGGCACCTGCAAGGATGGCTCCGATGATTGCCGAGCCCGCCAAAAGGGCTGCGGTTTTGAGCTCGATCATTCGCATATAATCGACCACCGACACCTTCTGCTGGGTCTCGAAATCCATATCGAACTGCTGTCCCTCGCACACCTCGGCTGCCATCTTGTTGAACCACTCGAAAATTTTCGAAAGCTTCTCTGTTTGAGTGCGTTGCAAGTGGTTGTATGCCAAAATGAGCATAGCGTCGCCCGAGAGAATTGCCACATTGTCGCCCCACTTTGCCGGCACCGAAGGTCGACCTCGGCGCACTGCGGCATTGTCCATAATGTCGTCGTGCAAGAGCGTAAAATTGTGGAAAATCTCCACCGCCATAGCCGGTGTCAGCGCACGCTCCACATCCTCGGCATAAGCGTTGTAGGAGAGCATCAAAAGGATTGGTCTGATGCGCTTACCGCCCACCTCCAAACCATACTTGATTGGGGCATAGAGTCGTTGAGGCTCCTCGGGAGTCGGCATTTGGGCAATGTGTCGCTCAAAGAGCGACAACAGCTCGCTGTTGGTATATAGTTTCATCGTAAAAGGGTGTAAATTGTTCTCTTTTTTCAAAATCAACTCTCAAAGGTACAAAAAATTTTGTATTCTTAGAAATTATACCTAACTTTGAATGATTAAATTGACATTATTGAGAAAAACTGAAAAATCATAACAAACAACTAAAAACTATTAACTATGAAAAAACTTGTTTTCGGAATTGACATCGGTGGTACAAATACCGCTTTTGGTCTTGTGGATGAGAAGGGTGAAATCTTCGGCGAATCGGCTATCTCTACTCGCTCGTATATGAGCTACGACGACTATCCTCGCTACATCGAGGATTTGGCGACAGCAATGAAGACTTTGCTTGGCGGCATCAACTTCAACTACGACTTGGTAGGTATCGGTATCGGTGCGCCAAACGGCAACTACTACAAGGGTACCGTCGAGATTCCATCGAACTTGTGGAAGTATTCGAAGGAGCAGGTTGCTGCCGGATTGAAGGATGAGGATCGTGTCTTCAACCTCGCCGACGACTTGGGCAAGCACTTTGTTAATGTTCCTGTCTATGTTACCAACGACGCTAACGCTGCAACCATCGGCGAGATGGTATATGGTGGTGCAAAGGGTATGAAGGACTTCATAATGATCACCCTCGGCACAGGCGTAGGCTCGGGCTTTGTTGCAAATGGCGAGATGATCTATGGTCACGACGGCTTTGCAGGCGAGTTCGGTCATGTTATCGTTGAGCGTGGCGGTCGTGAGTGCGGTTGCGGTCGTCGAGGCTGTCTCGAAACCTACACCTCGGCAGGTGGTATCAAGCGTACCGCTTTCGAGTTGATGGCAACAATGAATGACCCTTCACCTCTCCGTGAGTACTCGTTCGACCAGCTCGAAGCTGCTATGCTCTCGCAGTTTGCTGCTAAGGGCGACCCTATCGCTAAGGAGTGCTTCCGCCTTACAGGTCAGAAGCTCGGCTACGCTTTGGCAGATGCTGTTACCATCACTTCGCCTGAGGCTATCTTCATCTTCGGAGGTTTGGCAAAGGCTGGCGATTTGATTTTCGACCCTATCAAGTGGTATATGGAGGAGAATATGCTCATCGCCTTCAAGAACAAGGTCAAAGTTCTCCCAAGTGAGTTGCAGAACAAGAATGCAGCAGTGTTGGGTGCGTCAGCACTTGTTTGGCAAGCAAAATAAAAAATTGTTTTAGAGGGTGATTTCGGCGTTGAACTACGGATGGCGAAATGCTCACATAGGCATACTATGCTGCGCTTTCGCCACCTTGTTCGCCTTGAAATCCCGCCTCTAAAAGCAATTTTTTGATTTTTGCGCATTGTGATTTTTGCGCTTATTGAATTTATAACCAATTTCCCGAATTGTATGAAGAGATTTTTGACTTTGTGTTTGGTGCTTGTTTCGTGTGCGTGTGTGAGCGCATATGCGCAAAGGGGCTTGCCATTAACCCAGCAGGATTGGGCGAAGTTCTATCGCTACGAGAAGCTCAATGCCGAGCTTCTCGCTTCGGGTGTTCGCCCCGATGTAGTCTTTATGGGCAACTCCATAACCCAGAATTGGGCAAAGTATCACCCCGACTTCTTCAAGGAGAACAACTTTGTGGGTCGAGGTATCGGCGGTCAGACCACCTCGCATATGTTGGTGCGCTTCCGTCGTGATGTTATCGAGTTGAACCCCCGTGCCGTAGTTATTATGGCAGGTATCAACGACATCGCCCTCAACAACGGCAAAATCACCCACGAGAATATCCTCAACAACATCAAGTCGATGTGTGAGTTGGCAAAGCTCCACAAGATTAAGGTTATCCTCTGCTCGGTAACCCCTGCCGAGAAGTTCCGCTGGCGTCCGAATGTAGATTTTGTACCCGGCGACGAGATTATCCGCCTCAACAAGATGATTAAGGAGTTCTGTAAGGCCAACAAGATTCCGTATGTGGATTACCATTCGCAACTCGTTGACGAGCAGAAGGGATTGAACATCAAGTATCAGAAGGATTCGGCTCACCCGAATGCGCTCTGTTACACCGAGGTGTTGGAGCCAACTGTTCTGCCTGTCATCAACAAGGTGCTCAAAACCAAGCATAACTACATCGCAACAGTCGATGCAACCAAGAAATAGAAAAAACAGCGAAATATGAAGAGATTTTTATTAGCATTGACAACTTTTGCCCTTGTTGCCGGTGCGGTCGAGGCAAAAACCGCAAACGAGGAGCAGGAGGCTATCAAGTTTGCCAACAACATTATAAAGAAGATGACCTTGCGTGAGAAGTTTGGTCAGCTCGAACAGTTTGTTACCCGCAAGGGTGTAGTAACAGGCCCGGAGGGCGTTAAGCGTGATATCGAGAGCGCAATTCGCAATGGCGAGGTTGGCTCGTTCCTTTCGATTCGCAAGCCCGAGGAGGCTTTGCGTTTGCAGAAGATGTCGGTCGAGGAGAGCCGTTTGGGTATTCCTCTCATCTTTGGCTACGATATCATTCACGGCTGTAAGGTAATCTTCCCCGAGAACTTGGCTATGGCCTGCTCGTGGAACCTCGAAGCGGTGGAGCGTGCAGCCCGTGTAGCGGCCGAGGAGAGTGTTGCTGCCGGTATTCATTGGACCTTCTCGCCAATGTGCGACATCTCGGTTGATCCTCGTTGGAGCCGTGTGTCGGAGGGCGCAGGTGAGGATCCATACCTCGGAGCAAAGATTGCTGCCGCTACGGTGCGTGGCTATCAGGGCGACGACCTTTCGTCGGATAAGACTATTGCCGCTTGCGTGAAGCACTTTGCGGCTTATGGAGCAGCACAGGCAGGTAGGGACTACAATACAGTCGATATGTCGGAGTTGATGTTCCGCAACCTCTATCTCCCACCTTATAAGGCGGCATTGGATGCAGGAGCTGTTACCGTTATGTCGTCGTTCAACGACTTCCACGGTGTTCCGGCATCGGGCAACAAGTGGCTCTTGTACGACCTTCTTCGCAAGGAGTTGGGCTTCAAGGGCTTTGTCGTTTCGGATTGGAATGCAGTACACGAGATGATTATCCACGGTGTAGCTGCCGATGGTAAGGAGGCCGCTGAGTTGGCATTGAAGGCACACCTCAATATGGATATGCTTGGTGGCGACTATATCGCCTATGGAGAGCAGCTCGTTAAGGAGGGTCGCATCTCGGAGAAGCTTGTTGACGAGCTTGTTCGTGAGGTCTTGGTGATTAAGTACCGCCTCGGTTTGTTCGAAGACCCATACAGATATGGCTCGCAGAAGCAGGAGGGAGCATACTATCGCCCAGAGCACTTGGCGTTTGCCCGCAATGTGGCTGCCGAGTCGATGGTTTTGCTCAAAAATAATGGCGTATTGCCACTCCAAAAGGGTGTGAAGATTGCCCTTATCGGCCCATTTGCCGACTCGCAGATAGACCAGCTTGGTGCTTGGCGAGGTTTGGGCGAGAAGGAGCACTCAATAACTATCCGCACAGCTCTCGAAGAGCGTTTCGGTAAGGAGAATGTCCTCTACACCAAGGCTTGCGAGTGCGGTCGATATAAGAACGGACTTATCGAGGGCGGAATCGAGGAGGCTGTAAAGATTGCCGAGCAGTCGGATGTTATTCTCCTCTCGATGGGTCTTTCGGGCTGGCATAGTGGTGAGTCTCGCTCACGAGCTGAGATTACGGTGCCTGCGGATCAGCAGCAGTTGCTCGACGCTTTGAAGAAGACAGGCAAAAAGATTGTTGTGCTCCTTGCAACAGGTCGTGCAATGGATATTCGCAACGAGGTTGAGAAGTCCGACGCAGTGCTTTTGACTTGGCACGGTGGAACAATGGAGGGCCCTGCGGTTGCCGACCTTGTGTCGGGCGACAAGAACCCTTCGGGTCACCTCACAATGTCGTTCCCATACCACGTAGGACAGATTCCTGTGCACTACAACTCGAAGAATACGGGTCGCCCTGCAAAGAGCCAATTCAAGGCACAGGGATATAGTGCAAGCTATGTTGATATTCAGAATGCACCGCTCTTCCCATTCGGTTATGGTTTGAGCTACTCGGAGTTCGAGTACTCGGACTTGAAGGTCTTGACCCCTACCGTAGAGCTCGGTGGCGTGGTTAAGGTTAGCGTAAAGGTTACCAACAAGGGCAAGTACGATGGCGACGATGTGGCACAGTTGTATGTTCACGACATCGTAGCCGAGACAACACGCCCTGTGCGTGAGTTGAAGGGCTTTGAGCGTTTGTCGTTGAAGGCCGGC
>JBGVMU010000030.1:0-23508 GCA_045124955.1 Alistipes sp. | reverse complement strand
ATTGATTTGACGATGAACAAAAATATAATTTTGGGCTATTCTGCTCCTGATGTAAATATTTTCGAGGTTGTAGCCGAGCGTGGTTACAATGTAAGTGAGCCACTTCCAGGTGGCACAAACACAACCCTCCCAGGCTTCGGCTCGGAGGAGGATGACCTGATCTACTAAAAATTGACAATTGATAATTGACAATTGATAATTAAAGGTAACAGCGATGCGGTGCATCGCTGTTGCTTTTTTTACATACCCCCTCCGCTTCGCTCGTCCCCCTAACTTAGGGGGACAATATTTTACCCCATCTATTCCTCCCCTAAGTTAGGGGAGGTGCCCGAAGGGCAGAGGGGTATGTTGGCTTTTGCGGACTCCGCCGGTTATCACGGCGCAACGAATTAAGGGTTGTTAAAGGCTGGTAAGGGCTATTAAAGGTTATTAAGGGGTGCGCTGATGCAATAAAAAAACTTTAATAACCCTTAACTACCCTTAATCACCCTTAACAACCTTTATTAAAACTTACTCTCCACTCTCAACTCCCAACTCTTTCGTCTTTCGACTTTTTTTTATTATCTTTGCGCAAACTTTATGCAACAAATATGAAAATTAAACACCTTTCGATACTTGTGGTGGTGCTGCTCCTTGCAGACCAGATCCTCAAAATTTGGGTTAAGACCAATATGCACTTAGGAGAAGCGATTGTGGTAATCCCGAATTGGTTCCAGTTGCTCTTTGTGGAGAATAATGGCGCTGCATTTGGTATGCAGATTAGCTCGGCAGGCGGTTTCGATTGGGGCAAGCTTGCTCTTTCGTTATTCCGACTCTGCCTGGTTGGCGGTTTGTGCTACTACACCTACGACCTCGCACGCAAGAAGGCTCCGGTGGGCGTTTTGGTGGGCTTGACACTCATAATTGCAGGTGCGCTCGGCAATATCCTCGATAGCGCATTATACGGTCTTATATTCTCTGCCTCGACGCCTGCGCAGATTGCCGAATTCGGTGGCTCGTATGCGCCATTTATGATGGGTAAGGTGGTCGATATGTTCTACTTCCCACTCTTCCAATGGAGCAACCACCCCGAGTGGATGTCGTTCCTCTTCGACTCGAAAGGCTACTTCTTTGGACCTGTATTCAACCTCGCCGACTCGTATATCTCGGTGGCGGTGGTCTATATGCTGATTTTCCAATACAAGTTCTTCAAATAGAAGACCACGATGCATAAGCCTATACCTTCTTTTATATATAGCAAGGCAAACCAAATCTTTATGATTTTGTTTGTGCCTTTCTTTGCGCTGATTTTCATCAGCATATACCGTCCATTCGACTTCGACAAGGTAGGCGAACTGATTAACGCCCACATCGACATCTCGCAGGAGGCAATGGTGCTTTTGGCAGCGTTGACAATGGTGGTTAGCGGTATGGCGGTGGGTGCTATAAGCCGTTTGATTATGAGTGCCTACACCAAGCGACACACCCTCTCTTACTTGGGTTATATCGTCTGGATCTTGGGCGAAATCGGTGTTATGGCGACCCTATTCACCCTATTCACCCTCTTCACCAACATCGCCAAGCCGATGCCTGAGCTTTTCCGCAGCACATTCACCAAGACGGTGCTTATAGTCTTTATCCCCTACACCATATCCTACATCTATTTCATATTGAAGGATAAGATAAACGAGCTCAAAACACTCCGCAAGCAGATAGACCAAGACGAGACAGTGTTGCAAAAGGCGTATATTCAAATTCTCGATGAGAAGAACGAGATGCGACTCTCGATTAGACGAGAAAACCTCTTGCTTATCGAGTCGGCAGACAACTATGTATGCGTCTATTACCTGAATGGCGGCAAGACCAAGAAGAGTATGGTGCGCAACACCATTGGTCGCATCGCCGAGCATCTGCAAGGCACACGCATAGTGCGCTGCCATCGCTCCTATATGATTAACCTCGACCACGCACAGATATTGCACCGTGACAAGGAGGGCGTCTTCATAGAGCTTGGTCTCGATGGAGTTCCAGATATTCCGATATCGAAAACTTATGCAGATAATGTGCGTGAATGGCTGGTAAATAGAGATTAGCAATAGGTGGCAGAATGGAGAATTTTGCCACCTATTTCGTAATTTTACCCCTTATAGGAATTTCACCCCTAAGCACCCCACTTTATACCTTAAATTTTCAGGTTTGAATATAGCATACGATATTTGCGTCATCTAATCACAATTCAAACTGAAAAAGAATGAGACATTACTTAGACCGTTTGCAGGAGTCGATGATTGCCAAGTGGAATACCGAAGCGTTGTCCGACTATCGAGGTGAAAACTTTACCTTTGCAAACTTCGCAACCGAGATTGCTCGATTGCACACAATCTACCGCTTAATCAAGGTCAAGAGTGGCGACAAAATCGCCCTTGCAGCAAAGAATTCATCACGCTGGGCGATGGCATTTCTCTCCGCCACAACCTATCGTGCCGTAGCAGTGCCTATCCTCTGCGACTTTACACCCGAGGCTATCACCCGTCTGACCGCCCACTCGGATAGCGTGGTGCTCTTCACCGAGCCGAAGATTTGGGAGGAGATGGAGATTGAGAAGATGCCCAAGGTACGCATCGTGATAAACTTGGAGGACTACTCCATTCTCTATCTGCGAGAGAGCAAGCTTACGAGCACCATCGAGAGCGCATTGGCGGAGATTCCTGCCGTATATCCCGAGGAGAAGAAGCACGAGGTGGTAAATTATGGCACGCTCGAACTCAACGACCTCGCAATTATCAACTACACTTCGGGTACAACATCGCAGCCAAAGGGTGTGATGCTCACATCGGCAAATATCTCGGCAAATATCGACTTTGCGTTGGATAACATCCCTGTAGAGGAGGGCGACAAGATTATCTCGATGTTGCCTCTGGCTCATATGTACGGTATGGCATTCGAGTTTATCTACCCTGTTTGCGGTGGCGGACATGTCTATTTCCTCGGTAAGACCCCTACCCCAACACTCCTGATGCAGGCGTTGGCGGATGTTAAGCCATATCTGCTTATCACCGTACCGCTCGTTATCGAGAAGATTTTCAAGGGTAAGATTTTGCCAATCTTGGGCAAGCCTATTATGCGTCTATTGGCCCATACCCCTGGCGTGAACAAGATGATTTACAGCAAGATTCGCAAGCAACTGCTCACCACTTTTGGTGGCAACCTCCGTTCTATCATCCTCGGAGGAGCAGCCCTCAACCCGTCAATCGAGAAGATTATGCGCAAAGTGAAGCTCCCTTATACCGTAGGTTACGGAATGACCGAGTGCGCACCGCTGCTCTCTTATGCACCGTGGAACACCTTCAAGATGGGTTCGTGCGGTCGTGCGGTTGATGGTTTGCAGTTGCGCATCGACTCCGAGAATCCGCAGAAGAAGGTGGGTGAAATTCAGGCTAAGGGTCCGAATGTAATGATTGGTTACTACAAAAACGAGGAGGCGACACAAGCAGCATTTACCAAGGATGGCTTCTTGCGCACGGGCGACCTCGGCATCATCGACAATCAGGGCAATGTATTTATCCGTGGTCGTAGCAAGTGTATGATTCTCGGCGCAAATGGTCAGAATATCTACCCTGAGGAGGTCGAGGCGTTGCTCAACACTATGCCGCACATTGCAGAGTCGTTGGTTGTGGAGCGCAACAAGCGTTTGGTGGCGTTGGTAGCTATCTCTGCCGACGATTTGGCACTCGACGAGGCGACCATAACTGCCGAGTTGGAGCAGGTTCGCAAGGATGCCAACATTCTGCTTCCGGCTTACAGCCAGATTGCAAGCATCGAGATTGTGCGTGAGGGCTTTGCTCACACCCCAAAACACTCGATTAAGAGATTCCTCTACAAATAATTTGTAGTAAAACTCAAAACGATAGACATCTTCCGCACTGGGAGGTGTCTATTTTTTTTGGTTGATTTTGCATTCTGCATTTTGAATTCTGAATTTATTTTTGTATCTTTGGTGCGGCATAATGCGATTTGAAACGACCAAGAGATGAATAGCAAGGAGATAATAGCGACTTTGACTGCCGATGTGGAGCGACTTATGAAGTTGCACGATAGTGCAATGGAGGAGGTGGCGGCTCTGCGTGAGAAGAGTGGCGAGCAGAGTGCAACAATTCGCTCCCTGCAAGAGCAACTGCGAAAGGCAAAGGCGGAGGCCGAGAAGGCGTCGTTGCACGCAGCAATAGCAGGCAGTGTGTCGAATAAGGCTGCTGCACGCTCACATATCAACCGTTTATTGCGGGAGGTTGATAACTGTATAGCGATGGTTTCAAATCGAATATAAGCAGACTTTTGTTGAGAATGAGCGAGCGACCACTGAAACTGAAAATAAAGTTGGACATTGCGGGCAAGCCCTATGAGATGCAGATAGACCCTCGCAACGAGGAGATCTATCGCCTTGCCGCACGCAAGATTAACGACCTGATGGCGATTGCGCAGCAGTCACGAGTGGATGGTTTCAGCGTGCAGGACTACCTTGCAATGGTGGCGGTCGATTTGATGATTTCGAACATCGGCTTGGAGCGCAAAAATGGCGTCGAAGAGGGCGACTTGAAGGCTCTCTCGGAGTTGGCAGATAGGTTGTCGAAGCATCTCGATAAGTAGGTTTACAAAAAAGTCGTGTTGCCCGACTTTTTTAGGCAACAATGGTTCTTTCATATAACATAAAGGAAAATTACGGTAGTAGCCTACGGGCCTACTACCACGAAAACATACCCGCATAGATTCCTTTCAACTTTGCGAAACTGAACACTTTTTATATTGGGGTGTACTCCGTTATTCAAAATCAGGCCTTGTAGCCCTTTGGGGTGAGTGCTGCGGCACCGGTGGAAGATTGCGATTAAGGGGAGCCTCACAAATGACGATTTCACAGCTTTCGTCAAACATAGTAAAGGAATCCCTATGCGGCGTTTTTTATTTATACAGACATTTATTTAGTATTAACTTTAACACAATAGACAACAGAGAACTATGGGAATGACTATTATCATCGCTATCTCGGCCATTATCGCAGCCGTTGTCGGAGGTGGTGCAGCATACTACGGAGTAAAGATCCGTGCCAAGGCTATCATCGACGAGGCAGAGAAGAATGGCGAGATGCTTAAAAAAGAGAAGGAGCTCCAAGCTAAGGAGCGTTTTATGCAGCTTAAAAGCGAGCACGATCGCCACGTGAATGAGCGCAACCAGAAGCTCAACCAGAGCGAGCAGCGTGCTAAGCAGCTCGAAAATCAGTTGCAGAATCAGAATCGTGACTTGGAGCGTAAGATTGCCGACAACGACCGTTTGAAGGAGAAGATGGAGAGCCAGATTCAGTCGCTCGAAGAGCGTAAGGCTCAGTTGGCACAGCTTATGAGCGAGCAGAATGCCCGTTTGGAGCAGATTTCGGGCATCAGCTCGGAGGAGGCTAAGAACATCCTCATCGAGAATATGAAGGAGGAGGCTAAGAGCGAGGCTGCGGCATATATCAACGAGACCGTAGAGGAGGCTAAGCTCACCGCAACAAAGGAGGCAAAGCGCATTATCGTAGCATCGATTCAGCGTGTAGCAACCGAGACCGCAATCGAGAATGCAGTTACCGTATTCAACATCGAGTCTGACGAGGTTAAGGGTCGCATCATCGGTCGTGAGGGTCGCAACATCCGTGCGCTCGAAGCTGCCACAGGCGTGGAGATTATCGTGGATGATACTCCCGAGGCTATCATTCTCTCGTGCTTCGACCCTGTGCGCCGTGAGATTGCCCGCTTGGCGTTGCACCAGCTTGTAACCGACGGTCGTATCCACCCTGCCCGCATCGAGGAGGTGGTTGCCAAGGTTAAGAAGCAGATCGAGGAGGAGATTGTAGAGGTTGGAAAGCGCACCGCTATCGACCTTGGTATCCACGGTTTACACCCTGAACTTATCCGTCTTATCGGTAAGATGAAGTATCGCTCGTCATACGGTCAGAACCTCTTGCAGCACGCCCGTGAGACTGCTAACTTGGCAGGTATTATGGCGGCAGAGTTGGGACTCAATCCAAAGACCGCACGCCGTGCCGGATTGTTGCACGATATTGGCAAGGTGCCTGATGATGAGCCGGAGTTGCCACACGCAATTATCGGTATGAACCTCGCCGAAAAGTATAAGGAGAAGGCTGATGTTTGCAACGCTATCGGTGCTCACCACGACGAGGCAGAGATGACCTCGATGATTGCACCTATTATTCAGGTGTGCGATGCTATCTCGGGTGCTCGCCCAGGTGCTCGCCGTGAGGTTATCGAGTCGTACATCAAGCGTTTGAAGGAGATGGAGGGTATCGCACTCTCGTACCCTGGCGTTGTTAAGACCTATGCTATCCAGGCAGGTCGTGAGCTTCGTGTAATCGTTGGCGCAGACAAACTCTCTGACGCCGAGAGCGAGAGCCTGTCGCACGATATCGCCAAGAAGATTCAGGATGAGATGACCTACCCTGGACAGGTTAAGATCACCGTAATCCGTGAAACTCGTGCCGTAAGTTATGCGAAATAGTTGATAAGGCGCTATACCAAGAGTACCCTTCGTATCGAAGGGTACTCTTTTTTTGGTAGTTAGCGAAGGTCGAAGGTGGTCACGGCGCAACGAATTAAGGGCTATTAAAGGCTATTAAGGGCTATTAAGGGTGCGCTGATGCGATAAAAAAAACTTTAATAACCTTTAACTACCCTTAATCACCCTTAACAACCTTTATCAAACTTGCGCCAACTCCCAACTCCCAACTCCCAACTCCCAACTCCCAACTCTCAACTCTCAACTCTCAACTCTCAACTCTCAACTAAAATAGGCAAACTCCCACATCGGAAGTTTGCCTATTTATAATATAAGGTATAACCCTTATTTTGCAGGTGCTGCAGCTGGTTTCTCAACGATACCCAACTCCTTCTTCACCAATGCAGCGATGTCGGTGAGCTGCGCCTCATCGAAGTATGCAAGGCTTGGCACCGAGGTGTTGAATACAGCGATGTAGCCATTAGCCTTCGAGATCTTATTTACAGCATCCTGAGCCTTCTTCTGCACAGGCTCCAACAACTCTGCCTCCTTCTTCTGGAAGTCCTGCTGAGCAATCTGCTGGAACTCTGCGAAGCGCTGCTGCAACTGCTCCAACTCCTGCTGCTTCATCTGCTTGATCGAAGCTGCCATAGTAGCCTGATTCTTCTGGAAGTCTGCCAACTTATTGTTGAACTCCACCTGAATCTGCTCCATCTGCTCCTGCAAGTCCTTACCGAAGGTCTCCAAGTTCTTCTGTGCCTCCTCGAACTCAGGCATTGCAATAACAATCTCCTGCAAGTTGATGCGTGCAAATTTCTGCGCCGATGCGGTGCTTACACCAAGCATAGCCACCGCCAAAAGGGTTAATCCCAAAAATTTTCTCATAATCTTTTCTGTTATTTTTATTTTGTAAGTTCTTCAATTATCTGTGCTGTGTGGTCTATCGACTCGCCATAGTAGAGAATCGATGCATTCGATGCCTTGTCGAGCACGAGGTCGTAACCCTTCTCCTTAGCGTATTTTTCGATTGCTGCAAAGACCTTTGTTTGGATTGGCTTGATGAGTTCAAGGCGCTTCTTCATAAGCGCACCCTCCTCGCCAAACACCTCCTGCTGATACTTCTGTGCTTCCTCCTCCTTCTGCAAAATCTGCTGCTCTATGCTTGCACAAGTCGAAGCCGAGAGAGTACTCTTCTGCGCCATATAGTTGTTGTAGAGACTCTCTACACTCTTGTATTTGGTATCCACCTCGGTTTGGTATGCCTTGCCCAACTCATCGAGTGTGGTGAGTGCCTTATTGTACTCTTCGAGCGACTTAAAAACCTTCTCGCTGTCGATTACACAATACTTCTGTGCCGAAGCAATGCCGAGCATTGCCAAAGCAAACATCGCTGTTAAGATTACTCGTTTCATAACTTTTCTGTTTTAATAGAATCTACTATATCAAACGCAAATATCTTCAAATATATTGCCACTCTGCCCACACATCGTTAGAAACTCTGACCGATGACAAAGTGGAATTGGCTACCGCTACGCTTGGTAGAGCCTGCCGGAGGATCGAATCCCCAACCCCAATCAATGCCGAGCATACCTACGATAGGGAGATACAATCGCACGCCCACACCTGCCGAACGCTTAACCTTCCACGGAGCAAAATCCTTCCACGAGGTAAATCCGTTACCCGCCTCCATAAAGCCGAGAACATAGATCTGCGACGATGGTTTGAGGATGATAGGATAGCGCAACTCGACGGTGTATTTGTTGTAGGCAATCGAGTAGTCGCTGCCCATAGGGTCCAACGAGCCATCCTCGTAACCACGCAACGAGATGATATCCACACCATACATCGTATAACCCGACATACCGTCACCACCGACCTGGAAACGCTCGAATGGCGAAATCTTATGTTTGTTGTAGTGTCCGAGGTAACCCATCTCCGCCTTTGCCATCAAGACAAGGTTATTGTTTGGCGTAAGAGCCTGGAACCACTGCGCCTTGAACTGCCACTTGTGGAACTCACTCCACTTGTAACGCTCCTCGTCGCCCATATTCGGGTCGGCATAGTTCTTTCCGTCCATAGCCGAGAACGGAGGTGTAATCTGCAACGACATCGAGATATCGGAGCCTCGGCGAGGATAGATTGGCTGGTCGGTCGAGTTACGAGCCAACACCAAACGCAACGAGAGCATATTGGCATTACCATTCGACATCACGAAGGCATTGTAGTTCTTCAAACCATATCGCTGATATGCCAACTCGCCATAGAATGTAAAGTATGGGTCAGGCCACGACAATCGCTTGCCCAAGCCGACCGAAAGACCATACGAACGGAAGTAGGATGTTGCCGACTGCCAGATGTAGTAGGCGTTGTTCTGCTCGGAGAGGTGTCCCGAGATGGTAAATGAGTTAGGCTTGCGACCTCCGAGCCAAGGGTCTTGGAACGAGAGGGCGAGAGCCTTGTAGTAGGTACCATTGGTCTGTCCCGAGATAGAAAGACGCTGATTTTGACCCATAGGGTATGGCTTCCACGCACCCTTCTTGAAGAAGTTGCGAATCGAAAGGTTGTTCAGCGTGATACCTACCGAGCCAACGAATGTTCCCGAGCCCCAACCCGCTGCAACATTGAACTGGTCGGAAGCCTTCTCTTCGAGTGGCCAATTCACATCGACCAAGTCATTCGATACAGGCTTGATATCAGGCATCAGAGTCTCCTCGTTGAAGTGCTGCATACCCGCCAAGGTTCGCATTGTCTGCATAATGAGCGAACGGTTATACAACTCGCCAGGGCGAGTGTAGAGCTCACGGCGAATAACCTCGTCATTTACTCGGTTGTTACCCGTGATACCTACATTGTTGATGGTAAACTGGTTACCCTCGAAAATCTTGATTTCGAGATCGAGCGAGTCTTTACCCACGATAATCTCGTCGGGCTCAATCTGCGACATCAGATAACCGTCGTTCTGATAGAGAGACGACACCGACATATCATCGGGATTACCCTCCTTACCGACACCGAGTCGCTTGTGGATAGACTTCTTGTCGTAGACATCGCCCTTCTTCACTGCAAGCATACGACTTAACAGATCGGTATCGTACTTGGAGTTACCCACCCAATTTACATTGCGGATATAGTACTTGTTGCCCTCGGCGAGGTTGATACGGATACCGATGCGAGGTTTTTGTCGCTTCGACACCGTTCTATATATCGAGTCGGAGAGGATATTTGCATTGCGGAAGCCCTTCGAGTTGTAGAAGTCGAGCAACAACTCCTTATCCTCCTCGTACTCCTTTTCGTTGAACTTGGTCTTCTGCCAGAAGAGAGGGCTCACTTTGTGAGTCTTCTTGAAGGTGCGAGCCAATCGCCTATCGTCGAAGTTATCGTTGCCCTCGAAGAGAATCTCGCCAATACGGATGCGCTGGTTCTTCTTTACATCGAAGGTTACATTCACCGCCTGTTTGATTACGCTATCGGGCTCAATCTTAACATCTACCTCGCAGTCGAGGAAGCCCTTCTCGCCGAAGTGCTCCTTCAAGAGTTTAATGTTTCTATCTATGATATGGTCCGAGAGTTCGTGTCCTCGTTTGAGCTTCAAGGTCTCATCGATAAGGTCTTTGCCCTTACCCTTTGGAACGCCTGCTACCGCCCAATTCATCACTCGTGGTCGCTCACGGAGCATAACCTCCAAATCTACCGAGTCGCCCTCGATGGTTGCACCAATCTGGATATCCTCGAAGTAACGCTGCGACCATAGGCGCATCATCGCATTCTGAATAAACGAGCCCGAGAGAAAGATAGAGTCTCCCGGCACCAAACCCGACGACGAGCGGATGATGTCGTGGTTGATATGCTTCACGCCGTGGATATTCACCTTGCGGAGGTGGTACATCTTATCCTCTGCTCCGCTGAAATAGGGAGCATCCTTCGGCATCACAAACTCATCCTCAACTGCCGTAGTGTCGGCCTTGATTACAGGTACCTCCTGCGCCATCGCCGAGAGAGTTATCAGCGAAGCTACCAGCAAGCACGATATTTTATTCAAAAAACTCATTCTTTTCTGTTCAGTTTCAATTAAAGTAGTCCGTAGCGACGCTCTCGCTCCGAATAGACCTCCAACGCCTTGTCGAACTCCTCCTCACGGAAGTCGGGCCACATTGTCTGCGGAAAGTACATCTCGGCATACGATGCCTGCCACAACATAAAGTTGCTCAAACGACACTCGCCACTTGTACGGATAATAAGGTCGGGGTCGGGCATATCGGCAGTGTCGAGATGTGCCGAAATCGTCTTGTCGTCAATCTCCTCAGCCTTCAACTCGCCTCGTTCAACCCTCTCTGCCACCTTGCGTGTTGCTCGTACCAGCTCATCCCTCGACGAGTAGTCGAATGCCAAGACAAGGGTGAGTTTGTCGCCACCTGCCGTACTCTCCTCGATATGGAGCAGACGCTCACGCACCTCCTCCGAGAAGCGGTCACGACGACCAATAATGCGCACACGCACACCCTGCTCAACCAACTCGGGAGTCTCCTTTGTAACACTTGCGCAGAAGAGTTGCATCAGAGCATCCACCTCCGCCTGGGGGCGACCCCAATTCTCGGTCGAGAAGGCATAGAGGGTAAGATAGCGCACACCTCGCTTGCGGGCAGCCTTGATACACGCCTTGACCGACACAACGCCCTCGATGTGTCCGTCGCAACGATCCTTACCCTGAGCCTTTGCCCAGCGACCATTGCCATCCATTATTATTGCGATATGTGCAGGAATCTTCTCCATCTTATCCTATATAGAGCGCAAATATACAATTAAAAACGGAAAACTGAAAGCGGAAAGCGGAAAACTTCTATTTTTAATAGAAAATTAAAAAGCTAATGGCTAATCGCCAATGGCTAATAGCCTATCTGATATCCACTCCCCACATCATCTTATTTCGTAACGAATCGAAGAACGAAATATTGTGCGGTACCGCCAATCGGATATATCTTTCGGCCCTTCTGATGGTCAAAATGGTGTCGTTCGATATCTTGAAAGTGCGATTATCTGCCGAAATTGACGCTTCGTTATTGCGGGTCGAGATACGGAGTGTTACTACACTCGAATCGGGCATCACGATTGGTCGCATCGTGAGGTTGTGCGGAGCCAACGGAGTGAGCAGGAACGAACGGCACGAAGGGGCGAGAATTGGGCCTCCCGCACTCAACGAATAGGCGGTAGAACCTGTTGGTGTAGAGATGATTACACCGTCGCCATTGTAGGTTGCCACGGAGTTGCCGTCGATGGTTGCATCTATCGAAATCATCGACGCTCCGAGTCGCTGCACAGCCACCTCGTTCAAGGCGTAGAGTGGCTTGTCGGAGAGCCCCTCAATGCAGAGCAAATCTCGCTGTTCGAGGTGCAGACTCTTCGATGCAATAGCCTCGAATACGCTTGCAATATTCTCTCGTGGAGCGAGAGCCAAAAAGCCGAGATGTCCGCCATTGATACCAACTACGGGGATGTCGGCTCCGTCGAGGCGATGCACACCCTCCAAAAGGGTGCCGTCGCCACCATAGCACACCATCACCGCATCCGCAGGTTGCTCACCTACGATGCCATCGTAGATAAATTCGGGCGCAATAGTGCAAGAAGTGAGTTTTTCGATATTCTCGGCAAAGCCTTTGTTTATGGCGTAATCGAAGCCGTAACGCTCTATGGCTCCGAAGATTGCCTCGATATCCTCGGTGCGTGGCGTGATACCTTTTCGTGAAAAAAGTATAATTTTCATCTCTCGTTTCGGCGAAATTTATTAACTTTACAACGATTTTGGCGCAAAGTGTGCAAAATCAATGGCAAATATAGCGATTATTTATGACAAAATTAAGCGTAAATGTAAATAAGATTGCCGTAATTCGCAATTCTCGTGGCGGAAACACTCCCGATGTGGTTGCAGCGGCGTTGGCAATAGAGCGTTTTGGTGGCGAGGGTATCACTGTTCATCCACGCCCCGATGCACGCCATATCCGCTACTCCGATGTGCGAGAGTTGAAAAAGGTTATCTCGACCGAACTCAATATCGAGGGTAATCCTATCGGCTCGTTTGTCGATTTGGTATTGGAGGTTGTGCCGGCGCAGGTGACACTTGTGCCCGATGCAGTTGATGCAATAACTTCGAATGCTGGCTGGGATACTATCGCAAATAAGGAGTTCCTGACCGACATCACCGCACGCTTCCACGAGAAGGGTATTCGTGTCTCGATTTTTGTCGATCCGAAGCCCGAGATGGTTGCCGGAGCAAAGGCTTGCGGTGCGGATCGTGTGGAGCTCTACACCGAGGCTTATGCTGCTGGTTATAAGTCTGATAGAGAGGCGGCTATCGCACCATATATCGCTGCTGCCGAGGAGGCTCGCAAGTGCGGTTTGGGCTTGAATGCAGGTCACGACCTTTCGCTCGAAAATCTGCAATATTTTGCCGAGCAGATTCCGTGGTGCGACGAGGTTTCGATAGGTCACGCACTTATCAGCGATGCCCTCTACTACGGCTTGGAAAATACGGTGCAGCTCTATCGCAGATGCCTGCGATAGAATTCAAAATGCAAAATTCAAAATGCAAAATTAAATAATAAAATACCTTTAATTGTCAATTGTCAATTGTCAATTATCAATGTGAAATGAAGAACCCACTAAACTTACCAATATTTAAGCGAATTTCACGCCTTGTAGATGAGCGAGGTGTCGAGGCGTATGTCGTAGGCGGATATGTGCGAGATTACTATCTGCACCGCCCTTGTACCGATATAGATGTGGTGGTTGTGGGTAGCGGTATCGAGATTGCCGAGGCACTTGGCAAGGAGCTAAAAACCAAGGTTTCGGTATTCAAGACATTTGGCACGGCAATGCTCCACGCCGATGGCTACGAGGTGGAGTTCGTGGGGGCACGCAAGGAGTCTTACTCGCCCGACTCTCGCAAACCGTATGTCGAGGATGGCACTATCGAAGATGACCAGCGCCGCCGAGACTTTACAATCAACGCTATGGCGTGGTCGCTCAATGGTGCGACTTTTGGCGAGTTGGTCGATCCGTTCGATGGAATGTACGACCTCGAAGATTGCATTATCTGCACCCCGTGCGACCCCGATATAACATTCTCTGATGACCCTCTGCGAATGATGCGAGGCATTCGTTTTGCTTCGCAACTCGGCTTCGAGTTGGAAGATGAAACCTTCGAGGCGATGAAGCGCAACCGTGAGCGCATCAAAATCGTATCACAGGAGCGCATCATCACCGAGTTGAACAAAATTGTCGCATCACCTGTCCCTTCGATTGGCTTTGAACTGCTCGAATTGACCGGTTTGTTGGAGATTATTTTCCCCGAACTGCACGCCCTTTGCGGTGTGGAGCGCAGGGGTAATCACGCCCACAAAGACAACTTCAAACATACGCTCAAAGTGCTTGATAATGTGGCTCGTAAGAGCGATGACTTGTGGCTTCGCTGGGCGGCAATTATGCACGATATAGCCAAGCCGAAATGCAAGTCCTACGACCCCCGCATTGGCTGGTCGTTCCACGGTCACGAGGTGCTTGGCTCGAAGATGGTGCAACCTATTTTCCGCCGTCTGAAATTACCTTTGGGCGAGACGATGAAGTTTGTGCAGAAGTTGGTTTTTCTCCACTTGCGCCCTATTATTTTGGCGGAGGATGTGGTGACCGACTCGGCTGTGCGACGACTTCTTTTTGAGGCTGGCGATGATGTCGAAAAGCTGATGACCTTGTGCGAGGCAGATATTACATCGGGTATAGAGAGCAAGGTAAAGCGATTTTTGGCGAATTTCGAACTTGTGCGTGAGAAGATGCGTGACCTCGAAGAGCGTGACCGCATTCGCAACTTCCAACCACCAATCACGGGCGACACGATTATGCGTGAGTACGATATTGAGCCGTGCGCTGTGCTTGGCGAGATAAAGGAGATAATCAAAAATGCCATTCTCGATGGTGAGATACCAAACGATTACGATGCAGCCCATTCTCTGATGGAGAAGTTGGCCTCCGAGCGTGGCTTAGTCAAGAGAAAATCGTAAATGAGCGGTAAATTTTGCACTGCTCTTCGGTAAGCGAGTTCCTCACATAGGCCCACTATGCTGCGGACTCGCTTCCTTGTTTAGCACAAAATTTCCTCACTCATTTCCAATTTTGGTGTTGTGGGTTGGTGGTTGGCTGCCGAACGAGGACTAAAAAAGCGATAAAATTCATCGCTTTTTTCTATTTCTTACTGTGCGAAAATAACCATTTGAGCCTTTCGGCGGTAAACGACTCTCCGCAGGCTTCACGGTGACCAAGCCCCGATAGTATCGAGAAATTTACTCGACCACCCAATCTCTCGATTTCCGAGGTAAACCACTGTAAATCAACTGCGCTACGCTCAAATTCGCCTACGGTAACACAGAGTGGCGTTTTGAGATATTCGTTTGGCTCGGCGTTGCGGTTACCTGCCGATGCGACAAATGCCGCAGCAAAAAAGTCGCTTCTCTCTCGCAATATCTTCCAAGTTCCCATTGCGCCCATCGAAAAGCCGCATAGGTAGATGCGATTGGCATCAACTCCTACCTCTTTGATATAATGGTCTATCAACTCGAAAATCTTATCTTCGTATCCCGGCATATCTTTGTGGGCAATCCATTCGTGGGTTGGCGGACATTGTGGAGCGATAAAATAGATTGACATCTCGCTTTTCAGCAAAAAGTCGTATATATTCCACACCGAGGGAACCCGTATTTGTCGTTCGTTATCTGTTCCGCAGCCGCTTTTTCCGTGAAGATATATTAAAAGTGCGGGCATTTTGTCGTCACTTGATAACTTTGCAAACTCTTGGTATTTAACCCCTGCAAATTCCTTTGGCTCAAATTGTTGAGCAATGGCCGATGTGTAACATAAAGTTGTTGCAATCACCAAAAAAATAGATTTGATAATCTGATTCATATAGAGTTGTTGTTTTAATGTTTTGTGCAAAGATAGGCGGAATTTTTATCGGTTGTAAGCCTTGCTGTGCGAATCGCCAAATAACATCGTTGAAACGACTGTTTGACGCTGCGTAACGCACAAAAATAGCCTTACTCATTTCCAATTTTGGTATTGTGGAATGGTGGTTGGTTGCCGAATGAGGACTAAAAAAGCGATGAAAAACTCATCGCTTTTTTTGCTATTAAATCTTGGCGCACTCCTATTCCAATGTTTGAGAGTTGTTTATAATAGAACAAACCTCTCTAATTACAGCGTCTTGTCGTGTTTCAACTAATGCCTCATAATCACATTTTGATTTACTCTTTCCGGAAACAACAAGCAATTCAATGGCTAAAAAGAATACAAAGACAACAATGTAAAACAGTGCGCTTGCCCAACTCGAAAAAATAACTTTATCTGAAAATGTTACATCTAATTCTGTTAGCAATCCAATGTTGTTTTTATTCTCTTCCACCAAATTATCTCGTAGTGTCTGTATGTTATCAGTAGCAATGCTTATATCGTTACGCAAAGATTCGATACGACTGTTTACTCTCGCTAATTCATCTATTTTAGGATTGGGTATATTCGATTGTTGATAACCTCTTGCCATAATAGGTTTGCCAAGCGAATCAACCTGTCCGGTTGGAACTAAATTATATGTAATAGTGCGAATAACAGGCTTTTTATTTATATCATTTACCAATCTTGTAGACATCAACTCCAATGAATCTAATTCATAATGAAATGAGTTAATTTTATCATCAAGTATCTTCTTTCTATATTGCAGTTGATTGTCTGCTCGTTGTTCTATTACTTCGCCTAATGCAGCCTCTATATCTTTTGCGAAGACAGTCTGATCTATAACTGTTGCACCAATAATAGCCATACACAAGGCCAATATAAAACGAAAAGTTGTAATAAAGTTATTCTTTCCAACTATCAAGATTATCTGCCTTTCAATCAGTAATATTACTATTGCGAAAATCGCAGCTGTTATTGATGCACCAAGCATATCTAATCCAAAGTAACGCGAAGCCATACTAAAACCGATAAATGCCCATATCATCATTAGCAAAACAACAGCTCCTACATATCTTCGCAATGCTTTATGGCTTGCCTCCGAGCATTCGCACAATACTCTATAATTCCAACCTATAAATCGGCAAGATAATTTAGTTCCTAAATCTTTCATAATAAAACTATCCCATGATGTTATTAACTTTGTCCTCTCCGACTGATGCAATACCTCTTGCAAATCCCATATCGTAAGATGTTAAAATAACCTTCGTCTTTGAACCTAAATTATCCACATCTTTTGCAAGCAAGGTCAATTCGTTTAAGTGTCTTGTCAGTATGCTTTTTTGTTTCTCCAATTTATTCAGCGTCTCAATAAATCCATTTTTAGAGGCTTGCTCAATAAGGGTTTCAATATCCGTGATTTTATCCTCATATTTCAGCATACTCTCTCGTATAAGCAGAGAAAGTCGCTCTACAATAGTCCTTTTATTGCTCTCTTTGTAGCTTGTTTCAGGAAAAGCTTTCGCATCAGAATAACCTTTGGTCTCCCAATCCTCTTTAAGTTGGCTATACACCTCAAAAATCGGTAATTCATTCTTTTCTACTCGTGTTTCCAATGTAAATTTCTCTTTTGGAATAGACACTGCAATAGGCTCAACATTCAATTCCTTTTCAATTTGCTCAGCCTCTTTTCTCTTAAAATTAAATAGTCCCATAATAGTTAAGTTTGATATATTAATAAATGATTGTAGGTATTTCGTAGGCAGAATGTCCTTTGCTGTGACAACGCTGACAAATGGTTATCAAACATTCATTTGGATAATTCCAAGGCGATTTGAATATACCTAATCGTTCAACATAATGATATTGCCGGTGGTGTACCTGCAAATCGTCATGTGAGCCACAAAATTGACAAGTATAGTTATCTCTAGCTAGAATTATTTCTCGTTTAAGTTTCCATTCAGGGCGAAATAATAACTCCCCATACGAACAATGTTTTCCATCTAATAGTGCCATGTTTAATAACTTCGCTATCCGCACCTCAATAGCATAAAATAAAGAAAGCGTGATGCTGAAAGCTTGTCTTAACAAAAGTGGTTGTAGGATACCATTAGAAATAAAACAAGCAACAGCCTCACGCCATACCAGAATGATATGACAGAAGCGTGCCAGCCTATTCTCTTTCTAATTCAGAACTTCCTACATTCCTTTTGTGAGAAATATGCTTACACTTTCTGTGTTACAATATGTCACCACAAATATAGCAACTTATTTTTGATTGAGCAAAAAGGGCGATAGGAAATGGCAATGAATAACAACGAATGACAGGCGTTCGCTTCGCTCACTGAATGGCATTTAATAACAAAAGCCGATTTGCCATTAAGCAGTCGCAGACTGCGCTGCCATTAAATGCCATTAAGGGCTGAAAGCCCGAATGTCATTCAATGTCATTTCTCGCTCAAAAAAAATCGGCAAAAAATTTGCTAAATATATACAAAGTATATAACTTTGCACCGTTATTGGACTAACAGAAGGACATTAGGTTTTCTAAACACATAAATTAAATTAAAATTATGGCACAAATTAAGATTGGTATCAACGGTTTCGGTCGTATCGGCCGTATGGTATTCCGTGCAGCTTGCACACAGACTGAGAAGTATGAGGTAGTAGGTATCAACGACCTTTGCCCAGTAGAGTACTTGGCTTACATGCTTAAGTATGACACTATGCACGGCAAGTTCGAGGGCACTATCGACTATGACACAGAGAAGAGCCTCCTCATCATCAATGGCAAGGCTATCCGTGTAACTGCTGAGCGTAACCCTGAGGAGTTGAAGTGGAACGAGGTTGAGGCTGAGTATGTAGTTGAGTCGACTGGTTTGTTCCTCACTGCTGAGAAGGCTGAGGCTCACATCAAGGCTGGTGCAAAGTATGTAGTTATGTCGGCTCCTGCAAAGGATAAGACTCCTATGTTCGTTTGCGGTGTAAATACTAACACTTACGCTGGTCAGACTATCGTTTCGAACGCTTCTTGTACTACAAACTGCTTGGCTCCTATCGCTAAGGTTTTGAACGACAACTGGGGTATCGCTGACGGTTTGATGACAACTGTTCACGCTACAACTGCTACTCAGAAGACTGTTGACGGTCCATCGTTGAAGGACTGGCGTGGTGGCCGTGCTGCTGCTGGCAACATCATCCCATCGTCGACTGGTGCTGCTAAGGCAGTAGGTGTTGTTCTCCCAGAGTTGAACGGCAAGCTCACAGGTATGGCATTCCGTGTTCCTACTTTGGATGTATCGGTTGTTGACCTCACTGTAAACTTGGCTAAGCCTGCAACTTACGCAGAGATCTGCGCTGCAATGAAGGCTGCTTCGGAGAATGAGTTGGCTGGCGTTCTCGGTTACACCGATGAGGATGTTGTATCGTCTGACTTCCTCGGCGACGCTCGTACTTCGATCTTCGACGCTAAGGCTGGTATCGCTTTGACTGACACATTCGTTAAGGTTGTATCTTGGTACGACAACGAGTGGGGTTACTCGAACAAGGTTCTCGACCTTATCTCGGTTATGAAGGCTTACAACAAGTAATATTTGTTAGTATAGTTAATAGAAGACTCGGAGTTCGCTCCGAGTCTTTTTTTATACAAATATATGTATAAAATTTGCGCTTTGACAAGAAGTGTCAAAATGACCCTCTACCTTTGCAGTGTCTAATAAAAAGACATCTATTATGAGAACAACACTATTTACGAAAGATGTGTCGGTCGAGAGGGTAACACCGCCGGCACTGCTCGGCAACTGCAAGGCAGTGGGCAAGAGCGAAAGAGAGATGCGCACGGAGTTGGCGCAGGAGTTTGACGGCGAGCAGAAGCGCAAGTGGCGCAGAGAGCTGTTTGTACAGTATGCACACCGTCTATTGGAGTGCAGCGAGAAGATTTTTGCCGATGAAAGGCTCTTCTTCACACCACTGCCGCTGCCATTGAGCGGATGGGCAAAGAGCGGAGTGAGCTACGAGTCGAGACCGCTCGACCTAACCCTCGGACATATTGTCGCTTGGTGGCAGAGCTACAACTGTTCGCAAGTGGAGGATGCGGAGGGTCGTCGCCACTACATCTACGGCTTTGCCTTCGGCACGCAGTGCAAATTCGGCTATAAGCCAAACGAGGTTAAACCCGACAGAGTGTTATTTATAGGTGCAAATGGTCAGGGTTATCGCACCGAGATTGACAAGTCGCTACTCCTTCTGGGCAATTCGCTCTACGAGGTGTGCTGCCAATATCCGAAGCCACCACTTTGCAGTGCGACATTCGACCTGGAAGATGCAATAAAACACCTCCTTGGCGAGAGGGTCTATCAACGATTATAAAATTAGTGGCGGACCAGTGCGGACTGCCCCTTTTCGGAAGTGAATAACACATTATTTCCGAATTAACTGATTGACAAAGTGTTAAGTTGTTTGACGATGAAACGACTTTTCGTTAAAAAACCGTTTAAACCTTTATTTTACGAAGATTCTACTCTTCTCATCTAGTCTTCTATGTAGTCTAAATTAAGACCAATTAGTGCTACAAAGTAAAATAAAGTAACCACTTAACACTTTGTCTTTTTTATTTGTTTATGTAGTTTAGAGGAATCACCTTATGTGCCGCACAAAGGATAAATCATTGTCATTGTGTTCTCCTTGAAAAGATGCCAAAGATATAGAGATTGTTAACACATTGTTAGGAAATATTAGATGTATTTCACGCTTTCTTTCACATCATTCAAGTACCTTTGTACTTGATTAAGGTGTTCAAGGAGACATTAGTCGCCAAGAATGAAAAGGGAACTTCGGTGTAAATCCGAGACTATACCCGTAGCTGTGAGTTTCATTATGCTCCGTGCTTTCTCAATGGTCACTGCCCGCAGGGTGGGAAGGCCGCACGGAGGAAACAAGTCAGAAGACCTGCCTTTTTTCATATTTAGATGCTTTCGGGAGATAGAGCGTCAAAGATAAATCTGTCCGTCAATAGATTTCATCTGCAACAAATACCCCGCAAGTATCATAGACGTGCAATTTATAAATTAGTACATTATGATACAGACAGTAGTAAAGAGAGATGGTCGTATCGTCGGTTTTAACCGAGAGAAAATCGCTGCTGCTATTCGCAAGGCGATGCTTACGACCGAGTCGGGCGAGGACGAAATACTCGTCTATAAAATTGTGGACCGCATCGAATTCCGAGGAAAGGAGCAATCCTCAGTCGAAGAGATTCAGGATATGGTCGAGGTGGAGTTGATGGCTTCGCCACGCAAGGAGGTTGCGAAAAAATATATCGCCTACCGCAACAAGCGTAGTATTGCCCGCAAGGCAAAAACTCGTGAGATGTTTCTCGAAATTGTAGAGGCAAAGTCTAACGATGTAACTCGTGAGAATGCCAACATGAACGCCGATACTCCTGCGGGTATGATGATGAAGTTTGCTTCGGAGACAACAAAGCCGTTCGTAGACGACTATTTGCTTTCGGAGGAGACTCTTTGGGCTGTTCGCAACAACTACTTGCACATCCACGACAAAGATTACTATCCGACCAAGTCGCTCACCTGTATTCAGCACCCATTGGATAAAATTTTAGAGCATGGTTTTCAGGCAGGACATGGTGAAAGTCGCCCAACAAAGCGTATCGAAACCGCTTCGATTATGGCTTGTATCTCGATGGAGACCGTACAGAACGAGATGCACGGTGGTCAGGCAATCCCTGCATTCGACTTCTACCTTGCACCGTATGTGCGCCGTAGTTACATCGAGGAGGTTAAAACCATCGAGAAATTGACGGGTATTGACCTCAAACACCTCTACGATGCTGAAATTGAGGATTACATTGTACGAGAGTTGGACTTTTTGCAGGGCGATGAGCGTTTCAAACAGCACGCCATAAATCGCATCGTCAATCGTGTGCATCAGTCGATGGAGGCGTTTATCCACAATATGAATACCATTCACTCTCGTGGAGGTAATCAGGTGGTATTTTCATCAATCAACTACGGAACAGACACCTCTGCCGAAGGTCGTTGCATCATTCGAGAGTTGTTACACTCGACATACGAGGGTGTGGGCGGTGGCTCAACCGCAATCTTCCCGATTCAGATTTGGAAAAAGAAACGAGGTGTAAGTTATCTGCCCGAGGATAGAAACTACGACCTCTATCAACTCGCTTGCAAAGTTGCAGCACGCCGATTCTTTCCTAATTTCGTAAATCTCGATGCTACATTCAACCACCACGAAAAGTGGAACGAGAACGACCCTAAACGCTACCAATACGAGGTGGCGACAATGGGTTGTCGTACCCGAGTTTTCGAGAATCGTTTTGGCGAAAAGACATCTATCGCTCGTGGAAACCTCTCGTTCTCAACAATCAACATTGTGCGACTCGCTATCGAGTGTATGGAGATTGAGGAGAAGTCGCAGCGCATCGAGAACTTCTTTGCCAAGTTAGACGAGTTGTTGGAGATTACCGCCAAGCAACTTTGCGATCGCTACAACTTCCAAAAGAGCGCTTTGGCACGACAATTCCCATTGTTGATGTCGTCGCTTTGGAGTGGCTGCGAGGGTTTGAAGCCAAACGACACAATCGAGCGAGTAATAAATCAGGGTACACTCGGTATTGGCTTTATCGGTCTTGCCGAGGCGCTTATTGCATTAGTTGGCAAACATCACGGAGAGTCGGAGGAGGCACAAACTTTGGGTTTACGCATCGTAACCTATATGCGCGACAGAGCCAACGAGTTCTCGGAGCGTTATCAACACAACTTCTCGATATTGGCAACCCCTGCCGAGGGATTATCGGGACGCTTTACCAGTATCGACCGCAAGAAGTTCGGCGAGATTGCAGGTGTTACGGACAAGATTTACTACACCAACTCAAATCATATTCCTGTATATTATAAATGCTCGCCAAAGCACAAGGCGGAGGTCGAGGCTCCATATCACGACCTCACTCGTGGCGGACATATCTTCTATATTGAGATTGATGGCGATGCAACCCACAACCCGCAGGCTATTATGGATATTGTCGATTTGATGGATAAGCACAATATCGGTTACTGCTCGGTAAATCACAACCGCAATCGCTGTATGAATTGTGGTTATGAGAATGCACAGCAGGAGTTGACTGTATGTCCGAAATGCGGTAGCGATAACATCGACAAGTTGCAGCGTATTACCGGATACCTTGTCGGCACAACCGAGCGTTGGAACAAAGCAAAATTGGCAGAATTGAATGACCGAGTTATCCACAAATAGTATTCGCATACTTGATATAAAGTATGGTACATCGGTCGATGGCATAGGACTTCGTACCTCGCTATATTGTGCGGGGTGCGAAAACCGTTGTGTCGGGTGCCATAATCCCCAATCGTGGGACGAGAACGGTGGCGAAGCCATTGAGATTGAGGAGCTTTTTCGTCGTATTGTCGATGCCGATATGAATGTAACCTTTACGGGTGGTGATCCAATGTTTCACCCCGAAGGGTTTATAAAATTAGCACAGATGATAAAAGAGCGTACCGATAAGACAATTTGGTGCTATACGGGCTACCGTTTCGAAGATTTGCTCAAACACCCCCTACGACGCAAATTGGTCGAGCTGTGCGATGTGATTGTTGATGGACGCTATATCGAGGAAGAACGAGATTTGTCATTGCATTTTAGAGGAAGCCGAAATCAACGAATAATTAATGTCGCAGATTCATTACACGGCAAAGTGGCTCTCGTGGCATTATAGCAAAGAAGCCGTTGTAAAATAAACTACAGGCTCTCCACTAAATATAAATAATATATAGGTGACTCCTATACACCTTCAATTAGATACAAATAAAATGGTAATGATGCAAAAAGTGGCGCTTTTTAGTCATTAAATAGTGGGCGAGAAACGGAGTTTTTCTCGCCCTATTTTTTGCTTGCCTTTCCCTGATTACTTTGCAAGAAAAGATACCATTTCACAAAGTCTTTGAAATGCTC
>JBGVMU010000029.1:0-44797 GCA_045124955.1 Alistipes sp. | reverse complement strand
TTTCTGCGTTACGCTTGCCCTCAAAATGCTCATTTACGCCTAGTAAACTCCGCTTTTTCGGGCTACGCAAGCCTTGAAATCCCTCTTGTTATACAACTTCCGACAAAAATGGCTGTCGCAACAAATTTGTTGGACAGCCACTTGCTATTGTTTGCTCTGCCTACTATTTGTAGAAGAGAGTCGAAATTGACTGATAGTTGTGAACACGCTCGATGCACTCTGCGATGATGTCGGCGCACGAAAGAACGGTGAACTTCGACAAATCCTTCTCAGGGTTGAGAGGAATAGTGTCGGTTACGATAACCTCCTGCAAGGCGCTCTCTGCGATGCGCTCGTAAGCCTTGCCCGACAATACAGGGTGGGTGATAGCTGCACGAACACTCTTTGCGCCACGCTCCATCAACATATTTGCAGCCATACAGATTGTACCTGCGGTGTCGATCATATCATCAACGATGAGGATGTTGCGACCCTCAACCTCGCCGATAGCGGTCATCGAGCCAACAACATTAGCCTTTGCACGCTCCTTGTGCGAGATGATGATTGGGGTTTCGAGCAACTTTGCATAGGTGCTTGCACGCTTTGCACCGCCCATATCAGGCGAAGCAATCGAAAGATCCTCGATACCGAGGCTCTTGATGTAAGGGATGAAGATGCCGCTTGCGTAGAGAGCATCAACAGGAACATCGAAGAAGCCCTGAATCTGGTCTGCGTGGAGGTCGAGTGTCATAACTCGGTCTGCGCCAGCCACCGAAAGCATATTTGCTACGAGAGCCGATGTGATTGGAACACGAGGACGGTCTTTGCGATCCTGGCGTGCCCAGCCGAAGTAAGGAATTACCGCTACAACCTTGTAAGCCGAAGCACGCTTTGCTGCGTCAATCATCATCAACAGCTCCATCAGATTGTCCGATTTAGGGAATGTTGACTGAATAATGAACACGGTGCAACCACGAATCGACTCGATGAAGTGCGGTTGGAACTCGCCGTCGCTGAACTCTACAACCTCGCACTCACCGAGAGTGGTGCCGTATGCAGCAACGATTTTTTCTGCCAGGTAGCGTGATGCACGACCTGTGAAGAACTTAATTTTGTGGATAGCCATACTATAATAATTTATTTAAGTATAAGTTTCAAAGTGTAAAGCCATTAGCCATTAGCCCTTGGCCATTAGCTTTTTGTACTGCGCAAAAATAGTAATTTTTGTACTTATTCTGCGCTTTCTGCCAAAATGTTATTAACAAAAGTTAATATATCCTCTCTTCCTTGTCCGTTTTCGCTCGACGAGAGCAACATCGGAGGTAACTCCTCCCACTGCTCCGACAGGCGCTTTTTGTATGCCGTAACGCTGCGCTGTGTCTGCGTAGCCGATTGCTTGTCGCACTTGGTGAAGATGAGGGCAAAAGGTACGCCACCCTCGCCCAACATCTCTATAAACTCCAAATCTATCTTTTGAGGCTCCAATCGAGAGTCGATCAGCACGAAGAGAAAGTGCATCTTCTCGCACTTGAAGACATAGTCCAAGATGATCTTTGCGAAGGCTCCACGCTCCTTTTTCGAGGTGCGGGCATAGCCATAACCCGGCAGATCGACCAAATACCACTGCTTGTTGATAAGGAAGTGGTTTATCAGCTTGGTCTTACCCGGAGTAGCCGACACCTTTGCCAACCCCTTGTGGCGGGTGAGCATATTTATGAGCGACGACTTTCCCACATTGCTTCGGCCGATGAAGGCGATATCCTTCAACGAATCCTTAGGCACCTGCGAGATGCGCTCCGATGAGCACTTAAATTCAGCCTTTGTAATCATCTGCTTGGGCTATTATTTTACCTCGGTAAGTTCGAGAATTACGCTCTTCCAGTCGTTTGTAGGGCGAATCTCGCTGAGTGGCACATTCGACTTGAAACTCTTTGAGAGTTCAGGAATTACGATTCCCTCCTCCATCAACATCTTGCCACTTACGACCTTGCCATTGATGCGTACAGGCTTGCCCTCAACCTCTGGTGCAACCTCACGGATGCGATACTTGGCATCGGCCTTCAAGCCCTGCAAACGGATGATAGGCTCTGCCATCTCACGCCAAACTAGGTGACGATATACGAATACTACGGCCTTGTCCTTTGCCTCGCTGGTGTACATCAACGAAGTGAAGCTCTTGTCGCCATCGTAAGGCGAGATAAGACGGTAGAGGTCGCCCTGCTGTACGATTGGGCGAATAACCTTGTACTCTGCAATAGCACGCTTTGCGTACTCACGCTCCGAAGGGTTCAACTTCGCAGGTACCATCTCCATACCGAGTCGGCACATCGAAGCTACATCGAAACGGAACTTGATAGGCACAAGACGCTGTGTATATTTGCTGTATGCCGAGCCCACATGCGCAGCCAACATATTCGAAGGGAAGAAGTTGAGCGCACCCCACTGGATGTGAATGCGGTGGTAAGCATCGGTCTGGTCGCTTGTCCACATCTCCTGGAAGTATGGCATAAAGCCGTAGTTCATACGAGTACCACCCGAAGCGCAAAGCTGGATGATAAGGTTTGGATACTTCGCACGGATACGCTTCAAAATCTTTTCGAGAGCGAGGGTGAAATCGACCTGCAAGTTCGACTGCAACGCCTTTGGCAAGTAGAGCGACGAGGCGTTGAACATCTCCATATTGTTATCCCACTTGATGTAATAAACATCCGGGTTTTCGGTGAGGATGTTATCAACAATGCTGAATACATGGTCCTGTACCTTCGGATTGGTCAAGTCGAGCAACATCTGACCACCGCCACGGCCATACGATGGCTCGAAATCGGGGTGACGCAACACCCAATCAGGGTGCTTCTCGTAGAGTTCGCTCTTAACATTTACCATCTCAGGCTCAATCCAAATACCGAACTTCATTCCGTTCTTGTGGGTCAAATCGATGATTGGGCGGATGCCATTAGGCAACTTCGACTTTGCAATGCCCCAATCGCCCAGCGACGATACGCCATTGTTACGAGGGTACTTTGGTCCAAACCAACCGTCATCCACAACGAACATCTCACCGCCAAGTTTTGCAAAATCGGTAATCATACCGTTAAGATTCTCCTCGGTAGTGTCGAAGTGAACACCCTCCCACGAGTTGAGCAATACCTCACGCTGCTTTGTGCCGTCGAGGAGCTGATACATGCGAGCCCAACGGTGGAGTGTGCGGGTTACACCGCCCTTACCCTCGGTCGAGTAGGCGAATACCATCTCTGGTGTTACGAGCGACTGCTTTGCTGCCAAAGTGTAGTCGCTTGCAGCAGGGTTGATACCACCCATAAAGAGTGTTCTGGCTCTATTTTGGAGTGTGTTGTGGAACTCGAAGTGGAAGTTACCCATCCAAACGAGAGTACCTGCAACAACGGGGCAGTTGGTCTCGTCGAGACGACCATCCAAGCCGAGCATAAACGATGCATTCACATGCTTCGAAACCTGCGAGCCTGCCTGTGTCGAGATGATTTTCACGCCATTCGAAAGAGGCTCGATATGCTCGTTAAACTCATTCTTTGTTGTTCCGTCGAGGTGGAGCAATACGCAGTTGTCCGACTGAATAGGGAGAACAGCCGAGAGATACTTCTGCAAAACGATAGGCTTCTTGCCCTCGTTGATATACTCTGCGTTCATCTTCACGATGTCGCAATCCGAGTATGCCGAGTAGTTCAACTTCACGGCAAGGGTTGGGTGCGCCACATCACGCAACAAGAACGAGAGGGTCGAAATGGTGCCCTCTTTGCTCTCGATAACCTTTTCGAGTACGAGCTTTACGGCATTGTCGCCATCGTGCTGCTTTACGAGCGAAGCATACGGGCGGTCGCAACGAGTACCGAAAGCGGGGTACGCCTCCTGACCGTTAATCATTCGACCTGCGCCACGAACATCGCTAACCTCGGCACGAGAGCCGTAGTAGCGGAACATTGGAGCCTCACCCTCCTTTGCGGAGATGATAAGCGTCGAATTAGGTGTTGAGATTGCGTAGTCTTTGGCATTTGCCGAGAAGGCAAGCGCAACTACGCCCAACGAGAGAAGAAATCTTTTCATGGTTTTTGGGTTTGAAATACTATATTTTCCGCAAAGATAATAAAAACTCCTCAACAATGCATAAAAAGTAAAACTTTTTTGTATCTTTGCACCTTGTTATAAAATGGGCAAATGTGCCCATTGTGCAGTGAAAGAAAATTGAAAATAAAATTATACCAAAGATTATGAAAAAAGAATGGAATGATGTGAAGGAATTTCACGAGAAGTTTGGTCATCCGGTAGCGGAGCAGCCTGTAATGATTGCCAAGAAGCGTGCTTTGAGCCGTGCAAAGTGGATGAACGAGGAGGTTGCCGAGTTCTTGATTGCAGATGATATCTACGAGCAGGCCGATGCAATGATCGATTTGATGTACTTCGCTCTCGGCACAATGGTCGAGATGGGCTTGGAGGCTGACGAGTTGTTCGATATCGTGCAGAAGGCAAATATGGCAAAGTTGTGGCCAGACGGAAAACCACACTACAACCCTAAGGATAACAAAGTTATCAAGCCCGAGGGTTGGGAGGATCCAAAGCCGAAGATTAAGGCCTATATCGACTCGGTAATTGCAGCAAAGAGCAAGTAATAAAAAGACGATATTTGTCGTTTGTAAAGTGTATGAACATTGTCGAAGAGGTAATAGTTGAGTATCTGCGCTCTAATCGCAGATTGGTTATCCCCAACTTCGGAGCCTTTATGGCGAAGGAGTCGGGCGAGCGAATATTCTCGGGCCTGTTGCGTACAGACGATGGCGTGCTATCGTCGTTGCTGAAAGCGAGAGGCTTGAACGAGATGGAGGCGGCTATTACAATCGACCGCTTCATCTTCGAGGTGCGCCACGAGCTGGAGCAGTATGGCTACTGCCGCTTGGGCGAGGTGGGAACACTCCGCATTGAGCCCGAAACAAAGGCTTTGCGTCTCTATCCGCCTGTGCATGGCGAGTTGCCAAAGCAGACTCCGTATATTCCGAAACAAGTTTCGGAAACGGAAAGCGGAAAACGAAAAGCGGAAAACGAAAAGAGCAAGAAGAGCGAGTTTGAAGACGAGAGCAAGAGCGTAGGTAGTGAAAGCGTAGGTAGTGAAAAGGAAACCCCTAACGCCTCTAACGCCCCTATTGCCCCTCAAAAACCTCGCAAGAAGGTCGACTTTGTGATGGTTGTGGCGGTGATAATTTTGTTGGTGGCGTTGTTGGGTATCGGCTATGGCTGGTATGTATCGAATCTCGGTGTTGCCGACGACGATGCAGCAATGGATGCACTGCGAGTTGCTCCCGAACTGATAAATGAATAGAAAAAATGATGGATAATAGTGTATTACTCTCTGTAAAACAGCGATTTGGGATAATCGGTAACTCTCCACTGCTCAATCGTGCATTGGAGGTTGCGTTGCGAGTTGCTCCGACCGATTTGACCGTACTCGTTACGGGTGAAAGCGGTGTCGGTAAGGAGTTCTTTCCGCAGGTTATCCACGCCCATTCGGCACGCAAGCACAACAAATATGTTGCGGTAAACTGTGGTGCTATACCCGAGGGTACAATCGACTCGGAGTTGTTTGGTCACGAGAAGGGTGCCTTCACGGGTGCTATCGATGCTCGCAAGGGCTACTTCGAGGAGGCCGACGGCGGAACAATCTTCCTCGATGAGGTGGGCGAACTTCCGCTTGCCACACAGGTGCGTTTGTTGCGAGTGTTGCAGACGGGCGAGTTTATGCGTGTAGGCTCGGCAAAGGTGCAAAAGACCAATGTGCGAGTTGTAGCGGCTACAAACTCCAACCTTATGAAGGCTATAGCCGATGGTCGCTTCCGTGAGGATTTGTACTATCGACTCAATACGGTACCAATCGTTGTACCGGCATTGCGTGAACGACCAGAGGATATTCACCTCCTTTTCCGTCGCTTTGCATCGGATGTGGCATTGCAGTACAAGATGCCTGCAATTGCGCTGAACGAGGAGGCTCGTGCGCTGCTCGAAAACTACTATTGGCGTGGAAATATCCGCCAACTCAAAAATGTGGCAGAGCAGATTTCGGCTATCGAGGAGTCGAGAGATATCACACCGCAGATCTTGGCAAAATATCTCATCGATGAGAGTTCGTCCGCATCGCCAAGCGTAACTCACTCGGCAAAGATGGAGGATATGAACTCCGAGCGAGATTTGCTCTACAAGATTTTGTTCGATATGCGTAGCGATATCAATGACTTGAAGCGTATGTTGGCAGATTTGCATAGCGGCTACTCGTCGTATCGTACTACGCCAACCCATAGCAAGCCGAGCGAGGTGAAGGCGTTGTTGCCTCACACTCCTGTCGTATCGCCAATGGTGGAGGAGTATGCCGAGAGTGAGGTCGTGGAGGATGAGCCACGAGAGATTACCAAAGCGGATATGCAGCGAGAGCAGATTGTGAAGGCTCTGCGTCGCAATGGCGGAAGTCGTCGTGCTGCTGCTGCCGAGTTGTTTATGTCGGAGCGTACGCTATATCGTAAGATAAAAGAGTTGAATATTGAGTAAAAATTGTTCTGATTAGTTCTTTTTGCACGATGCTTCGGACTCCAAATTCCTCACATAGACTCACTATGCTGCGGATTTGTCGCCTCGCCTCGCACAAAAATAATCTAATCACCTCCAATTTTTGGGTAAACTGAATTTTTAATTTTTAATTTTCAATTTTTAATTTGAAAAAGTTACTTTTTGCATTGTGTGGCTTAATGCTTTTGTTTACAAGCGGTTGCACGGTTAAATATACGCTGTCGGGTGCATCTATTCCACCCGATGCAAAGACCTTCTCGGTGGCATATTTTCCGAATAATGCACCGATGGTTGCGCCTATTTTGAGCTCGACGCTGACCGACGAATTGACTCAGCGTTTTGCAACCCGTACCCGCTTGGTACAGGTGCCCGAGGGCGGTGACTTCGCATTCGAGGGCGAGATTGTGGGCTACACCTCGACTACCTCGTCGGTGTCGAGTGGTGAGTTCGCCCTCCAAAACCGTTTGACAATTACTGTTAAGGTGAATTTCACGAATGTCGTGGATGACAAGGCTTCGTTCAAGGCGAGAAGCTTCTCGGCGTATGCCGACTACGACTCAACGAAGCTGCTCAACGAGGTTGAAAGCACACTTATCCCCGAGATTGTCGAGCAACTCGTAACCGATATATTTATGGCTGCGGCATCCAATTGGTAACGAAAAACTATTAACTCACTCCTTATGACCGAAGAACAAGTAGCAGAACTCCTTGCAAAGTACCCTTGGTACGAGGCGGCACGAGTGGCGAAGTCGCAGAGTGCTCCGCAGCGTTATGCTGTCGATGCCGAGAAGATTGCCGAGGAGAGCGAGGGAGAGATTATCAGTCGCTTCTTGCGCAAGGGCGACTATCGCATTGTAGCCCAAGAGGGCGAGGTCGAAGGCGATGTGCTCACCGAGGCAGAAATCGACGACGAAGATGATCTCGTAAGCGAGGAATTGGCAGAAATTTACCTCGCACAGGGGCTAAAAAGCGAAGCTGTTGAAATATATCGCAAATTAAGTTTGCTAAATTCGGAAAAAAGTGTTTACTTTGCCGAGAAAATCGAAAATATCGAGAATAATAATTAAAAAACAGATAGACTATGTACACATTTTTGATTGTATTGATTCTTATCGCAAGCATCTTGATGGTACTTGCAGTGTTGGTTCAGAACCCAAAGAGCGGTATGGCATCGAACTTTGGCGCATCGAACCAGGTTATGGGTGTTCGCCAGACAGCAGACTTCTTGGAGAAGTTTACTTGGGGTGCAGCCGTAGTAGTTTTGGTATTGTCGCTCCTCTCGACCATCTTCGTTGGCGGTAAGTTGAACGAGGCTGGCAAGTCGGGCGCAGCAGCTGACCTCGAAGCTCTCACAGCTCCTGCAACAGAGCAGACCGTAGAGATGCCTCAGGTAGAGGTTCCTGCAACCGAGACCCCTGCACAGAACTAATCCCTTCGAGGGGGGGGTATAGACCGAGCGTTTGCTCGGTCTTTTTTTGTGCCCAATCGTCTCGTAGCACGATATTTGCCGTATGTTGTAACCGAAACAAAAACGATACGGCTTATGAAACGCAAGATCTTAATCGCTACATCCATCCTCTTTGCGGTTGGAGTGTGTATCATCGGTTACACACGAGCAACCACTAAAGCATCCTCCGAAAAGGCTCAACAACGAGAACAACGCCATATCGAGCGTGAGCAACGCCGTGCCCAGCGACAGGCCGAGTACGAGAAGTATATCGACTCGATAGTCTTGGCTCGCAACTATCAGTTCTCGCCACAGTCGATGCAGCAACAACCTGCCGGACAAATGCGACTGCTGAACAACCCCAATTTCGGCTTGCAAGTGTGGGGTAGCGAGGTCGATATATTCCTACCTTATATAAAAGGTGTAACACCGCCATACTATACCGTGATGTTCAACTATACGATGCCGTCGGTGCAGAGGTATATTACCGAGCAGACGCAAGAGGGGTGGCTCGTGACATTCACATCGTCGCTCTTTTCGGGCTCGGACTACGACTTCTCGCTCGAAATATATACCTCGTCGGGCAGTGCTACGCTCACAATCTCCTCGCCTTGGTATCCCGATGTGCAGTATATTGGTGGAATTTCAGGTCTTAACTAACTATGATGCGATTGTTACTCCTTGTTGCAATGCTCTCGGTGGGTGTTGCAACACACGCTGCTGTCGGTGAAACGGATAGCTTGTCGCAGTTGTCGAACGCAAAGGCTCGGCGTGAGGCTCGCAGAGCGGCGTATAGTGCCGAGATTGACGATGTCGTTCGCTCTCGCAACTATATCTTTCGCCCTATAACGATGCAGAATGTGGTTATGGGCAATACTCACTCGATATATGCCTACTACCTCTTTCTGGGTCTTTCGGGCGATAAGGTGGTGCTGCATCTGCCGGTCGAATTCACCTCGTATGTGATTGATACGGTAAATCTCGACACCTTTGCCGAGGGCTACACCGCCACTCTCGATGGCTCGAATTGGCGCATAACTTTCGCCTTTATGAATGGTGCTGAGCGATGGTTTGCCGAGATATTTTTGTCGAACATTACGGGGCAGACTCGCCTTGCTTTGGTTACGCCCAAAGGCGTTATGCGCTACCTCGGAACGCTCGAAAGTGGTGCAACAATCAAGAAAAAGAGGAAAAAATGACGATTTTCTTAAAAATATTAAAAATTTCTTTCAAAATATTTGCACATTCCGAAAAAAGCCCCTATATTTGCACTCGCAATTCGGCTCCGTAGCTCAACTGAATAGAGTACTTGACTACGGATCAAGCGGTTACAGGTTTGAATCCTGTCGGAGTCACGAAGCGGTCATCTCGAAAGAGGTGACCGCTGATTTTTTTTGTGCTATTACAAACCTTATTATGGATCACCTGCAAAAGTCGGTGGGGTGTTAAAAAAGGGATCACCTGCAAAAGTCAGTGGGCGGTACGAGTTAAAAGTTAAAAGTTGAGAGTTGACAGACCCCTCTGCCCTGACGGGCACCTCCCCTAACTTAGGGGAGGAATAATATAAACTATTGTCCCCCTAAGTTAGGGGGACGAGCGTAGCGGAGGGGGGGTATGAGAATTAATTAAAAATACCTTTAATTGTCAATTATCAATTTTCAATTGTCAATTTAATAAACCCTTCCCCATACCACAAAGATAGATTTCTTTTACAATTCTCCCCACCGTAAATTTGCAGTGAGCCCTTATTACTTTTTGGATTCTATCTTCTGCAAGAGCTTGGCAGGATAGTCGGTGGTGATGGCGTCAAACTTATGTTTGAGGAACCAATCCATATCCTCCTCTTTGTTGATTGTCCAGGCATTGAGATAGACCTTGCGTCGCTTGAAGGTCTTTACCCACTCCGGATGTGCAAAATAGAAGATGTTCTGATAATCTACCGCTTTAAGGCCAATAGCCTTTATCGAGTCGGGATGCATATTCGGAAGCTCCTGCTTCCACTTGCCGAGGTACTGCGCACGACGACCTGTGTTGTCCTGAATGTATTTTACCGCAGTGATGTTCGAGCCGAGGAACTCACACCACTCCATAGCGTCCATCTCCTCGATGGTTCGAATAATCTCCTTGCTAAGACGGAGCGAGTACTCGTCTGAGATCATCGTCTTGACATCGACGATAAGCTTTGTCTTTCTCTGCTTCATCACCTCGGTCAGGTATTCACGGAAGGTGGGAATCTTCTCGCCATTTTTGAGAGGATATTTTATCAACTCGGCATACTTTGTATCCTTGATAGGCAAACCGCAGTGTTTGAGGTTGTGATATACGACCAACGAATCGTCGGCAGTGATATGTACATCGCACTCCGAGCCGTGAACTCCCAATCGTACCGCCTCACGCCACGATGCCAATGAGTTCTGAGGAAAGCCCTTCTCCTTCCAAGCACCACGGTGCGCAATTACACAGTTCTTGTTCCATTCAAACTTTTGAGCTGTAACCGATAATGAGCAAGCTACAACCAAGATAAAAATACAAATCTTCTTCATATACTTAGTATTGAGGGTTATTCTAAAACACTATTTGGTAGCCACGAAGAACAAATCGAAACACTCCATACCAGCCTCATACGGCACGATAGAGTAGTCCGACATCACGATTGAGTCGGTAAGCTCGGTATTCTTCTTGTGGAGCGAACGGCGGTTTAGTCGATTGAGCAAATCGTAAGGAATCTGCAACAGTTTGCGAGGTAGGCGGTGTTGCAGGTCGAGAATATCGAAACGGGTGATTTTGCGCACGCTCTGGCGGTTTTTGCGGTAGTACTCCATAATCTTCTCGTTGCCGATGACGCCATACGCCTCGACCTTCGAGAAGTGGCACTCCAACAGATTGCGCAACTCGTCAGCGTTATACTCTCGCACGTGCCAAGGGTTGCGAGTGAGCGACATCGGAGCGTTGGGAGTCGAAACAACGAACTTTCCGCCCGGGCGAAGCACTCTTGCCACCTCACGCACACAAGCGATATCGTCGTCAATATGCTCGATAACCTGGAACGACACCACCGCATCGAACGAGCAGTTCTCGAAGCCGATTGGTGGCACCTCCATATCGTAGTACTCGACATTTTCGAGCTGGTTTATCTGCGCCGGCAACTCCTTGTCGATGGAGATGTAACGAGTGGCCTTCGGAGCGATTACCTCCACGCCATAGCCCATTCCGGTGCCTATTTCGAGGATATCACCTTCGACCAACTCGGCAGCACGATGATACGCCAGCACCGAGCGCTGGAAGACATAGTTATCTGACTTTTCGAGCGACACTCGCTCTGCGGTTGCGATTGTTGACATTCCGCTACTCCTTAACCTTTATTTCATTTTCATTGCAAACAACTCGATTGTGGCTCATAAGCACACCAAGCGAGCGTTTGAAGAGTTTTTTGCTCATATTGAGGCGTTCCTTAATCTCCTCTGGCGAACTATTGTCGGTCAGGGCGAGTGTTCCACCAGCCGCAACGATTGCATCGTAGAGTACCTCTGCCGAATCCTTCACCTGTGCAAAGCCCTTCTGCTGCAACGAGAGGTCAATGCGGTTATCATCGGTGATGCGGCTGACATACGCCTCGACCTTATCACCCAACTTTACATCACGGAAAATCTGATTCTTGTAGATCATTCCCCAATGGCGGTTCTCGATAATCGCACGATAGCCAATCTCGCTCTCCGACACAATCAACGCCTCGACCTTCTGGCGTGGCGAAAGGGTGATAATATCCTCATTATTAACATATTGTTTTAACTTAGAGGTTGCCACACAGCGGTCGGTGATATTATCCACATAGAGATAAACCGCCTTATACGAGCCAACCACGACACCGCCCTGCTGATTGCGGTTTGGGAGGAACAAATCCTTGCCCGTAATGCCCCAATCGAGGAATGCACCGTGGATATTCTTATCCACGACTTTGAGGTAGGCGCACTTGCCAGCCGTAATTTTGGGTGTTTCGGTTGTCGCCACAATTCTATCCTCCGAGTCGTGATAGACGAACACCTCCACCTCATCATCAACCTTCTGCGTCAGCGACACATAGCGGTTTGGGAGCAACACCTCGTTGCCCTCCTCGTCTGCAAGGTACAGACCAAACTCCGACACTCTCGCTACACGCAAGGTTTGTATTTCACCAATTCTCATAATCTTTCTAAAATTCAAAAAAAAGCTAATGGCTAATGGCTAAAAGCTAATAGCCCTAAATATTTATTCGACTTTCCAAGTCTCTCCACCGAAGAACAAGTCGTCAGCCTTCATATTCGGTTTTGCACTCTGTTGCTCCTCGATTTGGCGAGCAACCTCCGAGTCGTAGGTTGGGCGTGCCACATCACGAATAATACCCACTGCAACAGGGTAGTCAGGGTAGCGCATCGAAGCCAACATCGTGTGCAAAGCGGTATCCTCCGAGTGTGCATCGTGCGTCAGCACATCGTCTATCGTGTAGCCCTCCTCACCAACGGTTACAACCTTCAACTTTAAGCCGTCAAGCACCAAGCCCTTCTCCTTATTTGTGCCAAAGAGCATCTTCTCGCCGTGAACAAGGCGGATAGTGCGCTCCTCACGGATAGCCTTCGTGTCGGCATAGTTGGCGTGGGTTTTGTGGTTGAAAATCACGCAATTAACAAGCGTTTCAATCACCGACACACCCTTATGACAAGCACCCTCGACAAGCAACTCTTTGGTCAAGTCCAACTCCATATCTATCGTGCGAGCCACAAACGAAGCCTTTGCACCGATTGCCAACACCGCTGGCGAGAACGGCTCCTCGATAGTACCGAATGGCGAGGTTTTGGTCACCTTGCCCAACTTCGAGGTAGGGGAGTATTGACCTTTGGTCAAGCCGTAAATCTCGTTGTTGAACAAAATCAAGTTCAAGTCGATATTTCTACGGCAAGCGTGGATAAAGTGGTTACCACCAATCGCCAACGAGTCGCCATCGCCCGAACAAACCCATACCGAGAGGTCGGGGCGAGCGGTTTTCAAACCCGTAGAGATAGCGGCTGCACGACCGTGAATAGTGTGGAAACCGTAGGTGTTCATATAGTAGACAAAGCGTGATGAACAACCAATACCCGAAATAAATGCGAAGTTCTCTCGTGGGATATTGAGTCGCTCTGCAACCTCCGGCAATGCCTTCAATACCGAATTAAATACGGCGTGGTCGCCACAACCAGGGCACCACTTCACGGCATTACCATTGCGAAAATCGTTTGCGGTATATTCTCTCTTTGCCATAGTACTAATTCTCGTTAAGGTTTTTCAAAATCTCCGCTTTGAGAGCCTCTGCCGCAAATGGTTTTGCTCCCATATCCGCCAATGAGCGAATATCCTTGTGCGAAGTCATCGAGCGCAAGTGCGATGCGAGTTGTCCGCTATTGCTCTCGCAGACCAACACACGCTTGAAGTGCGACATAGCCTCTGTAATGCCCGACTGCAATGGGTTAATCAGCGAAATGGTAGCGTATGCCACATTTCCGCCTCCATTGCGGACTTCGGCAACAATCTCCGACACCTTGCCGACATTGCTACCCCAAGCCAAAACGAGCAAATCGCCCTCCGTTGCACCCTCGATCTGCACCGCAGGCATCAACTCCTTTGCACGCTCTACACGCTCGGCACGCAGTGCGCCCATCGAGGCGTGGTCGGCAGGGGTGTAGGATATTGCCCCCGTCTTTGGTTGCTTCTCCAAACCACCCAAGCGATGCTCCAACCCCTCTGCGCCAGGAATTGCCCAGTAACGAGCCAAATTCTCGTTTGCCGAGTATGGATTGAATAGACCTCGCTCGTTGAAGCACTCCGCCTTCTCCGCCAACTCCTCACGAGTGACGATTGGTGGAGTAATCGAAGGCATATCGGCAACTCGCTTTATAAGCCAAGGCTCGGTGCCATTTGCCAAGTTTGCATCGGTCAAAAGTACCACAGGCATCATTCGCTCCAACGCAATTTTTGCCGCCAAGTACGCCTTCTCGAAGCAGTCAGCAGGGGAGTGTGCCGCCAACACCACAAGCGGACTATCGCCATTGCGACCATACATCGCCTGCAAGAGGTCGGCTTGCTCGCTCTTTGTTGGCAAGCCCGTAGAAGGACCACCACGCTGAACATCGACCACCACAAGCGGAATCTGCGCCATAACCGCCAAGCCGAGAGCTTCGCTCTTCAATGCCAAGCCCGGGCCGGATGTCGTTGTTACAGCCAACGCTCCGCCAAACGAAGCACCGATTGCGGTACAAATTCCTGCAATCTCATCCTCTGCCTGAACGGTCTTTACGCCGAGAGCCTTATGCTTTGCCAACTCCTCCAAAATGCCCGTAGCGGGGGTGATAGGGTAGGAACCACAGAAGAGCGGTCTGCCACTCTTCTCTGCCGCAGCGATAAAGCCCCAAGCAACCGCCTGGTTGCCATTTATCGAGCGATAAGTGCCCTTTGCGAGTGCGCTCACTCGCTCCTCGGTGTGATTTTCGCCCACGAGGTGGGTATTCTTTGCATAGTTCTCGCCCGCCTCAATGGCTGCGATATTCGCCTTGCTGACGAGTGGATTTTTCTTGCCAAATTTCTTCTCTACAAACTTCTCGGCATACTCGGTCGGGATGTCGTACATTCCGAGCGTAATACCCAGCACCACCATATTGCGGCACTTCAACGCCGACTTGCGGTCGAGTTCGCACTCGGCAACGGCATCGAGCGTCATCTGCGTAATAGGCGCTTCGACAATATTGCACTCCTGCAAACCGAGCTGCTCTACGATTGTCTCGATATCGTAGCCCAACTTCGCAATGGCCTCCTTCGTGAAGCCGTCGCTATCGAGCAATATCGTAGCCGTAGCGGTGGCATATTTGCTATGCGCCACCAATGCGGCAGGGTTCATCGCCACCAAAATATTGCACTTGTCGCCCTCGTGCGTTACTGCTTGCGACGAAAAATGGACCTGAAAGCCCGAAACACCTGCTACCGTACCTTGTGGTGCTCGCACCTCGGCAGGATAGTCGGGGAAGGTGAATACGCCGTAGCCTGCAAATGCAGCACTCTCCGAAAAGAGGTTGCCCACCATCTGCATACCATCGCCCGAATCACCCGAAAAACGAATTACTGTATTCATAATATTAGCCCTTGGCTCTCTTTAATCTTTTGCAACTCCTTTAATTGTTAAAATCTCGGTTCCGCCAACCGAATTGGAGCGAATCTGCACAATGCGTCGCAAGATGCCCTTCTCGACCTTCTTCGATTCGAGGGTTAGGAGTATTTCGCCACTCTCGCCCACGGCAATGGGCTTGCGTGAGAATTCGGCTTTCAGACACGAGCAACTTGTGGTCGCTGCGAATACTACCAATGGCTCGCTACCATCGTTTGTAAAGCGGAACAGGCACTTTTTATCCTCGCCTTTGCGCTCGATGTCGCCAAAGTCGCACTCGCTCTTTTCGAAGCGGATGTGTGCTCCCTTAAACTCCTTGTTCGCCTTCTTCTCCTCTGCGTGCAGTGGCAATATCGCCACCATACAGCATAACAGCGTGAATAGGTACTTCATAGTGTGAGTTCTATTTCATCTTAAATACATAGGTTATTCTACCGCCCTGCTTGAAGGCTTGCGCCTCGGTGAAGCGAGCCTTGCGTGCGGCAGCAACTGCGGCATCCACCAATGCCTTGTCGTTGGTGGTAGAGCCCTTCTGGTCGTATGACGCCTCGGTCACGACTCCTGCCTGATTGACCACCACTTTGACTACAACCTTTCCACTCTTATTTCCCGCAGGGTAGAGCGGTTGTGGCAAAGCTCCGACCAATCCTCGGCCCTGCAAGCCCTCGTCGAGGAACTCGTTGCCGATAGGGTTTAATCCGCCACCTGTACCTGCTGCGGTGGTCACGGTGTCTTGGCGAGCATACGGATTGCCAGCATTTGCAGGCTTGTCTGCTCCATCCTTCGACATCTTGAACAATGCACGCTGATTTACCGTGCGAGTCTCCTCCGCCTTGCCTGCCGCCTGTTGGGAGTTATCCTTCGTCGCAAGATTCTCGTGACGAGGCGCCTCCTTCACCTTTGGTGCAGGTTTTGGCTTCGGCTTTGGTGGTGGCTCGGGCTTCACATACTCGATGTAGATGATATCGCTCTGCGGTTTTTCGATTGGGCGAATTGCAAACTCACCAAATCGGAACGCCACCACAAGCAATACCACATACAACGCAGTGAAGATATATGCAAAATGTTTTGATTCCATAATGTCAAGCCATTAGCTATTAGCCATTAGCCATTAGCTTCTTATTTAGCTTGCGTAGCAAGTATCAATCTGTATCCGTTATCCTTGGCGATATTCATCACCTTAACAACCTCATCCACCGCCACCTTCTTGTCGCAGTGCAACGATACGGTAGGTTGCTCCTGTCCATCCAAACGAGCCTTCAATGCACGCTCGATACCCTCGATGCCCTGCACCTTGTCCAACTCGACATAGTAGATGTACTCCGAGCCCTTCTGCTCGATGCTGACGGTGGTTATAGCCTTATCCTTCAACTGATTGGAACTCTTCGGCAACTCCAATTTCAACGCATTAGGGTTGATGAGCGTAGTTGCGATGAGCATAAAAATCAGGAGAAGGAACATCAGGTCGGTCATTGCCGATTGCGAGAACGACTTATCGACCTTCGAACCTCTCTTAATTGCCATAGTCTGCTATTTTTGAACAGGTTGATTCAAAATATCCATAAATGCGATGGTGTTTGCCTCCATACGGAACACCAACTTCTCGATGCGGGCTACCAAGTAGTTGTAGCCGAAGTATGCAGGAATACCCACGATAAGACCACCCACGGTGGTTACCATTGCCACATACATACCGCCCGAGAGGAGTGCCATATCAACAGTACCACCAGCCGATGCCATATCCATAAAGGTACGCACCATACCGAGTACGGTACCCAAGAAACCGATCATTGGAGCACCACCTGCGATAGTTGCGAGGGTTGGCAAGCCATTCTCCAACTTCGAAACTTCGAGGTTAGCAACATTCTCCACTGCGCTCTGAACATCGCTCATTGGGCGACCCAAACGCTCCAAACCCTTCTCAATCATTCGTGCGATAGGGGTATTCTCGTGGTGGCAGAATGCGATAGCCTCCTTAACCTTGCCATCCATAACATAGTCACGGATGCGATTCATAAAGTGCATATCGAGGCGTTGTGCTCGCTGAATAGCCACAAAACGCTCCACGAAGATGAAGATGGTAACACCTCCCAACAAGAGGAGCACCCACATCAACCAACCACCTTTGTTAAACATCTCCCAAAGGGACAAGTTCTCTGCCGTTGCGGTAGCATTTGCCACCACTGCCTCGGCTGTCTGCAACAATTTAATCATAATGCTTTAATGTTTTAATTTATTTAGTTTGTTCGTTATTTTCTTTGCTCTTCTTCTCTCGCTTGAAGCGGTGTTTTAAGCGCTGGCGCAGGTCTTTTGCATTGTTGAAATCCTCCTTAAAGTAGATTCCGATACCGGTCTCCTGCAAACCCTGGTTCTCGTCGAAACGGTCTATCGTATGGGTAAAGCCCTTCAAACGAAGTGTGCCTGCTCGGTCTATCAGCCAGGTGAGGTATGCCTCGCCCGTGAAGTTCGAGGTTGCATTTACCACCTGTGCCTTATCCACTATGTAGTTACCCTCCACCTCAATCAGCAAGCGGTTGTCGATAAGTCCCTTCGAGAAGCCGAAATCGACCTCATCGCTCATCTGCTCGGTACGAGGGCGGTAGCGCAAGACAATCTTGTAGTCGTCGTTCGAGAGCCAGTTGCTAAATTGATTTGACAACATCTCGAAGCCCGTAGCGGCAGTTGCAGAGGCTCCAAGCGAAGAGGACATAGCATTATTCGACTCCGAGATAAAGCTGTTGGCAATTATCAGGTAGAGGAACTGCTGTGACTTACTCTCAGGCGTAGCCAAAGCACTCGCAATAAGGCTCTGTACCTCCGAATCGGCACTCGGTACTACGATGTCGAAGGTTACCGTAGGCTGTGTCAAGCGGTCTGTGAGGTGAATCAAGCACTCCACAGGTACGGCTCGTGTCGAGCGGTTACTCTCGGTGAGCGAGCCTTCGAGCAGAGGTTGCAACGACGCTTTCAACTTATATACGGCATCAATATTGAGCAACGCATCGAGAGGCTCTCCTGTCCATTGGATAGTCGAACCAGGCTCGATGTCGAACCACTTATTTACTATATTCTGCAAGGTAAAGAGGTAGCTTCCCTTCTCGATGGTGTAGTCGCCATACATCTCGAATATGTCGCTCTGCGGGTTGATGCGCAGATTGAGCTGACCCTCGCCCGTAGCCTTGATAATATCGCCCACGGTAGGGTCGATTACCAACTGTACCTCGGCATTTGGTCGCACATCGAGAGCCATCGTGATCTCCATAGCATCGCCACCAGACGAAAGACGCTTCTGCCTATTCTCGAACATCATCTTCTTGCGAACAAGGTAGGAGGTTGTATCGCTCTCTTTGGTTGCGAAGGTTACAAAGTCCGCAGTCGATATATCGCTATTGTCGGTCAAAGGCATATAGAACTTGGTGTTGTCGTCGCTACGAGCCACAAAGTCCATCTTTACACCCGCCTTGTCGCCTCGTACCGAGCCTGTTCCCGTAGCGAAGATATTGCCATAGAACATTGGATTATCTCGCTCGGTGGTGTTCAGCACCTCCATATTGTTGATCTGCACACCGATGTTGTATTCGATATTCGAGAGGTGTGCCAACGATACATCCATCGACAATGTGCCCTCACGACCATTCCTGTCGAATACAGGTACTCCCTCGGTCTGCAAATGGTTGTTATGTACCTTGACCACCGCCTTCGGAGCAGAGTAGCGACACTGCGTGTAGGCGATAGTCGTAGCAAGGCTATCAACCAAAATCTCACCTCGCAACTCCGCATCTCTGCGTTCGCCACTGATGGTTAAATCGACCGTTGCAACACCCTCGGTGTCGGTGATTACATCCACCAACAACGGATCAAGCAGATTCATCTTCACACCCTCGGTCTGCATTCGTGCGTAGTAACGCATCTGCGATGGTGCGAAGTAACCCTGAATAACTCGCTTGCCCTCGTTGCGTGTGGTGATATCAAGCGAAGCACGACTGCGACCGAAGTCCCACTGCGAGGTGAGAAGTAAGTTCGGCACCTCCACGCCACTCACGGTTACGCTATCCATCTCGATGCGGGCATCGATACGAGGATTTCGCATTGCCGAGTGGAGCGTTGCATATCCATTGGTGCGACCATTCACCTCGTAGCCAATCTGGCTGGTTATCTGCGTGAATGGCGCCAACGAGAAGTTGCGCAAGCTCATATATACCGAATCGGTGCTGTTGCGGGATGCTACACCATCCACATATAACTCCTGCGTGTCGCTACGCACCGCAAAGCGGTGTATTGCCACACGAGAGGAGTCCATCTCTATTCCGTCACTTGTGATTTGCCACGATATATCGTCGCTCTCGATGGAGGATGGATTGAACGATATTGCAAGGTTGCGACGGTTGTTCTTGCGTGTAATCTTTGCGTTTGCCGACACCTCGCCTTGCAAGTCACGCACCGAGTCGGCAAAAATGGCATCTATGCGGATGTCGTTATCCTTTGCGCCACCCTCAACGCCCACGCCCGAGAAGTGAAATGCTCCGGCGTAGAGGTCCTCTGCCTTTAACGAGAGTGCCAACGAGTCGCTCGCATTGCCCGCCTTGACATCGATGTTGGTGACAAGGTAGTTGTTGTGCATCAGATACTCCGACGATGCTCGCATAAGGAATCGGTTGTCCAATGGGCTCACCAACATCTCTACCTTCGAGCCTTCGGCCATCTCCAAACCGTCGGTTATACAGCCGAGCAGAGGGTCGATATCTTTGGTAGTGGCGGAGAGGATAGCCACCTCGCTGCCAATCTCGGCAATGTGGGTGCCGATATTCTCTCGTGCCTTCTTATCGTAGAGGAGCGGAGCATATTGCGCCAAGAGATTTTTCAGATAGTATATTACATTCTTGTATGGGGTGCGGCTCTCGAATACTGCATCGGCAAAGTCGGATGTAAGGGTGAGCGTTCTCGCATCCTCGTCGCTCTTTATTGCAAGCTCCACCAAGTCGGCTTCACAACCTCTGCCTACCGTTTCATACTCCGCTTCGGCGATGCGCAGAACTCCGTTCAATTCATCGAGCGATGCTCCACGAGCCGACAAACCCACATCGCAACTGAGTACCGAGATGCTGTCACGCTTGTTAATGTTCATTGCGTGGAGGTCGGCGTGCTCTACACTCATCACTGCATCGTAGAGTGGCATTCCTCGCTCGGCAAGGTCCAAAATAGCCTGTGCGTCGAGTTTTAGAGCCTCGTCATTTACGCCCAACGAGCCCGCTACACGATTATCCTCTATGTCTGCCACGAGGGTGAGATTGTTGTATTCGCAACCATTTATAGTTATGCTTGCAACCTCTCCACCGCCCTTCAATAGAAGTGGTGAGTCGTCGCCAAGTTCCACCTCAACATTTGCATTGAGCGAACTCTTGCCTACCACCGATGTTGCAAGAAGTGTGGAGAGGTCGAGCTCCTCGGCTCCGACCGTTGCATTTATTCCCTTGCGACCATTGGCAGGATTTTGCATAGTACAAGCCAATGCCACCGAGCCACCGCTGCGCAATCGGCTGTTTGCCTTTGCCGAGAACTCACGGATGGTGCCCTTGAACTCGCCCGAGGCATCGATACCGCCTATGCGGTCGAGATATTGCGATGCGGTGTCGCCAATGGAGAGGTGGGCGATGTTGTGGAGGAGGTAGGTTACCTCCTCGGTTGAAGCATACAATCTATTGACCTTTATGTCGAACTTTGTTCGCTCTACATCTATGAGACCTCGCACTCGTGCCGAGCCTTGCAGAGTACCTCCATCTTCGAGCGTGGCATTTACGATGTTACCCTTGAAGTCTGCCACCGGACCGTTCATCGAAGCGGTAACATTGCGTAGCGAGGTCTTCCAACCCCACAATTCGGATGCAAAGTAGCCCACATCCTCCGACGATACATTGCTTCGGCTGATGTTGCAGATGATAGGGATATTATTGATGAAATCTCGGTATTCGAGCCAATCTTCGCCTTTGAGCAGAAGGTAATCGAGGTTGATGTTGCTCAATGCGGTATGGATATTACCCTCGTTAATCTCAATCTTGCCATTATCGACAAGTATGCTACCCGAAAGATTATCCAACTCAAATCCAGTGCGTTCCACAAAGGATAGCGACTCCACATCGAGCGAGACAAAACCGCCACTCTTAACTAAAAGATTTTCGATGTGGGTCTTCATTCCGAGCAGATGCATATCGGCAAAGTCGATGCCTGCCTCGGTAGGCTCGTCGAAGCGAATAAGGCTGAAATCAATATCCGAGCCATCTATCGAGCGGATGTCGAGTCGGAAGTTGCTCTCTTTCTCTCGATTGACAAGTTGGTCGGTAATCTCCTTTACGCCAAAAGAGCCTCGGGTAGTCTCTTTAACTACAAATTTTCCGCCTTTGACCTCTGCGTGGTTGATGACGAGGTTCTGCTTGGCAAGCGAAGCCAACGATGCCAGACGAGCATCCGCACGCTTGACATAAAGCAGTGTGTCGCCATCCCAATCGGCAACATAGAAATCTCGTACCGCAACACGATTGAGCAGACCTACGGTGATGTGTCCTACCTCGACTTTGGTGTTGAGTTCCTCGCTTGCCCACTCGGCAGCACGGTCTATTGCGAGGTTCTGCACCGAAGGAATTGCAAGCAACAAAGCGGGCAGCAAAGGAAAAATTATCAGCAATAATACGATTGCGGATAACACTCTTAACAATATTTTTGTAACTTTGCGCACTGCTTTGTACTGATTTTCGGCACTTTATGGCCTAGTAAGTTATAAATAACTTACAAAAGTAGTCATAATTTGCGAGAAGTGCAAACAAAACGCCATAAATTTTAGACAAGAACAAAACATAAAATATGAATAACGATATTATTATACTCGGCATCGAGTCCTCGTGCGACGACACCTCGGCAGCGGTTTTGCGCAATACAACTCTGCTGTCGAGCGTTATCGCTTCGCAAGCGGTACACGAGCGTTATGGTGGTGTAATTCCCGAACTTGCATCGAGAGCCCACCAGCAGAATATTGTGCCTGTGGTCGATGCTGCGCTTCGTGATGCCGGTGTTACCCCCGACAAGATTGACGCTATTGCCTTTACTCGTGGCCCGGGTTTGCTCGGCTCGCTTATGGTGGGTACTTCCTTTGCGAAGGGTTTGGCTATTGCCAACAATATTCCGCTCGTCGAGGTAAATCACCTTCACGGACATATCCTTTCGCACTTTGTCGATATGCCCGACAAGGAGTGCGAACATCCGAACTTTCCGTTCCTCTGTCTTTTGGTCAGCGGTGGTCACACCCAAATCGTGAAGGTGAATTCGCCTTTCGATATGGAGATTGTCGGCTCGACCATCGACGATGCGGCGGGCGAGGCACTCGATAAATGCGCCAAAGTTATGGGCTTGCCATACCCTGGCGGACCTGTTATCGACGCCCTTGCAAAGGATGGAAATCCCGACGCTTTCAAGTTTGCAAAACCTCGCATCGGAGAGTTCGATTTCTCGTTTTCGGGATTAAAGACTTCATTCCTCTATACTCTGCGTGATGCGGTAGCCGAAAATCCTAATTTCATCGAGGAACGCAAGTGTGACCTGTGCGCAGCGATACTGCACACCGTTGTGGATATCCTTGCGGAGCGACTTGTCAAGGCTGCGAAACACTATCGTATTTCGGACATCGCCATAGGTGGCGGAGTGGCGGCAAATTCGCTCCTCCGAGAGCGTATTGCAGCCGAAGGAGAGAAGCGTGGCTGGCGCACTTTTATTCCTGAGCGTCGCTTCACAACCGATAATGCAGCAATGATTGCCGTAGCTGGATATTACAAGTATCTCAAAGAGGAGTTTTCAACCCTCGATGCTGCTCCCGTAGCGAGATTTTAGGTAGATAAAGCAAAAAAAATCACCTAATTATCAATTATCAATTGTCAATTGTCAATTATTTTCCTAACTTTGTCACCTTAAAGGCAAAGTTGGGAAAATGATGGATTGGCACATAGCGGTAGCACTGCTCGTTTCGGGTACGCTGGTCGGAATAATCAACACCCTCGCAGGAGGTGGCTCGATTATTACGATGACTATGTTTATGGCGTTCGGTCTGCCCATAAATGTTGCCAATGGTACAAACCGAATAGCGGTTTTGTTGCAAAATCTCACCGCTTCGATAACCTTTATCCGCAAAAAGACCTTCGACCTTAAACACGGATTTCTGCTCTCAATTCCTGTGATAATTGGTAATATCGCAGGCTCGTTCGTGGCATCTTACATCAACGATTGGGTGTTCAAAATCTGCTTTGGTGTGATTTTGCTCGTCATAATGGTCTATCTGCTACTCGATACACGAATTAAGTTGAAGGCTGGTAACAGACTCGAAATCAAACCAATACACTACTTTTGGTTTTTGCTTATCGGCTTCTACGGAGGTTATATCTACATCGGTATCGGCTACCTTATCCTCGCCATAGCGTTGTGGCTTATGCGAATGGACTTGGTTACGGCAAATGCCATTAAGGGCTTTGTAATTCTGCTTGCCACACCTTTCTCGTTGGCGGTATTTATGATTATGGGCAATGTCGATTATACCTTTGGTATAATTCACGGCGTAGGCAATATGATAGGCTCTTTCCTCGCATCGCACTATATGGCGAATTGGGGCAAGAATTTCATAAAAATCTTTATGGCGGTGATTGTCGCCATCTGTTTCTGCGACCTTGTGGGAGTTATCTCGTTGCACGATTTTTTCTACTCTATCTTATCAATTAAAGAATAGGAACGATGGAAGAGAAGATAAAAATTGAGGGCGCAAGAGTCCATAACCTCAAAAATATAAGCCTCGAAATACCTCGCAACGCATTGGTTGTGATTACGGGTTTGTCGGGCTCGGGAAAGTCGTCGTTGGCTTTCGACACCATCTATGCCGAGGGTCAGCGTCGCTATATGGAGACCCTCTCGATGTATGCACGCCAATATATCGGCACTATGGAGCGTCCCGATGTGGATAAAATTTCGGGCTTGTCGCCTGTGGTGGCAATCGAGCAGAAGACCACCAATCGCAACCCTCGTTCGACCGTAGGTACAGTGACCGAAATCGCTGATTTTCTGCGACTTCTCTTTGCTCGTGCTTCACGGGCCTATTCGCCTGCTACGGGCGAGGAGATGGCTCACTACTCCGACGAGCAGATTGCCGATTTGATACTGCGTGATTATGAGGGGCGAAAGGTCGCCTTTCTTGCGCCTATTGTGCGTGAGCGAAAGGGTCACTACCGTGAATTGTTCGACTCTTTTCTTCGAAAAGGATATATCTACGCCCGCATCGACGGCGTAATTCGTGATTTTACGACGGGCGAGCAGTTGGACCGCTACAAGACTCACTCGATTGAGTTGGTGGTGGATAGAATGACCGCACGAGCAGATGCTCGTGACCGCATAATGACCTCGCTCCGTGAGGCTATGCGCCAGGGCAAGGGACAGATGGCAATTCACGACTACGACTCGGGCGAAATGCGTCACTACTCACGCCATTTGATGTGTCCGACTACGGGTGTCGCCTTCGAGGATCCCGAGCCATTTACCTTCTCGTTCAACTCGCCAAAGGGTGCTTGCCCTCGCTGTAACGGACTTGGCGAGGAGGCAGTATTCGATATTAAAAAGGTTATCCCCGACAATAGATTATCGCTCCGAGAGGGTGGTGTTGCGCCGCTCGGTAAGGGGCGTGAAAACATCCTCTTTGCAACGCTCGAAGCGTTGGGCAAACGCTATGATTTCACCCTCGATGACCCACTCGGAACAATCTCGGAGGAGGGGTTGAATGCCATTCTCTATGGCGATGATGAGCCGATGTTGGTCGAGGTGTCGGAGTATTCGAGCCGAGGTCGCCAGATGCGCTCGTGGGAGGGTGTTGCCGAGTATATAAACTCCAAAACCGAGGATGAAAACTCCCGCAAGGGCGAGAAGTGGAAGGAGCAGTTTGTGGCATATCACAAATGCTCGCTCTGCGGAGGTAGTCGCCTGAAGGAGAATGCCTTACACTTTAAGGTTGCAGGCAAAAACATAGCCGAACTCTCGGCAATGTCAATCTCTCGCCTGCGTGAGTGGTTTGAGGGCGTGGAGGCGCAGATGACCGATAAGGAGCTGACGATTGCACGAGAAATTCTCAAAGAGATTCGTGAACGATTGCGCTTTTTGACCGATGTGGGCTTGGGCTATTTGTCGCTCAATCGAGCATCCCGAACATTGTCGGGCGGTGAGAGTCAGCGCATACGCCTTGCTACGCAAATTGGCTCGAAACTCGTCAATGTTTTGTATATTCTCGATGAGCCGAGCATCGGCTTGCATCAGCGAGATAACGAGCGACTGATCAATACCTTGAAGGCTCTGCGAGATGCCGGCAACTCGGTGATTGTGGTGGAGCACGACGAGGATATGATGCGAGCTGCCGACTACATTGTAGATATAGGTCCAAAGGCTGGTCGCAGGGGCGGTCACATCGTGGCGGCAGGCACTTATAGTGAAATATTAGGTGCGCAGGGTTATACTGCTGATTATCTTACAGGTAGGCGCACCATAGAGATACCGCAGGAGTTACGAAAGGGTAGTGGTGAATTGCTCCGTATCGTAGGCGCTCGGGGCAACAACCTCAAAGGCGTAGATGTCGATTTTCCACTCGGAAAACTTATCTGTGTAACTGGTGTGAGTGGTTCGGGAAAATCGTCTCTCATAAACGGAACTTTGGTGCCTATTCTCTCGCATAAACTCTACCGTTCCTATGCGCAACCGCTACCTTACGATACGATTGAGGGGTTGGAAAATATCGACAAGTTGGTAGTTGTGGACCAATCGCCTATTGGTCGCACACCACGCTCAAATCCGGCAACTTACTCGAATGTCTTTGCCGATATTCGCAAGTTGTTCGAGGCTACGCCCGATGCGCAGGTGCGAGGCTTCAAGGCTGGTCGCTTCTCGTTTAATGTGAAGGGTGGTCGCTGCGAGGAGTGCCGAGGCGCAGGTGTGCAGACTATCGAGATGAACTTCTTGCCCGATGTCTATGTGCAGTGCAAGGCGTGTGGCGGAAATCGCTACAACAAAGAGACCTTGGAAGTGCGCTATAAAGGCAAGAGTATCAACGATGTACTGAATATGACTGTAAATATAGCGGTCGATTTCTTCGAGCATATTCCGACAATTCATCAGAAGTTGAAGGCTATTCAGGATGTCGGCTTGGGCTACCTCACGCTCGGACAACCTTGTACCACATTGTCGGGTGGCGAGAGTCAGCGCATAAAGCTCTCGGCGGAGTTATCGAAGCGAGAAACAGGTCGCACACTATACATTCTCGACGAGCCTACTACGGGTCTCCATTTCGAGGATATCCGCCGTCTTATCGAGGTACTTAACAAGCTGGTAGACAAGGGAAATACCGTTATCGTAATCGAGCACAACCTCGATGTCATAAAGGTTGCCGACCACATCATTGACCTCGGTCCCGAGGGCGGTGAAGCAGGTGGTAGGGTAGTCGCCCAAGGCACCCCAAGCGAAGTCGCCAAAAGCACCGAAAGCCACACGGCAAAATATCTCCGCAAGCTAATTAAAAATTAAAAGTATAGAATTAATCGTCGGGCGTTGCTCGGCGATTTTTGTTTGACAAAAGCCCTAAAAGCCTCCAATCGCACCTAATTTTCGCACAAACCGCAATAATTTTGCATTTTGAATTCTGAATTCTGAATTTTTGTATATATTTGTACCCGTTATCGTGGGTCTTTATTATATAAATATAATATCAGCCCGCTATTGTTTAACTAAAACCCTATTGTATGGAAGATGAAAAGAGGATTTGCACTGCTTGTAGCAATACTTTGCTACTTCTGTACTTATTCGCAAGAGGCTAACGCCGACAACAACATTCCGGAGTTTATCGTAACACCTCGTTTCGATGTAAATCCGTACGCCCCAATCAAAGGCGGCTACAAAGGCTTCGACTTCGGAAACTCTTCACTCTACACATTTTTGGATGGTTCGATAGGAAACTTCTCCTATTCGATGTCTAACCATTGGTTTGCAAGCGACTGGGATTCAACCAAATCGCTCTACAACACATTCTTCAATCCCAACGAGGACGACTTGGTCGATTGGCTCACATTATCCTATCAGGTAGGGCGCTTCAACTTCACCGTAGGTAAGGATATGCTCGCTGTAGGCACTTGGGAGTTGGACTACTACGATGTGGATGTTCACACCGCGCTCGCATCGACCTTTTGGCACAAGCTCTCCATCTATCAATGGGGTGGATCGGTAGACTACACCACAAAGGATGAGAGCACAACACTCCGTTTCCAATTTGCGACATCGCCATTCAGCACACACCTTTTCAAGGAGAAGTTATTTGCCTACTCGCTCGATTGGCACGGCGAATATGGTTGCTATATGCCGATTTGGTCGGTGAACTTCCTCGAGTACGAGCGTGGCAAATTCGTCAACATCATCGCACTCGGAAACGCCTTTTCGATGGGAGACTTCACTCTCGAGGTCGACTATATGAATCGCGCTTCGTCGATTAAAAAGTTCTTCAATCAGGAGTTCTCGGTTAGCGCACAACTGCTTTACAACCACAAAGATAAGGTTGAAGCATTCGTCAAGGGCGGTTACGAAAGCTACAACAACAGCGACTTTTTCGGCTACGAAGATGAGATATTCGTACCTACCGATAGTTCTCTCTGCCCACGCTATTGGTATGTGGGCGGTGGAGTAAACTACTACCCGCTACGCGAGAGTCGCGACTTGCGATTGCACGCTGTAGCGGCCTACAACAACTTTGCAAAGAGCGTGTCGATATCATTCGGCGCAACATATCATTTTAATTTAACCCAAACCATTTTGAATAATCGCAAAAAGTAGAGATGGCAAAAAAGAGCGAAACAATCATCAAAATCGAGAATCTCTCCAAGGCATTTGGCGAGAAGATAGTGCTCGAAAATATAAACCTCGACATCAAGCGTGGCGAGTTCGTAACCTTGCTTGGACCTTCGGGATGCGGTAAGACTACGCTGTTGCGTATGCTTGCCGGTTTTATGCAACCGGACAGCGGAAGCATCACCTTGGAGGATAAGAATATCTTGAGTATGCCGCCACACCAGCGACCTCTCAACACCGTATTCCAGCGATACGCCCTCTTCCCACACCTAAATGTATATGAGAACATCGCTTTCGGCTTGAAGCTCAAGAAGGTAGAGTCGAAGGAGATTGACAAGCGTGTACGCAAAGCGTTGAAGATGGTGTCGATGACCGACTACGAGGATCGTGATGTAAATTCGTTGTCGGGAGGTCAGCAGCAGCGTGTTGCCATTGCTCGTGCTATCGTCAATCAGCCGCAGGTACTCTTGCTTGACGAGCCATTGGCTGCGCTCGATTTGAAGATGCGTAAGGATATGCAGATGGAGTTGAAGCAGATGCACGAGGCGCTCGGTATCACCTTTATATATGTAACTCACGACCAGGAGGAGGCTCTGACTTTGAGCGACACAATCGTGGTTATGAGCGAGGGTAAGATTCAGCAGATTGGCACTCCGATTGACATCTACAACGAGCCTGTAAATTCGTTCGTTGCCGACTTTATTGGCGAGAGTAATATCCTCAACGGCACAATGATAAAGGATAAAGAGGTGGAGTTTATCGGTCATAAATTCGAGTGCGTTGATGCAGGCTTTGGCGAGAATACAGCGGTCGATGTGGTTATTCGCCCCGAGGATATATACATCGTCGGAAATGTGGAGAATGCCGACTTTACGGGTACGGTCAAGTCGTGTATCTTCAAGGGTGTGCACTACGAGATGTTTGTCGAGACCGACAAGGGCTTCGAGCTTATGATTCAGGATTACAACGCCTTCGAGGAGGGTGCTACCGTAGGTATGTTTATCAAGCCTTCGGATATCCATGTTATGCGTAAGGAACGCATCTGCAATACCTTCCAGGGCGTGATGACCTCGCCAACTACGGTTGAGATGCTCGGCACGGAGTTCGAGTGCAAGGAGCAGTCGGGCTTGAAGGAGGGCGATAATGTAACGGTGCGTGTGGCATTTAATCGTGTGGAGTTACACGACTACAAAGAGGATGGAAAGTTGATTGGCTCGGTGCATTTTATTCTCTATAAGGGCGACCACTATCACCTCACCGTAAAGACCGAGGATGGCGACTTTATCTATGTGGATACCAACGATATATGGGATAACTTCGATGTTGTGGGTATCTCCATCGACAAGCGTGATATCTATGTTTCGAAACGAGTTTAACGACGAGAGGGAAAGATGAATTTCGTGTCTAAAATATTCAACAAACGAGCGAATTGGGCTATTCCGTATGTCATATTCCTCGCTCTGTTTGTGGCGTTGCCTCTGGTGCTGATTTTGGTCTATGCTTTTCAGGATGCTGAGGGTGCATTCTCGTTGGAGAATTTCCGACGCTTTGTCGAGCAACCCGAGGCGGTCAATACCTTTATCTACTCGATAGGTATTGCGCTGATTACTACCATTTTGTGCATCTTGCTCGGCTATCCCGCAGCGTGGATTTTGAGCAACCGCAAACTCAATCGCTCGGAGATTACCGTGGTGCTGTTTATTCTGCCGATGTGGATAAATATCTTGGTGCGAACACTCGCTACGGTGGCTCTGTTCGACTTTGTGAAGTTGCCATTGGGCGAGGGAGCGTTAATATTCGGTATGGTCTATAACTTCCTGCCGTTTATGATCTATCCTATATATAATACTTTGCAGAAGATGGATCACTCGCTTATCGAAGCTGCCGAGGATTTGGGCGCAACCCCTTCGGAGGTGTTCCGCAAGGTTACCGTGCCGTTGTCTATGCCGGGTGTGATGTCGGGTATAATGATGGTCTTTATGCCGACAATTTCGACCTTTGCTATTGCCGAGTTGCTCACGATGAACAATGTGAAACTGTTTGGTACAACCATTCAGGAGAATATCAATAACGGAATGTGGAACTATGGCGCAGCCCTGTCGCTCATTATGCTGGTAATCATCGGCATAACATCGCTCTTCTCCGATGGCGATGAGCAGAACGACAGCGAGAGTCTTATCTAAACGAGGGAGGGTAGAAGATGAAGAGATTTTTCGCACAACTCTATTTGTGGCTCTTGTTGGCGCTGCTCTATGCACCAATACTCATTATAGCCATATTCTCATTCACCGAGTCGAAGGTGCTGGGCAACTGGACAGGCTTTTCGACCGAACTCTATTCGTCGTTGTTCAGTGGCGGAGCGCAGAGCTCATTGCTCAATGCTATCAAAAATACATTGAGCATTGCGGTCATTGCAGCCGTAGCATCGACCATCCTGGGAACTATTGCAGCAATCGGAATTTTCAATATGCGAGGTCGTAAGAAGCAGGTTATCAACTTCTTGAACGATATTCCAATGCTCAATCCAGATATTATTACGGGTATCTCGTTGTTCCTCTTGTTCGTAAGTATGGGCATTTCGCAGGGCTATACAACGGTGGTGTTGTCGCATATCGCCTTCTGTACGCCGTATGTGGTGTTGAGTGTTATGCCACGCTTGCAACAGATGAATCCGAATATCTACGAGGCGGCTTTGGACTTGGGCGCAACGCCATTTCAGGCACTCCGCAAGATTATTATTCCGGAGATTAGACCAGGTATGATTTCGGGTATGATTCTCGCCTTCACGCTCTCAATTGACGACTTTGCCGTGACGCTCTTTACCAAGGGCAACGAGGGTCTTGAAACCCTCTCGACATATATCTATGCCGATGCCCGAAAGGGTGGTCTGACTCCGGAGTTGCGACCACTTTCGACCATTATTTTCGTGGTCGTATTGCTGCTACTTATTATTATAAATGTTCGTGCCAAGCGCAATGCCAAGCGCAAACAAGCAATGTAATCGAATATGAAGAGAGTTTTTACTACAATACTTTGTGCCCTTTGCACTGCCTTCTCGGTGGGGGCAGCCGACCGTGCTCACACGCTCAAAATCTACAATTGGGCGGACTATATCGAGGAGTCGGTGCTCGACGATTTTAAGGTGTGGTACAAGGAGCAGACGGGCGAGGAGGTCGAGATTATCTACCAGCTCTTCGATATCAACGAGATTATGTTGGCGAAGATTGAGCGAGGTAAAGAGGACTTCGATGTGGTCTGCCCTTCGGAGTATATCATCGAGCGAATGTTGCGCAACAATATGCTTTTGCCGATAGACAAAGATTTCGGTAAAACGCCTAACTATCTGCAAAATATCTCGCCTTATATCATCGACTGCTTCAACAAGATTGACGGCTCGGGCAAGAATGCCAACGACTACGCCGTAGGTTATATGTGGGGTACTACGGGCTTGCTCTATAATACTCGTTATGTGACCCGTGAGGAGGCTTCGACTTGGAGCACTCTCCTCAATGAGAAGTTCGAGAAGAAAATCTTTGTGAAGGATGCCTTCCGAGATGTATATAGCACACAGCTTATCTATCTGCGACAGAATGAGTTGGCAAATGGTGCAACCTCGTTGGAGGAGTTGATGTACGATGCTACCGACGAGTCGATTGCCGAGGTGGAGGCTCACCTGAAAAGGGTTAAAAAACTCGTTGCGGGCTGGGAGGCGGACTTCGGTAAGGAGATGATGACCAAGGAGAAGGCGTACATCAACCTCACTTGGAGTGGCGATGCTGTGTGGGCTATCGAGGAGGCTGCCGAGGTGGGTGTGCTGCTCGACTATGTCGTTCCGAAGGAGGGTAGTAATGTGTGGTTTGACGGCTGGGTTATTCCGAAATATGCCGTAAATACCAAGGCTGCACGCTACTTTATCAACTTTATGTGTCGCCCCGATATCGCCATTCGCAATATGGACGAGATTGGCTATGTGAGCGTCGTTGCATCGCCCGAAGTGCTTGAAGCACAGAGTGATGACGAACTCGAAAGTACGGTTAATGCAGCGTATTTCTTTGGCGAAGGAGCCGAGAAGGTGAAGTTAAACCCTGTGATGTATCCCGACAAGGCGGTTATCGAGCGATGCGCTATGATGCACGACTCGGGCGCACGCACTCCGAAGATGCTGGAGATGTGGGCGAGCGTTAAGGGCGACGATGTTCCGCTGTGGAACTTGATGATTATCGTGGTGACATTCGGCGTATTGCTGGTGTTGGGCATCCGTCGTAAGATAATGAAATCTCGCAAGCAGAGCCACCGCAAACAACGCAAAACCAAGCGCAAGTAATCGCTGATATTTTCACAATTTTGCATTTTGCATTTTGCATTTTGCATTTTTAATTGTACATTTGCACCGCAAAACAGGGCTCGGATGGTGGAATAGGTAGACACGCCGGACTTAAAATCCTGTGGCCAGTAATGGCCGTGCGGGTTCGATTCCCGCTCCGAGTACTTCAAACAAAAAGAGTTCGCCGAAAAAGCGAGCTCTTTTTTTGTTTATCGCAGAATATTTCCCCCATTTTTATCGCAAAAAGTTTCTTTTTTCGCAGAAAATGATTAAATTTGTAAAACGCAAACTACATATAAAGATTGTATCTGAATATAAAGCAGTGATATTCAGCGGTTTGGCGTTTATAGGTTGAGCTAAATTCACATATTGTTTAACAAATAAAAAATTATTGCTATGAAAAAGTTTCTTTTATTATTGGTTGTAGCTCCGGCTATGTTCGTTAGTTGTTCGATGTTCTCGTCGCCGGCAAAGGCTCCATCGAAGCTCACAAATACCGCTACCTATACTCCGATCAAGGTTACCCAGCCTGTGGTTGCTGTATTTGCTGACCTCGATGTTTCGCCTAACAAGATTTCGTTCTTCTACATTCCGAGTGGTACTGTTGTTACCGCAGGTCCTCAGAATGTTATCGACTCTGCAATCAGAGAGGCTCTTATGGCAAATGGCAACGCCGATGTTCTCGTAGGTCTCGAAAAGCAGATTAAGTACTCGGGCGATGGCAATATCGAGTCGATTACCGTTACCGGTTACCCTGCAAAGTATGTTAATTTCCGTAGCCCGGGCGACGACTATCTCCGTGAGGTGTCTGCGTCGGGTGCCCCTGCAAAGAAGGGCGTAACACCTGCACACGGCGGTGCCGAGGGCGGTATGCTCGGCAAATTGTTGGGCAAATAGAGCACAACTGTTTTCTAACCACACCCGCATAGAGTTGTGGGTTTAACTAGCGCAAACATTATGAAGAGATTTATATTATTAACCGCTATCTTCGGAATTGTTTCGTTGTCGGCCGTTGCGCAGCAGCAGGCAACACTCCGCACCATCAAGGGTTATGTCTTTAATGCCGAGGGTGATGCAATGCCGGGTGCAGATGTCAAGGCGGTGGCAGATAGTGCTGCTACCAAGGCGGGTGCCGACGGTACTTTCTCGATAGAGGTTACACAGTTCGTAAAGTTCCTCGAAGCATCTTGTGAGGGTTATATCAGCGCACAGGCAGAGATCGACGGCACGATGATGGTCTTCAAGTTGCAGGTCGACAAGAAGTACGCCGCTAACAAGGCGAAGGCCGAGAAGGCAGCTCGTAAGGCTGCTGAGGCAGAGGCTATTGAGAAGGCAAAGGCGGCTGAGGCTGCACGCATCGCAGCCGAGAAGGAGGCTGCACGATTGGCGGCAGAGCGAGAAGCTGCGCTAATTCTTGCTAAGCAGGAGGCCGAGCGCTTGGCTGCCGAGAAGGCAAGAGCCGAGGAGGAGGCCCGTTTAGCCGCAGCAAAGGCCAAGGCCGAAGAAGAGGCACGCATCGCCGCCGCAAAGGCTAAGGCCGAGGAGGAAGCACGCATTGCCGCAGCCGCAAAGGCTAAGGCAGAAGAGGAGGCTCGTTTAGCAGCCGAAAAAGCTAAGGCCGAGGAGGAAGCTCGCATTGCAGCAGCCGCAAAGGCCAAGGCAGAAGAGGAAGCACGCATCGCAGCAGCAAAAGCCAAGGCTGAGGAGGAGGCCCGCCTTGCAGCAGAGAAGGTAAAGGCTGCCGAGGAGGCTCGTTTGGCTGCCGAGAAGGCTTTGGCGGAGGAGAAAGCTCGTCGAGAGGCCGAGAAGGCTCAATTGGATGAGCAGATTCGTCTTGCCGTAGAGAAGGCATTGGCCGAGGAGAAGGCTCGTGCCGCAGTTCAGGCAAATAGTGTCGTGCAACCGGCTCCGCAGAGTGTTCCACAGCAACCTGTTCAGCAGTACGCTCCGCAACAGCAGTATGCACCGCAACAACCTGTTCAACAACCTGTCCAGCAGTATGCACCGCAACAGCAGTATGCACCGCAGCAACCTGTTCAACAACCTGTTCAGCAGTACGCTCCGCAACAACAGTACGCACCACAGCAACCTGTTCAGCAGCAACCTGTTCAGCAGCAACCTGCGGCAGTTGTTTCCAATGACGAGGATCAGGTTCCGTTGGAGAAGAAGGCAAAGAAGGAGTTAAAGAAGAATCGTTTTGGCCAGGTTATCGAGTTCGGATATCTCGCAACTACCAAGAGTATGAGCAATATCGAACGCTTTGACTCGGCAGCAACCCTGTACTATGCATTGGGTGGTAGCTTCGTCAATAATGCTATATTCTTCGGTGTCGGAACGGGAGTTGTTTACTGCTTCAATAGCGAGATGTCTACCCAGATGGAGCATATCAGTGGTGGTGTCAGCGGAAGCAATAATAATAAATTCCCTTACGAGGATATTGGTGTATTGCCGTTGGCTCCGGTAACCATTCCGGCATACCTCTATTTCAAGGCTAATATGCTACCAAAGGCGAAGGTGTCGCCATTTATCTCGTTGATGGGAGGTGCCGAGATTGCTCCAACTGCGAAGAGTATGACATTTGACTTTGGTCGCAAATTGTCCGACTTCTATCAGACTCCAATATTTGGTCGAGTACAGCTCGGTCTTAACTTCCGTTTGAGCAACAGAGGCGCTATGTATATCGGTGTTGGTTATCGCTTCGACCGTCGTTGGGGCGCATATACCGTAGGCGGCGATCCGGAAGTCTATCCGGAGTATAAAAATGTTAGCGGATTTACCGCAAACCTTGGTTTTACATTCTAAACAGCACAAAATCAAGATGTTAAAAATCCTCGGGAGTCCGCTCTCGGGGATTTTTTGTTTGTGGGGTTTAGGTGGCTTTGGTGGCTTAGGGAGTATAGGGGGTATAGGGAGAATAGGGAGTATAGGGGGTATAGGGAGTATAGGGAGTATAGGGAGTTTAGGGAGTTTAGGGGGGGAGTTTAGGGATAATGCTATCTCTCTAATCTCTCTAATCTCTCTAATCTCTCTAACGCCCCTACCGCCCCTACCGCCCCTAACGCCTCTAACGCCCCTAATCCCTCCTACCCCCCCCCTAAAAATTTTTAATTTTTAATTTTTAATTCTTAATTTTATTTCGTACTTTTGCCTAAATTAAGAAAAGGAGTGTTCCTATGTTGAAAAAAAGTATCTTTTTGCTACTTGCAGTAGCGGTAAGTATAGGCGTTGCGGGCGCCGAAAACCGACTCGATATCAAGCGAGAGACCGAGCGTGCAAAATCGTTGATTGAGCACGGCCGATATTCCGAGGCTCGCCATTCGCTAACCAACTTGCGTGAGCAGGTACCTCTCGACGAGGAGGTGCTGGTGCGCCATATCGACTTCGAATTGGCGTTGTGTGCCTATGAGTTGCGTGATAACGAGGCGGAGCAGATTATGCTCGCCTTCTTGCGTCGTTACCCAGAGTCGGTGCATATCAACGATGTGCGCTTTATGTTGGCTATGTACTACTGCGAGCGAGAGGAGTACTCCACGGCTCGCAAATATCTCGATATGGTGTCGTACAAGGCACTTACCACCGAGAATAAGGAGCGCTACAATATGCGATTGGGCTATATCGAATTCACTTCGGGCAACCACGACAAGGCATACGAGCACTTCTCGACCCTCTCGCCTACGGGCAACTATGCCGACCACGCAGTCTATTACAAGTCCTATATCCACTACGCTCGTGGCGAGTACAAGGAGGCTTACAAGGGCTTCGACTCGTTGCGCAAGAGCGATAACTACTCGAAGGTTATCCCATACTACCTCTTCCAAATCGAGTTCGCACGAGGCAACTACCAATATGTCGTTAAGAGTGGCGACGAACTGTTGAAACAGTCGGTGGAGGTTGAGCGTACCGAGCTTATGCGAGTGATTGCCGAGGCGTGGTATCGCTTGCAGGGCTACAACAAGTCGTTCATCTATATGGCTATGTACCAGCGTTCGGGTGGTAAGATGGGCCGTGAGGAGAACTACATTCTCGGATACTCGGCATATCGCTCGACCGACTACGCTACGGCTATTGAGGCTCTGCGAAAGGTTGCCGAGGGTAGCGACGAGTTGGCGCAGAATGCTATGTATCACTTGGCGGACTGCTATATCCGTCGTGACGACAAGAAGCAGGCAATTCGTGCCTTCTCGATGGCTGCCGACGAGAAGTTCGATAACGAGATCTCGGAGGATGCGCTGTTCAACTACGGAAAGTTGCTCTTTGAGACGGGAGGTGGAACATTCAATGAGTCGATAAATATCCTCACTCGCTATGTTACCAAGTACCCCGACTCGGAGCGTGCCGACGATGCGAGGGAGTTGCTTATTGCAGCCTACTACAACTCGCACGACTATGAGATGGCTTACAAGGCGATTAAGGCGTTCCCTAATCCTGATGGAACACAGCGTGCAGCGTTGCAGAAGATTGCCTACTTCAACGGCTTGGAGGCATTCACTGCTGGCGACTTCGACAAGGCAAAAGCGGCTCTCGAAGAGTCCCAGAAGATTGGTGTAAGCCCTAAATACAACGCTCTGTGTCTATTCTGGTTGGGCGAGATAGAGTATAAGTCGGGCAACTACGCCAAGGCGATAAGCTACTACGACTACTATCTCCGTCGTGCGCCAAAGTCGGAAAGAGAGTATAAGTTGGCACTCTACAACCTCGGTTATGCCCACTTTACGCAGAATAATATGGCGAAGAGCCAAAAGGCATTCGAAGGTTTCGTATGGCTCTACAAAGAGGCGGACCGCTATCGTGCCGATGCATTCAACCGCTTGGGCGATGCGCAGTATTCGCAACGCAAGTATGCCGATGCGGTGAAGAGCTACGAGGGTGCAGTATCGCTCGGAACAGCCGAGCAGGACTACGCCAAGTATCAGCGTGCCATTTCGCTCGGTCTGGCGGGCAAGACTACTGCAAAGATTGGTGCTTTGCGCCAGATGCAGGGCGAGAATTGTGGCGACTACAACGACGATGCTGCATACGAGTTGGGTCGTACCTATGTGTCGCTCGGTCGCTACTCGGATGGCGCTTCGGTGTTGGAGGGCTTTGTCGAGAAGTATCCGCAGTCGCCATACTACACACCTGCTTTGCTCGACTTGGGCTTGGTGCATTTCAACTTGGGCAATAGCGATAAGTCGTTGCACTACTACGACAAGATCATATCGTCGGCTCCGCAGTCGGCAGCTGCCAAAGATGCTATTCAGAGTGTGCGAGAGATATATGTGGCAAAGGGTAGTATCAACGACTACTTCGCCTATGCAGAGCGCACAGGTGTGGAGTGCGATTTGAGTTTGATGGCTCGTGATTCGTTGTCGTTCCGCTCGGCTCAGAATATCTATCTCGCAGACCGCACAGCCGAGGCAATATCGCACTTGAAGGGCTATTTGGAGAACTATCCAAAGGGTTATTATACCAACGATGCGTTGTTCTGCCTGAGCGATTGCTACCTCAAATCGGATAGCCTTGACCGAGCAGTCGAGAGCCTGAAATTGTTGGCGGAACAGCCGCAAAACCAATATACCGTACCTGTGGTTGAGAAGTTGGCACAGGTGACCTTCGACAATCAGATGTACGACGAGGCGGCATCTGCTTTCCGTCGTAAGTATGAGTTGGCGGATGGTGCAGCAGCTCGTGCCGAGGCTGCTAACGGATATGCCGAATCGGTGCTTTTGCGCAAGGATGACGATGCACTGATGGCTATGGCAAACGATTTGGATACTTTGGCGGATGTCGATGCTACGATGTTGCGTCGAGTGCGCTTTGCTAAGGCGAAGGTACATACCTCACGCAACGAGGTGACCGAGGCTCGTAAGATTTACGAATTGTTGGCTGCGGATGTTACCAATATCGAGGGTGCTGAGTCGGCATATCGTGTTATCGAGGCTCTTTTTGCCGAGGCAAAACTCGATGAGTGTGAGCAGAAAATCTACGCTTTGGCGGATAGCAAAACTCCGCACTCCTATTGGTTGGGTAAGGCGTTTATCCTCTTGGGTGATATATATGTTCAGCGCAACGATACCTTCCAGGCGAAGGCTACATATCGTAGCGTGGTGGATGGCTACACTCCTGCCGATGACGGCATTGTTGCAGAGGCGCAGGCTAAACTCGAAAAGTTGAATTAGAAAGATTGTTCCGAAAAAGATATGAAACGATATATTACAATTCTCATTGCGTTGTGCGTGGTGTCGCTCTCGGCATCGGCACAGGTGGCGAAACAGGTGGAGGTGACCAAAGATTACGCTCCCGAGATTGGCGAGGCTCGCAAGATGGATATCGCACCTAATATGGTCGATACTATAACCATCCGCCCCGAGATAGACTACTCGGTGACACCTCGTTCGTTTGCTTCGGCACTCGGTACGCATCGCTTTAACCCTGCAACGGTCACCTATTGGGAGTATCAGCGCAAGTATCCATTCTATTTGAAGTTGGGTGCGGGATATCCACTCAATACGGAGGGCGATTTCTATGCGACAACTCATCGTGCCGATGTGGGTTACCTGACAGGTTATATCAATCACTATGCGCAGTATCAGAAACTGCGTTATACCGATGGCTTCGACGGTGCAACCTACAAGGATAACCGCTCGATGCAGATGAACAATAAGTTCGGCGTTATGGGTGGCAAATACTTCGGTCGCTACACGCTGACCGGCGATTTGCACTATCGTATGAATCTCTATCATCGCTATCCACTCCATAATCAGTATGCCGAGGATGGTACGCCTATGTTGGAGTACAAGCAACGAAGAGTAGATTACGACGATGTGAATTTGGCATTGGCATTTGGCGATTCGTTTGCCGATTATAGCCATCTGAATTTTAAGGTTTATGCTTCGGCAAACCTCTATAACGATAAGTCGCAGAATTTTATCGAGGGCGACCACTATCAGCAGATGAATGTTACGGCAGGTGCAGCATTGGCTCGTGAGATCTCGAAGAAGAGCGCCTTGTCGTTGAATGTAGATTATGAGGGCTACTACGGTACAAAGTCGTTGAAGAGCTACAAGAACTCTGTCGTAGGTGCCGACTTGCGTTATAGCTACCGCTCGGGACGACTTGTCGATATGACTGCGGGCGTGAAGGTGTTGTACGATAAGAATCCGGCAGATGCGGTTAAGCAGAACAGATGGCACGCCTTCCCATTCTTGACAATGTCGCTGAATATCAACGATAAAGGCTCGTTTGTGCCTTATGTTGAGGTTGATGGCGAGTTGCAGAATAACAGCTACTATTCGTTGGTGCGTCGCAACCCTTATGTGGCAATCTTGGGCGGTGTTGATGGTTCACTCTCGGCTGGCAGTGTGGTGCCGAATACCGAGTTGTGGAATGTCCGCTTCGGAGTGTCGGGTCATACCGAGAATAGCAAGTTTGCATACCGTTTCTATGCGAATATGTCCTTTATGAAGAATGCTCTCTATTGGTACAATATCAATCAGATTTTCTTCGGTGTGGTGAGCGCCGACCGTAATATCTGGTCGTTGTGCGGAGCGGTAGATTATAAACCAATTTCGCAGTTGCTCTTGACTGCTCAGGTCAAAGGCTCGCTCTATAACGATTACGCCAAGCTCAACGACACATTCGTGGAGGGCGCAATGCCTCATATCGAGGCTCTGGTGCGAGCACGATATACCCACAAGAAATTCACTTTGGGGTTGTCGGCGGAGCTTTTCGGCAAGACAAAATGGAGTTGTGTTCGTGACTACGCAATCTTCTCGCCTGGCAATACAATTCCTGTCGATATGGGGGTATTTACAGCTCCGGTATCGCTCGATTTGAGCCTCTATGGTGATTGGCACGTGAGCAAAACCTGCACCGTGTTTGTCGAGGGAAATAACCTCCTCGGCGATGTGATGCCAACCTATCAGTGGGCATTCTATCGTGAGTTGGGCGCATCATTTACGGTGGGTGTGAAGGTGCAGTTCTAATGCAGAGCATTAAATTGAGGATTGAGAATTAAAAATTAAAAATAATAGCTAATAGCCTAAAACTTATGAGTAAAAAGCAGTTTTATACCGTTCCGTTTGTGTGGAACAAGACCCTGTGGGTGATGACATTTGCCTGCTTTGCTCTCTGGATCGGATTGTCGGGCTGGTTTGTATTCCAGATTTGCACTACCGATAACGATACGGCATTATTGGGCTCGTTGATAGTCCTGAATGTGATTTTTCTGCCAACGATTATCGCTTGCGAAGGACTTGCTCCGCAACGCTTGGAGATAGGCGAGGAGCAGATAGTTATCTTGCGCCGATATAAGAGCATCGTGATAAATCGCAGCGAAATTAAGAGTATTCAGGCTCTCTCCAAAAGCGATTTCAGTGGCGTAATCCGCACCTGTGGCGTGGGAGGTCTGTTTGGCTATTTCGGTCACTACTATTCGAGCAAATTGGGCTCGTTCCGACTCTTTGCTACCTCGTTCCAAAACCTCTACCTTATTAAGTTATGGAGCGGTAAGAGCATAGTTATCTCCTGTGCCGAGCCTAAGGTGATAGAGCAATTCATTGAACGATAGGGTTGTACCCTCCGAAGGAGCCTGCATTTTTGATGTAGGCTCTTTTTCATTTTTAATTATTAAAAAAGTTGTGTAATTCAAAAAATGTTCGTACCTTTGCGCACTCGCAAAGTGCGAGGTTGGATTACATAAATTTTATAACAAGTATTAGATGGATTCATTAAGTTACAAAACTATCTCGTTGAACGCAGCGACTGTCAACAAGGAGTGGGTTGTCATCGACGCTACTAACGAGGTATTGGGCCGCTTGGCTTCGCAGATCGCAAAGATTCTCTGCGGTAAGAACAAGCCGGGCTACACCCCTCACGTAGATTGCGGTGACAATGTTATCGTTATCAACGCCGAGAAGGTGAAGCTCACAGGTAAGAAGTTGACCGACAAGGTCTATGTCCGCCACACTGGTTACCCAGGTGGTCAGCGTTTCGCTACTCCTGCCTTATATTTGGCAAAGAAACCTACATTCGTAATCGAGGAGGCAGTTCGTGGTATGTTGCCAAAGAACCGTCTCGGAGAGGCTATTATCAAAAACTTGAAGGTTTATGCTGGCGCAGAGCATCCTCACGCAGCACAGAACCCAAAGCAAATTAAGTTAAACGAGATTAAGTAAGAATTATGGAAGTTGTAAACACAGTTGGTCGCCGTAAGGCAGCTGTAGCTCGCGTATTCGTGAAGCCAGGAACTGGTAACATTACAATCAACCACAAGGCTCTCGATGTCTATTTCCCATTGAACATCTTGCAGTACGAGGTTAAGCAGCCATTGCTCGTAACCGAGACTGCTGAGGCTTACGATGTTGTAGTAAACCTCGTAGGTGGTGGTATCAAGGGTCAGGCAGAGGCTGCTCGTATGGGTATTGCTCGTGCATTGTGCGAGATCAACGCAGAGTATCGTCCAATCTTGAAGAAGAATGGATTCCTTACTCGTGATGCCCGTGAGGTTGAGCGTAAGAAGCCGGGACAGCCTGGTGCTCGTCGTAAGTTCCAGTTCAGCAAGCGTTAATTTTTATTTCGTAAGCGGACTAACATTTTCGGCAAAGCACGACAAGGGTTCGAAAAGCAGACAAGACCACTTATACTTATATATATTATATATAGAGCTAATGGCCAATGGCTAAAAGCCAAAAAAGAAGTGCTACCTGTTGCTTGCCCTGTCGCGGAAAACTCTTCGGATCGACAAGGTCGCTACCGCAGGAGTTGAAGTAAAGAGAATTAAAATTACAAAAAACAGAAACTAAAATGTCTAGAACAGATTTTAATACATTGTTGGAGGCTGGCGTTCATTTCGGTCACTTGAAGCGCAAGTGGAATCCTAAAATGGCTCCATATATCTTTATGGAGAAGAACGGCATCCATATCATCGACCTTCACAAGACAGTAGTGAAGTTGGATGAGGCAGCTGCAGCACTCAAAAACATCGCAAAGAGCGGTCGTCGTGTGTTGTTTGTTGCAACCAAGAAACAAGCTAAGGAGATTGTTGCCGAGAAGGTAGCAGCTGTTGGTATGCCATACGTTACAGAGCGTTGGGCCGGCGGTATGCTCACAAACTTCCCAACTATACGCCGTGCTGTCAAGAAGATGGCTACCATCGACAAGCAGATGGCAGACGGTCTTTATGATAACTTCTCTAAGCGTGAGAAGTTGCAGATTTCTCGTCAGCGTGCGAAGCTCGAGAAGAACCTCGGTTCTATCGCTGACCTTACTCGCCTTCCAGCTGCATTGTTCGTAATCGACGTGCAGAAGGAGCAGAATGCTGTTAAGGAGGCAAAGCGTTTGAATATTCCGGTATTTGCAATGGTTGATACTTGTTGTGATCCAACCGACATCGATTTCGTAATCCCTGCAAATGACGATGCTACAAAGTCAATCGCTACCATCCTCGATACAGTATGTGCTGCTATCGCAGAGGGCGCAGAGGAGCGCAAGCTCGAGAAGGAGAAGGAGGCTGTTGAGGCTGAGGCTAATACAGAGGCTCCTGCAAAGAAGCCTGCTAAGACCCGCATCAAGAAGAGCGTAAAGGCTTCGGTTGATGCTCAGGAGGCAGTTGCAGCTGAGGTAGTTGCTGCTACCGAGGCTCAGGCAGAGTAATTTATTAACAAAGAAAAACCAGAAAAGACTATGGCAATAGAGATTAAGGCAGCTGATGTAATGAAGTTGCGTAAGATGACCGGTGCCGGTATGATGGACTGCAAGAAGGCTCTCGTTGATTCGGAGGGCGATTTCGAGCGTGCAAAGGAGATCATCAAGGAGAAGGGTAAGCTCGTGGCTGCAAAGCGTGCAGACCGTGAGACTTCTGAGGGTGCTGTTATTGCAAAGATTGGCGAGGGTAAGGCTATCGTAGTAGGTCTTGGTTGCGAGACTGACTTCGTTGCTAAGAACGCTGACTTCCAGGCACTTGCTCAGGCTATCGCAGAGACTGCTATCGCAAACTTCCCTGCTGACAAGGAGGCTCTTATGGCTTGCACACTCGCAGACGGTCGTACAGTAGAGGCAGCTATCACCGAGTTGACAGGTCAGACAGGTGAGAAGCATGTTATCGCAGGTTACGAGGCTATCGAGGCTCCATATTTCTCGGCTTATATGCACGTAATCACCGGTAAGCTCGCTGCTATCGTTGGCTTCAACAAGGAGCTCGACGCAGAGGTTGCTAAGGGTGTTGCAATGCAGGTTGCTTCGATGAATCCGGTTGCAGTATCGGCTGACAGCGTTCCACAGAGCGTTGTAGAGGCTGAGCACAAGACTGCTATCGAGAAGACCAAGGACGAGCTCGTTCAGAAGGAGATCAACGCTGCTCTCACAAAGGCTGGCATCAACCCAGCTCACGTGGATAGCGAGGATCACATCGAGTCGAACCAGTCTAAGGGCTGGATCACAGCTGAGCAGGCTGAGCAGGCTCGTGAGATCATCAAGACCGTAGGTGAGGCTAAGAAGGCTAACCTCAATATGCAGATGATCGAGAATATCGCTAAGGGCCGTGTTCAGAAGTTCTTCAAGGAGCAGACTCTCGAAGAGCAGGGCTACCAGATGGGTGACGGCAAGACCCCTGTTAAGGATGTCATCAAGGCAGCTGACGCAGAGGCTAAGGTTATCGCATTCAAGCGTATCTCACTCGCTGACTAATTCGGATAGAATATCCAATACGAAAGATGCTACGAGCAATCGTAGCATCTTTTTTTTGTATTTTTTTCGACAATTTCTTTATTATTATTATTATTATTATTATTATTATTATTATTATCTTTGCAAATAATAACAAACTTAAATCATTTATACTATGAAGAAATTATTCACTTTGGCACTCGTCTTGGGTGCGATGTTGCTCACTGGTTGTTCGGCACACTTGTACAATTCGTCGAACGCAAGCGTAGCAAAGACTGAGGTGGTTCTTTCGCAGAACAACTTCAAGGTTATTGGTCAGGCAGAGGGAGTTGCAACTGTAACTCAGATTATCGGCATTGGCGGTTGCGGCAAGGCTGAGATTCGTGCCAATGCAGTTGGCGAGATGTTTAAGAATGCGAATTTGAAGGGTGCGCAGACCATTGTAAATATCAATGTGAAGCAGGCAATTTCGGGCGTTCCGCCATTCTTTACTCGTACCACATTTACCGCTACGGGAACCATTATCGAATTTACCGAGTAGGGTAGTTCGTGAGAGTGAAATAGGCTAACCATCTGATGGTTAGCCTATTTTTTTTCGGAATTATATAGTTTAGTGTTGTAGTTTTTTACATACCCCCTCCGCTACGCTCGTCCCCCTAATTTAGGGGGACAATACTTTATTTTATATTCCTCCCCTAAATTAGGGGAGGTGGCTGAAAGCCAGAGGGGTATGTTCCTTTATGTTTTTACAACACTAAAC
>JBGVMU010000028.1:0-41748 GCA_045124955.1 Alistipes sp. | reverse complement strand
TTTGTATGGCAAAAGTCGGACTCGAAAACGACACCCTGAAACCTCCCAAGTGTCCCTCGAATTGGGAGTATAGTACTGGGCAAAGGCAATTGCTTGATATACAGAGTGGGGAGCAGATAGACAGAGTCTCGTTTTCCGCTCAAAATGAAGAAGACAGCAAATCGCTGTCTTTTTTTGTTTTACACACATACAACCCCGCCTTTAGCGGACGTTGCAAAGATTTTATTACCTTTGCGACCCTTTATCAAAAAATTACAGCTATGAGAGAGATAAATCCAAAAGAGACAACCCGTGCATACGCCTTCGAAATGTGGATGGGCGCACCGAATCCTATGGTGACATTCTTCAAGACGCTAAATGTGTCGCCCCTGCTGAAAATTAGTCGCCGAAAAGGCTTGAAATTCAATATGTTGATGTGTTATTGCATTGGTCGTGCGGCTGCGCAAGTCAAGGAGTTTTATATGCTGCCGGTGGATGGCAAGTTGATGCAGTTCGACACCGTTGCGGTGAATACCATCGTTGCCAATAGTGCGGGTGAGGTGAGCTCGTGCGACCTCCCATTTAGCGAGGATTTGGCGCAGTTTAATCGTGACTATCTGCGACTTACGAAGCAGGTGGCGGAAAGTTGCACCGACCACGACCTCTCGGAACAGAGTATGGTTATCGGTACTTCGGCATTGGCGCAATACGAAATTGACGGCGCTGTGGGGATGTACAGTGGCATTTTCTGCAATCCGTTTATGATTTGGGGCAAGTACAAGCGAAGACTATTTAAGACAACGCTGAGTGTGTCGTTCCAATTCCACCACACCCAGATGGATGGTACTCACGCTGCCAAATTCCTCGACCTCTTACAGAAAGAGATCGACAGACTAAAGGCGTAACGGCCTCAACAGACTATTCTGTACTAGTATCCTCAACCCTTTTTTGAGTATTGGTGTGAAGCGAGGAAAAATAGTCAATATAAGTCTTCATATTATTCAAACTCATTCTCGCTCCACATTTCGCACTGCGTCATAATGGTTTCAAGGGCGACCTCTTGTCCCTCTGGTGGATACTTATACTTTTTGAGCAGGCGTTTCACGATGCGGCGCATACCGGCACGGGCACTCTCCTTCATCGTCCAGTCGATGGTCTTATTTGTTCGTAATGCATCGGTCAGTTCTCGTGTAATGGCGATAAGTTGCTCGTTTGTATAGAAATCCTGCACCGCCTCAGGCTTGGTTATAGCATCATAGAATGCCAACTCCTCGGTCGAAAGGTTGAGCTTCTTGCTCTCCTCCTCGCCATTGACGATTGCTCTCGCAGTCTTCAAAAGCTCTTCGATAACCTCCTCGTTGGTGAGCATACCTTTGAGGTAGTTACTCATCGCATTCGCTAAAATCTCAGAAAATTTCTCGGCACGCACAGTGTTGGTACGCTGATAAACCTTTATCTGTTCAGCTATCAGCTTGCGCAGCAACTCCACAGCGAAGTTCTTCTGCTTCATCTGCGCAATCTCCTCCAAGAATTTCGGATCGAAAATAGAAAACTCCTCCTTGATGTCCGAGAAGAGGTTTATCACGCCCTCGCTCTTGATACTCTGCTTGAGCAGTTCGTTTATGCGCTCATTAATCTCTCGGAATGAAATCTTACCCTTGCCCTCAACACGAGTTAGCAGTGTGCGCACCGCCTCGAAGTATGCAGCCTCCAATCGCTCCTCTCGCTGCAAAAGACTCTGGCAGAGCGACAGCGACTGACGAAGCAACAACGCCTCTTTGATGTATAGTTTCTTTGTCTCCTCACGCTCTGGCGCTTGCAGGAAATCAACACCGCCAGCAATTGCCGCAGCTCGTGCCATATCCGACTCCCCATAGAATGCCGAGTAGTCAAATCCGTGCAACAGGTCGCTACACACCTCCAATTTCTTCTGAAATTCGGGATATGCGGTCTTTGAAATGTCGGTGTCGCCATAGTTCTTGCGGTCACGAATGGTGTAGTCGTTCATTGCCTGCTTCAATGCGGAAGCAATTCCCACATAATCAACCACCAAACCGCCCTGCTTATCGCCAAATACACGGTTTACACGAGCAATGGCTTGCATCAGGTTGTGCCCCGCCATCGGCTTATAGACATACATTGTCGAGAGCGACGGCACATCAAATCCCGTGAGCCACATATCCACCACAATCACCACTTTCAGCGGGCTGTCGTTATCCTTAAATCGCTTTTCGAGCTCCTTTTTGTGGGTATCGTTGCCGATTATCTCACGCCACTCCTCGGGGTCTTTGTTGCCCGAAGTCATCACCACCGCCAACTTCTCGGTCCACGCTGGGCGCAACTCCAAGATGCGATTGTAGATTTTCATCGCTATCGGGCGCGAGTAGGCAACAATCATCGCCTTTCCCGTTTGCTCATATTGGCGATAATTTTCGTAGTGGTCGAGGATGTCGCCAACAAGAGAGTCTATCGTTTCGTCTGCTCCGAGAATAGAGTCAAGACGGCCCAACTCTCGCTTGCTCTTCTCGATTGCATACTCCTCCGCCTCCTCTGCCATTTTGTCGTACTCGTCGTCTATGCGGCGGAGCGTAGCCTCGTCGAGGTGCAAGTTTATCACTCGGCTCTCGTAGAACACGGGGCGTGTAGCGCCATCTGCCACCGCCTGCGTCATATCGTAAACATCTATGTAGTCGCCGAACACCTCTCGTGTCGAGCGGTCTTTCTGCGAAATTGGCGTACCCGTAAAGCCGATGTATGTGGCATTCGGCAACGAGTTTCTCACTCGGCGTGCTGCTCCCACCTTCACTCGACCCTCGCTGTCTATTTTCTCGGTCAATCCGTATTGGCTGCGATGTGCCTCGTCGGCAATTACGACTATATTTCGGCGTGTCGAAAGAGGCTCCTCGCTCTCCTCGAACTTCTGCATCGTGGTGAAGAATATACCATTTGCCTCTCTCTCACGCAATAGGTCGCAGAGGTGCTTGCGACTCTCGGCCTGTACGGGCGTCTGACGCAAAAAATCGGCACACTTGGCAAATTGACGGAACAACTGACCGTCGAGGTCGTTTCGGTCGGTCAAAACCACTATTGTCGGCGACGACACCGCCTCTTGCAACCGCTTGGCGAAGAAGACCATCGAGAGCGACTTGCCCGAGCCTTGCGTATGCCAGAATACACCACCCTTGCCATCGGTTTGTGTCGCTTCTGCCACCGAGTTTACCGCCTTGCGCACCGCAAAGAACTGATGATATCCTGCGAGTATCTTTGCACTCTGCTTTTCATCTTTCGAAAAACAGATAAAACCACGCAAAATCTCTATTAGGCGTGCCTTGTCGAACATTCCCGAGAACAACACATCAAAGGCTGCGTAGCGGTTTATCTCGCTCGTGCCGTCCACGGTTTTCCACTCCATAAAGCGGTCCTCGCCGGCGGTTATCGTGCCCGCCTTCGAGGTCGCCATATCGCTCATCACGCAGAATGCGTTATAGACAAAGAGCGACGGTATCTCAATCATATAGTTGCGCAGCTGGGCGTATGCCTCCGATACATCGGTATTCTCGCGCGATGGCGATTTCAGCTCCACAACCACGAGGGGCAGACCATTTACAAAGATTATGATGTCGGCCCTGCGCACCGAACGCTCCTCTACGGTCCATTGATTGGCAACGGTGAAGTTGTTGCGTAGGGGCGTGTCGTAGTCTATGAGTTGTACGCGGGTTGAACACTGCTCTTTGCCGTCAAAATAGTTCACCTCGACACCATTTTGCAGATAGTCGTGGAACACCTCGTTGCGCTGCACAAGCGAGCCACTTTCGATGGTGCGAATCTTGGCTATCGCCTCCTCCACCGCCTCGCGAGGGAGCGTTGGGTTTATGGCATAGAGCGACTGCTGCACAAGGTCGATGTGCAACGGCTCGGTGTATTCGCGCTCCACGCTTGGGCCATAGATATAGTCGTAGCCCAGTGTATCACGCATCAACTCCAATATCGCATTCTCAAAATGTGCCTCGGTAAAGTGCATTATATAATTCCAAATTTTTGTAATAACCCAATTAAGAAAACCACAGATGTAGCAAGACTCATAAAATACTTTAATACAACAGCGATAAAACTGCATATCGCAATATTATCCAACTTTATACGACTTGAATTGAATAGGTATAAAGCATCTACTTTTTTGTCCAAACGAAATGACTCTAGCCTATATCGACAAGCATCAACAAAATAATGAGTTATATCTAATAACAAATATATAAAACCCATTATCACCGAAGCTTTTAGACTGTCGTTAAATTGGCTCATCTCAAAGTCTTGCGAACACATCATTGCCCAAATCGCACCTATAATGCCATAAACCATAGAGCGTGAAATAGATGAGACTTTTGAGGATTGTTCATTCTGACTTGACTCACATGCGGATTGACACTTTAATACCGCATCTTTTGCTTGCTCTTCAAAAGAACTATTATTGGACATATTATTATGTTACTTATTAGCGGATCCAGATGGTTTTTTTGGTTCAAATCTGAAGTTGGTTTCTTGCGATTCTCCGATAATTCTCACTCTGTCACTAACAGGAACTTTTACTGTTGTAATGTTCTTATTTTCAGCCATAATTTATGTTATTTTAAGTTTGCTATACAAAGTTAGTTAAAAAATTGTAAACAAAAGGCTTATTATTGCACAAATCGCAGCTACAGCAGAACAAATTAGTGTCCATTTAGCCATTTGCTTGTCTTTCCTCTGCTCTGTATCCGCTTGCTCTTTAATCAGTCGTGTGCGTTCTTGGTTGAGTATGCTTATGATTGAATTAACGCTCTGCTTGTATGCATTACATTTGTTAGCACACAACATTTCGTATTCTCCCACCATATGGCCTCCAAGCATATCTCTATGGCAAGAGTCAAATGATACATTTTGAATGGAAGAAATTGAGTATTGAGGCGCATTGATTTTTTTGAGCATATCAATCACTTCTCGCTTTACGCCCACTCCATAATCAAATAATCTGTCATTATAAGATGACCCGTAACTCAAATAGGTGTTCATTAGGATAATACCGTTATCCAATATGTTTATCTTATCGGCGGCTGTCATCTTTTTACAATTTTATCTCTCCATTCATCAATTTTGGCAATAAGGTATCGCGGAGGGTGGCAAGGGTTTTATTCTCATTTGAAACTACTTTTATCCTTTCAAATAGGCTTCCGGCAATCTGGTTAAATTCAATCAGTAGTTTTTTAGTTGGTACTATAAGTTTGTATTGTTTCACAATACCTACATTTAGGTTTTGCTGTGCTGCACCTGATGCTAAATTATTAAGATTTTCTCGTTCGGCTAGCAATGTTAAATAAACAAATAAGTGTCCTATCTCCTCTTTGGCGACAATGCCGACTGCTGCTTGATTGAATGTTGATTCTGCTGTTAAAATGCCGAGTCTACCAACTGTTGGGGCTGCATAAATTGCCATTAAAATAGTATTCTTCGGGAAAAGTTTAGCAGCGGAATCATTTAAAGCTTCCGTTGAAATATGCTTGTCACTATCAATCAAGAAACAATCTTTTAATTCTTTGGTTGTAAACCATTTAATTTCCCCATTATAGTATGATTCATTCAATGATTTTGGAGTGCCACCTGATGCAATACGAACCGATATGTCCGAAATTGTTTGCACTCTCCACCCTTCGGGGATTGGACCGAGTTCGGAATCAACCATTTTGCCACCTGATGATTTGTAGGGCTTACCCTCCTCGTTGGGGAACTCAAAATCTACAAACCATTGTTTATAGAGTGCTTGGGCTTGGAGTTCGAAGTTGGCATTTATACGGCGATTATTCTCGATTTTATCATCTATCGCACCCAATATCCCCGCAATCCTCCTCTGCTCCTCCAAAGGAGGAAGAGAGATTGATATTGCAAGTAGATTAGCCTGATTCAATTTGGGTTGGGCTGACCCTGTAATATATCCAGATATGTCTATGATATTTAATAGGTAACAAATGTATCTTATATCACATAGCCCATTACTTTCTAATATGTGAGCGTGGTTATTTACCCAATACTTGCCTGATACTAATTGAGCAATATTTTGTTTTTTTGAACGAAGATTCTCTCCATCTTCTGCAATTAGCAAATATGTACCGTCAAATAAATAGTCATCAACATAATCGATTATTCCTTGAGCTCCATAGTACGGGTATTCTCCATGTCTTTGTTCGCGCTCACGTGCAGACAAGGGAATACGTCGATTATCTAATATATTGACGACATCACCTAATTTATATGGTTTCCACGAAGTCATAAGTTATCAGTCTATATTCCAAGTATTTTTTTAAGTGCATTTGTCGCTTCATTCCATTCTTTTATCCAAATTATACGTACGCCCAAATGATATACAGACGCTTCCATCCATTTCATTGTTTCCTCATTATCTGGTTCCTTTGTAATCCAAAAATGTTTTGTACTATCTACACTTTGATTGATATCTGCACTTCGTTCATATTGCACCCAACTAAGCCATTTTCTCATATTAGGATCAGATAACGATACACCTATAAAAACCATGGCTGAATTAATGCAATGATTTAAAAATATTGTCGATTGCCAAGAAAAAGAGTTATTAGACATATGCAAATACTGATTTTCTAAAAAAACCAATTTTGAATCTACGTCATATCGTTTGTCTTGTTTGGTAGCTAACCAAGACAACAATGCTCCATGGCAGAAACAATATGGAATCTTATTCTTTGAATATGAAACAATACTATTCGTAACTAGTTCTACTAATTCTGGTGTTGTTTTCCCTGTTTGTATGGCTTTTTCTCTTGTAAATGAATTAATTAAGGCAAATAGTAATGGTTCAGCATTAAAACTCAGAATTGCATTTGGTTTATACACGTCAAAACCAATCGTAGCGATTAACTTTGCAAGAGAATATGCAGTTGTTCCCTTAAAAATTTTGTCTCTTAGCTCTATAAATGGTTTCCAATTTGGTATATCATAGGAATTTGCATGTGGACATGTAAAAAGCTCACAAAATTGACTCCAATATTTCGGTTCTATATTTTGTTTTAATTTATTATATAGTTTCTCGGATAAATAGTCTTCAAATTTGTAGTCTCTGTTTTTTATATTGTAGGCCGCCTGAATTAGGGTATCTAGATTATTATGGGAAACTATCTCATTTACCGCATATGAAGATATTTGAGGATGAATATCTAATATTATATCACGCACAAGTTCTTCCCATGTCGGGAATAGAGGGGTTGATATTCCCGCGCCAACACATAGTGTCCAACCCTTATCTCGAGCCTGAGATTTGAGCATTGATTTTTGGACTGTTTCCAATGTTAATCTCTTTTTCATACTCCCTACAATTTATACCCAATACTTTCGAGTTGTTTTTTGATTTCGGATTCGAGGGTGTGCGACTGCGCAAAGAGAGATGAGAGTTCGCCCGTCAGGCGCGCCATCTTCTCCTCGAATGGCTCGGAGTCCTGCTCCTGTTCGGCAATGCCTACATAGCGGCCCGGGGTGAGGATAAAGTCCTGCTCCTTAATCTTGGCGATATCGACCACAGCGCAAAAGCCCTTTTCATCGGCAAGTGTGCCATCGGTAAACGCCTTATAGGTGTTAGCAATACGCATAATATCGCCCTCTGCGCCATCGGTAAGTTCACGCAATTTGCGGGTAACCATCGTGCCGAGGTTGCGGGCATCGATAAAGAGAGTCTTGCCCTTCTGCTTCTTCGCCTTATTGAAAAACCAAATCGAAACGGGTATCTGTGTAGTGTAGAACAACTGCGACGGCATAGCCACAATACAATCGACAAGGTCCGCCTCAACCAAACGACGACGAATATCGCCCTCGCCACCGCTCTGGCTCGACAGCGAGCCGTTAGCAAGCACAACGCCCGCCTTGCCCATAGGTGCGAGATGGTGGATAATGTGCTGAATCCACGCAAAATTGGCGTTGCCATTAGGTGGTGTGCCGAACTTCCAGCGCACATCGTCAGCGAGTTTGTCTGCACCCCAGTCGGAGAGGTTGAACGGAGGATTTGCCAAGACAAAATCAGCCTTCAAGGTCGGGTGGCAGTCGCCAAAGAAGGTGTCGGCGTTATACTGTCCGAGGTCCGCCTCAATGCCACGAATAGCCAAGTTCATCTGCGCCATCTTCCAAGTGGTAGGATTGGAGTCCTGGCCATAGACCGAGATTTGGTTGATATTGCCGGCGTGGCTCTCGATAAACTTCGCCGACTGCACAAACATACCGCCTGAACCACAACAAGGGTCATAGACACGACCTGCGTATGGTTCCAAGACATTAACAAGGGTCTTGACGATGCAGGCCGGGGTGTAAAATTCGCCCGCCAACTTACCCTCCGCCTCGGCAAACTTCGAGAGGCAGTATTCGTAGGCACGACCGAGGATATCCTTCGAGTCGCCGTGCTCGTGCATCTTGATATTGGTGAACAGATCGACCACATCGCCCAAGCGGCGCTTGTCGAGCTCGGGGCGTGCGAAGTTCTTAGGCAAGATATCCTTCAAGCGGCGATTCTCCTTCTCGATGGCACGCATAGCGTTGTCGATGGTTGTGCCAATCTCGGGAGTGTGTGCCGCAGCCGCAATAACCGACCAGCGAGCATCGGTAGGGACATAGAAAATATTCTCGGCAGTGTACTCGTCCTTGTCCTCTTCGAAGCCCTCGCCCTCGTTTATGAGTTCCTCGTAGCGAGCCTCGAACTTATCCGAAATATACTTCAAAAAGATAAGGCCAAGCACCACGGATTTATACTCCGAAGCGTCGATGTTGCCACGCATCTTGTCCGCTGCCTTCCAAATCTGATCCTCAAAACCGATATCTGCTGTGTTAAGTTTAGCCATAGTAGTTGAAATTTTGTATAAAGGTAGTAAAAAAATTGCGATTATATCATCGTTTTTTGCTATTTCGTAGATGGAGAGGTGGTTTTGAGGTTTATAAAGAGGAGTAGAGAGAAAAAGTTTCGGCTTTTTCTCTTTTTGTTTGGCAAATATGTATAACTTTGTGAAAGTTTAGTATAACTACGGACGAAATTGTATCAGAACTTAGATAGTATAGTAAAATTTAATTTTCACAACTAGGAATATGAATAATGAAGAATATGTTTTAATCCCTATTAGTATTTTTGAGAGTAAAGAGTGGGCGGAAAAAAGAGAGTTTAGCAAAGCAGAGGCTTGGATATGGTTACTGATTAATGCAAACAGAACCAATAAAGACCTGCAAGTTATAACCGGAAAGAATACTATTTGTGTTAAGTTTGGTCAGATACATATTACCAACAGAACACTTGCAGATATTTGGGGCTGGTCTTCATCATCTGTAAACCGATACATCGACAAACTAGTTATCGAAGGAAGAGTTGAAAAGGTCAATATAGACAATAAACTCGGTACATTAATTCATATTTGTGGATTTGAACAATACTTTGATATTGAAGACTAGTTATCGTAGTTAATTTAAAATCCCTCAACATGATCTCCCACCTTTTACAACCATTGGTTTGCGAGCGTTTCCTGACGGATGCGCGGTATCGGGAGGGGCATTTGCGAGTGATGAATGCGCTACCTGAAAGGCGTGTGTTGGGACTTCATTCGCCCGAAATCAAGGCTGTCGCAAAGCAGCTCTCACGCGAGGGTGGCGAGATTGTTATGCCCGATGGAACGCACCGAATTTGCACCAAGGGGACGGAGGTGATTCGCACGTTTGAAGCGGTGCCGAGCGAGAGTCTTTGCTACGAGGAGACCGCCATCTGGGGCTATCTCATCAACCTCGAAAAGTGTTCGCTCGATGAGCGTTTGGCGATGCTCACGCGCTATGTACCCGTGCTGGATAATTGGGCGGTGTGCGACTCATACTGCGCTCACGCCAAGTGGATGACTCGTGCCGACAAGGCGACTCTGTGGGCATTTTTGGAGCGTTGGTTTGACTCCGAACACGAGTTTGAGGTACGCTTTGCGGTGGTTGTAGCGATGTGCTATTTCCTCAACGAGGAGTGGCTCTACAAGGTTTTTGAGTGCATCAACGGGCTCAATTTCGACCACATAAAGTCGAAGTATAAAACCGTCAAAGGCAAGCCGAAAGTGGCGCAACAAGGCACTGTGCAAGGCGCAGAACCATACTATGTGCGGATGGGTGTTGCGTGGCTGTTGGCTACTGCACTGGCGAAGTTTCCCGATGCAACGAGGGCGTTTGCCCGCTCGTCAAACTTATCTGACGATGTCGTAAAACTCTATATCCGCAAAGCTCGCGAGTCATTCCGCACACGCACAGTCGAGGCGTTGTAGTGCCCCAACCGTGCGATACAGAAATATTTAATCGTAACGATTTTGCATTTTTTGTATTTCGGCGTGAATCTCATCTCGCAAGTGTCGTGAGCTCACAACTTCCAAATTTGCACCTTGTCCCATAATAAAATTCTTCAACTCAAAATTTGGTCGCACTTTAATTCGAACTTCTAAACAATCATCTGATATCCACTTATGTCGCTGAGTCCAATGAATTGGCTTATTTATAATATACTGCCCACTTTTGCCATAGCAGCGAATTGGTATTACTTGGTACGGCTTAAATAAAATTCAACATTCTGCTCTTTTTGTCTTTGAAATTTTAATCTGTCGCATTTTGTCAGTCTATTGCTATACCTTTGTATCAAAATTTAACAGCAAAGGGTATGGAGCAGAAACAGACAAGCGAGCAAAATCGCAAGGAAAAATCATTTAGTGAGCAGCTGGTGGAAAGTATTGCAAACAAACCGTTTACAGCCGAGCATTGGCAAAGATGCGCCGACTCATTTCCCGAAAATAAGCAGCGGCAACGAAAACAATCTGCCACTGCTGTAGCGATTGGAATCGTTATCGGTGCATTGGCAATGCACTTTTTATCCTCGCCCGAGCGATGGATTCGATTATAATTTGTAACTTTACCTAAAAATCAGCCTACTATGAGTACCGCAGGACTTATCAATCGCTATGTGTGGTTTGTGACGACCATCTACAATCGAGGGCCTATCTCGCTCGAAGAGATACAGCATCGCTTCGAGTCGCATTTTGGGCGTGGCGAGGCGCTTTCGGAGCGTCAGTTTCACCGCTACACCGATGCTGTGGAGGAGTTGTTCGACATCGAAATAAAGTATAGTCGCTCGCAGCGAGGTTATATCGTTGCCGACCGTGAGGGCATCGATAATATGGGTATGCGCAAGTGGCTCTTGCAGACCTTCTCGGTAAATGGAATGTTGCACGAGAGCCAAGAGCTCAAAAACCGCATTCTCCTCGAAGATGTACCTTCGGGGCAGCAGTACCTGACGACCATTGTCGATGCGATGCGTGAGAGTGTGGCGCTCTCGATGACCTACCAAAGTTTCGGAAAATCGGAGCCTTCGACCTTCGAGGTTGAGCCATACTGTGTGAAACTTTTTGAGCAGAGGTGGTATATGCTCGGCAAGAGTGAGGGTTATGATGAACTTCGCTTGTATGCCCTCGACCGCATTAAGGCGTTGGAAACTACCGAGCGCAAATTCAAGTTGCCCAAAAAGTTCAATGCAGAGGAGTTTTTCAAGGACTATTATGGCATAATCATCAACGACGACGAGTTTGATGTTTGTCCTGTGGCGTTGAAGGTCGATTCGTGGCAGAGCAAGTATCTCCGCACCCTGCCTCTGCACCACTCGCAAGTCGAGGTTGAACGCAACGAAGAGTTTTCGATTTTTGAGTATCGCCTATGTCCTTCATTCGATTTCAGACAGAAATTGTTGTCGATGGGTGCAACGACGGAGGTACTTGCACCGATGGCATTGCGAGAAGAAATGGATATAAATATTTGCGATATGGAAGCACTATATCACGACCATATCAATAGACCAAGATATAGGTTTAGGGTGTATAAAAAGTAACTGGAACTATGAATGTAGAAGAACACAAACTCAAGGTGTGTCGTGAGATCGTTGATGGCTATATGACTCTTCGTTCAGCACATTACAACAATCAAATATCTTCCATTCGCAAGGTTACGAAAGAGTGGATAGTTTTCGGTTCTCATGAAAAGCAATCGTTTAGAGAAAGAGTAAAAGAGGTTGTGGGTATTTGCCTGCAACATTCAAATGCTAAAAAGCAAATAAGAGAGAAACATAGGCGAGAAGGGCATCTTTTTAACACTTTTTCACTATGGAATCGTTTTGTGCATATTTCGGAGCCTATACATAGTCGAATCTTACATTTCTTATTGAGCAACGATGACCTTCACGGTCAAGGTAATCTATTTCAGTTGGAGTTGCTCAAAATGCTCAAAGTTGAGAGTCCCGAAACGGGAGAGTGGGACTCAACAGCAGAACAAGATAGGGTTGATGTAAGATTGGTGCGCCAAGAACCTCATAGTGTTGTAATCATAGAGAATAAGTCGAATTGGGCTTGTGATCAACCAAATCAATTATATCGATATTGGTATAGCAATATACACCATTGTCCCGAAGATTGTTTGCCTGACTACTACAAAGATAACAACAGATTCAAAATTGTCTATCTTGTACCAAAGGAGATAAAGCAACTTTCGGAGCAATCAATGGAAAAACCTTCGAGAGAATGGTTCCCGACATTATCGGATGAGGAGTACAACTCCTTGCCTGAAAAATTACCGATAACGCCAGTTATATGGTCTTTTGACACCCAAATTAACCAATGGCTGCAAGTATGCGAGGAGTTGCTGGATGCAAAGAACACTCCTATGCGAAACATTATTAAGCAGTATAGAGAGTATTGTAAAGAACTATAAATATTGTAATATTATGAATGAGAAACTTCTTCTGCAAGCTGTAGACCTATTCGACACCCTCGAAAAATGGGAAACCTTTTGTGAGTTGGCGGACAACAAACAGTTGATAGAACACAGATTGAACACCCCGCCAACAAAGGATGAGTGGGAGGCATTTAATGAATTAGCAAGTTGTAAAAACAAACTGAAATATTTAGGATTCAAAAAAATGCGTGATGCAATATTATACGATACGAGAAATTTACACAATCCAATTTGGACAGTAAAAACCGGCACCGAGGCTTGGGACATTAATTGGGAGTTAAAGGTTGGTGAGAAATGTTTTGTAATCCATTTCTGGGGCGATTGTTTACATTTCGAATTGTACAATCTCAATCAATCTAAGTTGTTGGATATTATCAAATGTGAAGAGCGCTTCCAGAAAATCAGTCAGGTGTTTAGAGAATATTGCACTTTGAACGGTTTTGACAATGGAGTTCTACCTCGTGAAAACCAAAAAAACATTGTATACACCTTCAATAACCAGCCCGTGCTGATTAATAATTCGAATGAATTGTCGTGGTATGCGCATCGCTTCCCAATAGAGCTAAAAGAGCAGCTAATGAAAAAAGTTAGCGCATTACAAAGTCCTGAGTTAGTGGAATTGTACAAAGAGTTGCTGGAACGATGCTAACGAGAATAAACGAACCAATACCCCCCCTACATCCCCGACATAGCGCACTACAACGAGGTGTGGTATATTTTCAAATCTCACCCCTCTCTGACCTGATATGGCAGAGTGGGGTTTTACTTTTGTCGCATAATCAAAACCAATAAAATTATGACACAAGAGAAATTTGACAGGAACAACTGCGACCCTTTGTTTGACGAGGTTGTAGCGTATGCACAAGGGCAGAAAAGATTGATCGCTTCGGGCATAAGCGAGAGGTTTTGTATCGGCTTCAACCGAGCAAACCGCATTATCCGACAAATTGATGAGTCGGGAGTATTAACCCAAAAAGAGGATAACAATGAACGAGTACAAGATTAACATTCCACGCCTGAAACTCCCCAAGAAATTTGCAAAATCACCGGCAAAATATCTGCGAAAAATAGTGATTGACAATGCAGAATGGAGAGGACTATTAACTCCCGAAAACCGAGATGAGTATTTGCAACGCATCGACCACGAAGTAGCGGTTTTCGAGAGATGTGGCTATGTAGAGTATCTACTCGGCGTGGTGAAGATGACCAAAGAGATGTGTCTGTTGGGAATATCATATTTTGCAGGTCGTGGAGTCTTCTCCGCCTCGTTGGTATTTTATTGCTTGCGAATTACGAATATAGACCCTATCAAGTATGACCTTATGTTCGCCCGATTTATGCCCGAGGAACGCCCAAAGTTTACCGAGGTGGAGCTGCTTATTGGTAAGATTTTGAGCCCATCTCGTCTGCAAGATTTGGAGAAGGCTATAGGGTGCGATGAGAGCGATGGGCATAGCGTAACACTTGTAGCATCAAACATCGCAGGGCTTATTAGTCGGACAAACCACGAGATTTGGGATAAGTGCGGATTGATGCTGTCCGACTTGGCGAATGCCTGCGATTTGCGAATACCACTCGATGATGCCGAAACTTATCGCTCGCTACACTATGGCAACTTGACGGGAATATATTGCCTAAATCGTAGAAGGTTGGTAAATGAAATGTATTTTAATCCGCCGACCTCGTTTAACGATTTGGTGCGCCTTTGTGCCATAAATCGACCGGGGGCGTTTGAGATGTTTAGTGAAAACGATTCACGCTATTGTTTCCAAGAGGAGATTATGTGCGATGCAATGGCTTGCGGATTTAGCGAGAGTGAAGCAGACGATTTGCGCCGTGCAGTTGGCAGAAAACAGACCGAAAAGTTGATGTTGTACCGCTCTCGCTGGATTGAAGCGTATGGCGAGGATAGTTGGCAAACAATAACCGAGCAGGGGTTGTATGCCTACCCAAAGGCGCACGCCGTAGTGCTTGCCTACCTTGCCTACACAACCGCATACCTCAAAACTCACTTTCCAGAGGAGTTTACACGAGCAGCATTGTGCGTGGCTGTGAGTGATGGGTGTTAATTCCGGCTACAAAATAGTCCGAGTTAACCGAACCGTGCAGTAACTATTTAATTCACCACCTCGTTACTTTCGCTGGGGTTTAATAGCTCGAACTTGTAGCCCAAGCGGTGCAGCTCCATTGCTGCGCCTATGCGGAACAGCACCTTTGCCGTGCGGGCAAAGATGTAGAACGCCTTGGTGCTCTGCGCTTCGGTATCCTCACGACGGATGTAGGTGATTGCTGTATTGGCGCAACGGCGCATCATATCCTCAATCTTATGCGCCTCCTCCGAGTCAAGCTCCAAGCCCAGGATACTCTGCATAATGTGCTCGTCCATATCGTCGAAGCCCTGCTCTCCGTGCAACTTCTCGTAGGGCTCGGTCGAGTAGTTCTCCCAATCGACATCCCAGCGATGTGCTACTGCCATACCTACATATCCTGCCCACGCAATAGCTGCGGCAGGGAACGAATTCACCTGCGGTACAGCATCTGCCATATACTCGGGAGCATACTCCTTCCAGCGATCGTCAATATCCTCCGATGCGAGCAATGTGCCACCCAGCATCTGATGCGAGGTGCAGAGTCGCAACAACTCCTTGATAAGGTTGTTTTCGAATGTGTCGTAATATTCTGCCTGTTCCATAACTATCTTTTTAGTGTTTTGCTATCTGTGTGAAGTGAATCTCCTCGGATGAAGAGCCGACATATATTGTTACATCCTTCGATGCATCGGCCCAGCCGTGCGAGAAGATGTCGTAGTATGCCAAATCCTTGTATGGCAAAGTGATTGCGAAGTGGTGGGTTGCCCCCTTCTTGATTGTAGCCTTGTCGTAGCCCTTCAACTCCTTTACGGGGTGAGGAACAGTCTTGTCGTTGTAGCCCACATAGACCTGTGCCACCTCGGCGCCATCCATTGCGCCTGTGTTGGTTACATCGAACTCCACGAGATAACCCTCTGCCGAAGGGGTAACTTTAAGGTTGCTATACTTGAACGAGGTGTAGCTCAAACCATAGCCGAATGGGAAGAGCGGCTTCACCTCGCTTCGGTCGTAACCTCGGTAGCCGAGGAATACGCCCTCCTTGTAGCTGACACGCTTGTAAGGGTCTTTGCGGCCATTGATATTCGGCGCAGTGTAGTGGTAACTGCCCCAAGTTGGGTTGTCCTCCAATTTGCGCTCGATAGAGATTGGAAGGTGTCCGCTTGGCGAGAGCTTACCAGAGATAATCTCGGCGATAGCCTGACCACCCTCCTGACCCGGATACCAAGCCAACAAAACAGCCTTTGCAGAGTCCAACCAGCTCTCCATCTCGAATCCACCACCCGCATTTACGACCACGATAACATTAGGATTTACAGCTGCAACATCTTTGATAAACTCGCCCTGCTCGTATGGCAACTCGAATGTGCGATCTCTGCCCTCCTTTTCGGTCGAAGCGTCGAAGCCAACGCATACCACCACTACATCTGCCGATTTGAAGGCCTTAGTATTCTGCTTGATATATGCCCTATTGCAGAGTTGTAGCGACACTCTTGCATCGCTCGAATTATCGAAGTACTCGATACAAACACTATACTTCTTATTTGCCTTTGCCTTGAAGAGATACGAACGCTTGGTGTAGGAGTGGTTGCGCCAATCCGAAATAACCTCCTCTCCATCGATAAACATACGATAGCCGTCATCGCCCGAGAGTTCGAGCATCAGCTCTTCATCCTGCTTGCTGCAAAACACACCACTCCAACGCACCGAGAAATTATCCTTATTTACAACATCTCTCTTTGGCGAATCCTTTCTCCAATTATGCTTGATTGAGGTTGCCGTATTGCTCCAAGCAACATCACCCGAACAATCCTTCGTATTGAAATACTCGGCCTTCAAGCCGGGAGTTTCGAGGTTTGACGATGTGTAGAAGTGCTTTGTCAACGAGTGAGTGAAAATATCGTCGGTCAAAATGGTCTTGTAGCTCTCCACTTGCGAAAGTCCCTCGGCCACCGAGCAGGTCTCGAATGGATGCACAAAACCGCTACCTCCGCCCGTAGGAACTGTTTTTGAGTGGATACCTGTAATGGCAACCTTGCCACTTTTGAGTGGAAGCAAGCCGTCGTTTTTGAGCATAACAACGCCATTGCGAGCGAGTTCGAGCGATGCGTTATCCGAGAATGGGTTGCGCTCTCCGATGCTCTCATCCTTCTGTGGGCGGTCGAAGAAACCGAAGGCGATAAGGGTTTGGAGAATGTGCTGTACCTTCGTGTCGATGGTGCGAACATCCACCACTCCGTTCTTGATAGCCTCGGCCAAACGCTCGTACTTCATTGCACGACCCGATGGCATTTCGATATCGAGACCTCCGTTTGCAACATTTATGGAGGAGTAGGTCGATGTCCAATCCGACATAAGAATACCCTCGAAGCCCCACATATTGCGCAAAACATCGATGTTGAGGTATCTGTTCTCGCTTGCGTGTACCGTATTGATAAGGTTGTAGGCCGCCATCAGCGAACCGACACTTGCCTCCTCCACCGCAGCACGGAAGGCTGGGAGATATATCTCGTGGAGTGTGCGCTCATCCACATCCGACGAGGTGTGGTGACGATCCCACTCCTGATTATTCACTGCGTAGTGCTTTATGCAGGCCATTGCGCCCTGACTCTGCACTCCCTTGATATATTGTACGGCGGTCTGCGCTGCGAGATATGGGTCTTCGCCGAAGTACTCGAAGTTGCGACCACAAAGTGGTGAGCGATAGATATTTACGCCTGGGCCGAGCAGGATATGCACACCACGAGCACGGCAATCTTGACCAAGACCAACACCCATATTATAGACGGCATCCCTGTTCCAGGTGGCAGCTACGGCAATACCCGAAGCGAACATTGTGCTTCGGGTGTTGTTGCGCACACCCTGCGGACCATCTGCCATACGAATCTCTGGAATACCGAGTCGCTCTATGGGGCGAATGTAAAATTTGCGGTATCCGCCAATGTAGGAAACTTTCTCTTCGAGAGTCATCTTCGATACGAGTTCAGCCGCACGGCGCTTTGCTTCGTCGGAAATCTGCTGAGCCGAGATGGTTGCCACGGCAAACAACGCCAAAAATAGAGCGAAAAGTCTCTTCATAGTATTGTAGTTTTATTTGGTTGCAAATCTGTCGGTTACAACGGCACACGCTGCATCGCCCGTGATGTTTAGCACGGTGCGAATCATATCGAAGATGCGGTCAAGAGCGTAGAGTAGTGGCAGACCTTCGATTGGAATTCCCGCAGCGGCCAACACCGCCACAACCATAAGTGTCGGGCCTGGAACACCCGCCTGACCGATACTTCCGAGCGATGCGGTAACGGCTATTGCCACATATTGCGCCATACCGAGTTCAATGCCGTAGAACTGCGCAAAGAAGAGGGCAACCAAGGTGTAGTATATGGCGTTACCCGTCATATTTATGGTTGCTCCGAGTGGTACGACAAAGCCCGTAACCTCCTTCGATACGCCCATCTTGTCGCACGCACCCATCGTTACGGGGAGCGTAGCCATTGACGAAGCGGTCGAGAAGGCTACAATCTGTGGTCGGAGCATAGCCGAGAAGAACTCTTTTATGCTAACCTTCGAGAGGAGCATAACCGTAAGCGGATATGCCACCAAACCCATAATTGCCACAGCAACCAAATCGACCCACAACAAATTTACTACCTTCAAGAGGATGTCGAAGCCGAATGTTCCCATCGCCTCGGCCATAAGTCCGAAAACTCCGAGCGGAGCCACCAACATAACCTTGCCGATGCACCAAATCAGAGCTTCGAGCAGATAGTTCAGTCCGCCGATTACCTTTGTGCGCTTATCCTCGTTGAGGGCGGCAATGCCAAAGCCCAAGAATAGCCCAAAGACGATGATTTGCAAGATGTTACCCTCGGCAAACGCCTCGATTGGGTTGGCTGGAATCATTCCTATTACGGTATCCCAAAATGATAGGTCGGTCGGAGAGCCCTGCTCTGCCGATGCGGATGCCATAATCGAGGCTATGCCCTCGGCACTCAAACCCGAGCCTGGCTTGAAAATCAGACCGACAACAATGGCGATTACAATCGACACCACGGTGGTCAGCACTATGTAGAGGATGCTCGTAACGCCTATTTTGCCCGCCGAACGGCTACTGCCGAGCGATGCTGCGCCCGAAATAATGGAGATGCCGACAAGTGGCACTACCAACATCTTGATGAGTTGAATAAAGAGTGTGCCGAGCGGAGCAAAGATTTTCGCCTCGTCGCCCATAGCCACACCAACTGCAACTCCTGCGACCATAGCCACAAGAATCCATACGCCCAAGTTTTTCAACACCTTCTTCATCATAGTTGCAAATATACGAAATTTTGAGCTAATATATTGTATTTGCCAAATTTTTACTACCTTTACATTTGGAAAAGTAGCAGAATATGAAAGGCTCGACCAAATACCTTGTGTCACGCATTGTGGTTGTGATGGTTGCCATTGTGCTCGTTGTTGCGCAGTGGCTTGTCGGCGACTTTCCTGTCTGGTTCTTCGCCTTTCCGATGAATCTCTTGGTCGGGGCGTTGTGGCTTGCCCTTGTGTGGGAGGGCTATCGTCGCCGTGCAGCGTCGGTAGCGGTGCAATATCTCCTCTCTGCCGAAGCTACCTATTTGTCGTTGGCGATTGCTGTTGCAATATCGGTTGCGCTTGGTTTGCAGAGTGAGCCTTCGACAACCTCGTGGCCAGTGGTTGGTGGTGGGCTGTTTGTTATATCCGTTTTGACACTTGTCGTTCTGCGAGGCTGGCGAAATGAGGGCGGTGTGCGTTGGCGTTTTATATTGCTCCATTGTGGCTTGTGGCTGGCACTTGTAGCGATGTTTTTCGGGGCTCCCGACAAGCAAATATGGCGTATGCAACTTTCTTGCACACCCGCCCGTGAGGCTGTAAATGAGCGAGGCGAGAGCACATTCCTCGACTATGAGTTGGCTCTCAACGATTTCGAGGTTGAGCACTCGGAGGATGGCTCTCCAAAGCAGTTTAGGGCTGCCGTAGAGGTCGATGGCAAGGTTGTCGATATCGAGGTAAATAACCCCTATTCGCCGAAATTTGGCGAGGATATCTACCTTGTGAGCTATGCGCCCGAGGGTTGTATCGTGCAGATTGTGCGTGAGCCGTGGCGGGTGGTTTCGGTCGTAGGTGTTGCGATGTTGTTGCTCGGGGCATTTATGTTGTTTATGCAGGGGTTTCAAAATAGAAAATAGGGTGCTATGACTATGGGTTGGAACATATTTCCGTGGTTTGCCGTTGCAACCGTTCTCTTGGCGGTTGTGGCTTCGGTGCTCGCCCTGTGCAATAGGCGTGTTGCGACGCTTGTGGTTTCGTCTATGGCGGTGGCGGTGCTTACTGCGTTTGTGGCAATGTTGTGGCTCTCGCTCGAACGCCCTCCGATGCGCACTATGGGCGAAACACGACTGTGGTACTCGTTTTTCCTGCTTGTGGCAGGAGTTGTGACCTATGCAAGGTGGCGTTTTCGCTGGGTTTTGAGCTTCTCGACAATGCTCTCGACAGTCTTTATGATTATCAACTGCGTGCGCCCCGAGTTGCACGACAAGAGCCTTATGCCGGCACTGCAAAGTGCGTGGTTTATGCCCCATGTGGCGGTCTATATGTTCTCCTATGCTCTGCTTGGCGTGGCTACTTTAATGGCGCTCTACTACCTCGTCAAGCGAGATGAGCGAGTGCTCTCCGCTATCGACAATCTGCTGGGCGGAGGTTTGGCGCTCTTTACGGTCGGAATGCTGACCGGAGCGCTGTGGGCAAAACAGGCGTGGGGCGAATATTGGAGCTGGGATGCCAAGGAGGCGTGGGCAGCAGCAACCTGGTTCCTCTATCTGGGTGCAATCCATCTGAGATTGCTCCAACCGAGGGGTGTGCAAAAGTTTTGCATACTCCTAATTGTGGCGTTTCTGTCGCTACAAATGTGCTGGTACGGAGTCAATTATCTCCCATCGGCCGAAAAGAGCATACACTCATATAATCGCAATAATTAACCAACTAAAAAATCAGTTGTTATGAAGAAAAAATTACTCTTTTTAGCTCTGTTGCTCGCAGTGGTTGCCGTGGCAATCTTCCGTATCTCGGAGCGAGTACCTTCGGCTGACTATCCGCTCAACGAGCGTGTAGCAGCAATCTTTGTCAAGGGCGGTTGCTTAGACTGCCACTCGGCAAATCCTGAGTTGCCATTCTACTTCAAGCTCCCTGTTGTGGGCAAGATTATGCAGAAGGATGTCGACGAGGGCTATCGTGCCTTCGATATGGAGCCAATGTGGAAGACGCTCGAATCGGGCGAAGGCTTCCTCTCGCCTGTGGATGTTGCCAAGGTTGAGAAGGTGGCAATCGACAAGCGTATGCCTATGGCAAAGTACTACCTTGTGCATTGGGGTAGCCGTATGACCAATGCCAAGCGAGATGTTATCCTCGAATGGGCTGCGGCATACCGTACTGCCCACTACAACGACGGCGTGTGTGGCTGCGAGCCTATTCGCCCTATCGACCTCTCGTTGCCTTACGACGAGGCGAAGGCAGCTTTGGGCTTCAAGCTCTACCACGACACCCGCCTCTCGGTCGACAACACCGTATCGTGCGCATCGTGCCACGGCTTGAACACCGCAGGTGTGGATAACAAGCAGTACTCCGAGGGCGTTGAGGGCAAGCTCGGTGGCGTGAATGCTCCAACCGTCTACAATGCTGTATATAACTTCGTACAGTTCTGGGATGGTCGTGCTACAACTCTTGCTGACCAGGCTGCGGGACCTCCGGTAAATCCGGTGGAGATGGCTTCGCCAAACTTCGACGCTATCGTCGCAAAACTCAACAAGGATAAGAAGTTTGTGCGTGAATTCAAGAAGGTATATCCTGAGGGACTCTCGCAGGCAACTATCACCGACGCTATCGAGCAGTTCGAGCGCACGCTCATTACACCAAACTCTCGCTTCGACAAGTATCTGCGTGGCGACAAGACCGCTATTACCGCCGAGGAGTTGGAGGGCTACGAACTCTTCAAGAAGTACAACTGCGCAACCTGCCACGTGGGCAAAAATCTCGGTGGCGAGTCTTACGAGTTGATGGGCTTGCGCAAGCACTACTTTGCAGATCGTGGCTTGGAACTCACCGAGGAGGACAATGGTCGCTTCAAGCAGACAGGCGTAGAGCGTGATCGTCACCGCTTCAAGGTGCCGGGTTTGCGCAATGTGGCTCTCACTTGGCCTTACTACCACGATGGCACTCGCACCTCGCTCAAAGAGGCTGTTTGCGCTATGGGAACCTACCAGTCGGGCGTAGAACTCACCGACGAGGAGGAGGATAAGATTGTCGCCTTCCTCAATACCCTCACCGGCGAGTATCAGGGCAAGTTGCTCACCAATGCCAACGAGCAGAAGTAGAGTTAGCACCTACTCCAATAATAAAACCAACCTCGATTTTCGGGGTTGGTTTTATCGTTAAAGAGGGTTATTGTGGAAATTTTTACAACTCAGTCTTCCACAAGCCGTGCAAGTTGCAATACTCATAAACAGCGATTGGCTTCGAGTCGCATACACAAACAACAGCCTCGGGTTTGTCGGTCAAGTCGATGCGGATACCACCCTTCTCGGTCTCTACATAGATAAAGCAGATATGGTGCTCCGGCAACATCGGATGTGCCACACTACCAACCTCCACCTTAACATGACAATCGTCAATCTTTGTCACAACAGGAACATGCTTTTCATTGCTCGCATCAACCGTGTTAGGTACCAACTCCTGCATTGGAACACCACAACAAACCACAGGCACCTTCGAGTCCACAACTTTCTGAATAACATTGCCACAATGAGGGCAAACATAAAATTTTGTAGCCATAATCTTTTTCTTTTTTATTGTTAATACGCTTATTGCTCTTTGTTCTGTAAATCGTTCCGGTTTGTAAATTTTGCACCTTACTTGCGTCGTAAATGCTCACATACGCCCAAGTATGCTGCGCTTTCCGCCACTGCGTAACGCACAAAATTTCCTAAACCGCCTCCGATTTCCCCTTTTGGGAATATTTTGTTAATTTTACATTTCCTAAATCGCCTCCGATTTCCACCTCTGGGGATTTATCTATTGTTTTTGTTCCTCGCTTGGCGAAAAAATAGCCTAACCGCCTCCGATTTTCCCTTTTGGAAATTTTGTTAATTCTGCATTCTGCATTTTGCATTAACCCTGCTTCGCAGGCTTTTCCTCCTTGCGGCTCGGCATAGTGTGCAAGCACCCTCTGCTCTCGCTCCGCAGCGTCGGTTCTGCATTCTGGGAAATTTGCTTTTAGTTTTCCGTTTGTTAGAACGCCCAAAGCCAAGGTACAACCGAGATAATCAACAGCAAAAGTAGTACCATATAGAGCGATGTGCGCAGACTTTTGTTCTCGATGTGCTTTTTGAAGAAGCCGTCAACCGTCTGCCAATGGAGAGCGATGTGCGCTACCAATAATGCCATAACGATAACGCCTGCCCAAAGGTGGATATGCGCCCAGGTGCGACGATCCCACACATGAAAGAACCACATCGCCGCCTCTCGCACCCACTCCGACTCGGCGGTACGACGCAACGGAGCAATCAGCTTGATAACAATGCCGCTGATGCTTGTTACTGCCATTGCCAGAAACATCACAAGGTCAATGATGATATTTACTTTCAATCTGTTTTTCATACACCTTTTATTTTATTAGGGGTTTTCTGTTATTACAAAGGTAGGGGTAAAATTCCGATAAAGCAAATCATAAATTTTTATCGCCCTATAACCAAAACCTATATGACTCGGAGAGTGTGTGGGGGGGGTATGTGAGTTGTACTCACAGATACTCCTAAAAAACAAAACAGACGACTTTTTTGTGCGGATTCGAAGTGAGGGCTTTGCCCGAACTCGTGCGGATACGATATAGCGCAGGGCGTAAGCCCGAGCAATAAAACACAATATCCGCACAACCGCCCATCCCAAGGTGAGCAATCGCACGGAGCATCCGTTTATGCAGAGCGACAGCCATTTGGCTGTTGATGTTTTTGTGGAGTATGTGAGTTGTACTCACAGATACTCCTAAAAAACAAAACAGACGACTTGTAAAAGTCGTCTGCTCTGCAAAATTTCGAGGTCTGAAGCGGATTCGAACCGCTGTACGAGGTTTTGCAGACCTCTGCCTAGCCACTCGGCCATCAGACCATTTTCTACCCGAATTGCAACATTTCCGTCGCTTTCGGTCTGCAAATATACAAACTTTTCTACAATCTGCAAAAATTCCGTCAAAAATTATGCAAAAAAGAGTTGCGATACCCCTGTATCGCAACTCCTTAACCTTGACTTCATCGCAGACAAACAATCAAACTACTCATTTGCCGATGCTGTTGTTACGACTACGGTGCGTTCTTGGCTTGTGTATCGACCACCTGCATTTACATATATGCCATATGTGGTATTTGGTAGCAAATTCTTTATCTCGAATGTTACCTTGACAGGGCTCTCGAATGAAGATTGCGATTCATTCTCAAACCATACAACATGCATCCCTGCCATAATAAGCTCAAACTCGCAATCGCACACCTCACCCTCGCATATATGATAGCAGAGTTGTTTTGTGTTTGCAATCTCGGCGGTAAGAGTTACCGAGTTATCCGTAATAGACACTATCTCCAAGTTCTTGAAATCCACGGCAGGAGTTGGTGGCTCGGGAGCCTTTGTTCTGAAAGTGATCTGCTTTGTTGCCACCGAAAAGTCATTTTTGGCGGCCAACTGCAACACATATTCGGTGTCGGGCGTGAGCTTGTCGATCATTTGATTATATGTCTTTGGGTTCTCGAATCCGCCTCCCCAATACATATCATATTCTTGCATATTCTCGCACCAACCCTTTTCAAAGACCTCCTCAACGCTCTGCTTAACATACTCCGCAGCGGGCGTACAAGTGAAAGCGAGCATATCGGCATTCTCCACAACAACCGAGAAGTGAGCTATCTCCTCGTACATTCGAGTAGTTTTCAAGCCATCAAGAGTAGCTGCGCCCCTCTCTACAATATCCATCTCGGAAACCGTTGTTGATACACGATTGGGCGAGCCCGACTCCTTCAAATCTTCATAGGTCATCTTGAATGTTGCTTTGCCGAGATAGTCTCCGACATCTATCTTCCAGTGGTAACCGTAATAGCCCGGCACCCAAAAACCGGGAGGCTGCTCTTTCAGCTGAAATGAGAGCTCCTGCAACACATTGTTATCGCTATCCGTAATAACAATCTCTGCCGTAGTGGCAAAATCGCACTAATACATAACTCCCATTCTCTCACCATTATAGACCGTCATATCGCAACCGGAATAGAACTTTATGGTGTTTTGCAATGGGCCTATATTTGACTCTCCACCGATGTTCTCGCACGACGAAGCTATACCGAGAGCTATCATTGCTAAGAGAGTGTAAAACAGCTTTTTCATAGTTGTTATTTTAGTGGGTTTAACTGTCAGAAACAAAAGAGGTGTTGCGGAGTGCTTATACCGCAACACCTTAATATGCTATTTCGGTTTTAGAAGTGCTTTACCTCTTCGCCCAAGATTCCCGACAAGAGGTTGTTTGCTGCCGACGATGCTCCAATGCGGAACAAATCGGTAGTGAGCCACTCCTCGCCCAAGATCTCCTCGACGATGGTGTAGTACAACGCAGCATCCTCAGGTGTGCGAACACCGCCCGCAGCCTTGAAGCCCACCTTCACGCCGGTCTTCTCGTGGAACAACTTGATGGCACGGCACATCACTACCGCAGCCTCAGGGGTTGCCGCAACATCTATCTTACCGGTCGAGGTCTTGATGAAGTGGGTACCCGCCAACATCGAAATCAACGATGCATCGTGAATCAACTGCGACGACTTCAATGCTCCCGTTTCGAGGATAACCTTCAAGATGGTTTCGTCACCCATCTCCTGACGGATAACCTCAACCTCTGATGCCGCCTCGTCGTAGTTGCCCTCCAAGACCTTGCCGACATTCATCACGATATCCACCTCGTCGGCGCCGTTCTCGATGGCCATAGCCACCTCCAACATCTTCACTTCGAGGAAGGTCTGCGACGCAGGGAAGCCCGCAGCAACGCTTGTGATACGCATTGGCGAGCCATCAACAGCCAAGCCTACGGTCTCCACAAACGACGGATAGACGCAGATAGAAGCGACGTTTGCCAAGTCGGGATACTTGGTATAGAAATCTACCGCACGCTTAGCAAAAGCCGTAACCGACTCCACCGAGTCGTTGCAAGTCAGCGTTGTCAAATCGACCGCCGAGAGTGCAAACGCATAGACCTCCTTGCGATAATTGCGCACCGATAGCTCCTTGATACGGGCAACCTCGGCTGCAACCTCTGCATCGGTCAGCGCAGGTGCAAATTCCTGTAATTTTACCTTGTATTCCATAAAGTTTTCCGTTTTCAGATTTCCGTTTTTCTGTTTATTCAATTCCTCTTACATGCTTCTCCCAAGCCCAAGCTGAGCGGAGAGTATCGTCGAGCGAACGCTCTGCCTTCCAGCCGAGCTCCTCGTTTGCGTGAGCTGTATCTGCCCAAATCATCACAACATCACCAGGACGGCGTGGTGCAACCTTGTAGTTGAGCTTCAACTCATTTACACGCTCGAAGGTATTTACCAACTCCAATACCGATACTGCACGACCCGTGCCAACATTGAAGATTTCGTAACCCTCCTTGCACTTATTGTCAATCATTCGCTGAATAGCCACCACGTGAGCCTTTGCCAAATCCACTACATCGATGTAGTCACGCAAGCACGAGCCATCAGGGGTGTTGTAGTCGTCACCGAATACCGAGAGGCACTCACGAACACCTGCTGCGGTCTGGGTGATGAATGGTACGAGGTTCTGAGGTACACCACGAGGCAACTCGCCGATGAGTGCCGATGGGTGAGCTCCGATTGGGTTGAAGTAACGCAAAGCGATACCCTTCAAGCCCTCGCTACCGTATGCAGCCACCGAGTCACGCAAGATATCCTCACACATCTGCTTGGTGTTACCATACGCCGAAGTTGCCGGCTTACGAGGGGTCTGCTCGGTTACAGGGAGCTCATCAGCCTCGCCATAAACGGTTGCCGACGACGAGAATACGATGTTGTGACGGCCAAACTCACGCATCAAATCGATGATGTTCATAAACGAGAGGAGGTTGTTGCGGTAGTACTTCATAGGGTCTGCAACAGACTCGCCCACAGCCTTGAATGCTGCAAAGTGGATCACCGAGTCGAACTCGTACTCCTCGAATACCTTGCGGAATGCCTCCTTGTCGCAGCAATCCACATTGATAAATGGAACATCCACGCCTGTGATCTTGCGAACGCCTTCTACACCCGACATATCCGAGTTCGAGAGGTTATCTGCAACCACCACATTCAAACCAGCGTTAATCAACTCCACTGCGGTGTGTGAACCGATATAACCGGCTCCACCCGATACCAAAACAGTTTTCTTTCCCATATTTGTAGTTATTTAGTTGTTTTCTGCGTCAAATATCGGAGCATCTCGTCAGATATGCCCACACTTTCTACGCAAAGTTAGAAAATTTTTACTAAATTTGCGTAAAGATTTATAAATTTTTTGGTGTATGAGCAATATTATTACCGCCGAACATATCACAAAACGCTTTTCGGCACACACCGCACTTGACGATGTATCGGTCGAGATACCTCGTGGCTCGGTCTATGGCTTGTTGGGACCAAATGGCGCAGGTAAGACTACGCTTATCCGCACAATCAACCGCATAACCCTCCCCGATGAGGGCAGAATTCTCTTCGATGGTCGCCCCATCACACAGCAGGATATCTTCCGCATTGGCTACCTCCCCGAGGAGCGAGGACTCTATCGCAAGATGAAGGTGGGCGAGCAGGCTCTCTTCCTCGCACAACTCAAAGGCTTGAAACGACACGAGGCACTGCTCCGTCTGCGTGAGTGGTTTGTGCGCTTCGGCATCGAGGAGTGGTGGAACAAGAAGGTCGAGGATCTGTCGAAGGGTATGGCGCAGAAGATTCAGTTTATCGTTACGGTGCTTCACAAGCCCGAACTGCTCATTTTCGACGAGCCTTTCTCGGGTTTTGACCCTATCAACGCCAACCTCTTGAAAGAGGAGATTTTGCGATTGAAGGATGAGGGTGCAACGGTGATATTTTCGACCCATAATATGTCGTCGGTCGAGGAGATTTGCGACCATATAACACTTATCAACAAGTCGCATAACATTCTTTCGGGCAAGGTCGATGATATCCGTCGCAAGCACGGTGGAAATATCTTCTCGGTGCAGTATAAGGGTGACGGTCAGGCACTTAACGATAGGTTACAGGGGGTATGCAATATTCTTGCACACGATGAAAATTCGACCGGCTACTCCTCGCTCAAACTCCATATCGAGCGCAACGAGGATGTTCGCTCGGTGGTATCTCTCATCAACGACTCGGTCGAGCTGCGCCAATTCACCGAGGAGGTTCCGAGTATGAACGATATCTTTATTCGAGCTTGCCAGCACGAATAGAAAGCTATTAGCTTTTGGCCATTAGCCATTAGCTAAAAGATAAAAAAATAAAAACAGCCAATGGCTAATAGCTAATGGCTAACAGCAAAAAATATGAGAAACATAGGTTTGATTATCGGTCGTGAGTACCGAGAGAGAGTATATAAGAAGTCGTTTATCTTTACGACGATTTTGATGCCGCTGTTTATGATTTTGATGGGTGCGGCACCCACTTTGATTATGGAGTTTGCCGACTCGGATACCCGCAAGATAACCGTTGTGGATGAGAGTGGTATCGTTGCTCCGCATCTCCAATCCGACGAGGAGGTGGAGTTTGTCTTTTCGGATACAAACATCGCCGAGACGCTCGTTGCTACGGCGGAAGATGATACTAATTTCGGAGTGCTTCACATCGGCAAGGCGATTGTCGAGAACCCGAGCGATGCTCGCCTCTACACCACATCTTCGTCGTCGTTGATGCTCGAAGAGAATATTGCCGACCAGATCGAGAAGGTCATCGAGAGCGAGCGCTTGAAGGCTTACAACATCGAGAATATCGACGAAATACTCGACAAGGTCGAGGCTTCGGTGCATCTGGCAACCTTCCGCACCGACAAGGATAAAGAGTCGGCAGCTTCGTCGGCAATTGCATCCTCGTTGGTGGGTATGGTGCTCGGTTTTCTGCTCTACTTCATCCTCGCCATCTATGGCGGTATGGTTATGCAGAGCGTGATCGACGAGAAGAGCTCACGCATCTTGGAGGTTATGGTCTCTACCGTGCGCCCATTCGAGATGTTGATGGGTAAGATTCTCGGTATCGCCCTTGTGGCTGCTACGCAGATTCTGGTTTGGGGTGTGTTGTTGGTGCTTTTTAGCGCCGTTATTATGCCGGCATTGATGCCTGAGAACCTTATCGAGAGCGTTCAGCAGGTGCAGGCAGGTGCCGATGTGTCGGCATTGGCTATGCAGCAGGATGTTGCTCCCGAGATGCTTACCGCCCTGGCTTCGGTGCTCGATACAGGCCATATTGCAATGATTGTGGCTGTGGTGTTGCTCTTTACGATTGGCGGTTTTCTGCTCTATGCGTCGCTCTATGCGGCCATTGGCGCAAGCGTCGACCAGGCACAGGATGCACAGCAGCTCACTACGGTTGTTACCCTGCCTATTATCGTGGCGTTTGTGGTTACGATGATGATTATGAAGGATCCGAACTCGCCGATTGTGTTCTGGTGCTCGCTTATACCATTTACCTCGCCTATCGTGATGGTTGCCCGCATCCCGAGCGGTATCCCTATGTGGGAGATTGCAACCTCGCTGGCGTTGTTGTATGTGACCTTTGTGGTGTGCGTGTGGGGTGCAGCCAAGATATATAAGATAGGTATCTTTATGCACGGTGCAAAACCAAAGTTGAAGGATTTGTGGCGTTGGCTGCGCTACTAATTTGTTCGCAATGGAGCAAAATAGGTGCTACGGCAACATATTTTTATCGAAAAATTTGGACTTTGCGAAAAAGTGTATTACATTTGCACCCGATTTCGGAAGAAATCTAAATGGTGGATGTAGCTCAGCTGGTTAGAGTGACGGATTGTGGTTCCGAAGGTCGTGGGTTCGAATCCCATCTTCCACCCAAACAAAACAAACGAAGCAAGGAGATGTCGCAAAGCGACATCTTTTTGTTTTTATACCCTTGGCGCAAACTTGTTTGCAGACAAGGGGTGTAAAAACAAAAGAGGTTGTATAGCAACTCCTTGCTGAGTGTAGTGAAGTTTGGTAGTGCCCCTGCGGCGAGCAGGTGGGAAAGACGAGCGCAGCGAAGTCAATCCCATCTTCCACTTATACCCTTGGCGCAAACTTGTTTGCAGACAAGAGGTGTAAAAACAAAAGAGGTTGTATAGCAACTCCTTGCTGAGTGTAGTGAAGTTTGGTAGTGCCCCTGCGGCGAGCAGATGGGAAAGACGAGCGTTAGCGAAGTCAATCCCATCTTCCATTTTGAAGAATATACAACAAGAGGTGCCGAATTTTCGGCACCTCTTATTTGTAACTTGCAAAGCCTACTTTTTGCTCTTTACAATCACGCAGCTCGATACTCGACGCTCACCTGCGTGGTCGAACTTCTTATTGCGACAAGGGTAGCTCACAGTGCCCTCCTCGGCAGTCCACATCGACGACGAACCACCGCCATCGAGGTTGATTGCATCACGCATACCGAGCCAAGCGCACACCTTTGTAAATTCGCTGATGGTTACGCCCTCGGCATTGCCCTTCGAGCGACCATCGACAACCACGAGATATACATTACCCTTCTTGTCGGTGCCGATTGCGGTGCGAGGGTGACGCTGTGTGTAGGTGTAGAATGCACCCACAGGCTTTCCGCCCGCATTATCGACCATACCCTTGGTGTATGCATCGTGATCCATCGGCTTGCCCTCGTCAATAAGCACAGGACCCGCAGCCAAGATATCCTTATACTTCTTTGCGTATTTCGCCTCCTCGCCCGCTTTGCAGTAGTCGAGAACGACCTTCTTCTTGCCAACACATACTAAGCCATCTACACGCTCCTTCTCGAAATCGGCAGTAACCGACAACTGCTTGCCACCAAGTTTGAGGAATGTTGAAGGCTGGTCGATGCGTACATCCCAATAGCCTGCATTCACACCGAAGTCGCCATTTATCGACTTGGCGGTAGCCGAAAGACGAGTAAGCTTCTCGGGCTGAACGATTGTGGTCTTGAAGTGCTTTGGCGAGTAGCGGATAACCGAAATGGTCTGGTAGGAGTCGAGGATATTCGCTCTAAGGATAACATATCCCTCTGCACCTTTCGGGAGTTTCAACTCCTGGCGGGGAGCAGTAACCAATTTCACCGAGTCGGAGTTTTGTGCTGTTGCCGAGAAAAGGAGCAACGATGCAACAACAAAGAGTAAGCTTTTTTTCATATTCATTCGATTTTTAATTATAAATTCTATACAAAGTTATCTTTTTTATGTGAAACAACCAAATTTTGTTACCTTTGCATTATGGCAAAACAGAATATAAATAAGACAAATGCAGCACGACTGCTCGATAAGGCGAAGATAGCCTACGAGCTGATACCATACGAGGTGGATGAAAACGACCTGGCAGCCACCCATGTGGCGGAGTCGCTCGGCGAACCAATCGAGAGAGTATATAAGACTTTGGTTTTGAAGGGCGACCGCAACGGACACTTTGTGTGCGTTATTCAGGGCGATAAAGAGGTCGATTTGAAGGTGGCAGCCAAGGTGTCGGGCAACAAAAAGTGCGACCTTATACCGATGAAGGAGTTGTTGCCTACGACGGGCTATATCCGAGGTGGTTGTACGCCGATAGGAATGAAAAAGCCCTTCCCGACCTTTATCGACGAGTCGTGCTTGGAGTTCGACTACATCTACATCAGCGCCGGTCAGCGAGGTTTGCAGTTGCGCCTTTCGCCCACCGATTTGATTGCCTATGCTCGTGCTAAAACCGAAAAATTAACACTCTAACTTCGATATGAAAAGACTACTTACTGCACTCTTTGTGCTTGTTGCCCTTGCCGCTTATGGTGCCGAGGAGCAGATGAATCACAATTGGTTGTTCCGCATTGCGACGGATGCCTCGGCGGACTACTCGGGCGAAACGCTCGACTGCTCCGATTGGCAGAGGGTGCGCCTTCCGCACACACCTCGCTACGAGAAGTACTATCCAGGCGAGCAGTGGCAGGGTATCTGCTGGTATCGCCACACGGTCGAGGTCGACAAGTTGCGTGGTGAGCAGTGGTGGCTCAATGTCGAGGGGGCGATGAATGTTGCCGATGTGTGGGTAAATGGCGTGCATTGTGCGCACCACCTCGGTGGTTATCTCCCTGTGGCGGTCGATCTGACCGACCATCTGCATAAGGGCAAAAACACTATCGCCATACGCCTCGACAACAACGACAACCCGATTACGGGACCTCGCCCAATCAAGCGATTGGACTTTTTCTGGTATGGCGGTCTCTATCGCAATGTGTCGCTCATCCGCAAGGGCGAGGTGGCAATAACCCACCCATTTATCGATACTACCCCTGCCGAAGGTGGCGTTTTCGTAAGCTACGAGGGGGTATGCAAAAAGTTTGCACAGGTAAATGTAGGCGTTTCGGTCGAGAATGACAGCAAGAAATCGAAGCGTATAGTGGTGGTAAATCGCCTGCTCGATGGCGAGAAGGTAGTTGCCGAGAGCCGTGCCGAAGAGAGGCTTGCAGGCAAGAGTCGCACCACCGTGAAGTCGAAGATTTTGGTCGAGAATCCACGCCTTTGGTCGCACCTCTCACCTTCGCTCTACACCTTGCAGACCTCGGTCGAGGTGGGCGGAAAGGTGGTCGACGAGGAGAGCCGAAAGATTGGTATTCGCTCGATCGAAATCAAAGATAACCAACTCTATGTAAATGGCGAAAAGACCTTTTTGCGAGGTGTCAATCGCCACCAATGCCACCCATATATCGGCTACGCCCTCTCGGATAATGCGCAGGTGCGTGATGCGGTGCGTATCAAGGAGGCGGGTTTCGACTTTGTGCGCCTTTCGCACTATCCGCAATCGACCGCCTTTTTGAAGGCGTGCGACTCGCTCGGCATCTTCGTGCTGAACTGTGTCTATGGTTGGCAATATTTCAACAAGAAGGAGCCTAAATTCCGTGAGTTCTGCTACCAGCAGACTCGTGATATGGTGCGTCGTGACCGCAACCACCCATCGATTTTGGCGTGGGAGGCGTCGCTCAACGAGACCAAGCAACCGGCCGACTTCATCGCCGAGATGAGTCGACTCGTGCACGAGGAGTACCCTGCGCCATACTGCTACTCGGCGGGCTGGCAGAGGGGTTACGACATCTATGTCGAGTCACGACAATTCCGCCTCTTCAACAAGACCACGAGCGACGATGTGCCACTCATTGTGTCGGAGTATGGCGATTGGGAGTACTACGCAAACGATGGCGGTCTGACCCAATATGTGCGTGGCTGGCGACAGAAACCCGAACTCACCTCACGCCAACTCCGTGAGGATGGCGAGAAGCGAATGGTGCAGATGGTCGAGAACCTCAACACCGCCCACAACGACAACCTCACCTCGACAAAGGCTATGGCGGATGGCTATTGGGTGATGTTCGACTACAACCGTGGCTACACCGAGGAGATTGAGGCCTCGGGAGTGATGAGCCACGACCGCTTGCCTAAATATGCCTACTACTACTATCGTTCGCTGCGCCCAGAGGGTGAGCCGATGGTCTATATTGCATCCTATCTCGACGAGAATTCGCCTGTCGAGAAGAGCATAATCTCGAACTGCGAGGTGGTGAAACTCCTCTCCGACGGCAAAGAGGTTGGCGAGTTGCAATTTAACCCCTATGCAAAACCTTTGCACACCCTCCAAAAGATAACTTTGCCCGACTGTAACAACCTCGTAGCCATTGGTTTCCGCAATGGCAAGGAGGTGGCACGCCACGCTGTTTCTGCTCCTGAGGCTTTGACAAAATTGGCAATCGAATTGAGCGAGTGTGGTGTAAAACTCGGCAAGAACGACCAGATTTTTGTCTATGTTCGCTTGCAGGATAAGAATGGCACGGTGCCAAACTTTACGGGTGGCGAAGTGCGACTCTCGGTTGAGGGCGATGCCATCGTCGAGGGCGATAGCGTGTCGCCATTCCGTGCAGGTATTGCATCGTTCATCATCCGCTCGGGCGACAAGGGTGGCGAGATAAAAGTAAAAGCCAAGTACGGCACATTGACCGACTCGGCTCAGATATCATTCTAAATCGAAAAACTAACACCGTAAGAGATATGCCGAAGGTAAGTATTATTGTTCCGGTACACAACACCGAAAAGTATCTGCAAGCGTGTGTGGAGTCGCTCACTGCACAAACACTCGCCGATATCGAGATTATCTTGGTCGAAAATTGCTCTACCGACAATTCGTTGGCACTTTGCCACAAATTGGCCACTACTGACGACAGAATAAAGGTTGTAAGCATTGACAAGGCCGACCTCTCAACAGCCCGCAACGAAGGTATAAAGGTTGCAACTGGCGAATATATGGGCTTTGTTGATAGTGATGATACTGTGTTGCCCGAGATGTATGGGGATATGTATAATTTGGCAATCAACAACAACTTGGGAGTGGTCTGTGTAAATCTGCATAGAGTTTACGATGATAGAGAGAATAAATACCTCTTTCCAGAGAGTGGAGAGGTTAAAATCCTCTCTGCAAAGGAGCTGACAACTCTAAACCTTAGGTGCAAGATAGCCATCAGTGCCTGCACAACCATTATCCGTCGTGACCTTTTTGCACATCTAACATTTCCGCAAAATATGTACTACGAAGACCGTGCTTCGACATATCTTTTTACAGCTAACTGCGGACGAGGAGCCTGGATTGACAAATCGTACTACTGTTACTACTATCGCACGGGAAGTATCTGTCGCACCCAGAGTTACAAGAAGTATCGTGACTTTGCCCTCTCAAATCTTTTGAGATTGGAATTTATAAACAATTCCGGCCTATACTCTGCCGAGGAGATGGCCGAAGTAGCACAAGAGTCGGCTGACTCTTTCTTGCGCAAGCTGCGTCACATATTAAGCATTAAATCCACCCCCGAAGATCGTGAGGAGGCTCTCTCTTGGTGTCGCAAGATAGACCTGATACCGCACGGGACACGCCTTTCTCTGAAAGCACGCCTTATAAGGTGGTATATTCGTAAGTTTGTGATTTAATCACTAAGACCTATACGGGCTTTTATCCACGCAACAATCTTGTTGCGACCCTCTTCACACGCCATATCGAGCGAGTTGAAGCAGCCAAATCGAGCCGTAGCATTGAGCGAAAATTTCGCCAGCTTGTTTTCGATATATTCGAGCCCCTTTTTAGGCTTTAAGTAGAGCAGATTACCCTTCACTGGTCGCAATTCACACAGTCCCTGTTCGTGTAGCAAGATATATTGCAGTTGCTGCGGATTGAACTGCGAAGGGTTGCGGAAACGATGCGAGATGTTGTGTAGCAAAACATCCCGATTTGCAGAGAAGTACTCCTCGTAGAATGTGCGCAACAAACCTTTTGGTGTGTGATCCATCTTCAAGAAATAACGACGATTACCTGCCTGTGCCGCAGCATTGAGCATTGTTCCCTTGTACGACACCGCACGCAAACCATCTTTGCCTCGCTTGAATAGGCGGGTAAGAGCAGTCAATAGGTAGTTTTTTTTCGAGGCGTAACACACAACTCCCTCTTTGGTAAAGAAATCTTCGGGAGTTACGGGGGCCGCCAAAATCAAATCGTCATTAAACTCTATAAACTTATCGCTCAGGTTTTGTATGCGCCATGTCATCGACTCAATGGATATCGAGTTGAAGGTTGGAAGATGCTCCTCATAACCTCGGAATATGGTCTTGTGGTCAACAATCTCAATCGGAATATATCCTTGTGGAAAGTGTTGCGACAGGAGTGCTTCAAGATGTGGGTCTTGCTCGTCGGTTACGATATATATCTTGTTGATCCAAGGAGCAAAACGGTTGATCGACGCCACGCAGAAAAATATCTCGCCAAGACTACTGAAACGGGTAGCCCCTGCAATATGCTCCTCGGCTACCATCTCGGGCGTAACAAAGAGTTGGCGTTTGGCTTTATGACGAGGGTCATCGCCATCAACCCAAGTGATAACGGCATCTATCTTCTCTCTCATAGTTCGTACTTCGATTTTTGTGGGAAACGCTCCTCAAAGGCGTCGAGCAGAGCTTTGCGAAGCTCCGTGTAGCGCTCTTCGGAGAGTTGCACATCGTTTATGCAGACCAACTTGTGCGATGGGTTGGTTATGAAGCGGTGGAGCTTTTCGCCCGAAACAATACCCACGGAAAAGTGCTTCTTCGAGAGGCGTTTTTTCACAAGGCGTCCCTTCAAATACATATAGTCGAGGAAGAGATATTGGTTGAGGTTTTCGCCGTTGCGAACTCGTGCTGCCGCAGTCTTTGCAATCTCTGCCGGCATCTTCGAATAGACCTCGCCGCACTCGCTCTTGAACATCGGCGTACAGGTGTGCTGTGGGCGTAGAAATAGGCATCTCTCCTTCAAACCCAACGCTCGGCGAGCAAGATGGTCGGAGTTGCGACATATCTTCTTAAACATATCCCACGCAAAGAGGTGGTGCGACATACCGAGGAAACATTTGCCCCCTTTGAAGAACTCCGTAGCCTTGCAAGGCTTCATCGGAAAGACATCGTCATTGAAGTAGAGAAACTCCTCGTCGAGCCCCTCGATGCGGTGCAGATGCATCTCGATAGGGTTGCAGTTGAAGGTTGGCAAAAACTCGGCAGGGATAATATCCTTGTGGAGTACGATATGCACCTCCTCACGATTTACCCACTCGGGCACCTGACTCTCGTGCGACACGACAAGATGTACCTTGCGGATGAAGGGCATATTCTCGGCTATACCACGGAAGAGGTAGCGCAGAGTGCCCCAATCACGAAAACGCTTCTCCAACACAGGTTGGTTGGTATACTTCTCGTAGTCCGCCTGCCACACAGGGTCCAAACCATTTACATAGGTGATAACTATATCCATCTCGTTGTTCGTTTTGCGACAAAATATTGCCCTTTATCTCTACAAATATAGTGTTTTATTTCCGAAAGTGCAAAACTCACTCCAATCGCCCCCTACCGCTTGAAGATGCGGTCAATTTCGGTTGCAGCATCTGAGGTTGCTATTTTTCGCAAGGTTTCATTCTCGATTATGGCGAATGAGTCGCATACGGGAAGTGCCGAATCGACATCGTGTGTCGAGAATAGTATGCATTTGCCCTGCTTGTGCGCCAAGTCGGCAAGCAGACGGCACACCTCGAAGCGTGTCGGTATATCGAGAAATGCGGTAGGCTCGTCGAGCAGAATTATTGGCGTCTGCTGCGCTATGGCACGAGCAATCATTACCCTCTGCAACTCTCCATCGGAGAGCGATGCAGTGTCACGACCAACGAAATTACCCATTCCGACGGCATCAATCGCCTCACTGACAATCTCTCGGTCAATATCTTGAAGGTGTCCGACCCAATTTGTGTAGGGCGCACGACCCATAGCCACCAAATCCTCGACCAGAAGGTTCTCGATGCGGATGCGCTCGGTTGTAACGATTGCGATGCTCTTTGCCACCTGCTCCGCCGAGAGGTTGCCCAGAGGAGTAGTGCCGACAAGGGTGCTGTCGTTGGATGTTATAGCTCGCAGAAGGGTACTCTTACCGGCTCCGTTACAGCCCACCAAAGCGCAGAGCTCACCTGCGGCAAGGTGCAACGACACATCTCGCAAAATAGTGCGAGAGCCATACGAGAGCGATATATTTTCGAGGCGTATCATCGGCGGCGTGTTACAATGTAGATTACAATCGGAATACCCATCAACGCCGTGATGGTGTTGATTGGCAGCGCAAAATATTTCGCTATTATATCTCCCACAAGCAACATCATTACACCCGAGAGGATGGTTGCCGGCAGGAGTATGCGGTGGTCTGCCGAGCGGAATAACATTCGGGCGATGTGTGGTACGGCAATACCCACAAAGCCGATAGGTCCGCAGAAGGCGGTTATCGTTCCGGCAAGCAGGGTGGTCGATATGAGTATCAGATTGCGAGAACGACCAATATTGAGTCCCATCGAGGCGGCATATCGCTCACCTGCAAGGAGCATATTCATAGGTTTGATGGCTGCTATTGCCATTGCCACGCCGGCAACGATTACGGGTGTGATTATTGACAACTGCGAGGCTGTAACATCGCCCAACGAGCCCATGGTCCATACGACATACGATTTGAGCGATGCTTCGCTGCTGAAATATTGCATAATCTCGACCACGGCACCCACGCCTGAGGAGAGCATAATGCCGAGGATGAGCATAACCATAATATCCTTGATACGGCGTGCGAGAGCGACCACAAAAAGCAATACTACCGCCGAGCCTATCCACGCAGCACCTGCTGTGCCAAGGCTTTGCAATGTCGGCGAGAGGGCTATGCCAAAGAGTGGCATACCCAACACGAAGAGTGCCACGCCGAAACTTGCACCTGCCGATACACCGAGCACATAGGGGCCTGCCAATGGGTTACGGAACAGAACCTGCATCTGCAAACCGCTGATAGAGAGTGCTATACCAGCCAAAACTGCCACCACAGCACGCACCAGACGGATATCGAGAACGATGCTTCGTACCTCCTCCGAGCCGCTTCCAAGCAGAGCCGACACCACCTCCGAAAGAGGTATCGCTACCGAGCCTACGGCAATATCCACCACAAAGAGTACCGCACAAAGCGCAGTAAGCAGGGTGAAAAGTATGGTGTTGCGACACTTCATTAGTTCAGTTTTGTGTAGTAGTATAGCGAGTCGGTCGGAGCCTCGTAGTGCAGTATGTTAATTAAATCTTCGAGGATAAGGTCGGGGCGAACGGCACCCGACTCCCAGAAGTCGCTACCTCGGCTCTCGTTTGTACGCTTGGTGTTGTTGTATAGGCGGTTGAACTTCACCGCATCGACCTTTGCAAAGCGAGGAGCCGCAGCGCAAACCTCCTCTTTGGATGCCATCTGCCCGAGGTTTATCCAGAAGTCCGCCTTCATAGCCAACACCAACGCCTCCTCCAACGAAATAGGCATAGATTTAGTTGAGAGTTGAGAGTTGAGAGTTGAGAGATTTTCGTTTTCCGTTTTTCGTTTTCCGTTTTCCGTTAATATGTACTCTCCTCCCGCATCCTCTATCAGGCGCACCATATAGCTGTTGTGCGGTGGCATAAACCAGGTATCACGATAGGGTAGGTTGAGCATTACACGGGGCTTGTAGGCAGAGCAATATTTCTGCTCTCGCAAAGCATTATAGCGACTCTCCACCTCCTCGAAAAAGGCAATACCCTCGCTCTCTACACCACAAAGCGATGCGAGTGCCACCACCCACTCCGCTTTTCCGAGTGGGTCATCTTCGAGGTAGTCGCCAATATATATATAAGGTATGCGGAGTTCATCGAGTTTGTCCGTAATAGACTTCGCCTCGCCTGCCACACCATAGAGCAGCACAATATCGGCGTTGAGCGAACGAATCTTCTCGAAATCGAAGGCGGAGTCGTAGCCAATCTCGGCAATTTTACCCTCTGCAATTTTTTTGCATAGGTCCGAGTTGTAGATAAATCGGCAACCCGAGAGTCCTACGATGCGGTCGGAGCAACCTACGGCATCGAGCATCGCTGCGTGGCTCGACGACATTGCCACAATGCGCTTGGGTGGGGATAGCGAGTCAATCTCTGTGTAGAAAACTATATCGGAGGCACCCTGCCAAGGGTTACGGATGCACAACAACTTCTCTCCCGTGGTTGTGTCACGCTCGACGGAGAAGCCTTTGGCATAGCGAGGGGTGTATATTGGCTCGGTTTGGCGCACAACGGAGTTGTCGCTGCACGAAAAGAGGAATGCAACCGCAATGATAACCACTATTTGAGCAAATCGTTTCATTGCAGTAGTGGATTAGAGCGATAAGAGATGTTTTGCTTGTGCCAATGCAGCCTCGGTGATGGTGTCGCCCGAGAGCATCTTGGCAATCTCCTCGATGCGCTCCTCAGCCGAAAGAGGGCGGATATTGCTTCGGCTCTGCTCCTTATAGACAAGGAAGTGGCGAGAGCCCTTCGATGCAACTTGTGGCGAGTGGGTGATGTCGATAACCTGCATCGACTGCGCCAAGCGAGCGATGATATCGCCCACATCGTTGGCGGTGCGACCCGAGATACCTGTGTCAATCTCGTCGAAGATAATGGTCGGCAGGGCGAGGTGCTGTGCGAGGATGGTTTTCAGAGCCAACATCACACGAGAGAGCTCACCGCCCGATGCAATCTTTTCGATTGGTCGTGGCTCGACAGCCTTGTTTGCCGAGAAGAGGAAATCGACCGTGTCGGCACCCGAAATGGTCGGTGTGCAAGGCGTTACGGCGATCTTAAACTCGGCATCCGCCATTGCCACATTGCGCAAAATCTCCACCACGCCCTTTACGAATGCAGGCGAAGCCTTCAATCGTGCATCGTGCAACTTCACGGCAAGCGAGGTTGTCGCCTCTTCGCACTCGGCAACTCGTTGCTCAGCCTCGGCAATAGCCTCGTCGCTATGCTCTATGACGGAGAGTTGCTCGGCGTATCTGTCACGCAGGGCAATCAACTCCTCGATGCCCTCGCAACGATGTTTTCGTTGTAGTGTGTAGATAAGGTCGAGGCGATTGTTCACCGCATCGAGTCGCTCGGGGTTTGCCTCTATGCGCTCCAAGTCGTAGGCTGTGGTAGCCGAGATATCCTTCAACTCCACCGCCGTAGAGTGCAATCGTTCGATAAGTTCGGTTGCCGCAGCGTAGTTCTCCGCCACACGACGCAGAGTATTCTCGCTCTCTCGCAGTGTAGTCAGCACGCCTGTTACCTCCTCGTCTAACGAGAGAGTAACCTTCTGCAACGCCTCGCTAATCGAGTCGGCATTTTCGAGTGTGCGCAACTCCGCCTCCAACTCCTCCATCTCGCCTATACGGAGGTTTGCACTGCGCAACTCCTCTGCCTGATGGCGCAACCAATCCTCCTCGTCGGCATTGCGCTTTGCGCTCTGCTGCAACTCCGTGAGGGCGTGGCGTGCCTCCTGCAAAGCCGAAAATGCCTTGCGGTACTCCGCCAACAACGCACCATTGCCCGCTATCGTGTCGATGGCGTGGATGCGGAACTGTGGCGATGAGAGGATAAGGTTTTGGTGCTGTGAGTGGATGTCGATAAGGTAGGCTCCGAGCTGTTTCAGATCGGAGAGCTGTACCGGCTGATCATTCACGAATGCTCGGCTCTTGCCGCTTGGCGAGATTGTACGACGGATGATGGTCTCGTGGTCGTATTCTATGTCCAACTCCTTGAACGCCTCCTCCAAGCCGAGTCTGGCAATGTCGAACTCTCCCTCCACAACGCACGAGCGAGAGTTATCCTTTATGGTTGTGCTATCGTTCTTGGCTCCGAGCAACAACGCCAAAGCACCCATCAAAATCGACTTTCCAGCTCCTGTTTCGCCCGTGATGATATTGAGCGAGGAGTCGAACTCGATTTCGAGGTGCTCGATTAAAGCATAGTTCTCTACAACAAGCCTGCGTAGCATAAATTGTCAGAAAATCGTTCTGATTGGTAAATTTTGCACCTTACTTGCGGTGTAAATGCTCATTTACGCCTAGTAAATTAATCCTGCTTCGCAGGCTTTTCCTCCTTGCGGCTCAGCAAAGTGTGCAAGCACCCTCTGCCCTCGCTCCGCAGCGTCGGTTGCGCTTCCCACCACTGCGTAACGCACAAAATTTCCTCAATCACCTCCGATTTT
>JBGVMU010000027.1:0-35865 GCA_045124955.1 Alistipes sp. | reverse complement strand
CGAGAACTCACGAACTGAACCTGCGTTGATTGGCTTATGCTCGCTATCGAACTTAACAGTCATCTTCTCGTGAGCCTCAGTGTTGATAGTAATCATAAATACACCATACTTACCAGCAGGAACAGCTACATAAACAGGAGTAGCCTCTGCGCCGAGTACCAAGCCGTCAGCGAAAGTAACAGTCAAGCTGTTCACAGCATCTACGCTTGGAGTCAAAGTGCCGTTTGTGCAATCAACAGTGTAAGCACCTGCAATCTTGCCCTTCTCAGCCTTGATCTTGATGCTGGTTACCTTCTCGCCATTACCTGCGATAGCCAAGCGAAGAACACCTGTGAGGTGGTTGAGCTGAACACCTGTCTCCGGCAACTCTGCTGCATAGCCGTACATTGGCGCTGCCTGTGGAGCAAATGTGCCAACGGTGTAAGGCTGTGTAGCCAAGAAAGTAACAGGATAAGCAGTTACAGGAGCCTCTGGCTCTGGCTCTGGCTCTGGCTCTGGTGCAGCCTCGCCACCCTCCTCTACGGTTGCAGCTGCCGAAGCAGGATAGACAACGCAAAGCGGAGCGGTTACCTCCTCTGCAAACTTAAATGTAGCAGCAGTTGCATCCGAGCCGATTTCGATCTCGTTAGAAACTACGCCATTAACAGCGATAGCATCGCCCTCGCTCCAATAGAGTGGATAGAGGCTTACGCCATTCTCGTCTGTAACCTTCTCACCGAGGTGAGTACGGCTCTCCTCCAACGAGAGGGTGAGCTCGGTTACGCCCTGACCATCGACCTTTACGCCGAGGTCCTCGGTTGTGTCGGTAACGCAAGAGAATGCGAACATCGCAACAGCAACCGCCATGAAAATTTTTGTCAAATTTTTCATCTTGTTTTTAGGTTTTAGTTAATAATAAGTTGATTGAGTTCTATGTTTTTGTATGTTTTTTACAATACTTAATATACAAAGGTAAGAATATTTTTATAAAAATAGGTATAAAATAGATTTTTTGTGAAAAATAGTCGATTCGTATTTTGTTTATCATTAAGATTTTATATCTTTGTACCTTTGAAAGAAAGTGTAATAAGTGATTATGTCCGAATATAAGCATAAGATAGGCATTACGCAAGGCGATACGAACGGCATCGGCTGGGAGGTGATAATTAAAGCATTGTCGCACCCCTCTGTGGTTGAGTTGTTTACGCCCGTAGTGTATGGTGCCAAGCATATAGCAGAGTTCTACGCCAAAGGTTTGGAGGAGGTAGAGCCTTTGCACTTCAATATCTGCAACTCGGCAGCTGAGGCTCGTCGTGGTAAAATCAACCTTGTGGAGTGCGGTGCAAAAGATACCCGCATAGAGGCTGGTCGTGCCACCGAGGAGTCGGCAAAACAGGCGCTCGATGCATTGGAGAAGGCTTCGGCAGACCTCGTAGCGGGCGATTTGGCTGCGGTGGTTACTGCGCCAATCAACAAGGAGTCGATGCAGAAGGTGGGCTTCGGTTTTACGGGTCATACCGAGTATTTCGCCTCGAAGGCGGAGGGCGAGCCGATGATGATTATGTGTAGCGAGGTGTTGCGTGTGGCGTTGCAGACCGTTCATATTCCTGTCGATAAGGTCGCTGCGTCGCTCTCGGCAGAGAAGATTACCGCATCGTTGGTGGCGTTGCGCCACACCTTGAAGCAAGATTTTGGCGTTGTCGAGCCTCGTATTGCGGTTTTGTCGCTCAATCCTCACGCAGGAGATGGCGGCTTGCTCGGCTCGGAGGAGGAGAGCATTATCCGCCCTGCGATTTTGGAGGCTGCCAAGCAGGATGTTTTGGCATTTGGACCAATGGCTGCTGACGGTCTGTTTGCAGGTGGCGGCTACAAGAAATACGATGCAATACTTGCGATGTATCACGATCAGGGCTTGACTCCGTTCAAGGCGTTGTCGCCTGAGGGGGTAAACTTTACCGCAGGTTTGAACATTGTTCGCACATCGCCTGACCACGGCACAGCGTTCGATATCGCCGGCAAGGATATGGCCGATGCACAGTCGATGCGCAATGCGATTTACGAGGCTTTGGACATCGTTCGCCGCCGCAACGACTACAAGTATTGGAGTCGCAATCCACTTGAACATTTCGAGCGTGAGAAGGGTAGAGATGTCTCTATGCGTGACCTTCAAGAGGCAGAAGAGCGCAAGGCGCAAGCTCAAAATTGAAAATTGATAATTGAAAATTGACAATTAAAGGTATTTATATTTACAAATATAACAAAAACAACTCGTTGTTTTTACCACTAATTATCAATTGTCAACTGTCAATTCTCAATTAAAAAAGCTAATGGCTAATGGCCAATAGCTAATGGCTAAAAAAAACAGCGCAACTGAGCAGTAATCCGTCTCGTGATTGTGGAGCTGTGAAGGCGCAAAACATAAACAATTAAAAACTTATAAAAACAGTATGATTAAAGTTTCGTTTCCCGATGGCTCGGTTCGTGAGTTCGAGCAGGGGGTAACAGCCTACCAAGTTGCAGAGAGTATCAGCCCTCGTTTAGCTGCGGACTGTCTGGCTGCTTCGGTAGATGGTGCGACCGTAGATATGTCGCACGCACTCGTAAAAGATTGTGCAGTAAAATTTTACAAGTGGGATGATGCCGAGGGTAAGCACGCCTTCTGGCACACCTCGTCGCACCTCTTGGCAGAGGCTTTGCAGGCGTTGTATCCGGGTATTAAGTTCGGTATCGGTCCGGCTATCGAGCAGGGCTTCTACTACGATGTAGATGCTCCGACTCCGATTTTGGAGAGCGACCTCGCAAAGATCGAGGCTAAGATGACCGAGTTGGCTCGTCAGAAGGAGGAGCTTGTTCGCACCGAGGTCTCTAAGGCTGAGGCTCTCGCAACATTCACCGCAAAGGGCGATGAGTACAAGTGCGAGCTTATTTCGGACTTGGAGGATGGCACAATCTCGTTCTATACAAATGGTTCATTCACAGACCTTTGTCGTGGACCACACATCCCACACACAGGTCATATCAAGGCTATAAAGTTGACCGCCGTAGCAGGTGCTTACTGGCGTGGCGACGAGAAGAACAAGATGCTCACCCGTATCTATGGCGTCTCGTTCCCTAAGAAGTCGATGCTCGACGAGTACCTCGCAATGCTCGAAGAGGCAAAGAAGCGTGACCACCGTAAGTTAGGTAAGGAGTTGGAGCTCTTCACCTTCTCGCAGCGTGTAGGTCAGGGCTTGCCACTCTGGTTGCCAAAGGGTGCAGAGTTGCGTGACCGCTTGGAGCGTTTCTTGCGTAAGATTCAGAAGCAGTATGGCTACCAGCCTGTTATCACACCGCCAATCGGCAATAAGGATTTGTATGTAACTTCGGGTCACTACGCAAAGTATGGTAAGGACTCGTTCCAGCCTATCCACACCCCAATCGAGGGCGAGGAGTACTTGCTCAAACCGATGAACTGCCCTCACCACTGCGAGATTTATCGTAGCAAGCCACACTCGTATAAGGATCTTCCTGTTCGTTTGGCAGAGTTCGGTACAGTATGTCGCTACGAGCAGTCAGGTGAGTTGCACGGCTTGACTCGTGTGCGTGCCTTCACTCAGGATGATGCTCACCTCTTCGTTCGCCCAGACCAGTTGTTGGAGGAGTTCGAGAAGGTTATGGATATCGTTCTCTACATCTTCAAGACCTTGAAGTTCGAGAACTACACAGCGCAGATTTCTTTGCGTGACCCTAACAACAAGACCAAGTATATCGGCTCTGACGAGAATTGGGAGAAGGCAGAAGCTGCAATTATCCAGGCTTGCAAGGATAAGGGTATGAACGCCGTAGTTGAGTATGGCGAGGCTGCATTCTATGGTCCAAAGCTCGACTTTATGGTTAAGGATGCTCTCGGTCGTAGCTGGCAGTTGGGTACTATCCAGGTTGACTACAACCTCCCTGAGCGTTTCGACTTGACCTACAAGGGTGCCGACGATAAGCTTCACCGCCCAATTATGATTCACCGTGCGCCATTTGGTTCTATGGAGCGTTTCGTGGCTGTGTTGTTGGAGCACACCGCAGGTAAGTTCCCATTGTGGCTCGCACCGGATCAGGCAGTTGTTCTCCCTATCTCGGAGAAGTACAACGACTATGCCGAGGAGGTCGTTGCATACTTGAATGAGCACGATGTTCGTGCGCAGATCGACGACCGTAACGAGAAGATTGGCCGTAAGATCCGTGACAACGAGTTGAAGCGTATCCCTTACCTCCTCATCGTAGGTGAGAAGGAGGCTGCCGAGCGTACCGTATCGGTTCGTGCGCAGGGCGATGGCGACAAGGGCTCGATGACTCTCGAAGAGTACGCAAACTATATGGCAGGTCTTGTAGCAAAAGAGATTGAAGCAATATAATTTAATAAAATAGAACAAATTAAAAAAAGCTAATGGCTAATGGCCAATGGCTAAAAGCTAAACAAACAGAATGGCAGGATTCAAACCATTTACGCCACGCCCGGCAGCACCACGCCCGGCAAACAATGCTCCTCGTGGCCGTCGCCCCGAGAAGGAGAACCCACATCGTATCAACGATGAAATCACAGCCGACACCGTTCGTATCGTAGGCGATAATGTCGAGCCAAACCTCGTGTTGCCTATCTCTAAGGCTCTTCAAATGGCCGATGAGATGGAACTCGACCTCGTAGAGATTTCGCCTAATGCGCAACCTCCGGTATGTCGTATTGTCGACTATCAGAAGTTCCTCTATCAGCAGAAGAAAAAGCAGAAGGAGATTAAGGCAAAGCAGACCAAGATTGTAATCAAGGAGATTCGATTTGGTCCGCAGACCGACGATCACGACTTCAACTTCAAGCTTCGCCACGCCGAGAACTTCATCAAGGAGGGTGCAAAGGTTAAGGCTTATGTATTCTTCCGTGGTCGCTCCATCGTCTTCAAGGAGCAAGGAGAGATTCTTCTCCTCCGCTTTGCGCAGGCTCTCGAAGAGATAGCAAAAGTTGAGGTTATGCCACAGTTGGAGGGTAAGAAGATGAATATGATTTTGGCCCCAAAACCAAAGAAAAATTAAAATTTCTTGTGATAAGCCGCAATCTGCGGCACATCGCTAAAAGTAAGAGTCCTCGGGCTGTACGATTTAGTACTATCCCGAGGACTCTTCTTTTGCGATGCACCACATCTCACGACTTCTGACAAGAAATTGTGAGTAGAGAGTAGAGAGTAGTCTTTAATCCCTACTATCCCTAAATTCTCTAAATCCCCTAGCGCCCCTAACGCCCCTAACGACCCTAATAATACAGCTCTCCCTGCCAAGCATTCCTCTCTTCAAGGCGTTTTTCGAGCATATTCCAGAGGGTTTCGTTGCGGACCAAGCCCCAATTTCGACCGTGGTGGTAGCGGGGAGGAGCCTCCGAGGCAAATCGCTCGACCACAATATCGGGGCGCAGACGGCGCAAAATCTCCACAAAAAGGTCGAGGTACTCCTCCAACTCCCAGAAGCGAAAATGCTCGGGATGTTCGTCGTATTCTCGCTCCATTGCTGTACCTTTGAATACTTGTAATTGGTGGAATTTTATGGTTGTAAGTGGCAGAGCATTAATGCGTTGCACCTGCTCCAAAATCATCTCGTCGCTCTCGCCGGGCAATCCCAAAACAAAGTGCGCACCTACCGCCAAACCTCGCTCGGCAGTCATCCTCACGGCACGCTCGGCACACGCAAAGTCGTGACCACGATTTATCGCCTTTAAGGTCGAGTCGTAGGTCGATTCAATGCCATATTCGAGCGTTACATAGTGGCTCTTTGCAAGCTCGGCGAAGTAGTCCAAAATCTCCTCCGAAACGCAGTCGGGGCGAGTACCCACAACCACGCCTACGACCTCGGGATGAGAGAGTGCTTCGGAGTAGCGTGAGCGCAATACTTCGAGTGGTGCGTAGGTGTTCGAAAATGACTGAAAATAAGCAAGATAGCGTGATGCAGTGCGGTAGCGTCGACGGTGAAATTCGATACCCTCTTCTATCTGCTGCGTTATACTTTTTGAGGGCTGACAATAGGAGGGTGTGAAGGCCTCGTTGTTGCAAAAAGTGCAACCTCCGAAACCCACTTTTCCGTCACGATTTGGGCAGGTAAAACCCGCATTTATCGCCACCTTCTGAACACGCTCGCCAAAGCGTCGGCGGAAGTATGCCGAGTAGGAGTTGTATCGTCTGTCGTCGCCCCAAGAATAAGCCATCTCCGAAATTTTCTGCAAAAATAGTATTTTTATACTATTTTGTTCGGTTTTTGCGTGGAAAATGTTTATATTTGCGAAACAATCAAAATCGAACTACTATGGAGAAGTGTTTGGAATTGAAGTATATCAAGGCGGAGCATATCGAAGATTTGCCGGTTGCGGACCGTGAGCTTATAGCCGAGGCGCAGAAGGCTACCGAGTTGGCATACGCCAAATATTCGGGCTTTAAGGTGGGTGCAGCGGTGCGCTTGCGTAGCGGAAAGATTATGCGTGCGGCAAACTCCGAGAGCGAGGTCTACCCTTCGGGCTTGTGTGCCGAGCGCTCGTTGCTCTACTATGTCGAGGCTAACCACGCCGACGATCCTGTCGAGGCGTTGGCTATCGCATCGAACCCTTCGGAGCGTGAGTGCTATCCTTGTGGCGGCTGCCGTCAGGTGATTCTCGATGTTGAGCGTCGTCAAGGCTCGCCAATCCGAGTGATTATGAGCGGTAACGGCTCAGCCTCGATTGTCGAAAGCGCACAGTTGCTCCTACCGTTCACTTTTCAACTCTAAAAAACTACTAACTACTCACTGAATAAATGTTTAACCCAAACGATATACTTTACGAAGACAATCACTTGCTCGTTGTGAATAAGCGAGTGGGCGATTTGGTGCAACCCGACAAGACGAGCGATGAGGCTCTCGAAAACTACTTGAAGGCCTTTTTGAAGGTGCGTGACCACAAGCCCGGGGATGTATTCCTCGGTGTGGTGCATCGTATTGATCGCCCTGTGAGCGGTGCGGTGTTGTTTGCCAAGACCTCGAAGGCGTTGGTGCGCCTGAATGAGATGATTCGCAAGGGCGAAATCAAAAAACACTATTGGGCAATTGTGGAAGCTCGACCTGCAACGGAGCAGGGTAGCCTCCGCCACTATATTTTGCGTGACGGCAAAACCAACCGTTCGCACGCCTACAACTCGCCTCACAAAGATGCGAAGGAGGCATGCCTGAACTACGAGATGATTGGTTGCAGCGACCGTTATACCTTGCTCGATATCGAACTCTTGACGGGTCGCCACCACCAAATTCGTTGTCAGCTCTCGAAGATGGGCTGCCCGATTAAGGGCGACTTGAAGTATGGTGCCAAGCGTTCCAACCCGAACGGCGGTATCTCGCTTCACTCTCGCTCGTTGGTCTTTATGCACCCTGTGCGTAAGGAGTTGGTCGAGATTATCGCTCCGGTTCCGACAGATGATAACTTGTGGCGCTTTTTCGCTGAAAACAATAACACCTTGTAGGCTATGCGAGTCGTTATTCAAAGAGTCCAGCGTTGTAGCGTTGAGGTTGAGGGCAAGATAATTGGTGAAATCGGCAAGGGCTTGGCGATTTTGCTCGGCATTGAGGAGGCGGATACGCAGGAGGATATCGATTGGTTGTGCGGTAAAATCTCTCGTCTGCGCATCTTCGACGACGAGAATGGCGTGATGAATCTCGATATCCAGCAGGCAGGAGGTCGTGCTATTGTGATTAGCCAATTTACCCTCTTTGCCTCGACCAAGAAGGGTAATCGCCCATCCTATATCCGCTCGGCAGGTGAGCCTATCGCACGCCCAATGTATGAGAAGTTCCTCGCAACACTCTCGGCAGTGCTTGGTGCAGATGTCGAGCACGGCGAGTTTGGTGCCGATATGAAGGTGTCGCTCGTAAACGACGGACCAGTAACAATTTGTATTGACTCGAAAAACAAGGAATAGAGATGAAGAATAGAGTTCTAACCTTTGCGTTGGCTATTGTTGCGCTCTTCTCGGTGACGAGCGCCTATGGCTGGAATAGTGCCGGCCATGCAGCCATTGGTCATATAGCCGATCAAAATCTCACTCCAAAGGCTCGCAAGATGTGTAGCCACTACCTCGGTCACTCGTTGGCATACTACGCTTCGTGGCTCGACAGGTGGCGCTACTCGGAGGAGTATCACCACACGGCTCGTTGGCACGCCGTAGGGGTGAAGGATGGCAAACTTATCCCTGGCGAGTTGGTGGGCGATATCTCAATTTTCCGTGCTCCGCTCACTCCCGACGAGCACGGCGTTGCTCGTATGGAGCAGATGCTCACCGCATTGAAGGATTATCGCAATATGACCGACTCGGCAGTTGCTGTGAATTTGAAGTGCCTTATCCATATGGTTGGCGATATGCACTGCCCGGGTCATGTCTTCTACGATGGTCAAAAGCAGTTCGAGTTTAAGGAGAAAGGCAAGGATATGCGCTTCCACGGCTACTTCGACAAGGCATTCCCACGCTTTCATAAGGGTAAGACGGCAGATCAATTCTACGATGGGTATCGCCGATTGACCAAGGCGGAGATTGAGGAGCTGTGCAAGGGTGATATGGAGAGTTGGGTTCGAGCTGCCGAGCCGACATTCCGTGAGTGTTACACTCTGCTCTCGCCAACAATCGACTATAAGGATCTGCCCGAGCAGAATAAGACCCGTATGAAGGAGATTGCCGACCGTCTTATGGTCGAGGCGGGCTATCGCTTGGCAGAGGTTATGAACCGAATTTTTAGGTAGGGAGGGATTATGAAGAGTTTGCGATATATTGCAGTTGCGCTTTTTGCACTCGTTGCCACGGATGCAATGGCTTGGACCTCGGAGGTGAATAGAGCGGTGGTGATGTTTGCCGAGGAGCACCTCTCGAAGAGAACGAAGAGTGGGGTGGAGCAGTTGTTGGGCGCACCTCTCTCGTCTGTGGAGTTTGTGAATGGGGGCAAGAGTAAAACCCGCCTCGACGAGAGTGGTAAGTCGGTTACGACCGACGAGAAAGATGCCGTAGTGCTGCTCGAAAAGGCGATTGCCACCCTCGAAAGCGAGTCGGCAACGGCCGAGGAGCGCAAGAGTGCGTTGCTTACGGCGATAGAGATGACGGTAGATATTCACTGCTTGGCAAATATCCTCATTGATAAGCACCTCGAAAAGAACTTTGTAATCTCTCGTCACAACTCTATGCAGATTGGTTTCCGCTACTATGCGGTGAAAAAGACCAATTGGCAGAAGGTGTGGCAGAAGGAGTACCATACAAGCCACGGTGTATTCTCGGCAGAGATGTATCTCTACGATTGGAAGATTGCCACTAAGGGTATGGCAAAGCACTACAAAAAGGAGGCTATTGCTCCTCGCAAGTGGGTGGAGAAGGCGGGCGAGCGAGCATTCGAGGCGCTCAAGGTTTTCCAACCAGGTGTACTTATCGAGAGCGTTGAGGTGCCGAAGATGGAGGAGGTGAATAACGCCTCTCTCTACGATGCGGCATTTCACCTTGCTAATTTGCTAAACAAAATATTAAAATAACCCAATACTATTATGAAAACTTTACGCAATCTTATGATTTTGCTTGTGGCACTCGCAGTGTCGCAGAGTGCAATGGCATGGGGCGGCTGGGGCCACCACATTACTGCCTACATTGCAGAGAAACACCTCACACCCGAGGCTAAGGAGAAGTGCCAGCACTATCTCAAGCACAACCTTCCACACTACTCGTCGTGGCAGGACTTCTGGCGTCACAGCGACCCATTCAAGGAGATTAGCTATTGGCATTCGAGCTATGTGAACAAGTCGTTCGAGGTTATCGGCTACAAGGGCGATGAGACTCGTGATGCTGCATATCAGGTAAATCGCATCGTGAAGGAGATGGAGAAGGATAAGTACAAGAATCTCTCCGACTCGCTTGTTGCAGTAAATTTGAAGCTCCTTATCCATATGGTGGGCGATATGCACTGCCCAAGCCACGCTTGCTACACCAAGGATTTCGGTTTGAAGGGTCACTCCATCTATATGAAGGGCAAGAAGGTGGGTCGCCATAAGTTCTGGGACGGTGCTCCGCAGTATATGCATTCAAAGTGGAAGGCTGACCGCTTTGTTAAGGCGTATGATACCTACTCTCCAAAGGAGATAAAGAAGATCAGCAAGGGCAACGCCTTCAAGTGGAGTGTGCAGAATGGCCACAACATTATCAAAACCTACGATTACTGGGGAAAGGGTGCCGAATTCACAAAGATGAGCAAGGCGCAGCGCCAGCAGATTGACGAGACCTTGCACGAGCAGTTGGCGTTTGCCGGCTATCGCTTGGCGGCAACACTCAACAAAATTTTCAGCAAATAATAGATGGAGGACAGTTCTATGAAAAAGATTATACTATTAACATTGGCTTCGATTGTGATGGTGGGCAAGGCTTTGGCATTCAACGCTTTCGGACACCAGTCGATAGCTGCATTGGCAGATAAATATCTTACCGATAACGCCAAAAAAGAGGTTAAGGCAATTTTGAAGAGTGATATGGTGAAGGCTTCGACTTGGTTGAACACCCTTCGCAAAAAGCCTGAGTTGGCTCATACCAAAGATTGGCACATCACCACGCTCGACGCAAATGGTAAGTCGACCACTACCGCCGAGAATGATGGCGTAGTAGCGCTTGAGAAGGCGATTGCCGTATTGCGTGACCGCACAAACCAGAGCGACTCGTTGGTTCAGGCGTCGCTCCGTACCGTTATCCACCTTGTGGGCGACTTGCACTGCATCTCGCATATCCGCATCGAAGGCAACGAGGCTACCAAAGGCTTCACCTACAAGACTTGGAACGAGTTGACAACTCCTGGTAAGGGTTTCTATAACAGCAAGACCTACGATACAAGCTGGTACAAACTCTGGGAGAATAAGTTCGCAGGTCGTTATACGATCTTCACCCCACAGTACTATGGTGACGATATCGACATCTTTGCCAACGCAAAGAAGGCCGAGTACGAGAAGGGTACTCCTCGCTTCTGGGTGGAGAATGTAGGCGAAGATGTAGTTCGTGCGCTCGAAACATTCCAACCGGGGGCTGTTGTGCCGGCGCAGATGAGCGAGCGTCAAGAGCCCGTGCATAACCGCTGTATGGCAAAGGCTGCATATCGCTTGGCAGCACTTCTGAATGATATATTCAAATAACAAACAAAATAAACAAAACTATTATGAGAAAGAACCTTTCAATTTTACTACTCGCCTTTGTTGCTACAATGAGCATACAGAGCGCAAAGGCGTGGGGAACATTCGGCCACGGAGCAATTGCCTATGTTGCCGAGCAGCACCTCACACCAAAGGCAAAGGAGGAGTGTCGTCGCTACCTCAAACACACCTTGCCATACTACGCATCGTGGATGGATCATTGGCGAGCAGTACCTCCGTTTCACCCAACAAATAATTGGCACGGCTTTTCGATGAATGCCGAGGGCGAATTGGATTGGAGCAAAGGCGGTAAGGCTATGGGTCAGCTCCAGAAGATTATGAAGGAGATGGGCAATGGCAACTATAAGAATCTGCCCGACTCGTTGGTGCGCCACCACTTGTTGATTTTGGTACACTCGGTGCCTGATATGCACTGCCCTGTACACGTGGGAGGTGTTTCCAAGGTTAAACCTGAGTATCGTGGTATTGCGTTGAAGAACAAGAAAAAGAGTGTGAAGTTCCACGGCTTCTGGGATGGCTCGCCTGGATTTACACGCAAGGGTTGGTCGTACGAGAAGTATGCAGCAGAGGTGGATAATCTCACACCAAAGCAGGTGAAGAAGATTGTCAAGAAGGGTAACTTCGATTATTGGGGTCGTGATATCATCAAGCAGTCTTTCCGTGCTTACGAGATAACACCTAATGGTACCGATATCTCAAAACTTACGGCTGAGGAGAAGGCCGATGTGTTGGCTTTGGCCGACGAGATGGCTATGAAGGCGGCATATCGCTTGGCGTATGTTCTCAACGAGATTTTCAACAAATAATAGAGGAGGAGAGAGTATGAAAAAGATATTTTTGATGTTGGCACTTGCAATGACAGTTTCGATGGCGAGTGCGTGGGAGAAGCGACCAGATGAGGGTGTATTTTTGTTGGCAAAGAAGCACCTTTCGCCCGAGGCTAAGTCGATGGTCGAGAAGTATCTCGGCGAGAGCTATGCCGACGATGTATTCTATTTGCGAAATCTCGAAGCCAAGAAGCAAGCAACTCACTCGAAGGAGTTGCGATTCTTGCACCTCACGGCAGATTTCAAGTCGGCAGGTGTTGAGGGCGAGGATGCTTTGAAGGGTATCGAGCAGTCGTTGGCGGTTGTGCGTGCTCGTAACTCGTATGATACTGCCGAGGTAAGAAAGGCGTTGCGTACCCTCATCAACCTTATGTGCGATATGCACAACTTCGGCTATGTTCGCATCGATGGCATCCCGCAGTCGCAGATCGATTTCTCGTTCACCTGCTATGCCGGCGATTATGGCAAGCGCAAGACTACTTCGAAGTATAAGTGGGTGAAGTTCTGGGACTTCTACACCCATTGGCACGGTGGTTTCTCGGGCGATTTGTGGGCCGAGGATATGGAGTTGTGCCTTGGCGAGAAGCGTGCAGAGTTGTCGAAGGGCTCGTTGCACGATTGGGCTGCGCAGATTGGCGAGAAGGCTGCTTGGTTGTATGGCCGTGTCAATCCAGACTATGTGATGACTCGTCGTGAGCGCAACGAGTTGGAGGATTTGAATTACGAGATGATGACCCGTTGTGGCTATCGCTTGGCTGTATTGTTGAACGAGGCTGTAAAATAGTAGAAAATAGAACTAAATATGAAAAAGTTTGTAATATCAGCCGTTTTGGCAGTGATGGCTCTCTCTGCTTCGGCACAGGTGAATAATTGGGAGCGAAGAGTATATGAGGGCTCGATGATTCTTGCCCAGCGCAACCTCTCGGAGGATGGTAAGGCGTTTGTTAAGAGTTTTCTCGGTCAGAGTTTCTACGAGGATGTGCAGTTCCTCTATAACCTCGAAAAGAAGAAGCAGGCAACCCACTCTACGGATATCCACTTCCTCTATCTTGACAAGGAGTTGCGCCCTATGCAGCTCGAAGGCGAGAGCCTTATCTCGACTATCGAGAAGAATATGGCAATCGTCAAGGATCGTGAGGGCAGAGAGCGTCAGGAGGTCGTGAATGCTTTGCGCACGATTATCAATCTAATGAGCGATATGCACACCATCGGTCACATCCGCTTGGAGAGCTATCCACACTCGATGCAGGATTTCAAGTTTATCTGCTACAATGGCGATACACCGAAGTATAATAAGCGCAAGCACCCTGTAACTTGGTCACGCTTTTGGTCTATCTACGACGCTTGGCACAACGGTATGACAGGCGCAATGTGGGCTAACGACTACGAGTATGCTCACGGCGATAAGGCGAAGCAGTATGCCGCAGGCTCGTTGTACGATTGGGCCGCAGATTGCGGAAAGACCGCAAGCGAGATTTATAAGTTCGTAAATCCCGAGTACGAGATGCCTCGCATTCAGCGTAACGACTTGAAGGACCTACACTTCGAGATGATGGCAAAGTTGGGCTATCGTTTGAGCGTAATGCTCGAAGAGTTGGCAAACTAGACGACATTCACAAATTAAAACCAATGTAAATAATGAAAAAACTACTTATTCTAATCGTAGCATTTGCGGCATTTACCGTAAATAGCGCAATGGCGTGGGGTGGCTTTGCACACTCTGCCATTTGCGAGATTGCCGAGCGCAACCTCACCGATGATGCTCGTGAGCAGATTCACCACTACCTCAATCACTCGTTGCCATTCTATGCAATCTGGATGGATCAGTACCGCTATACCGACCCATACCGCCCATCGGGCAGATGGCACAGCAACTGGATGGATGAGAGTGGTGCGGTAGATTTGACAAACGATAAGTGCGCCGCTTATCAGGTTATGCGTATTCAGAAGTTGATGAAGAACTACAAGAATATGCCGAAGGAGGAGGTACGCCTCAATCTGTTGTATCTCATTCACTTGGTGGCAGATATGCACTGCCCGGGTCACAATGTTTGGCCAAAGAAGTCGCATCCGCAGTACTACTACCACCTCACCAATAACAAGGGTGGCAAGGAGTCGTTCCACAAGGTGTGGGATGTAGATGCTATCCAGTATGGTCGCAAGCGATGGACTGCCGACTACTACGCAACCAAGATGGCGACCCTCTCGCCAAAGGAGATTAAGAAGATCTGCAAGGGTACCCCTTACAAGTGGGCTGTAACCTCGTTGCCACACTCTGAGCAGACATTCGAACTCACTCCAAAGGGCTCGAACAAGCAGAAGTATTCGAAGAAGACCCGTGAGGAGATGCGTCGTATCTGCGACGAGGAGGCTGTAAAGGCGGGCTATCGTTTGGCATTCGTAATGAATCAGATTTTCAAGACTAAATAAGGGGAGGATAACACTATGAAGAAGATATTTATTGCACTCGCCCTTATTTTGGGCGTTAAGTCGGCACAGGCGTGGAATTGGGTCTACGACCAGGCTGCATTGCTTTTGGCATTCGAGAATATGACACCTGCGGCACAGGCAGAGATGAAGAAGTACTTGGGCGAGGATATCCGCAAGCAGGTGCAGACCTTCGAGCAGGCTCGCAAGAAGGGTAATCTTACCGAGTCGGCATCGTGGCGTACAATATCGCTCGATATGAATTTGAAACCCGTAGTGGCAGACGACAACAACGCTATCGCACAGCTCGAAAAGGCTGTTGAGGTGGTTAAAAACCGTGCCTCGAAGGATAACGAGGAGGTGGAGTTGGCTATCCGCAAGATTATCGAACTGACAATCGAGATGCACAACATCGGCAATGTCTATCTCGAAGAGTTCCCATACTCGAAGGAGGATTTCGAATATCAGCACTCGATGGGTGGCTACGGCAAGAGAGAGAAGTTCAAGAGCCGCAAGTGGAAGAGCCTTTGGTCTTATGGCTTCTCGGTGTTCCACTCGGCTTGGTCGGCAGAGATGCACGTTCGTGACTTGAAGGTGTGCCACGGTCGCTACAAGGAGCAGTATATGGCAGGTTCAATCCGTGATTGGGCTACCGATATGGGTAAGCTCGTTAAGCCGCTCTACGAGTGGGCTATGCCTCATTGCCAGCTCTCTCGTCAGGCTCACGCCGAGGAAGAGGAGCGATTCTATGCAGGTGTTGCTCGTGCTTCGTTCCGCATTGCAGCCCTGATGAACGAGGCGACAAAATAAAACTACAAATACCTAAAACAGAATAGATTATGAAAAGAAAATTTTTTATCGCATTGGCAGCATTGGTTGCTTTGTGCGGTGTAGAGAGGGCGTTTGCGTGGGCTAATGTCGGCCACGCCGTCATTGCCCACAAGGCAGAGGAGCTCCTCAAACCCGAGGTTAGAGAGAAGTGCTACCACTATCTCCACGCATCGTTGGCCTTCCACGCATCGTGGATGGATCAGTATCGCTCGATAGAGGGCTATACAGAATGCGACTTGTGGCACAGCACAAATATAGATGCTAACTACAAAGTAGTTAAGGGCAAGCCAACAACAGGTGCCTATCATATCGAGCGTATCCGCAAGGAGATGGCAGGTGGTGCCTACAAGACAATGCCTGACTCATTGGTAAAGATTAACTTGCAGTACCTTATCCATATGATTGGCGACCACCACTGCCCTGTGCACGTGCGTTGGAGCAGAAAGGAGCATCCTGCATTCCACTATTCGTTGAAGAATAAGGGCAAGAGTCGTGGCTACCACAGCTTCTGGGATGGTTCGCCGGGATTTCGCCGTAAGGGTTGGACTTGCGAGAAGTATAGTGAGGTGTTGGGTGTATTGCCGAAGGGCAAGGCGAAGAAGGTGCAGAAGGGTACTGGCTACGACTGGACACAGGAGACTGCCGATGTTGCTCGCTACTGCTTTACCGTTATGCCTAAGGGTACCGAGATCAGCAAGATGACCAAGGATGAGGTTGCTACCGTACATCAAATTGTCGACAAGCAGATGCTCTATGCGGCATATCGCTTGGCGGGTGTTTTGAACGATATTTTTGAGGATAAAGAGTATAAAACGGGTAAGAAATAGTTATGAAAAAGATTATATTGGCAGCGTTGCTTATCGCTGCAACATTTTCGGTAAAGGCGTGGAATACAGCCTATGATAAGGCGGTCTATTTGGTGGCTGCACAGAACTACAATCCCAAGACTCTTCGCTTGGTGCAATACTATGTAAATGAGGATGTTGCCAAGGCATCAAACCACCTCGCTTGGCATCGTAAGAATGGCCGTCATCTCGAATCGGCCGGTTGGCACAAACTCCACCTCGATGCTTCGTTGCAACCTGCTGCAAAGGATGAAAACGACGCTTATGTTCAGGTCGAGAAGGCGTTGGAGATTATCCGCAATCGCAAGGATCACGACGATGCAGTGGTAAGCTTCGCAGTTCATACTGTGATGAACCTTATCGTAGATATGCACAACCTCTCGAATGTGGTTATCGAGGGTATTCCTCTCTCGGGCACCGACTTCCAGGTGGGCACATCGAGGGGTACAGCAAATGGCAAAACAGCAAAGATTACCCCTTATTCGTGGAAGTCGCTCTGGACACATCGCTATGTTACCTATCACGGAGCCTACTCGCCACAGATGTGGGCAAAGGATATCGTGATTATGCACGGCAACAAGAAGGAGGAGTTCTCGAAGGGCACTTTGAAGGATTGGACTCTCGATATCGGTACCTATACCAAGGATATCTATGGCGTTTTGGAGGCTGGCAACGGCAACTTCTTGCATCCAACAATTCAAAAGTACGAGGAGTTCCATATGAGCTGCCTTGCTCGTGCAGCGTTCCGTATTGCGGTGTTGCTGAACGAAAACCTTAAATAAAAAATGAGAAACAAAATTCTAACAATAACCATTTCGCTCTTTGCGCTTCTCGCTGTGGGAAGCGCAAAGGCGTGGAATGGCTTTGGTCATTCGTGTGCCGCATATATTGCCGAGCAACACCTCACCCCCGAGGCGAAGGCGAAGTGTGAGCACTACCTCCAACACTCATTCGTCTTCTACGCCTCGTGGATGGATCAGTGGCGCTATATCGATCCCTATAAGGCAACAACCGATTGGCATACAAACTATGTCGAGAATGGTAAGTGGAAACTCGAAGTGCCACGCACCAAGTCGGCATACTACCAGACCGAGCGCATCTGGCGAGAGATGAAGGATTATAAAAATCTCTCCGATTCGCTTGTGCGTCAGAATCTTATCTATCTGATTCATATGGTGCCCGACTACCATTGTCCGGTGCATACCTTCTTCCGTACCAAATCGACCCATACGGCTGAGCGTCGCTACACCGTAAAGCAGAAGGGTAAGAAGTTCTCGTTGCACACCTTCTGGGATCGTTCGCCAGGCTTCAAACGCACGAAATGGACTATGGAGCGATATGCCAAGGAGGTGGATGTTATCTCGCCAAAATTGGCAAAGAAGTACCAAAAGGGTACCCCTACAAAATGGGCGCAAGATGCTGTAAAACAGGCTAATCGTGTCTATGATATTACCCCTGCGGGCATCGAAGTTACCAAGTTGTCGAAGGAGCAGGTGGCGCAAATTCACGAGCTATCCGACGAGATGATTCTCAAAGGTGCCTATCGCTTGGCATATATCATAAACGATATTTTCAAAGAGTAGGAGGGCAGAGTTATGAAAAGAGTAATTTTAGCTATCGCTTTCGTGGCGATAATCTTCTCGGCAAAGGCGTGGACAGGCATAGTGAATGGAGCTTCGTATGTCATTGCCAAAAAGTATATGACCGAGCAGGCTCGTGCCGAGTATAACCGCCTTGTGAAGTTGCGTGAAACAGTTGATTATAAGTGGGTTACGGATAAGTCGACGAGGGTGTCGCTCGATGCCGATTTGCGCTCTACAACCACCGACGAGGGGGATGTTGTGGTGCGTATCGAGAGGGCTGTGGAGGTGCTCAAAAATAGCGCAAATTACAGCGAAAAGGAGCAGTTTGTGGCGTTCGAAAATCTCCGTCGTCTGCTTATCGAGTTGCACACCATTTCGACCATTGCAATCGAGGGCGTGGAGCATTCGCAACACGACTTCGAATTCACTTGGTCGGGCAATAGAGAGGGTCCGAGTCCCGACAAGCGAGATAAGTATGAAACCCGAGGTAAACTCACTTGGAGCAAGATGTGGAGCAGCAGCTTCTGCGGCTGGCATCAGGGTTGGTCGTCGAACTATTATGCCTACGATCTCGACCTCCGTTTTGGTCGTGTTCGTGAGCAGGCGATGCAGGGCTCGGTGCGTGATTGGGCGCACGAAGTGGGCACACGAGCAAAACCTCTGTACGAGTGGGTGGAGCCTGGTATGCTTATGCGCAATGAGCCTCGACTCAACCTCGAAGAGCTCCATTTGGAGATGGTTGCTCGTGCGGGATATCGCTTGGCTACAATTATGAACAGTGTTGTGAAATAACCAGCTAAAACCTGAAATAATGAAAACTAAAATCTTAAAAATTGCTCTTGTTGCCGTTGCATTGTTCATCGGTGGCAGAGCTTTGGCGTGGGAGAATATCGGTCACGCCGTAATCGCCTACAATGCTGAACGCTTGTTGGACCCCGAGGTTAAGGCGAAGTGTCGCCACTACCTCAAAGCCTCTATTCCGTTCTATGCAACTTGGATGGACCAGGCTCGTTCGATCGAGCCATATACCGTTTGCGACAAGTGGCACAGCACCAATATCGATGCTAAGTATAAGGTGGTTGTGGGTAGCCCGACCACAGGTGCCTACCACATCGAGCGTATCCGCAAGGAGATGGCGAATGGTGCATACAAAACTATGCCCGACTCGTTGGTGAAGATCAATTTGCAGTATCTTATCCATATGGTTGGCGACCACCATTGCCCTGTGCACGTGCGCTGGAATAAGAAGGAACATCCGCAGTTCCACTACAACTTGCTGAGCAAGGGTAAGAAGCGCAGCCCTCACGGCTTCTGGGATGGTTCAATCGCCTTCAAGCGTCGTAATTGGACTGCCGAGAAGCACTTCGAGAATATGAAAAAACTCTCGCCAAAGCAGGCTAATAAGATGCAGAAAGGTACAGCCTACGATTGGACTCAGGAGACTGCCGATGTGTGGCGCAAACATTGCTATACAACAATGCCAGAGGGTACCGAGATTACGAAGATGAGCAGCGAGGATGTTGCTGCCGTACACGCCATTGTCGATAAGCAGGTGCAGCGTGCGGCATATCGCTTGGCAGGAGTATTAACCGAAATTTTCAAGGAGTAAGTCGTTATGAAGAAGATTATATTGGCGGTGTTGTTCGTAGCAACAACACTCTCGGCAAGTGCCTGGTCGGCAAACTACGACAAGGCGGTATATTTGGTGGCTGCGCAGAATTTTACACCCGAAACGAGTGCGTTGGTGGCAAAGTATGTGGGCAAGGATATTACCCGAGCATCGAACCATCTTTCGTGGCATCGTCGCAATGGTCGCCACCTCGAATCGGAGGGTTGGCATTCGCTCTATCTCGACAAAAATCTGCAACACGCCCCAAAAGATGAGAATGATGCTATCGTGCAGATAGATAAGGCGTTAGAAGTAATCCGCAACCACGAAAATCACGATAAGGAGACAGTTAGTTTTGCTATTCATACTGTACTGAATTTGATGGTCGATATGCACAACCTCTCGAATGTATTTATCGAGGGAATTCCGCAGTCGGGTACCGAATTCCAGCTCGATATCTCGCAGTGCTCGGTGGCAAATCGACCAATTCGTTGGTTCAAGCATTCGTGGAAGAAACTTTGGACTAATCGCTACCAGACTTTCCACGGAAATAATGTCTATTCGCCACAGATGTGGTCGGAGGATATCGTCTGTATGTGGGGCCACAAGCAGTCGGAGTTCTCGGCAGGTGCGCTCAATGATTGGGCTACCGATATCGGCACCTACACCAAAGGCGTCTACGATAGATTGGAAAAGGAGGGTGGTCGCTTTATCCACGCCACAGTCCAGGATTTGGAGCCTTTGCATATGTCTTGCTTAGCACGAGCAGCATACCGAATAGCGGTGCTTTTGAATGCGAATTTGAAGTAGCGAAAGTTTGCATAGCAAGACATATTCAAAGTATTGACATCCCCCCTAAATCCCCCTTTGGCAAAGGGGGACTTGGAGTCGCCAGGCGACTGAATTGTCTTGCTTAGCACGAGCAGCGTACCGAATAGCGGTGCTTTTGAATGCGAATTTGAAGTAGCGAAAAAGCACAAAAATTTGAAAGGCGTAGTGAAATTATAATTTCACTGCGCTTTTCTTTTGTAGTTAGCAGAATTATCGCTACTTTTGTCCTTAATTAGGAGTGTTCCACCAAAAGAACAGCAGAAATGAAGAGAATTATCCTTTCCGGTGGTGGTACCGGAGGTCATATCTACCCGGCAGTTTCGGTTGCCGAGGCGTTGAAGCGACGCTTTGGCGAGGAGGTCGAAATCCTCTTTGTGGGTGCCGAGGGTAAGATGGAGATGACACTTATCCCAAACTTGGGCTACAATATCAAGGGCTTGACCATTGCAGGTCTGCAACGCCGTCTTACTTTGAAGAACTTTGCCTTGCCGTACTATGTGTTGCGCAGCCTAAATCAGGCTCGCCGCATCATCAAGGAGTTCAAGCCCGATGTTGTGGCAGGTTTTGGCGGATACGCCAGCGCACCAATCGTATTTGTGGCGCAGATGATGGGCGTGCCGACTATTATTCAGGAGCAGAACTCATACGCCGGACTTGTGAATAAGATTGTCGGTGGTCGTGCCAAGCGCATTTGCGTGGCATACGAGGGTATGGAGCGATTCTTCGACAAGGAGAAGATTGTGCTTACGGGCAATCCGCTGCGTAGTGCCTTTGGTAATAAGGCGATTGACCGCAACGAGGCGTTTGCTCACTACGGCTTGAAGGAGGGCTTGCCAACACTCTTGGTTGTGGGTGGCTCGCTCGGCACACGCACCTTGAACAATATGATGAAGTCGTGGATCGTGACCCTCGGTGGCGAGGCTCCTGTTCAGGTTATCTGGCAGACAGGTCGCTTCTACGAGAAGGAGATGCGAGAGTTCTTCGCCCACTATCCGACCAAGAATATCTCGCTTGTGCCATTTATCGACCGTATGGACTACGCCTACGAGATTGCCGATGTTGTAATCTCTCGCAGTGGTGCTTGCACCGTGTCGGAGTTGTGCTTGGCGAAGAAACCGACGCTCTTTGTGCCGTCGCCAAATGTGGCGGAGGACCACCAGACCAAGAATGCTATGGCGTTGGTTGATAAGGGTGCAGCGATGATGGTGAGCGATGCCGAGGCTACCGACTGCGGAGTTGCTACCGCATTGAAGATGGTGGCAGACGAGGCGTTGTTGGCGAAGTTGTCGAAGAATATTGCAAAGTTGGCTACTCCCGACGCTGCGGAGCGTGTAGCCGACGAGATTATAAAGCAGATTAAAGCGTAGAGTCGAAAGATGAAAGATAGAGTCTATTTTTTGGGTATTGGCGGTATCGGAATGAGCGCATTGGCACGCTACTTCTTGCACGAAGGCTGGCAGGTGGCAGGCTACGACCGCACAGCAACCGATTTGACACGCCGTTTGGAGGCGGAGGGTGCAGCGGTGCACTACGAGGATGATGTGCGACTTATCCCCGAGGCGTTTCTCGACAAGGATAAGACGGTGGTAATCTACACCCCCGCAATCCCTGCCGACCACTCGGAGCAGGCGATGTTCCGTGCCGAGGGCTTCGAGATTAAGAAGCGTTCGCAGGTGCTTGGCTTGCTCTCGCAGGGCAAGTATGTGATGGCGGTGTCGGGTACGCACGGCAAAACCTCGACCTCGACTTTGACCGCTTGGCTCAACTCGGCAGTTTCGGGCGAGGGCTCGGCATTCTTGGGTGGAATATCGAAGAATTTCGGCTCGAACTTGGTGCTGGGCGAGGGCGATAGGTTTGTGGTTGAGGCGGATGAGTTCGACCGCTCGTTCTTGCAACTCTATCCCGATGCGGCGGTAGTAACTTCGGCAGATGCCGACCACCTCGACATCTATGGCACCCACGAGAAGGTCAAGGAGGCGTTCTCGCAGTTTATCTCGCAGATAAAGGAGGGTGGTGTGCTCATTATGAAGAAGGGTGTGGATGTAGCCGTTACGAATGATAAGATTTCGGTATATCACTACTCCTACAACGAGGAGTGCGACTTCTATGCCCGCAATGTGGAGTTGTTGGAGGGTGGCTACTATCGCTACGACATCGTAACCCCTACGGGCGTTGTCGAGGGTTGCACGCTCGGCATTCCTGGTTGGGTGAATATCGAAAACTCGGTGGCTGCGGTGGCACTGCTCTGGTCGGTGGAGCGTGATTTGAAGGACCACGACGCTCTGCGCAAGGCGTTGCGTGAGTTCTCGGGTGTGAAGCGTCGCTTCGAGTTCTATGTGAATACACCGAGTGCGGTCTATATGGACGATTACGCTCACCATCCGAGGGAGTTGGCGGCAACCATCACCTCGGTTAAGCAGATGTTCCCTTCTCGCAAGGTTACGGCTATCTTCCAGCCGCATCTCTACACCCGTACTCGTGATTTGTACGAGGAGTTTGCCGAGGCGCTGAACGAGGCTGACGAGGTTGTTCTCTTGCCGATATATCCGGCTCGTGAGTTGCCTATCGAGGGCATCACCACCGAGATTATCGCAAATCTTGTTGTGAAACCTTGTCGCATTGTCGAGCGAGAGGTGTTGGCACAAACCATTGGCGAGATGGCGACCGATGTCGTGGTATCGTTCGGAGCAGGAAATATTGACGCTTGTTGCAATGATATAGCAAATGTTATAACAAGAAAAGCTAATGGCTAACGGCCAATAGCTAATGGCTAAAAAGTATGTGGCGTAAGATTGGTAGAGTATTCGGAGCGATTTTGGGGTGGGGAGTAGTCCTTGCCTACATCCTCTTTGCTCAGAATCTTGCGCAGAAGCATCGCTCCGAGCAGAAGGTGACAGATATTGTGGTGTCGATGCCCGACAGTACCGAGATGCGCCGCTTTGCCTCGTCGGAGCAGATGCTCAAACGACTGAAAAATAGCGGTCTGAAAATCGAGAAGCAGTTGGTGGATAGCGTCGATGCCGTAAAGATATCGGAGTATATCGCTCGCAGTGGCTTTGTGCGAGATGCCGATGTATATGTGACCTATTCGGGCGAGGTGCATATCGACATTCGTCAGCACCAACCCATATTGCGACTGCTCTGCGGTGGGCTCAACTCCTACATCACCAAGGAGGGCGAGGTGTTCCGCTCGCCAAAGGGTGCAGCCTACTACGCATCGGTGGTTACGGGCAACTATGTGCCTCACTTCCCTCGCAACTACGAGGGCAATGCGTTGGCTCACTACGACAAACTCCTCGGCAACGAGAACGATAAACTCGCAAAGATAGGTGCCGAGTTCGCATTGTTGAAGCGCAAGCAGAGCGAGTGCAATCGTCGCAAACACGAGTTGAAGAAGGATAGCCGACGACCAAAGTGGCGTAGCAAGGAGAAACACAACAGACTAATGGTAAGCATCACCAAGGAGATGCAGGAGTGCGAAGCGGAACTCCTATCGTTGAAGGCTCGCAATGCGCAACTCAAAAAACGCCAGCAGGCTGTCGAAAAGCGCAGGTGGAAGTTGTACGAAAAGCGAACAGACTTTGCCAATCTTATCGACTTTGTGTCGGAAGTTGGCGAGGATTCGTTCTGGTCGGCAGAGGTGGTGCAGTTTGTGGCAGATACAACCTCGACAGGCGAGATTTCGTTGCGCTTGATACCTCGCAGTGGCGACTTTATCATCGAGTTCGGCACACTTGCCGATAGCGACGAGAAGCTGGATAAACTGCACAAGTTCTACGACAAGGGACTCTCACGCATCGGCTGGGAGCACTGCAAGGTGGTGGATGTAAGATACGATAAACAGGTAATATGCACAAAATAGATATGGAGAACAAGGATTACATAATTGGAATAGATGTTGGCTCATCGAATGTCGTTATGACGGTGGGAGTTCGCAATGATAATGGCGAAATCTCGGTACTTGGTGTCGATGTCGAACCGATAGAGGATGGCTGTGTCAAGGATGGCGATATCATCAACTACATCCAACTCGGAAATGCCATCAACAAGGCAAAAACGGCATTGGAGAGCGAATTGAAGGTGCGCCTCAATTCGGCGTATGTGGGCATTTCGGGCCGTTCGGTCTATTGCGTGCGTTACGAGGACTATGTCGAGATAAACGAGAAGACAGGCTCCGTAACCGAGAACGAGTTGCGAGAGCTGAATGCCCGTATCGAGATGGTTGTGCCGGGTGGTGGCGACGAGATAATAGAGCGCATCCCGCTCCGCTACACTATCGACGACAACCAGAGTATGCGTGACCCATTGGGTGCATTTGGTCGCAAACTCTCGGCAACATATCTCTTTGTGCTGGCTGGCAAACATCAGATTGACCGACTCAATAGAGCACTCTATCAAACCGAGATAAAGGTGTCGGGCTTGTGTGTAAGCCCTACGCTTCTGCCCGAGTTGGTGCTCACACCCGACGAGATGGAGTCGGGCGTAGCGGTTGTCGACATCGGTAGCGATTTGACCGATATCTCGATTGTGCGAGAGGGCAAGTTGTGGTACTTCTCGTCGTTGCCAATCGGAGCATCGAGCATAAACGATGATTTGCAGGACTTCTTGAAGATTCCGAAGAAGGATATCGATTTGTTGAAGCGTCGTTGGGGCTCGGCAATTGCCGATAGCGTTCCGAGCGACACGACCGTGCCTGTGAAGATGGCAGGTCACGCCAAGAAGCAGATTTTGCAACGCAATATTGCCGAGATTATCGAGGAACGATTGAAGGATATTGCCCGATTTGTGGAGCGAGAGTTGAAGGCTGCGAAGTTCTCCACCAAGATTCCGTGCGGAGTGGTGCTTACGGGAGGCTCGTCATACCTCTCGAATATCGACCAGCTCTTTGCCCGAGAGTTGGGTATGGAGGTGCGCTTCGCTACTATGTTGAACAAGTTGGACGATGAGTCGCAGGAGCGAGTTCTCGCATTTCCGCAGTCGGTGGCTCTCGGATTGTTGCTCTATGGTGCAAAGCACAACGCTTGCGAGATAGTTCACGAGATGCCGGCCAAGGAGGTTGCGCCAATACCTGTGACTATCGAGGAGGAGAAGCCGAAGGATATATTCTCGCCTGTCTCGCCTGTCGAGAGGGTTGCTCCGCAACCGCAACCGACACCTGTGCCACAACCTGAGCCTGAGTACGAGGAGGAGTCGGAACCACAGACGGAGCCAATGCCAACCGAGGAGCATATCGAGGAGCAGGAGCAGCAAGAGGATGACGACAAGAAGAATGACAAGGAGGATGACAAGAGCGGTAATTCGGGCAACAATGGTGGCAAGAGTGGCCGTAATTGGTGGGGTAGAGTCCTCGATTGGGTAGATAATAGTTTTGTCTCCGACAAGTATATTTAGGTGAGGTTGAGTAGAAGATTACGAAGATGGATAACTACACTATATTGAACGACCTTGTGTCGGTAAAGAGTCAGCCGTCACGCATTATGGCAATGGGTGTCGGTGGAGCCGGTGGCAACGCTATCGAGCATATGTGGGAGATGCAGATCGAGGGTGTAAACCTTGCGGCCTGCAACACTGACCAGGATGACCTCGACAAGTTGCATATTGCCGAGGAGAATCGTATTTTGCTTGGTGGCGATGGTCTTGGAGCAGGTAACAACTCGGAGCGAGGTGCCGAGTGCGCCGTTGCATCGTTGGATAAGGTGCGTGATTTGCTCACTGCACGAGGTACCGAGATGCTCTTTTTGGCGGCAGGTATGGGTGCAGGTACGGGTACAGGTGCTACACCTGTAATTGCCGAACTTGCCCACGAGATGGAGATCTTGACTGTGGCGATTGTCACCACACCTCCGAGCAACGAGGGCCCTCATCGTACAGCACAAGCAAATGCGGGTATCGAGAAGTTGCGCAAATATGTAGATGCGATAATCGTGTTGAGCAACGATGCCATAAATCAACTCTACGGACACTTGCCCGCTGCTACGGGCTTTGGCAGAGCCAACGATGTTGTGGCGTTTGCCGCAAAGGGTATTGCCGAGATTATCACTCACCGAAACAACCTGGTGAATGTCGATTTCTCGGATGTATGTACCGTTATGCGAGGTAGCGGAAGTGCTATTATGGGCGTGGCTACCGAGACAGGCGAAGATAGAGCCGATAAGGTTATCGACAGCATCATCACCTCGCCACTCTTTGGCAATGTCTCGATTAGCGGAGCACGCAATGTGCTGATAAATATCTCGGTGTCGAGCTCGGAGGGCTTGACGCTGAACGAGGCTCATCGTGTGCGTGACCGTGTGCAGCACCACGCCAAAACCGAGGATGAGAATGGCAACGAGCGCCTTACAAATATCATCTGGGGTATGAGCATTAAGCCAAACTTGGCGGAGGATGAGATGGAAGTTGTGGTTGTTGCCACAGGTTTCAGCAACGAGAATTTGGCAAAACCTATCATCATCAAAAACAACGAAGAGCAGGATACTATCAAGGCTCCCGTACAGCAACCTCAGGAGGAGAGAGGCGTTGTTGGCAAGTCCGAGCCACAGCCGGAGCGTGCTCCAATGCCGAAGTATCGCCCTGCACCTGCGCCTATAACCCGCCCATCCCGCAACTTTGCCGAGTTTGCCGAGTGTAAGCGAGTACCTGCATATATTGCTCACGGTATATCGCTCACCGTAGCAGCCAAGGCGCATCAGGCAGCAGGCGTGGAGAAGGAGCAGCAGAGCGAGTCGCACGATATGCCTGCACTATTCTAAAAAGAGAGATTGAAGATGAATTTTATAGAATTTCAGAGTTGCCCGCCCGAAACCATCTTGCTGATGGTGGTAACGGTGTTGCTATTGCTGGTGTCGGGAATGATGTCGGCATCGGAGGTTGCATTCTTTTCGCTTCTGCCGTCGGATTTGCGACAGATTAAGCAGCGCACCTCGGTAGCCTCGGATAGCGTTTTGAAGTTGCTGAAAAATAGCGACTCTCTGTTGGCAACCATACTTGTGGTGAATAACCTTGTGAATATCGCCATCGTAATCTGCTCGTCGAAGGTGGTGGATACGATGTTCAAGTTCAATAATACGACCGTGGAGTTCCTCTTTACGGGTGTGTTGGTAACATTTTTGCTGTTGCTCTTTGGTGAGATTTTGCCGAAGATTGTGGCGCAGACCTCGAATGTGAAGGTGGCACTGTTCTTTGCCCAACCGCTTATTGTTTTGCGTTGGCTCTTTAAGCCATTCTCCTACATCCTTATCAACACCAGCGGTCGAGTGGGTAAAATGGCGACTCCGAGTGGTGAGAATATCTCGATTGAGGAGTTGGCCGACGCTGTGGATATGACCACCGAGCCGGAGAGCGAGGAGCAGAAGATACTCTCGGGTATTGTGGGTATCGCCTCCCGAGAGGTCGAGGATATTATGCGTCCACGCATCGACATCAAGGCTTTGGAGCAGACTATGACCTTCACCGAGGTGAAGCAGGTGATTACCGAAACAGGCTACTCACGACTGCCGGTCTATAATGAGGATATCGACGATATCAAGGGCGTGTTGTTCGTAAAGGATCTGCTGGCTCACATATCCAAGGGCGACGAGTTTGGCTGGCAACGCCTTATTCGTGAGCCATACTTTGTCCCTATGCACAAGAAGGTCAATGCCGTGCTCGAAGATTTCCAGAAGCAGAAGTTCCATATGGCGATTGTGGTCGATGAGTATGGCGCAACGCAGGGACTTATCTCGTTGGAGGATATCTTGGAGGAGGTTGTAGGCGAGATTTCCGACGAGAGCGATGTCGATGAGTCGTTCTATCGTCGTCTGAACGAGAATACCTACCTCTTCGAGGGTAAGACCCATATCGTGGATGTGGCGAGAGTGCTCGACCTCGACGATGATTTGTTCGAGGATGTACAGGGTCGTGCCGAGACGGTTGCGGGCTTAATGCTCGAAATAAATCGCAACTTCTTGAAGAAGGGCGACGAGGTGCAGGCACACGGCATCCGCTTTATTGTGGAGAAGATGGAGGGACATCGCATCGACAAGATTAAAATCATCGTCAAGAGTAATGAGTAGTCGCCTTGTCATAGAGCCGATTGCATCGGAGGAGGCATTGCGTGAGTGCGCTACGGCGGCAGACTTGGCTTTTGTCGAGCAGTATGGCTCGGCATCACGCCGATGCGAGGTGTTGGCTTGGCGAGCAATCGTAAGACGAGAGTTGGGTGCCGAGGTGGCAATCTCTCACGACGATTATGGCGCACCGAAGGTCGATAACCCCGGCATTCATATAAGTGTGTCGCATAGCCGTGATAGGGTAGCGGTGCTCTTTTCAAACGGGGTCTGTGCGGTCGATATCGAGTCGGTGGAGCGAGATTTCCGCAGGGTGGCAAGCCGCTATCTCTCTGCCGAGGAGCAGACATTGGCGGAGCGGTACGATATCTTTGCCGAGATGTGGAGCGCAAAGGAGGCACTATACAAATATTATAAGAAGGGTAGGCTCGACTTGGTGAAGCATATCTCGATTGGGGCGTATGAGAGTGGCGCTTTGAAATGTTCGATACTCGGCAGCGAGCCAATTGAGGTGAAGATTAAACGAGAGGGCGACCTCGTAATTGCAGTAATAGATTAAAAACACTATATATGAACAATTTTTCGGAACTTAAAAGCGTGGTTGAGCAGGCGTGGGAGAATCGTGCTATGCTCAACGAGGAGAGTGTGCGAGAGGTCATTCGCAAGGTTGTTGAGGCTGTGGATAAGGGCGAACTTCGTACCGCCGAGCCAATCGACTTGGAAAATAGCGAGTGGCAGGTGAATGAGTGGGTCAAGAAGGCGATTATTATGTACTTCCCGATTCAGAAGATGCGCACAATGCGTGCAGGCGAGTTGGAGTGGTACGATAAGATTGACCTCAAACACGACTACGAAAAGCTCGGTGTGCGTGTCGTACCTCACGCAATGGCTCGCTATGGTGCATATATCGCCCCTGGCGCAGTGCTTATGCCGTCGTATGTCAATATCGGAGCCTATGTCGATTCGGGCACAATGGTCGATACTTGGGCAACCGTTGGCTCGTGTGCGCAGATTGGTAAGAATGTTCACCTCTCTGGTGGAGTCGGCATTGGTGGCGTGTTGGAGCCTGTACAGGCTGCTCCCGTAATTGTCGAGGATAACTGCTTTATCGGCTCTCGTGCCATTATCGTTGAGGGTGCGCATATCTGCCGTGAGGCGGTTATCGGCTCTAATACCGTGATTACCGGCTCAACCCACATTATCGATGTTACCGGCGATGAGCCTGTAACCTATAAGGGCTATGTTCCTGCTCGCTCGGTGGTTATCCCAGGTACCTATCCAAAGAAATTCCCTGCTGGTGAGTTCAATGTGGCGTGTGCCCTAATTATCGGCAAGCGTAAGGAGTCTACCGATAAAAAAACTACTTTGAATGACGCACTTCGTGATTTCGGAGTCCAAGCGTAAAAATCGTTCTGATGAGTTCTTTTTGCACGAAGTGTCGGACTCCAAAATGCTCACATAGGTTTACTATGTTAATCCCGCTTTGCGGGCTTTTCCTCCTTGCGGCTCGGCAAAGTGTGCAAGCACTCTCTGCTCTCGCTCCGCAGCGTCGGTTGCGCTTTTGTCGCCTAACTTCGCACAAAAATAATCTCATCATTGACGATTTTTAGTAGTGGGAATTGTTCTGCTAAAATACCTTTAATTGTCAATTATCAATTATCAATTGTCAATTAGAAAAATGATTTATCATTTTGACACCACCGCTTCGACTAACGATGACGCTCGTGACGAAAAGTATCACGAGGGCGATGTTGTGTGGGCAGATTACCAGACCGCTGGGCGTGGTCAAAGGGGGCACGAGTGGCATAGCCGAAAAGGTGAGAACTTGACCTTCTCGGTGGTGTTGGAACCAACCTTTGTGCCTATTGCCGAGCAGTTTTCGGTGTCGGAGGTTGTGGCGTTGTCGCTTGTCGATATGCTTGCGGAGTATGGCATCGAGGCGAGGATAAAGTGGACAAACGACATCTATGTCGGCGACAGGAAGTTGGTCGGCATACTTATCGAGCACTCGCTCTCCTCGACAACCCTGCGTCGCACGATTGTGGGCGTGGGCATAAATGTAAATCAGACTGAGTTCGACCCCTCGATTCCTAATCCTGTCTCGATGGCGCAACTGCTTGGAAAAGAGTTGAATGCAGAGGAGGTTTTGCAGTGCTTTTTGAAGCATTTGCAAGAAAATTATGAGTTTTTGCGTAGAATTAAAAACTCTCAACTCTCAACTCTCAACTCTCAACTTAATAGCGATGATGCATTGCATCAACGATATAACAGTCTGTTGTATCGCCTGAACGAATGGCACACCTACGCCTTGCCAAGTGGAGAGAGATTTAGTGCTAAAATCCTCGGCACAGCCCCAAATGGCGCACTTCGCCTCGAAGATGAGCAAGGCAAAACAAAAGATTATCTCTTCAAAGAGGTGGAATTTGTGATATAGCCATTAGCTGTTAGCCATTAGCCATTAGCTTTTTTTTGAATAGACGAAATTGACGACAATTTGCTTTTTTTGAGAAATTTTTTGTATCTTTGTAAAACAACAAGCCATTAGCCATTGACTTTTATATGAGAGATTTTCGAAAATATGCGGTTTGGAACTTGACAATGGAACTTGCTACTGATATATACGGCTACACTGCAAATTTTCCGAAAGAAGAAAAGTATGGTTTGGTCGGGCAGATACAGCGAGCTGCGGTTTCCATATCTTCTAACATAGCAGAGGGTGCTTCTCGAAAATCGGAGATGGAATTTATCCATTTTTTGGAGATTGCATTAGGCTCGGCATTTGAATTGGAAACACAGCTCATAATTGCCAATAAAATCGGCTATATTACAGAGTCGGATAATGCTCAATTATTGGAGAGATTACACGCAATACAAAAGGGTGTCAATCATCTAATATCGGTTATCCGCAAATAACTAAATAGTATGGATGCCAAAATTCAAAGAGCGTTAGAAGCAGAGGGCTTGAAAGTTACAGACCTTACAGAAGAGGAACTGTGCGAGTTGCGAGAAGAAATTATTGCCAAAGAAAATGATCAATATATATTGGATGGTGTTTTATGGTGGGTTAGTCGAAGAAAACGAAAAGAAGAAACCCTAAATTTTGTTAGAGAATTTGAAGAAAAAGCAAATGGCTAATGGCCAATGGCTAAAAGCCCAAGAAAAAGATAATATGTAGCTATCAGCTACGGAGTACACGAAAACTTAACAACTAAAAACTATAAAACTATGTCAAACATTCCTGCTGAATTGAAGTATTCGAACGACCACGAGTGGTGTCGAGTAGAGGGCGAGTACGCCTATGTTGGTATTACCGATTTCGCACAGAGCGAGTTGGGCGATATCGTATTTGTTGATATTCAGAGCGAGGGCGAAAGCCTTGCAGCGGGCGATATCTTCGGAACTATCGAGGCTGTAAAGACCGTTTCTGACGCATTTACTCCTGTTTCGGGCGAGGTTGTAGAGGTAAACCCTGCAATCGACGCTGACCCTGCACTCGTAAACAAAGACCCATACGGCGAGGGCTGGATGGTCAAGATTAAGATGTCTGCTCCTGAGGAGGTTGAGTCGCTCCTCTCGGCTGATGACTATGCCGCTTTCATTGCGAAATAATCGAGAAAATTTTAGACTAATAGAGAGATAGCCTGCATATTTGCAGGCTATCTCTTTGTTTTTCAAAAAATAGTTGCTAATTTTGTATGAAATACAAAAACCGACAAATTCTAAAACCTAACTAATATGAGAAAACTATTTCTTTCACTGATTCTCTCCTTGTTCGTATTCTTGGCGTATGCCGAGGGTATCTCGAACTACAAGGAGTTGCTCACCTTCGCAAAAGCGGTAAATAAGGGAGCAGATATCTCGATGTGGCAGAACGAGAAGGGATATGTCTGTCTCGATGCCGACATCGATATGACCAAGGGCAAGAAGTTCCCTACAATCGTCACCTACAATGGTGTATTCGATGGTTGCGGTCACAAACTCTACAATTGGAGCACAAAATCGTCGCTCTTCGGCACACTCGAAACCAAGGCGGTAGTGCAGAATATCATCATCGATGCGTCGTGTAAGTTGGAGGTTACCACCTCGCTCAACGATGCACACGACTATGTGGCATACATCGCAAAGATCAACCGTGGTAAGATTGCCAACTGTATCAACCACGGCTCGGTGGAGCACAATGGCGAGGAGGCAAACAAGGAGATTATGATTGGTGCAATTGCTGCCTGCAACCACAATATCATCTACAACTGTATGAATACGGGTGCAATCTCTTGCCGTATGAACTTCTCGAATACGGCAGGTGGCAAGGGTGTTCGCTTGGGTGGTCTTGTCGGTACTTGCTATGGCAAGGATGTTGTAGGTGGCACCACCATCTCTCGATGCGTAAATACCGGAAGCGTGTCGTTTATGGGCGACTTCCCAAATAATAATATCGGCGGTATCGTAGGTGAGTCGTCACGCTCGACCGTCAAGAACTGCGTCAATCGTGGTAATGTGGTGGCTGTGGGTATGCCATTCTCGGGCACACAGAAGCCTGTCTCTCGTGCGGGAGGTATTACAGCGTGGGCAAATGCCGATATCATCTGTTGCGACAACTTCGGCGTTGTAGCCGTTTCGGGAACACACGCCGCTTCGGTAGGTGGTATCTGCGCACGAGTTAATCTGGTCCTCACTATGGTTGATTGCGTGAACTACGGTAAGGTTTCGGCAAACACTGCCGGAAATGCCTATGTGGGTGGAGTTTTTGGCGAGACATCTCGTCCTGTCCACATATCGCAGTGCTTCAACTATGCCGAGGTCGTTAGCGACAGCGTTGAGGGTGCAGCTTGGTGCGGTGGTTTTGCCGGTGTTATCTCGTTGGGTAAGAACCCGACAGGCTCATATTACAGAGATTGCGCAAACTACGGAAATGTAACCAACAAGTCAACCAATGCCAAGTGTGCAACAGGCGGTTTCGTCGCTTCGTGTGGTGGCTATGCCAAGGGCAATGTGCCTGTAACAATCCACGACTGCGCTAACTATGGTAAGGTGGTGTCGGATCCTAGCAGCTTGAATAGTGCAAGTATGTGCGGTTGGAGCAACCTCACAAACATCATCGGCAAGCGATATGACGACTTCGTAAAGGTTGTTAAGCCGTTGAAGGATGGCACAAACCTCTTTGGTAGAGTTGCCGATGCCAATGGAAACCCTATCGAGGGCGTAGTAGTCAGCGATGGCGAGCAGAGCGTTGTGACAGGCGTCAATGGCGAGTACTTTATGAAGAGCAACCTCGCAAAGTGCCGTTTTGTGATGATTTCGGTGCCGGCAGAGTACGAGATTCCATTGCGTGATAACCGCCCACAATTCTTCCGTCGCATACCTCGCTATACTCAGGCTGCACGAGCAGACTTTGTATTGACCGAGCGCAAAAACAAGAGCGATAACTTCGTATTGGCGATGATTGGCGACCCTCAGACTCGTGGTTTGAAGTACGATAAGTCGGTTGAGCGTTTCCGTGATGTTATCATTGCCGATATCAAGGAGCTTACGAGCAACACCGATAAGGATGTCTATGCAATCTGCCTTGGCGACCTTGTCTACAACTTTATGACCTCGTATGACCACTATATGAATGTCTTGGCAGCTTCGCCTGTGCCAATGGTGAGCGTTATCGGTAACCACGACTACGACCAGCAGACCATCTTCGACACGAAGCTCGGTACTCCATATTTCGAGTCGTATCTTGCACCGCAGAACTACTCGTTCAACCTCGGCAAGATGCACTTTGTGGTTTTGAATGATATCGTCTACAACCGCCCAACAGCCAAACATAGATACAAGACAGGTCTTGAAGATTTCACCCTTCGTTGGTTGGAGAACGACCTTAAACACATCTCGAAGGAGACAACTCTCGTAGTTTGCACCCACGCACCGCTTATGAAGCGTCGTGAGAACTTCAACGAGAAGAGCGTGAATTACAAGAAGTATGCAGCACTCCTTGCACAGTACAAGAATGTCTATGCGTGGGCAGGACACACCCACCAGAACTATGAGTACGACTATGCGAAGGCTCCTGCCAAGTACGAGTCGCTCAAAAATATCAAATCTATCATCTCGGCTCGTTGTATCGGTCAGATTCGCCTCAATCGTGAGTTGAACACCTGCGGAACACCTAATGGCTATATGGTTGCCGAGGTCGAGGGCGACAATATGTCGTGGTACTACAAAACTGCGGGTCACGACCGCAACTATCAGATGCGAGTTTATACTCCTACCACCACCAATACCGAGTATGTTAAGGCGAATATCTGGAACTACTCGGCCGACACTTGGAGCGCAATCGAGTGGTGGGAGAATGGCGTGAAGGTTGCCGAGATGGAGCATGCCAAGGGCGAGTTCGACCCTGACTACCTCAAAATCTACGCCGAGCACCAGCAGCAGAAACTCGGCAAGACCGAGCGTAACTACTCCAAGCCTGTGAAGACGCCATACCTCTTCCGTGTGAAGCCTTCGGCAGGCGTTCGTGAGGGCGAGATTAAGGTGACCGATGGCTTTGGCGTTACTTATACCCAAAAGGTAACTTGGTAATATCTGAATTTCATCCTTTTATTCACTTTTAGGGGTTTTGATAAGGGGGGGGCTAATCTTTCGAGATTAGTTCCCTCTTTTTTTGGCTTACGATTTGCAGTGTGAGAGGTTGAGGTAAAAAAGTATTAACCATTAAAAACAATCAACCTATGAAAAACACAACCTTATGTATCTTTTCGGTGTTGGGTGGAATGGTCCTCGGCTCCGCCGTGGCGTTGGCTCTTGCACCAAAGACGGGCGAGGAGATGCGCAACTTCGTGCGAGGTTTCCTCAACGACGAAATCGACAAGTGGCGAGCAGCCTACAAGGAGGCTATGCCGAGCTGCGAGTGCGAGAAAAAATAGCGGTGGGGTAGGCTATGCACAACAAAGGCTTCCCCTTCGCCGCTCTCATCATCGTAGCTTTGGCGGCACCGGCGGCTGCATTGCTGCTTGTGGTGGCATTGACGGTGTGGATGGCCGAGCTTATGGGCTCGGTCATCTACCCCTGCCTACTGCTTGGGCTCCTCTTTGCGTTGCTCGCCTATATTATATATAAGGTGTCGCTGCGTGAAGCACTGCGAGAGATGGAGCAACGCCTGCAAGTCATTTCCGATGCCACAAGCCTCCTCCGCACGGGCGTGGAGTGGTGCGTGCAATGGCTCATTCGGAGTTGAGAGTTGAGAGTTGAGAGAGTTGAGAGTGGGCGCAAGTTTTAATAAAGGTTGTTAAGGGTGATTAAGGGTAGTTAAGGGTTATTAAAGTTTTTCTATCGCATCAGCGCACCCCTTAATAACCTTTAATAGCCCTTACCAGCCTTTAACAACCCTTAATTCGTTGCGCCTTGATAACCGGCGGAGTCCGCACAACCAAAAAAGCCAATGGCTAATAGCCAATGGCTTTTTACAGTTTTCCGCTTTCCGTTTTCAGTTTTCCGTTTTACTAAAAGTAAAAGAGGCTCGAAAATTCGAGCCTCTTTTGCTTTTAGTAGATCAGGTCATCCTCCTCGCTGCCGAAGCCTGGGAGGGTTGTGTTTGTGCCACCTGGAAGTGGCTCACTTACATTGTAACCACGCTCGGCTACAACCTCGAAAATATTTACATCAGGAGCAGAATAGCCCAAAATTATATTTTTGTTCATCGTCAAATCAAT
>JBGVMU010000026.1:0-28530 GCA_045124955.1 Alistipes sp. | reverse complement strand
ACCCCCTCCGCTACGCTCGTCCCCCTAATTTAGGGGGACAATACTTTATTTTATATTCCTCCCCTAAATTAGGGGAGGTGGCTGAAAGCCAGAGGGGTATGTTCCTTTATGTTTTTACAACACTAAACTATATAATTCCGTAATTTAATGGAGCGTAGCGACAAGTCCCCCTTTGCCAAAGGGGGATTTAGGGGGAATGTAAATATGTAAGCAGTTAAATAGCCTCACTATACCTACCCAAACAAAAAACCGCCACCTCAGCGGGTGACGGTTACACTTTCGCTAAACTGCAAAAGGCTATTTAACTGCTTTTACGATTGCCTCGAATGCTTTTGGCTCGTTCATTGCCAAGTCAGCCATAACCTTACGGTTGAGGGCGATACCCTTAGCATTAACTTTACCAATAAACTCCGAATAGGTCATACCGTAAGCACGGACTGCTGCGTTGATACGAGTGATCCACAACGAACGGAATGTACGCTTCTTGAGTCGGCGGTGTGCATAAGCATACTGCAAACCCTTCTCGACAGTGTTTTTCGCTACTGTCCAAACGTTTCCCCTTGAACCAAAGTTACCTTTGGCAAGCTTCAAAACCTTTTTTCTTCTTGCGCGTGATGCGACAGCATTTACTGAACGTGGCATAGTCTAAAAGTTTTTGATGAGATTCACAGCGGTACGATTCTCTCGCACTCTTTAGGGCTGTTTCACCTCGGTTAATAAATAATGTTTAACTGTTTGTGTCGATTAAAATTATTTAACCAACAACTTCAAAAGCTTTGGCTCATCTACGCTCGAAACGATGCCCGAGTGGCAGAGGTTGCGCTTTTGCTTTGTAGTCTTTTTGGTCAGGATGTGACTGTGATAAGCGTGCTTACGCTTGATCTTACCTGTGCCGGTGAAAGAAAAACGCTTCTTTGCAGCGGCATTTGTTTTCATCTTTGGCATAATCGTAAAAATGTTTAATTAGTTAATAAATAGCCTGCAAAGGTAAGCAATAAAATTCAAAATGCAAAATGTAATTGGTTAAAAACAAAAAGTTTTCCGTTTTAACCCTGCTTTGCAGGCTTTTCCTCCTTCTTGCAAGGCATAGTATGCAAGCATCCTCTGCCCTTGCTTCGTGCGTCGGTTCCGTTTTCCACTCCAAGCGAAAACCGAAAAACTAAAGTTTTCCGTTTTACGCTTTCCGTTTTCCGTTTTTTTATACTATCTTTGTGGGTAATAAGAAGCATTATGACTATGATTGAGACACTTAAATTTTACAAGAATTTCCCAAAGGAGGGCATCAACTTTATTGATATTATCCCCTTCTTGCAGTCGAAGAAGGCGTTCCGTGAGGTTGTCGAGGCGTTGAAGAAGGCGACCACCGCACCAAATGTGGCGGCTCCCGAGGCTCGTGCATTCCTCTTTACCGCTCCGCTCTTGTCGGAGGAGGGTATCGTCGAGAACATTATCCCGATGCGCAAGAGTGGTAAGTTGCCGTTCAACGATGGCGATTTGATCGAGGTTTGCATCGAGAAGGAGTACGGTTTCGACAAGCTCTACTACCGCCTGAGCGATATCGCTGCGGGCGTTGCCGAGGGCGACACCTTCTATGTAACTATCCTCGACGATGTTTTGGCTACGGGTGGCACTGCGCTTGGTATTGCCGAGTCGCTCGAAAAGCTCACCGTACATCGTGACGGCAAGCCTTACAAGGTTAAGATCAAGGAGTTTGTATTCCTCGTCGAGATTGAGGAGATTAAGGGCAAGGAGCGTTTGGAGAAGATTGCTCCTGTTACATCGTTGATGACAATCTAATTAAAAATTGACAATTGACAATTAAAGGTGTGCTCTGCACAAGTTTTATTGATTAGATGAAAAAACTGTTGGTTATTATGGGCTTTTTGTCGCTTTTTGGTTGTTGTAAGAAGGCTCCTGTCTATCCGCAAGATAAGGTGGTAGCGAAAGATGGCTCGGAGATTGTCTTTACATTCTTTGCGCACGCATCGTTTGCTATTGAGCACAACGGCAAGCACATATACATCGACCCTGTGGGCGACTTTGCGTGGGATAAGATGCCGAAGGCGGATGCTATTTTGGTGAGCCACTCGCACTACGATCACTTCGACTTGGCGACAATCGAGAAGATTGCGGGCGAGAATTGTGCCGTACTTTGCGACAAAACCTCTGCCGAGGCATTCGAACACGACTGCACCACAATGTTGCCTGGTTGCGTAGCCGAGCCTTTCGAGGGGTTGTCGGTAAAGGCGGTTCCGGCATACAACATCAGCGAGGGTCACACCGATTTTCATCCACAGGCTCGTGAGGATTGCGGTTACATCCTCACTTTGGGCGGTACTACAATCTATGTTGCGGGCGACACCGAGGATAACAACGATGTATTGGCATTGCAGGGCGTGGATATCGCATTCTTGCCTGTAAATCAGCCATATACAATGACTATCGAGCAGGCCGAGCGAGCGGTTAAGGCGATTAAGCCTACCCTATTCTACCCTTACCACTATGGTCAGGTGGAGCAAAAGACCGACATCGAGGCGTTGGTAAAGTCGCTCGAAGGCGTTTGCGAAGTCAGGGTTTTCCCGATGGAATAAAAAAGCAGTGAGCAGTGAGTAGTGAGTGGGCGCAACAGAATGGCATTCGCTCCCGTTGGTCGCTGAATGGCAACAAATGGCAATCGCTCGTTACACTCGCTGAATGGCAAATGCGCCCATCATTAAGCACTCCTTTGGAGTGCGCTGCCATTAAATGCCATCTTTCTTGGCGCAAGTTTGATAAAGGTTGTTAAGGGTGATTAAGGGTAGTTAAGGGTTATTAAAGTTTTTTTATCGCATCAGCGCCCCTTTAATAGCCCTTAATAGCCTTTAATAACCTTTAATTTGTTGCGCCGTGATAAGGGTAGGAGTTCGCACAACCAAAAAGCTAATGGCTAATGGCTAATGGCTAATAGCTAATAGCCCAAAACAAATCTGCCGAGCGTTTGCTCGGCAGATTTGTTTAGTTACCGACCTCGCAGAGGAACTTGATACGCACCAATCGTATCTCCTCCTCCGAGTACTCGCCACCAAGCTCCTCAATGGCTTCGTCGAGAGAATCACTCTCGGCATCCTCCTTGAAGTAGAGGTAGATATCTTCGATTTTGTCCTCGTCCATATAGTCGGAGAGGTAGTACTGGATATTGAGCTTTGTACCCGAATTTACGATACCCTCAATCTCGGTGAGGAGTTCGTCGAAGGTAAGACCCTTGGCACGAGCAATATCCTCGAAATCGACTTGGCGGTCTATTGATTGGATGATGAAAATCTTATTTCCAGCCTTGTTTGCCACCGACTTAACCACCATATCCTGAGGGCGGATAATATCGTTCTCCTCGACATAGGCTTTGATAAGTTCGATAAACTCCTTACCGAATTTATTAGCCTTACCGACACCCACACCCGAGATATTCTGCATCTCCTCGATGGTGATTGGGTACTGAATAGCCATATCCTGCAACGAAGGGTCTTGGAAGATGACAAACGGAGGCAGATCGTGCTTCTGCGCCACCTTGCGACGCAAATCTTTCAACATTGCGAAGAGTTGCTCGTCGGCAACACCGCCACCCTTTGGTACCGATGCTACTGCTTCACGCTCCTCCTCATCGTAGTCACGATCCTGCGCCACCATAACCTTCTTCGGCTTGGCAATAAACGCCTCACCTGCCGCATTTACAGAGATGAGTCCGTAGTTCTCGATATTCTTGTCGATAAGTCCCATAATAAGACCTTGTCGCACAACTGCCGACCAATGGCGGTCGCCCTTGCTCTTGCCTATGCCGAACCACTCCAACTTGGCGTGGCCGTAGCTCTTCATTGCCGCAGTCATCTTACCTACGAGCAACGACACAAGGTGCTCCATCTTGAACTTATCGCCAATAGCCTGCAACGCCTGCAACGCCTTAACCAAATCCTGCGTAGCATCGACCTGTGGTCGTGGGTTGCAGCAGTTGTCGCACGCACCGCAACCATCCTCGTTGTACTCCTCGCCAAAGTAGTGAAGCAGAGTCTTGCGACGGCACATAGCACTCTCGGCATACGACTCCGTTTCGAGAAGAAGCAACTTTCCGATCTCCTGCTCGGCAACAGGCTTGCCCTGCATAAACTTTTCGAGTTTCTGGATATCCTTATAATTATAGAAGGTAAGACAGTGTCCCTCGCCACCATCACGACCGGCACGACCCGTCTCCTGATAGTAGCCTTCGAGCGACTTCGGAATGTCGTAGTGGATAACGAAACGCACATCCGGCTTGTCGATACCCATACCGAAAGCGATTGTTGCAACAATCACATCGACACCCTCCTTCAAGAAGGCATCCTGATTGTCGGCACGAGTCTGTGCATCCATACCGGCGTGGTAGGCACGAGCCTTGATATTGTTCGCCACAAGCAACTCCGCCAACTCCTCGACCTTCTTACGGCTCAAACAGTAGATGATACCGCTCTTGCCCTCGTTCTGCTTGATGTAGCGGATAATATCACGGTCAGGATCGTTCTTTGGTCGCAACTCGTAGTAGAGATTTGGACGGTTGAACGACGACTTGAAGACTACGGCATCGGTCATACCGAGGTTCTTCTGAATATCCATCTGCACCTTTGGTGTTGCGGTTGCCGTGAGGGTAATCAGTGGCGCCTGACCGATATCGTTGATGATAGGTCGGATACGACGGTACTCAGGGCGGAAGTCGTGACCCCACTCCGAGATACAGTGCGCCTCGTCGATGGCGTAGAACGAAATCTTTATCTTGCGAAGGAAGGCGATATTATCCTCCTTTGTGAGCGACTCGGGGGCAAAATAGAGCAATTTGGTCTTTCCGGTAAGCACCTCGTCACGCACCTGCTGTACGGCAGCACGGCTCAACGAGGAGTTCAAGAAGTGAGCAATACCCGTATTATCGGAGAAGGTACGCATTGCATCGACCTGATTTTTCATCAGGGCGATAAGTGGCGAGATGATGATTGCCACTCCGTCCATCATCAGAGCGGGGAGTTGATAGCAGAGAGATTTTCCTCCGCCCGTCGGCATCAACACAAAGGTATCTCTACCCGAAAGAAGGTTCATAATGACCTCTTCCTGGTTGCCTTTGAACGAGGTAAAGCCGAAGTACTCTTTCAGCTTCTCACGCAGTAAATTTCTGTCTATCAAAGTTTCTGACATATGTTTTTTGCTCTAAAACTCTATTTTTAACCAAATTTCATATCAAAGATATAAAATTATTTCGGAAAAAATCATAACTTTGTGTGAAAATTATCAGAAAATTTTTTGTTGTATGAGATTATACACCACCGATCTTGTCAAGAAATATAAGGCTCGCACGGTTGTAAATCACGTGTCGATAGATGTTCAGCAGGGCGAAATTGTAGGTCTGCTCGGACCAAACGGAGCAGGTAAAACCACATCGTTCTATATGATTGTGGGACTTATCAAGCCAAACGAGGGTCGCATCTTCCTCGAACACGACGACGGACACATCGACGAACTCACAAAGTTGCCTGTCTATAAGCGTGCGCAGTTGGGCGTGAGCTACCTTGCTCAGGAGGCATCGGTATTCCGTCATCTGAGCGTCGAGGATAATATCCGCTCGGTGCTCGAAATGACCAACTATACGAAGGAGTATCAGCGTGACCGTATGGAGTCGCTTATCGAGGAGTTCCGCTTGCAGAAGGTGCGCAAGAGCTATGGTAACCAACTCTCGGGAGGCGAGCGTCGTCGTACCGAGATTGCACGAGCTATCGCCATCAACCCTTCGTTCGTATTGCTCGACGAGCCGTTTGCAGGTGTCGACCCAATTGCTGTGGAGGATATTCAGAGCATTGTTGCCACGCTGAAAAACAAGAATATCGGTGTTATCATCACCGACCATAATGTCGACGAGACACTTGCTATCACCGACCGCACCTACCTGCTTTACGAGGGTAAAATCCTCAAAACGGGTACTGCCGAGGAGTTGGCAGCCGACGAGATGGTGCGCCGTGTATATCTCGGCAAGAACTTCGAGTTGAAGAAGAATCACAAGTTTGAACTTACCGAAGAGTAAGTTCAAATAATTGACAATTGACAATTGATAATTGACAATTAGTGGTAAAAACGACAAGCCGTTTTTGTTTTTATTAAATTAACTTTAACTCTTCATTTTGAATTTTGCATTTTGAATTTTGCATTTTGAATTATGGATAAATCTGTCCCCCGAGGGCGACTTTCAGGTACGATAACGCCGCCCTGCTCAAAAAGTTATGCACAACGAGCCCTTGCAGCAGCACTGCTTGCCGAGGGCGAAACGGTACTGCGCAATCTCGATTTTTGCGATGATACACTCTCGGCAATTCGAGTAATCGAGACACTCGGAGCCAAAGTTGAGCGATTAGACGAGCGCACCGTGAAGGTACGAGGCGGTCTTGCGCCACAGAGCGATCTGTTGAATGTTGGCGAGTCGGGCTTGGCTACCCGAATGTTCACCCCTATCGCCTCGCTATGTAATATGCCTATCACCATACAGGGCGAGGGTACTCTGCTCTACCGCCCTATGCATATGATGATTGAGCCGTTGCGCAAACTCGGTGTCGATGTGCGTGATGGCGGAGGTCGTCTGCCTATGGAGGTGTGCGGACCGATTAAGGGTGGCGAGATTGAGGTCGATGGCTCGGTTTCGTCGCAGTTCCTTACGGGTCTACTTATGGCGTTGCCATTGGCAGAGGAGGATACCACCATTGCCGTCGAGAATGCCGTTTCGAAGCCTTATCTCGATATGACCATAGATATGGCATCGAAGTTCGGTGTCAATATTCAGCATAACGACTACAAGGAGTTCTATGTCGAAGGTAGCCAGAAGTATGAAGCCACCGACATCGCAATAGAGGGCGATTGGAGTGCTGCGGCAATGATACTTGTGGCGGGTGCTATCGCCGGAAAAATCACACTGACAAATATCTCGTTGCTCTCCAAACAGGCGGATGTAGCCATCTGCGATGCGCTTGTGAGAGCCGGTGCCTTGGTTACCAGCGAGCCAAACTCGATTACCGTCGAGGAACGAGATTTGGTCGCTTTCGAGTTCGATGCAACGCAGTGTCCCGACCTCTTCCCTGCATTGGCAGCATTGGCTGCCGCAGCCGAGGGCGAGAGCGTAATCTATGGCACACACCGCTTGGAGCACAAGGAGTCCAACCGTGCCGAAGCGATTAAACAGGAGTATGCCAAATTTGGCATCGAGGTGCGCTTGGAGGGCGATGCTATGTATATCAAGGGAGGCGAGATTCACTCGGCAGAGTGCGATAGCCACCACGACCACCGCATCGCTATGTCGGCTGCGGTATCGGCTTTGCGTTCCGATGGCGAGATTCTAATCCACGATGCGGAGTGCGTAGCCAAGAGCTATCCCGACTTCTTCGAAGTGTTGGAGTCGTTAAGAAAGGAGTAAGAGTATGTGGCACAATAGTTTCGGTTCGAAGTTCAAGATAGAGGTTTGGGGCGCATCGCATACCCCCGAGATGGGCATACGCATCGAGGGTGTTCCGTCGGGTATATCACTCTACGAAGGCGACTTTATGAGCGATATTCTGCGCCGTAAGGCTTGGGGCAAAGAGACTACTTCTCGCATCGAGAACGATATTCCGACCATTGTTGCCGGTGTTATGAACGGAACGACTTCGGGCGAACCTATCGAGATAACTTTTGCCAACAACAATACCCGCTCCTCGGACTATTCGCAGTTCGAGAGCCACAACCGCCCTTCGCATGTCGATTTCACGGCTCGCGCCAAGTATGGCGAGGGGGTAGATTTGCGTGGTAGCGGACAGTTCTCGGGCAGAATGACACTCTTGCTGGTAGCGGCAGGTGTCGTAGCAAAAAAGATAGTCGAAGGGGTAAAATATACCACCAAAATAGTCGAGATTGGTGGCTCACGCAACAAAGCGGAGTTCGACCAAATCGTAACCTCGGCAATGAGCGAAGGTGACTCGGTCGGAGGCGTCATCGAATGCCGTGCAGAGGGCGTAAAGGTGGGCTTGGGCGAGCCATTTTTCGACTCGGCAGAGAGTATCATCTCGCACCTAATGTTCTCGGTGCCTGCGGTTAAGGGCGTGGAGTTCGGTAGCGGCTTCGAGGGCGTTAAGTTGCGTGGCTCGGAGCGAAACGACTGCTTCGTAGATGCGGAAGGACACACCGCAACCAACAACGAAGGTGGCATAAATGGCGGTATCACAAATGGCAACGATTTGGTGGTGCGAGTAGCCATAAAACCTACGGCAAGCATCTCCCGTGAGCAGATGACCTACAACAAGGAGTTGGGCGAGATTGCACCGCTCCGCATCAAGGGTCGTCACGACGCTTGCATTGTTCGTCGTGCTGCGGTAGTTGTCGAGGCGGTAGTTGCTATTGCGCTTGCCGAATTAACTCTCGTCTCTCGACTTTCATCTCTCGTCTAAATTTAACTTTTGCGATGACCATCCGTCATATTATACGCACGATAAAGGAGGCTGTGGAGCCACTATACGGCATCCACGAGGCAGAGTCTATTGCCCGAATGGTGGTGTGCGACAAACTCTCGTACAACCTCTCACAACTCGTTGCGCACTACGACGACGAGGTGGAGATTGCCGCTTTGACGAGCATTGTGGAGGAGTTGCGTAGTGGTCGCCCCGTGCAGTATGTCCTGGGCAAGGCGGAGTTTTGCGACTTCGTATTCGAGGTTGCGGAGGGGGTACTTATCCCTCGCCCCGAGACCGAGGAGTTGGTCTATCGCATAGCCCAAAACACGAAAGAGGGGGCGAGAATACTCGATATCGGCACAGGTAGCGGAGCGATAGCCATATCGTTGGCAAAGATGATAGGCGGAGCAAAGGTTGTGGCGGTGGAGATCTCACCAGAAGCCTTGATGATAGCCAAGCGCAATGCCGAGCGACTTGGTGCAGAGGTGAAGTTTGTCGAGGCGGATGCATTGGGCGATTTGAGCCACCTCGGCAAGTTCGATGTAATAGTTTCGAATCCGCCCTACATTCCGCAGAGCGACATTGCGGATATGCGCAAGAATGTGGTCGATTTCGAACCTCACACCGCACTCTTTGTACCCGACAACGACATTCTGTTGTTCTATCGTGCTACGGCAGAGAATGCGCAGAGAATGCTCGACGAAGGTGGCTCGATATGGTTCGAGATATACGAAATGGCTGGCAACGAGGTGTGCGAAATGCTCTGCGAGAAGGGTTTTTCTCGCAACGAGTTGATAGAGGATGCCAACCTTAAACCGAGAATGGTATGGAGCAGAAGGTAAAGCGTGAGCAGAAGACAAAGACACCTCAACAGGCGTTGCAGTCGTTGATGCGTATGTGCGCCCGTTCGGAGCGCTCCTCGGGCGATGTTCTGCGACTGATGAAGCGTTGGGGCTTGACCGACGAGGACGCCCACAAGGTGTTGGTGCGCCTGCAAACCGAGCGATTTATAGATGATGCACGCTATGCCGAGGCTTTCGTGCGAGATAAACTCAATCTGAGTGGCTGGGGTGCATACAAGATAAAGATGACACTGCGCACAAAGGGTGTATCGAAGGAGATTATCGACGAGGTGGTGGCACCGATGATTGCCGAGACCAATATGGCAGAGCGCTTGGTGGATATTATGCGTCGGCGTATGCGCACACTGAAATATAAATCTGCCTACGACGCCAAGACAAAGCTTATCCGCTTTGCCGCATCGAGGGGATACGACTTGGACGAGGCGGTAGAGTGCGCCTCGAAGGTCGTTGGAGAGAGTGAATAAAAGACAAAAACTACTATATATGAAGAGATTTTACACTATTGTGTTGCTATGGGCTATCTCGCTCGTTCCAATTGCAGCGTCGGCACAAGCTTTGAGCAAAGCAAACCAGGAACAGGCACCTGTAAGTTTCTCGAACTTTGTGACCAATAGTTTCATCAACTACTACACCACGGGCGGTATACAGGAGAAGTTGTATGTCGTGACCGACAAGCCTTTTTACAGTGCAGGCGATACAATCTATTTCAGCGCATTCCTCGTGAATTCGATCTACTTCAACCGCACTACCGACACCAAGTTTATATATGTGGAGTTGATTGATGCAACAGGAAATGTAACACATCGTATGCGAGTGATGGGCTCGGGTGGCAGATACTACAACGCCATACCTCTCTCGGCAAAGACAACCGCCGGAAAATATACCCTGCGAGCATACTCCAAGTGGCAGACCAACTCCGACGAAGCGTTGCTCTTCACTCGTGAGTTGGAGATTGGAAACTACATCGACGATGCCGTACATACCAATATAAAGTATGAGTTCGATGGCTCGGGCAAGGTGGTGGCATCAGTCGAGGTTACCAACAACCTCTTCTCTCCAATACCCGACAACACCGTGGAGTACTCGCTCTGCATAAATGGTCGCACCACACGCCATATGACACAAACCGACAAGGATGGTTTCTTCCGCTTCTCGTTCCGCCCAAGTCCGAATATGGCCGACCATATCCGTATGAATATCAACGCCAACGGCAGAAAGTTGGATAGAAAGGTGCAGTTGCCGTCGTTCGAGAGCGACTTCTCGGCAAAGTTCCTGCCCGAAGGTGGTAACCTTGTTGCCGGCATTGACCAGGTTGTTGCATTCAAGGCGGTAGGCATAGGTGGTCTTGGCATAGATGTCGAAGGTGCCGTAGTGACAAAGTCGGGCGTAAAGGTTTGCGACATCCGTACCGAACATTGCGGTATGGGTAGCTTCACGCTCAATGCACAAGCCGACGAGACCTATATCGCCACCCTCTCGACAAAGGATGGTGTAACCCGCTCGTTCACACTGCCTGTGGCACACTCTTCGGGATGCGTAATCAGTCTTCGTCCCGATGCGGCAAACCGTCTGCTACTGCAAATATTCACCACCGAGGCATATCCACGCCACAACCTTGTTGCTATTGTGCAGTCGAGAGGTATCGTAAATTATGTGGTGGAGGATCTCTCGCACGCCTTGCGTATCCCGCTCGAAAAACTCCGCAGCGGTGTAGCACAGATTACCGTTGTCGATAAGCTCACTCGCAAGGTTGTAGCACAGCGACTCTTCTTTGTGCGAGGTGCGGTGGCAAATGCTACAATTACGCCAAGTGTCAAGAAGTTCTCGCCACGAGAGCAGGTGCAGATAGATTTTGCAGTAAAGGGCAGCTCGGGTAACGCCGTAAAGGGCGACTTCGTGGTTGCAGTTACCGATGCCGACCTCTTGAAAGAGAGCTCAAACAGCGACAACATCTTCTCGTATATGCTCCTCAACTCGGAGTTGAAGGGTCATATCGAGAATCCGAAATACTACTTCGAGGCTGACGACGAGAAGCACAATGCACACCTCGACCTGGTGATGCTCACACACGGCTGGCGACGCTACGATATCAACTCTATTTTGGCAGGCAAGAAACTCGTTATAACTCAGCCATTCGAGCGAGAGCAGAGCATTTCGGGAGGTATCAAGGCGACAATCGGCAGGACTCGTAACACGAGTGTGATGATATTCCGCAACCGCAAGGAGTACCTGGGAGTGCACGACCTGAATAGCAGCAACCGCTTCTTTATCACAGGTATAGATTCGCCCGATACGACGGTATATATTTTGCAGGCACTCAACAAGAATGGTAGTAGCGAGCGAGTACGCATAAAGGTCGATCCTATGGTCTATCCTACCACCCCGACCATTGCCCGAGAGCCATTCAAGCAGGTGCCATTCTCATCTCTCACCGAGGAGTATATGATGCGTTCGAAGCAGACCTATTTCGAAGATGGCGGTATGCCGGTTATCGACATCGATGCGGTGGAGATTGTGGCAAAGCGAAGCGTTACCTACGACTACTCGTCGTCGCTCAACGACTTCAACACCGTAAGTGGCGATATGACTCGCTTTGTCTCGATTTTCGATGCATTGCAGCGCTTCCGCCAGCTCGAAGTCGAGGGTAACAATGTATATGTGCGCTCGAAGAAAGTTACTTCGCCTGTAAAAGTGGAGACCAACGGAACAGAAGCAGTGGCGGGTTCGGAAGACGATTTGGTTATCGAGACTGTTGAGATTGATATGGATGACAAGTTCGATTTGATGCCGGCAGTCTATGTCAATGGTACACAGATGGATATGGGTATTATCGATGCCTACCCTATGGAGGAGGTTATCAGCATCTCCTACCTCGACAAGTTCGAGTCTATGGCGGCAGGTATGGGCTCCGAGACAGGTGCTATCATTCTCCATGTGAAGAATATAAACGCCTACCAGAAGTTGCTTATCAACTCTATGGCAGAGGTTGTTGTGCCGGGTTATGCTGCACCTGTGGAGTTCTACGCACCTGACTACTCGGTGAAGAACGACAAGAGCAAGAAGGATAATCGAACTACGATTGCGTGGGTGCCTATGTTGCAGAGCAACTCGTTGGGCGACGCTTCGATTTCGTTCTGGACCGCCGACCGTCAATCGGACTACCGAGTAACTATCGAGGGTATAACCTCCGAAGGAGAACTCCTGCACAACGAGTTAATTCTGCAATCGAAGTAGAAAAAGGGGTTATTCAAAAAAAATGGGGGAGAAAGTTGGCAATCTCTCCCATTTTTTGTACATTTGTAAAAACATAAATTAACAACAACCATTATGAGTAATAAGAGAGCTCAATATTGTGTTATTATGGCGGGTGGTGTAGGTACTCGCTTTTGGCCCGAGAGCCGTCAGAGCAAGCCGAAGCAGTTTCTCGATATCTGCGATACGGGAAAGTCGTTCTTGCGTATGACCTACGAGCGATTTGCACCACTTGTACCTACCGAAAATTTCTTGGTGGTAACCAACACTCGCTACAAGGATTTGGTTTTGGAGCATATCCCCGAGTTGAAGGAGGAGCAGGTATTGTGCGAGCCTATTGGTCGCAACACTGCGCCGTGCATCTGCTATGCAGCCTACCACTTGCGCCATATCGACCCCGAGGCGATGATGATTGTAACCCCTGCCGACCACCTCATCTTGAATGAGGCAGAGTTCCACTCTATTGTGGAGGATACCATCGAATTTGCAACCGAGAATAGCGCTTTGATGACCATTGGTCTTACCCCTTCACGCCCCGAGACGGGCTACGGATATATCCAAAAGAGCGACAACTCGAAGATCTCCCGTGTGAAGTGCTTCACCGAGAAACCGAACTTGGAGTTGGCGCAGATATTCGTGCAGTCGGGCGAGTTCTTCTGGAATTCGGGAATCTTTGTTTGGAAGGTCGAGGATATCATCGAGGCAGTAGCAGAGCATCTGCCCGAGCACCACGCACTCTTTGAGGGCGTAGCACCGCTGCTTGGCACTTCGGCAGAGAAGGAGGCTATCGAGCAGGTATTCTCCGAGTGTCGCTCCATATCGATTGACTACGGCGTTATGGAGAAGGCAGAAAATGTATATGTCCGTTGTGGCGACTTCGGATGGAGCGATGTCGGCACCTGGGGCTCGTTGTACCAGCTCTCACGCAAGGATAAGTATGCCAATGTCAAACCCAAGGATAGGTGCTACACCTACAACACACGCTCCTCGATAATCTCTTTGCCGAAGGATAAGGTGGCAATCATAAATGGTTTGCGTGACTATATCGTTGTCGATACCGAGGATGTGTTGCTTATCTGCCCACGAGGCGAGGAGCAGAATATCAAGAAGTACATCGACGAGGTGAAGTATAACACAGGAGATAAGCACATATAATGAACGGAAAACGGAAAACGGAAAACGGAAAACTGTATACCGCATTCGCAAACTCTACGGGCGTAACGACCGACTCTCGAAAGATCGAGGTCGGTGCGCTCTTTTTTGCACTGCACGGAGCTTCGTTCGATGGCAACGACTACGCCATTGCGGCATTGGAGCAGGGTGCTTCGGCTGCCGTAATCGACCGAGAGGATATTCTCGAAGCCAACCCCGACTATGCCGAGCGACTTATCTTGGTGGATGACACCTTGCAGGCGTTGCAGGCGTTAGCGCAGGAGCATCGTCGTCGCTTGGCAATACCGATTATCGCCATTGCGGGTAGCAACGGCAAGACCACTACAAAGGAGTTGGTGTCGAGAGTATTGGCGGAGAAGTTCAAGGTTTCGACCACAAAGGGCAACCTCAACAACCATATCGGAGTCCCTTTGACACTCCTTTCGATGACCGAAGCGACCGAGTTTGGCGTGGTGGAGATGGGCGCAAGTGCGCAGGGTGAGATTGCCCTGCTCTGCTCGATAGCCGAGCCTAACTACGGCATTTTGACCAATATCGGACTCTCGCACCTCGAAGGTTTCGGTGGCGTGGAGGGCATCCGCAAGGGCAAGGGCGAGTTGTTCGACCACCTCGACCAAAATGGCGGTCGTGCCTTTGTTGCCGAGGAGGATAAGGTACTGTGCGAAATGGCTTGCGAGAGAGAAGATTTAGCAGTCGAATACTACTCCCGCTCGATTGGCGAGGGTTTCAGAAGTAACCTCACGGGCGACTACAACCGCTACAACATCGCCGCTGCGGTGGAGATCGGTCGCTACTTTGGTGTGGCAGATGAACGCATTGCCGAGGCTATCCTCTCGTTCTCGCCCGACAACAACCGTTCACAAGCGGTCAAGACCGAGCGCAATCAGTTGGTGGTAGATTGCTACAACGCCAACCCTTCAAGTATGGAGGTTGCGTTGGACAATATCGCCACGATGGAGGCAGAGCATAAGGTGCTGATTTTGGGCGATATGCTCGAACTTGGCAAGTGGAGCGAGGAGGCGCACTGCAACATTCTGCGCAAGGCGGACAAGGTCGCTGCAAAAATCATACTCGTGGGTGGCGAGTTCGCAAAGGCGTTTGTCGCAGTTGGCGAGGAGTTACAAGCCGAATATACGCTCTACCCTACAACTGCCGAAGCGTTGGCAGCCCTCGAAAAGGAGCCTATAAGCGGAGCATTGGTACTCCTAAAAGGCTCACGAGGAATAAAGTTAGAAAAACTAATTACAAAATTGTAAGCATTCAAGGCGCCAACAACAATGGCATAGAATGACATTCGGGCTTTCAGCCCTTAATGGCAATCGCCCCTATGGGGCTGAATGACAAGCGCTGAAAGTTATAGTAAAGTGTAAGCGCCTGCCATTAAATGCCATTCAGCGAGTGTAACGAGCGATTGCCATTCAATGTCATTACTCTTGCGCCTTGACAACTTAAAGAGTTCAGACAACAAAAAAGAAAATATGGAACAAAAGAAGAACATTTCCCTCCCCGAGAACGCTTACAGAGAGTTAAAGCAGGGCGAGGAGTATCAGCCGATAATGTCGGCGCAGAGCACACCTGCCGAGGCTACGCCATACTCGGTAACTATGGGTGTTATTATGGCGATTATCTTCTCGGCAGCAGCTGCATTCCTTGGCTTGAAGGTTGGTCAGGTATTCGAAGCCGCTATTCCTATCGCAATCTTGGCGGCAGGATTTGGCTCGTTGCGTGGCAAGAATCGCAGTATGCTCGGCGAGAATGTTATTATTCAGTCTATCGGTGCATCGTCGGGTGTAATTGTGGCGGGAGCAATCTTCACACTCCCAGCACTCTACATCCTCGGCTTGGAGGCGCAGTTCTATCAGGTATTCCTCTCGTCGTTGTTTGGAGGAGTGTTGGGTATCGTTCTACTTGTACCATTCCGCAAATACTTCGTTAAGGATATGCACGGCAAGTACCCATTCCCCGAGGCTACCGCCACCACCGAGGTACTCGTTTCGGGTGAGAAGGGTGGCAAGCAGACCAAGTTATTGGCTATTGCAGGCTTGCTCGGAGGTCTTTACGACTTTGCAGTATCGTCGTTCGGTGCTTGGGCAGAGAATATCTCTACAAAGATGACCGCTTGGGGCGTTGCCGTAGCGGATAAGTTCAAGGTTGAGTTCTCGATGAACACGGGAGCAACCCTGCTCGGTTTGGGCTACATCATCGGTTTGAAGTATGCCGTAATCATCACCGCAGGCTCGTGCCTTGTATGGTTTGTGATTGTGCCACTCGTAGGCTACGCATCGGCAGAGGCAGCAGAGATGAGCGCAATGCAGTTGTTCCAGGCGTATGGTCGCCCTATCGGCATTGGCGGTATCGCAATGGCTGGTTTGATTGGTATTATCAAGCAGTCGGGCATTATCAAGCAGGCTGTCGGCTTGGCAGTTAAGGAGTTGGGCGGTAAGAAGAGCGATGGTGCAGCGGTTGAGCGTACCCAGCGTGATATCTCGATGAAGGTTGTCCTCTCGGTGATTATCGCAGTGTTGGTTTCGACCGTAGTATTCTTCCAATTCGGCGTTTTGGGCAATTGGTTCCACACCATCATCGCACTCTTGATTGTCTTCGTTATAGCGTTCCTCTTCACCACCGTAGCGGCTAATGCAATCGCTATCGTAGGAACAAACCCTGTGTCGGGAATGACGCTGATGACCTTGATTTTGTCGTCGCTCGTACTCGTTTCTATTGGCTTGGAGGGCGAGAAGGGAATGACCGCAGCGTTGATTATCGGTGGTGTAGTTTGCACCGCACTCTCTATGGCAGGAGGCTTTATCACCGACCTCAAAATCGGCTATTGGCTCGGCACTACCCCACGCACACAGGAGAAGTGGAAATTCCTCGGAACATTCGTATCGGCTGCAACCGTAGCGGGTGTGATGATAATTCTGAACAAGACCTACGGCTTTGTAGGCGAGAACGCATTGACCGCTCCGCAAGCAAACGCTATGGCAGCCGTTATCAAGCCGTTGATGGAGGGTGGCGAGACACCTTGGGTGCTCTACTTCGCAGGTGCAGTGTTGGCACTCGTATTGAATTGGATAGGCGTTCCTGCTTTGGCATTCTCGCTCGGAATGTTTATCCCTATGTCGTTGAATGCTCCACTCGTGGTGGGTGGTGCTATTGCTTGGTTTGTATCGAACCGCTCGAAGGATGAGGCGTTGAATAAGGCTCGCTTCGACCGTGGTACTCTCCTCGCATCGGGCTTTATCGCCGGTGGTGCATTGATGGGCGTTGTGGCAGCAGTATTGAAGTTCGTAGGCGTGGATATGTATATGGCAGATTGGGCAGCCTCGAACTCGGCCGAGTGGTTGGCATTGGCAATGTATATCGCTTTGGCAATCTACTTCACTGTTCACACCTTAAAGGCGAAGAAGGAGGAGTAAAAATATGTTTCGCAGGGTATCCGCATATCTCATAGCGCTACTTGCATTTTCGGCTTGTGCGACTCGCTCGGTATCGCCTATTGATGCCGACAAGGCAGTTGTGGTCTCCGACCCGAACAACCTGATGTCGCACTGCGCTTCAACCCATATCTTCCCCGACGGAGAGATATGGGTGGCACACTATCGTGACTGCGAGGGCAATATCGAAGACCCTGTGAAGCTCTCTATCGAGATAGTCCTGAGCCGCTTCGATATCAAGAAGTGGCAATCGCCCGAGATTACTCATACCCGACTCTTCAAGGCGGGAGAACGACTTGGCGATTTTCAACAAGGCCAATATGCGGCATACGACCCCGTACTCTTCGAGGTGGGCGGCACGATGCGCTGCATAATTCAAGCTTTCGAGGATAATGAGTCGTGCTTGGCAGCCTTCGACATAGATCGCAAATGTGGTACTCCGCTCGATAGGATGATGCGTTGCTCACTCACCTACTCAACTGAGAATGGCGCAGTAACTGTACCACTCAAAGCATCGGCTCTGCGTGATTTCTACGAGCTACAAGGCGTTACGGAGTGGACAAACTACGAGCGACCTCTCATCGACAAGAAGTTCGTTCGTCACGGCGAATGGTACTATAATGTGCTGTGTAATTGGTACTGCAAGCGTGTTCCGCCAACAATCATTCGCACCAAGGATGGAGTAAATTACGAAGTTGCATTCGTCTGCTCGGGCTACGATTGTGGCTGCACCGAGGGCTCAATTGCGATAGACGATAATAGGCTCTATCTGATAGGTCGCTCTCGCTCACCACATCGAGGAGCATACATTGGATGTTTCTCGCTCTCGGGCGAAACGCTTCGTGCCCCATACCTCATTGGCGACGACGGCTCACGCCCCGAGATTATTGCACATAAAGGCAAGATTTATGCGATGTACAACATTTTGCCTAACTTTGTAACAGAAAACGGCAAGGAGATATATCGCAGTCGTGTACGAATTTCGGAGTTGGACAACGAGTGCAACGAAGTAAGGCATTGGGATTACTCCGCACCAAAGAGTATGCAATACTTCTGCCTTAACGAATACGAAGGCGAGGTCTATCTCACCTTCACGGAGGATAGGTTTGACCGAGCAGATAAGCAGAAGGGTAACATCGCTTTTGTTAAAACTAAACTTTAACATAATACCTTATATAAACCAAAAGCCAATGGCTAATGGCTAAGAGCAATAAAAATTACACTAATTCAAAATCGGAGATGATTAGGCTATTTTTGTGCGTTACGCAGTAGCGGAAAGCGGAGCATAGTAAGCCTATGTGAGCATTTACGCTGCAAGTAAGGTGCAAAAAGAGCCAATCAGAACGATTTTCAAAACTAAAAGCAATGGAGTTAAAAGAGAGATTTTTGAAATATGTCGCTATCGACACGCAGAGCGATGAGAATAGCGAAACATTCCCATCGTCGGCAAAGGAGTGGGATTTGTTAAACCTTTTGGTCGAGGAGATGAAGGCTCTCGGCTTGGAGGATGTTTCGATTGACAAGTATGGCTACGCTATGGGTACTATCCCTGCTACAAAAGGTAAGGAGAATGCCCCTGTAATCGGCTTCTTGGCGCATGTGGATACTTCGCCCGATATGAGTGGAGCGAATGTCCGCCCACGCATTATCGAGGAGTACGACGGCAAGGATATTATCCTCAACCCATCGCTCACGATGAAGGTTTCGGAGTTTCCGGAGTTGAGCCGTTTTGTAGGTCATACCCTTATCCACACCGACGGAACAACACTACTCGGAGCAGATGATAAGGCTGGCGTTGCCGAGATTATGACCGCAGCCGAGTACCTTATGGCACACCCTGAGGTAGAGCACGGCAAAATTCGCATCGGCTTTACCCCTGACGAAGAGATTGGTCGTGGCGTAGATTTCTTCGATGTGAAGGCTTTCGGAGCAGACTTCGCCTACACGATGGACGGAGGCTACGAGGGTGAGTTGGAGTACGAGAACTTCAACGCAGCATCGGCAAAAATCGCTATTCAGGGTAGAAATGTTCACCCAGGCTACGCCAAGAATAAGATGATTAACGCTATCGAGGTGGCTTGCGAGTTGAACTCGATGATTCCTGCCACTGAGCGACCAGAGTATACCGAGGGTTACGAGGGCTTCTACCACTGCGTAGGCTTCAACGGCACAGTCGAGGAGGCGAATATTTCGTATATTATCCGTGACCACGACTTTGACAAGTTCGAGGCGAAGAAGGTGTGGATGTGGGACTGCGTAGGTATGCTCAACAAGAAGTATGGCGGTGCGCTCACACTCACTATCAAAGACCAATACTACAATATGCGCAAGATGGTCGAGCCACATCCGCAGGTTATCGAGTTGGCGAAGGAGGCTATGGTCGAGGCGGATGTTACGCCTATCGTTCGCCCAATTCGTGGAGGAACCGATGGCGCACGCCTCTCGTTTATGGGCCTGCCTTGCCCGAACATCTTCGCAGGTGGAATGAACTTCCACGGTAAGTTCGAGTATTGCTCGCTGAACTCGATGGAGAAGGCTGTAAAGGTTATTATCAACCTCTGCAAGCTGTGGGCGAAATAAACGGAAAGCGGAAAGCGGAAAGCGGAAAACTTTTTAATTGAGAGTTCCATTTATTCAAAATCGGAGGCGGTTAGACTATTTTTGTGCGTTACGCAGTAGTGGGAAGCGCAGCATACTTGGGCGTATGTGAGCATTCACACTGCAAGTAAGGTGCAAAAAGAGTCAACCGGAACGATTTTCTAAAAAGATGAGATATGAATAACCGATTTGGTTTTGTTAAGGTGGCGGCGGCAACACCTCTGGTGAAGATTGCCGATTGTCACGCAAATGCAAAGGCGATAGATGAGATGACCGCCGAGGCGGTGGAGCGTGGTGCGAGCGTGGTGGTATTCCCCGAGCTTTCACTCACGGGCTACACTTGCGGCGATTTGTTCCTGCAATCGAGAATTATCGAGGCAGGCGATGAGGCATTGGCGCAACTTCTCGCCACCCCACGACCTATCGTGTCGATTATCGGAATGCCGATTTACTACAAGAACAACCTCTACAACTGCGCCGTGGTGATTGCTAACGGCAAGATTGAGGGTATCGTGCCAAAGAGCTACATCCCGAACTACTCGGAGTTCTACGAGAGCCGTTGGTTCTCGGAGGGCAGAGATATCCGCAATGCCGAGATTACAATCTGCGGTCAGCGAGTGCGCTTCGGTACGGACCTGTTGTTCAGCGTTCACGGCGTGAAGTTTGGAGTGGAGATTTGCGAGGATTTGTGGGTACCTGCGCCACCATCGTCGGATATGGCATTAGCAGGAGCAACGCTTATCTTTAACCTCTCGGCTACGCCCGAGATTTTGGGCAAACACGCCTACTTGCGCTCGCTTATCAAGCAGCAGTCGGCACGAGCATTGTGCGGATATATCTACGCATCGGCAGGCGTTGGCGAGTCCTCGACCGACCTCGTATTTACGGGCAACGGCATCATAGCCGAGAATGGCAAAATTATCGCTGCTCGTGAGCGATTTGTGCGTGAGGCGAGATTGACCGTGGCGGATATCGATGTAGAGCATATCTTCAACGAGCGTCGTCGTCACACCTCGTTCATTAACCTCGATAACCGTTTCGATGTGATGAAAATCGACATCGCACAACCCAAGAGCGAGTTGGAGCGAGAGATTAACCCTGCGCCATTTATCCCTACCGAGTGGGAGGAGGGATGTGCCGAGGCCTTCACAATTCAGTGCTCGGGCTTGGCACAACGTCTATCGAGCATCAACTGCAAGTGCGCTGTAATAGGTATTTCGGGCGGTTTGGACTCGACCTTGGCGTTGCTGGTAACGGCCTCGACATTCGATATGCTCGGTTTCGATCGCAAGGGCATAATCGGTGTTACAATGCCTGGCTTCGGCACCACCGACCGCACCTACCAGAATGCTCTAACGCTGATGAAGGAGTTGGGTATCACCACCCGAGAGATCTCTATCCGCAAGGCGTGCGAGCAGCACTTCGAGGATATCGGTCTTAACCCTAACGAGCAAGGTGCAGCCTACGAGAATTCGCAAGCCCGTGAGCGCACGCAGATACTTATGGACTTGGCAAACTTGGAGGGTGGCATCGTCATCGGCACGGGCGATTTGAGCGAGGCCGCACTCGGCTGGGCGACCTACAATGGCGACTCGATGTCGATGTATAACCCTAACTGCTCAATCCCTAAAACCTTGGTGCGCAACCTCGTTGAGTGGTGCGCCAAGAACGATAAGAACGAGCGAGTTTGCTCGACTTTGAAGGATATTGTCGACACCCCTGTCAGCCCAGAGCTTCTGCCGGCCGACGAGAAGGGTAACATTGCGCAAAAGACCGAGGATTTGGTAGGCCCTTACGCCTTGCACGACTTTTTCATCTACAACTTCCTGCGCAAAGGCTTCTCACCCGCAAAGATTGAGTATTTGGCGTGCCATGCCTTCGACGGAGAGTTTTCGAAGGAGGAGATTGCTCATTGGTTAAAAGTCTTCCTACGCCGCTTCTTCTCGCAACAGTTCAAGCGCTCGGCAGCACCCGATGGACCAAAGGTGGTTACGGTGTCGCTCTCGCCACGAGGCGATTTGCGAATGCCAAGCGACGCTTCGGTTGCGGAGTGGCTGAAATAGAGCAACTGAGATAGAAAAAGAGCCTGTCTAACCTAATGTTAGACAGGCTTTATTTTTAACTCACTGATTTTCAGCGTTAGTTTTTACGAAAATTACGAAATTATACATAGGAGACTACATGAAGGTCGTAATTAAGCCAACTAACTACGAGCACAAAGGTAGACAAATCTTTTGAAAGTAAGGTACTGAATACAAATATCTTTCGGAGATTTGTTGTGGACAAACGACAGTGGCGTATGAAGGAACTACGCAGTTTCCTACATACGCCACTTTTGTATGTTAATAGGAATTTAACTTTCCGAACAAATCTCAATAAGTATACCCTCAATGCCTCTTATGCAGCATTCATAGAAGCCGTCTCCTGTCTTGCGGGGACCGTCAAGGACTTCATAACCGTCTGATGCAAGCCTTGCTGCCAATGTATCAACAACACTCTCCGCACCTACTGCGAAACTGATATGGTGAATACCGGTGTGGATGTTCTTGTTCAACCTTTCCGTAACATCTGGACGACTCATGATTTCTATCCTTGATGTCCCTGAGTCGCTTGAAAGCATGTATGAGGAAAATTTCTTTACAGGATTGTAATACTTCTCGCCAGCAATAAGGCCAAAGTATTCCTCGAAGAAAATCTTTGTCCCCTCAAGATCGGAGACAAAGATTCCTGTGTGATGTATGTTCATGTTTACTTCCTTTTAAGCCAGTTCTCTGTCAGCCACTTGCGTACCGGGAGGTCATAGAGTTTGAGGCAAGCGTATGCCATAGCTATGGAGAGGAAGAAGCATCCGACCGCAACCATAACATGAGCATATGCTGGAGCCTCAGGGTGTGACCACGCCCAGTTCATCTGGATGTACATCAGTGGATAATGAGTTATGTACAACGGATATGAGAGTTCGCCTAGGAAAGTGCATATCTTTGCGCTCTTTTCTCCCTTGATCTGACTTCCTGCTCCCATCATCACTACGATAGGGAAGAGAATTAGGATACATGCAGCATTGTAGAATCCGTTAAGGATATTGCCTTCACCTCCGATGCATGGAAGTGAGAAAAGAATCACGAGGATGAGTGAACACCACCAGAATCCTCCCTTAACACTGATAAACTTGCCGATACGTGAGATAAGGAGACCACTGAGGAATGGATAGAACAATCTGGTAAGGCCTACATAAACCTGCTCAGCAGTGAGGCTCCAACCGCCAATCACTGTGTACATTTGTGGATCTCGCGCTTTTGTAAGCAGACCGAACACGTTCCAGTTAAGGCAGAGATCAAGAGTACAGAATGCTGCGGCTGCAGTAAGGACAGCAAGGGCAATCTTACCGAGCCTTCTGAATACTAAAGCGTAGAGGATGTTGGCCACATACTCCCAGGTCAATGACCAGTTAGGTCCGTTGAATGAGTTCATCTCACCCCAGCCGCGGATATCCATCTTTGGGCCACAAGGGATCATAAGGCAGCCCATCACAAAGGCAAGAGCGACCTTCCAACCTGGAACATTGCCAATTAAACTAAATCCTTCACCTTGACCGAAGAAATAGAAACATGCTCCGATGATGGTTCCCATGATTACCATAGGCTGAAGACGGACAAGACGTCTCTTGAAAAATCCCCAAGTCGTCATCTTATCCCATCGGTCGTCGTACGCATATCCGATTACGAATCCAGATAGTACGAAGAAGAAGTCAACAGCCAGATATCCGTGGTTGATCAACTGATAGGCTGGGCCTTTTGAATATGTCTCAAGTAGGTGGAATAACACCACCAAAACGGATGCGACTCCACGAAGCCCATCCAGGATTTCATACCTCGGTTTCGAGGCCAGATAAACATTGTTTGCCATAATTTGTAGTTATTTTAATCTATCACCTATTAACACATTGCACGTCATTGGCATTAACTTTTGCATTACCCAGAACATGCTTACACCAATCAGCAATGTCAGAGCTGCAAACACAAGGAAAAAAGCTGCAAATCCAAGGTCGCTATTTGGCTGCCATAAATATCCAAGGCCCTTCATCAAGTGCGGGGAATAAAGGAAATGCACAGCATATACAAAGAAACTGCATCCTCCCCAGAACTTCAAGTTCATACGCTCAGTCTTTGAAGCGAATGATGCTGATATCTGGACCGCAGCGAACATTCCAAAGAATACGAAAGCGTTGAAAACTGGCCAGCAGTATTTAAGTTTGCCTAGAGATGTGAAATTCCCGTTGACAATTATGAAATCGGCTATCATAAGTCCGGCAGCTGTTAAATATATGAACCACCTGAACTTGTATGTCTTTTCTACGAAATTGACACCTTTGATGGCAAGATATGCACCGAAAATATAGAAGAAAACGATATCTGAGCTGAAGCCCGTGATTTTAGGCATCCAATACGAATACCACCAGATTCCGGCTGCAAGCGGCAGCAGAATGCCTGTTTTCCTGATGATCCAATATATCACAGGAGAAAGTATTGTCATCATCATAAGATCGCGCAGAAACCACAATGGCATATCAGCCGGCATAGCAGCACCAATATGAGAGGGAAGATCCATCCAAGCGCGAGTGTCCCAAAATCCCCACAAGAAATTTTTCAATGAAAAAGCGCATTCTCCTGTAGACGCAGCAATGATAAAACCAATCGTGCACCATATTAGATATGGCAGCAACTGCCCCCTTGCTCGGCTCATGAATTTGAGTTTGAAAAGTGAACTGTCAAAACTGCAATTGTAGAAAAACAGGTATCCGGAAAAGAAGACAAATGCTGGAACTGCAATATGCGGGATGACTTCGCATAAGAAAATCTGCAATCCTTGCTGAAACGTTCCAACCGGTAAGCCCACACCGGGAATACCGAATAATATTTTGGTGTGGCAGAGAACCACAAGTATGCAGAGCGGAAATCTTAGCAGGTCTATGCTGATTGATTGTTTTCGGGCAAAGTCCATATGTGTATTTTTTACAAAGATATATCGGGATTTGCTGCACTTGTTTGACATATATTTTTTTTTATTGGACAATATTCATATTTTTGCATGTTTGATATGGTTTTAATTGATTTTAATAATATTTTGCAATGAACAAGTCCTTTGAATATGCATACGTCAGTCTGCCGCCTGATAAGCAGATACCGATACATTCGCAGAATAGTTGGGAGGTTTCATGTATCATCACGGGTGAAGGTACACGCCTTCTTGGTGATGTTTCCGAGGATTTTGAATCAAGAGACACAGTCTTGATTCCACCTGGGATGATTCATCAGTGGTATTTCAAAAATGACGGAAGCGATATTGAGAATGTGACCATTCTGTTCGACAATGAATTTTTGAAAAATGTAAAATCATGTTTCCCGGAATTGTCAGATATGATGGAGCACTTGATGTCTTTGAAGAAAGCTGTCATCTTTACCGGGGAAACTCGTCGTAAAATCTACTTTATAATGCTCAGGATGCGCACTGAGTCAACCGAACGCAGGATATTCTCATTGGCTGAGATATTGATGCTGATTGCCGAAGATAAGACAGGTCGTAAGATTGCCAACTCGAAGAGACTGAGTAAGACAGAAATCAGATATTCTCAGATCAGGTCGTATGTGAACTGCAACTACTATCGTGAAATAACACTGGATGAGATATCAAGATTCTCCGGAATGAACAAGACTGCCTTCTGCGCATACTTCAAGGCACAGACAGGCAAAACATTTGTCGAATATCTCAATCAGATTCGTCTGAAGATCGCTGCTGAACTCCTTAAATGCACAGATCAGACAGTCAGCGACATTGCCTCTCAGGTCGGTATATCTGATATGTCTTATTTCTGCCGTCTTTTCAAGAAAACCTTTGGTTTCACACCTTCAGAGTTCAGAAAGGAAACATATTGTTAAAGTAACTATCAACCATCAATCATGTCACTGATGCCGCAAAAGACATATAGTGTCCAGAATTGCCATCCTGCTACATTGCAGAATAGGAGACCTATTGAGCCCACCATCCTCAGCGCGGTTATGATGTTTGGTAAGTGTTTCACGTTGATCGGTTCTGATTTATATGTGTAAATATATGGGATTACACTTGGGATTGCAAGACATGAGTGAATTAATGGCAAGTCTTCTGACAACTGTGCTGGCTGAAGTCTTGCCGGGCGTTTTATTTGTGCGTTGGGTTCAGCGAGAGTTTGAGGATCTGCTTGCAGTCCTTATATTCTCGCCTGTGCGGTGGGAATAGATAGTTGCGTTCTTTCGCTGGCGCTCAAGCGACTTCGTCGATGACTGTGACTTTCGCAGAAAGGCGCAGAGGGCAAGTGCCGCTTTTATATATGCAAGAAAGCCCAACAATATGCCAGGCTTATCTCTCATTTAAATTCGAAGCAGGAACAATGCCGCTGATCACACTGTTCCTGCTGATGTTTTCATGGCTGATAAATGGGAGTTCTACCCGATTATCCATTTACCGACTTTCGGAATTTTCCGGACAAGAACACAGAATACTGCCACTCCTATAAATGAAATTACAGCTGCTGACAATATTTGAACAGGTGTTGTCCAAATGCCCATTATACCTTCACCTCCAAGTCCGAAAGTGGAACGTATCCATGCAGAAACGGTAGCCAGCAGCAGCATATGGCAGAGATACATGCCGTAACTGGACTTCGACACCTGGAGAACGATCTTCTCGTAGAACCAGCCTCCGGTTGTGATTTTGCGGAAAAGTAGCACCCAGGCGATTGTCATCAGGGCAATGCCCGCTCCGTCATTCAGCCAAGGGACTTCCCATATAGCAGCGAGCCCGACAGGACCCTCGATAGGGAAGTTGCCGTTGGAATCCTGCCAGACTCCTGACAGGAACCCGAATGAACATATGGAGAATCCTATGAAGAATAGTGGAAGTGCGACAGACAGAGTCTTTTTCCATGACAATTCTCCGACAAATCTTCGGAAATAAAGTCCCAGCATAAGATAACCGATGAAACCGCTCAGGTAATAGAACAAACCATATGTATTCCAGCTTGCTTCTCCCCATAATGGGAATTTTGCCGGATTCGGAATGCCGGAAGGACCGTATATGACAGGAGCCGGACCACCAATCCATCCGCGAATCAAAGGAATGAGGGTCGTAAAGAGCCATATGGCCAGGTAGCACTGCAATTCCTTTTTGGAAACCTTTTCTGCCCAAGGTGAGAGAAGCGGCATCAGGAGATATACTCCGACTATCATATAGACAAACCAGAGATGTCCGGCCGCATAATTGAAATTGAGCATAAGATCCTTGAAGTTCTGTACCGGTTCGCCCCAGATAAGAGCATATATCACTGTCCAGAAGAAAAACGGAACAAGAATTCTTGCTGCTCTCCTGCGGAAAAATTCTTTTGTATCATAGTGAAGCGGGAACTGTAGATAGCTTGATGCGATTACGAATAGAGCAACTGCTGCTCTTGGAATTACATTCAGGACAGATACCCAGATCGCATCTGTTTTCGTGAGGATAAGAGAACCTTCACCGCCTAAGTAAAACGGTTCACAGCAATGGGTAAGCATGACAAAGAAACATGCAGTTACCCTCATCCAGTCGATCCAGATTTCTCGTTTAGTGTCGTTTAGTGCCATAATCATAATAATTTGTGGCAAAAATCACAATTTTAGTCCAGAATAAATTTGTCCTATGTCAAAATCATTCTTCAGCTCTCAGACGGCTCAATGTGGAAGGAGTGATTCCGAGATATGAGGCTATGAATCCCAGGTTGGCCCTCTGGTGAACTTTCGGGAACTGCTGCTTGAACATCCTATATCTTTCGGATGCAGAAAGTGTCAGTCTTTCCTTATGTGACCTATGCAGTCTCCTGTACTCGTTCTGATGGATGATTCGTCCCCAATTGCAGAGTTCCAGATTGGTCTCGAAGAGGAGGTTCATATCCTCTACGGAAATTCTCCAGGCTTCTACCGGTTCCATTGTCTCGGCATATTCCTCGCTTAATTTTCCATAGTACACTTCATCCATGCTGAAGACCAGGTGGCCTTCCACAGAAAATGAAGTGTTTATCTCCCTGCCATCTTCCATAAGCCAGAAGTGACGTAGGCTTCCACGTTCTATCATCCATAGATACTTGCACATCACCCCAGCCTTCAATACCATCTCGTGTTTTGCAAAGCTGGTTGGGTGAAGATGTTCAGCCAGCAGTTCAGCAGTCTCGTTACTGATAGGAGCTGCCTGTCTCATAATATCAAGGAAATTGCTCTCTGTAAAAGGACTCATTATTGTACATTATGTGATTATAGGAACTTACGCGATCTCGTAGATAAATTACGATTTAACTGTGTAAATATATCTCTTTTTTATAGATATTACAACTCAAGAAATTTTAAATGTGTACCAATTTGGTACTTTATTTGAAAAATGATATATTTGCAAAACTAAATAGAATGAAAATGGTTGTAGTAAGCAGTAGAGAATTCAGGGCTAACCAGCGTAAGTACTTTGACTTAGCCCTTACAAATGATGTCGTGATTACGTCCAGGAGTCACGGCAGCTATAGGCTTGTGCCAGTGAGAGAAAGTGATACGATCATTGATCAGACCACTTTGGAGGCTAAAATCAGACGCGGAATTGAGGAGTATGAACAGGGTAAGGTTCATAGAATGGAGGAAGGGGAGAGTGTTGATGGCTTCCTTAGTCGAATGATTAATGAAGACTGAAATGTATAGA
>JBGVMU010000025.1:0-170041 GCA_045124955.1 Alistipes sp. | reverse complement strand
GCCGGTTGACAAGCGATTCAAGAAGGAAACCGTGAAGGGCGTCTCGGCCAAGGTGATTACCGCTGCTATCCTTGCCGGCGACCTCTATCCGTCGACTGCTATTGGCATCAACTTGCCTAACTCCAACTGGATTCGTAGTGCACACGGCTCCAAATCGGTAACTATCGGCAACTTCACCGAGGCTTATAGCAAAGCTGCCCATGGCAACGGATTTGCACAGGAGTTTGTTGTCAGTCCTGCAGAAATCAAGTTGATGGAGACCTATGGTGACCTCACCGATAACCTCCACACCGACCTCCACGAGTGTCTTGGTCACGGCTCGGGTCAGTTGGCTCCTGGTACCACAGGTACCGAGTTGGGCGTATATTCGTCGCCACTCGAAGAGACTCGTGCCGACCTCTTCGCTCTCTACTACTTGGGTGACGAGAAGATGATCGAGATTGGTTTGATTCCTTCGCTCGAAGTTGCTAAGGCTCAGTATTCGTCGTATGTGATGAACGGTATGATGACCCAGTTCTCTCGTATCGAGTTGGGTAAGGATGTAGAGCAGGCTCATATGCGTAACCGCAAGCTCATCTCGGAGTGGGCTTACGAGCTCGGTAAGGCTGACAATGTTATCGAGTGGGTTGTTAAGGATGGCAAGCGTTACCTCGTTGTAAATGATTTCGACAAGTTGCGTACAATCTTCGGCGAGCAGTTGCGTGAGATTCAGCGCATCAAGTCGGAGGGTGACTTCGAGGCAGGTAAGGCGTTGATCGAGAAGTATGCCGTGAAGATCGACTACGAGCTCCACAAGGAGGTGCGTGAGCGCTACTACGCACTCAACATCGAGCCTTATGGTGGCTTCGTAAACCCTGAGTATGAGTTGGTTAAGGAGGGTGACAAGATTGTCGATGTTAAGGTTTCGTACCCTGCAAACTTCGTTGAGCAGAACCTCCACTACTCTAAGGACTACTCGTTCTTGCCAAGTTTGAACTAAGCGTTCAAACTTGGAAGAACACCATATTCGGCTCGACATTTTGTTGAGCCGATTTTTTTTCATACATTTGCAGTAGTATTATATTTGGATATTTATGGATAAGAAGTTAGAGGCTACGGCACGACTTATCGAGGTGATGAACCGCCTGCGAGTAGAGTGTCCGTGGGATAGAGAGCAGACCATTCACTCGTTGCGCAACAACACCATCGAGGAGACCTTCGAGTTAGTCGATGCAATTACTGCCGACGATATGGAGGGTATCAAGGAGGAGTTGGGCGACTTGTTCTTACATATCGTATTCTACTCGAAGATTGGCGAGGAGCAGGGCAAGTTCGACTTGGCAGATGTAGCAAATGGTGTTTGCGACAAGTTGATTTATCGCCACCCACATGTATATGGCGATGTCTTGGCAGAGAGTCCCGAGGAGGTAAAGCAGAATTGGGAGGCGTTGAAACTCCGCAAGAAGGCTCGTAAGAGCGGTGTTCTGGGCGGTGTGCCACGCTCATTGCCGGCAATGGTCAAGGCGTTCCGCATCAGCGAGAAGGCAGCAGCCGTAGGTTTCGATTGGTCCTCGGCAGCCGAGGTGTGGGATAAGGTACACGAGGAGATTCGAGAGGTCGAGGTGGAGATGCAGAGTGGCGACAAGGATAAGTTGGAGGCGGAATTTGGCGACCTCTTCTTTGCCCTTATCAACGCTTGTCGCAAGAGCGGCATCGACCCCGAGAACGCCTTGGAGCGCACCAACAAGAAGTTTATCGAGCGTTTCAACCACCTCGAAAAGCGAGTTGCCGAGCAGGGCAAGATGGTGAGCGAGGCTTCGCTCGACGAGTTGGAATCGTATTGGCAAGAGGCGAAAACAAACTGAAAACGGAAAACGGAAAACTTTTATAGTTTATGGCATACATTAAAAGTGTTAGGGGTAAGTCCCCAGAAGTTGGCGAGGGAACATTTGTGGCTGAAACAGCAGTGCTGATTGGCGATGTTACGGTAGGTAAGGATTCGTCGCTATGGTACAATGTTGTATTGCGTGGCGATGTAAATAAAATCACTATCGGCGACCGCACAAACATCCAAGACGGAACTGTTATCCACACCCTGTACGACAAGTCGCCAAAGCCTTCGCAGACCCATATCGGCAACGATGTGTCGGTGGGTCACAACGCCACAATTCACGGCGCAATAATCGAGGATAACTGCCTTATCGGTATGGGTGCTACCATTCTCGACAATGCGGTAGTGGCATCGGGTTGTATCATTGCAGCAAATGCATTGGTTCTGTCGAACTCGAAGTTGGAGCCGAACTCAGTATATGCGGGCGTACCTGCAAAGAAGGTCAAGGAGGTGACACCCGAGCAGCGTGAGCAGATTATTCAGCGCATAGCCAACGACTATCGCCTCTACGCTTCGTGGTACGAAGAGGATAAATAGCATCACCGATGATTAAGAATTTGAAGGGGCATTCTCCCTATCTCGGCTATGCCTTTGTAGCGATAGTTGTCAGCCTTGTCTGCAACTTCTCGTATTTGCTATTACTTGTATCGAGCCAAACCGATACGGGCAATCGTCGCATACACCGCAATAGAAACAGAGATGCGGTGTCGGTGGTTCTTGAAGGCACACTATCGGTAAATGGCGACGGCTTCGGCTACATCATCTCCGAAGTGGGCGATAGCGTCTATATCGACCACCGAAAGTTGAACTGGCTCAACCTGAACGAGGGCGATAAGTTGATAGTAGAGGCGTCGGAACGCACCAACTTCGAGGCAAAACACCTCTATATGCGTCGCGTTATCGAGCGCAATGGAGAGGAGTTCAACTATGGTGCGCTCTATCGTGGGTCAAAGCAGTGGAACATTCTGCTCTACCAATTCTTATTCTACTTCGTACTCTCGTTCATTCTGCTGGCAATAATGAACTTCAAGGGTCACGACAACACCCTCAAACAGTTCTTTTTTCGCTCGGCTCTCTGCGTCGTACTATCGACAGTAACCTACTTCATCTCGCCCGTGCCACTCATTCACTCGGGAGAGGTTATTCCAGTCTATCAAGGTCGTCAGTTGGTGGAGTTTGCGGCAATTCTCAAATCGTGCTTTATGTTGGCGGTAGTAATTCTCTACTCCCGCATCTACACGCTCATCTATCGTGAGCAGCAGATATCGCTCGAAAACGAGAGATTGCGGAGCGAAAACCTCACCACCAAATACAATATGTTGGCGAGCCAAATCAATCCGCACTTCCTCTTCAACTCGCTATCGTCGCTCTCGATGTTGGTGCGTGAAAAGGATGAGGAGCGAGCTCTGAACTATATCGACCAACTCTCCTACACCTTCCGCTACCTGTCGCAAAATGGAGCCAATTCGAGCTTCGTGACACTGCGTGAGGAGATTCAGTTTGCCGAGGCTTACAGCTATCTGTTCAAGATTCGCTATGCCGACAAAATCGCATTCGAGTTCGACATCGACGAGCAGTATATTGACTATAAGTTGCCACCTATTTCGTTGCAACCGCTCATTGGTAACACTGTGAAGCACAACACTATAAGCAGTCGCAAGCTATTTACGGTGCGCATCTTCACGGAGGATGGATATCTGGTTGTAGCCAACGAGAAGCGACCAATGTTGGAACCAAATCCGGGTACGGGAATAGGTCTTTCGAACCTCAACACACGCTACCAGCTACTGCTCAATCAGGAGATTGAGATTATTGATAACGACAAGGAGTTTGTGGTGCGTCTGCCACTCAAAAAAGCAAACGAATAATAGGATGATTAGAGTAGTTATTATCGAGGATGAGACCGCCGCTGCACAGAATCTGACGGCGATATTGCACAAGGTATGCCCCGATATCGAGATAGTCGATACTCTCGATACCGTGGTTGATAGTGTGGAGTTTTTCCGCACCAAACCCGAGCTCGACCTCGTGTTTATGGATATCCACCTGGCGGATGGAGCCTCGTTCCGCATCTTCGACAATGTGGAGGTCGCTGCTCCAATCATCTTTACCACCGCCTACGACCAATACGCCATCGAGGCGTTCAAGGTAAATAGCATCGACTATCTGCTGAAACCTATCAACGAGGAGGGGGTAAAACGAGCCATCAGCAAGTGGCAGCACCTCACATCAATCGAACGCCGAGAGTACTCGGAGCGAGTGAACGAAGTGGCTCAAAATCGCCCTACGGAGCAGACATTCCTTGTCCATTTCCGAGATAAGATTATCCCTCTCAAAATCGAGGATATCGCCTTTTTTCACACCTTCGAGGAGCGAGTTACGGCTTATTGCCACTCGGGCGATAAGTATCTGATAGACCAGACATTAGAGGCACTGCAATCGAAATTGCCGAGCGAGGAGTTTTTCCGTGCAAATCGCCAATTTATCATCTCACGCAAGGCGGTGAAGGATATATCGGTATGGTTTGGCAGTCGCCTTTCGGCTAACCTCACACTCGAAACTCCCGAGCGCATCGTCATCCCTAAGGCGAGGGTCCACGACTTCAAGGAGTGGTTGAAGAGATAACCAAGATATTAAGTTACAAATCTTTTATTGGGCGGATGGTTTTTCCCATTTCGCCCCATTTTTTCGCCAATTCGTCGCTATTTAGTTGAATATAATGGATTATATTCACTACCTTTGTGCGGTTTTTTCGGAAAACTAAGACAAAAACTGCAAACAAAAACTACGCTATAATGAAAAAAATTATTCTGACACTTCTTGCTATGGCTTTCGCTCTATCGGCGGTGGCACAGACGGGCAAGGTAACATTCTCACTCATCGACGGACAGACCAAGCAGGGTGTTCCGGGTGCCGTTATCGAGGTCTATCCTACGGCAAAGCCCGACAACAAGAAGTACTACACTTCGGGTGCTAATGGTTATGTGTCGATTCAGGGTTTGTCGTATGGCAACTACACAATGCTCATAACCTTCATCGGTTACAAGGATGTGACCAAGGAGTTTCGCCTTGCAGGAGCATCGCTCTCGCTCGGTAAGCTCACTATGGTAGAGGATGCAAAGCGCATCGAAACGGTAGTCAAGACCGTTAAGGCGTTGCGCACATCGCAGAATGGCGACACTTTGAGTTATAGCGCAGGAGCCTTCAAGGTGTCGAACGATGCCGATGTCGAGGGCTTGTTGAAGAAGATGCCGGGCATTACCATCAGCAATGGTGCAGTAGAGGCACAGGGCGAAACAATTCAGAAGATCTTTGTCGATGGTAAGGAGTTCTTCGGCGAGGATGTCAGCACCGCTATCAAGTCGTTGCCTGCCGAGGCGGTAGATCGCATCGAGGTATTCAACAAGTTGAGCGATCAGGCAGAGTTCTCGGGTATGGACGATGGCGAGGGCTACAAGGCTATCAACATCGTTACCAAAGAGGGTATGCGTCAGGGTCAGTTTGGTAAGATGTATGCCGGCGTAGGATACGAGCCCGATTGGAAAAAGAACAATGCCGAGGACTTTGCAAAGGGTCACAAGTGGATAGCAGGCGGAAATATCAACTTCTTCCAGGGCGATGCTCGTGTATCGTTGATTGGTCTGTTCAACAATGTCAATCAGCAGAACTTCTCGTTCGAGGACATCTTGGGTGTAAGCGGACAGCAAGGTGGAGGCCGTGGTCGCCGTGGTGCCGTAGGTCAATATATGGTACGCCCACAGAGCGGTATTGCTTTGGTAAATTCGATTGGTGCAAACTACTCCGACGAGTGGGGTCGTCGCAACAATGTGAAATTCCAGGGCTCACTCTTCTTCAACCACACCGACACGGATAACAACTCACGCACCGAGAAGTGGTATGAGAGCCCAATGCCTATCGGTTATATGTACCAGCAGGGCGTGTCGAACACCGTCAACTACAACGCTCGTTTCAATGCTCGTCTCGATTGGAAGATATCTCGTAGTGCATCGTTGATGTCACGCACAGGCTTCTCCTATCAGGGCAACAACCCTTGGTCGGATAGCGAGGGCTACACTACGGGCGAGAATGAGTATGCCGAGGAGTTGGAGGAGTCGTCGCATCAGTCGCTCTCCTACACCAACTCGCACACCCATAGCCACCTCGATGCATTCCGCTTCAACGAGTTCTTGCAGGTGCGCACCAAGTTGGGCAAGCCGGGCAGAACACTCACCGTGGATGGTCGTTTCAACTATCAGAACAACGAGCGCAAGCAGTACACCGCAGCCAACGATGCAAATGGTATTCAGTACGGTAGTAGCGACTATCAGGATATAATCAAAGATAATCCAGGAGAGGGTAAACCTTGGTTGGGTTTGGGCAACAATCCACTGCTCTACTCTCCACTCTATCAGTATATCCACCGCCCAAGCGAGGAGTATACCCTGCGTGCGAATGTAACCTACAACGAGCCTATATCGCAGTATGCGCAGGTGTCGTTGCAGTATCGTATGTGGTACGAGCACGAGATGAACGACAAGAGCACCTACTATACCGACAACAACTACAAGTTCAACCCTGCAACCGACAAGAACGACAATATGTCGCAGGCGTTCCGCAGCGGTTTCTGGACACATCGTATAGGTCCGGGCTTCCGCTTTGCGAAGAATAAGAACACCATAGTGATAAATCTCTCGTACCAGCGAGATATCCTCGATGGCAACATCGTAGGTACCCAGGGCGACAAGATTGACAAGACCTACAACAAATTCTCCTACTTCGGTATGGCAAATGTTGCCTTCAACAAGGAGAACACCTTGCGTATATTCCTCCGTTCGTGGGCAGGTAACCCTTCGGTAACGCAGTTGCAGAGCATCTTCGATGTGTCGAATCCGCAATATATCAGCGTAGGTAACAAGGACCTCAACCCTTCGTTCACTCACAATGTGAGCGCACACTACAACCTCTCGAAGGTGGATAAGGGTATCACCTTTATGTGGATGTTCTGGGGTCAGATGCAGCAGGACTACATCTCGCAATCGACTTGGAACAACCCTAAGGGCTTCGACCTCCCTGCCGATTTTGGCGACTTGGTAATTCCTACACGCAAAGATAGCAATGGTAACGATGTAGCATACCGACCAAAGGAGGTGACATCCTACGAGAATATGGATGGCTACTACTCGGCTCGCACCCATATTTCGCTCGGTTTGCCGTTGTCGTTTATGAAGTGTAACCTCAACATCAAGGGTGGTGTGTCGTACAATCGCATTCCGTCGGCAATATATGTAACTCCGGAGAGTGGCAATGTATTGCAGAATATGATTGACCACAAGTTCCAGACCAACTACGCCAACAATATCGGTTACGATGCGGGCGTAACTATCGGTAGTAACATCTCCGAGAATCTCGACTTCACCGTGTCGTGGAACGGAACATACAACCAGGCTTGGAATACTATCGGTCAAACCGAGAAGAACAACTACTTCAACCACTCGGTAAATGGAAACTTGAAGTGGGTATTCTTGAAGCGATTGACCCTTACGGCAGGTGTATCGTATGTACAGTATCTCGGCTTTACCAACAAGTATAACGAGGATTATGTATTGTGTAACCTCTACCTCGGTTGCAAGGTATTCAAGAACAAGCGAGGCGAGGTACAGATGGGCGTGAACGACCTTCTCAACCAGAACACATCGTTTGTTCGCTCGACAGGCTCGGGATATACGCAGAATGCTTGGAACAGCTGTATCGGTCGCTACTTCTCGGTGCAGTTTGTCTACAACCTCCGCCACTTCGGCAAGAAGGGCTCAACCAAGATGTCGGACTATGGCTACAAGGAGTCAACCGGCTCGGTGGGTGTTAATCGTGGCACCTCGGCAGGCGGTTGGGGATATAGACGATAGCCTTAGAGGATAGAAAAAGATATAGCCAAGCGAACCGCTTGGCTATATCTTTTTGTTTATGACAACACCCTACTTCTCGAATTTCAGAGCTATTGGGAGTGGTTTGTTTGCACCAATATGGAATGTCTCTACAAAGAAGTTGGCAACAACCTCCTTTACTGACTCATCCAACTTAGGCTGGACATTGTCGATGAGCAATGGGCGTACCGACAATCTCTTCGATGAGAATGGAGGGAGATTTATATAGCGTGAATACCAATAGTTCTCCGAGCCTGGGGCCTTGGTGAGGCGAACAGGAATACTCGACACATTCTCCAAGGTGCATACCACGCCTTTGCCATCCCACTTAACATCCTTAACCAGAACGCACGCCTCAAAGAGAGGCTTCAGGTCCTGCTCTCGGCCATATACCATCTCCTCAGCAAGAATTGCAGTGCGACGCTCATTCATCGCCTCTCGCACACTCGCCTCGGTCTTCTCCTTCGCAAAGACAAGGGTAACAACACGATGTTTGCCACCAATATAATCGACATTCATCAACATTGGTGCGTGGGCATCGGAGCAACCTATAATGGCAAGATTATGCTCCAAGCACCAATCGTGAGCCTTTGCACTATATCCACAGTCGGCATTATAGACCTCAATAGCCTCGATTACACCCTCCTTGATAAGTTTCTTGTGCACGGGGCGCATAACAGTTTCGTTCGGAGCATATTTACCCCAATTCGGGTGGTTCCACATAACAAATGCACCCTGTTTGCGAGCCGCCTTCAAGCCGGCAACTGTAGCCAACTCGTTGTCGTGGTCAAACTTCTCAGCCTCGGCCACAATCTTGTTGTTATCCTTCACGAAGAGAACATTGCAGTGACCCGATGGTGCACGACGAGAGAGCTCTCCTCCGTGTATAATAATGAGGTCTTTGCCCTCGGCAGCCTCTTTTGCAAGCTCATACGAGGTGTTGCGGTCGCACTTTGCCGAGAGATAGCCCCTCTTTGTCCATCGCTGCGAACGGGTGTCGATATGATCGGTAATGGCCAACACATCGAGTCCCTCCCACAAAGCCTCCTGCACACGAGCCTCGGGCCAAACCGAGCCATCGGAGAACATTGTATGGATGTGGAAGTCGCCCTTCAGTGTCAAACGACCTTCGACATTGGGTACAATAATTTTATTTGGCGTCGATGCCCAAGCCGATGCCGACACCAACAAAAGCACAAATAGTGAGGTTAACTTTTTCATATCTGCTAATTTTTATTTTGATTGTTATTAGCAAAATTAAGTCATTTTTCGCAGAAATACAAATTTTTCGCAAAAATACAAATCAACCGCTCTGGCTCCTATTTGCAACTACAGCACCTACGCCATAGATTGCTACCAAGAGCCATAGTGTTGTGAGTTCGGGTGCGACATCCCTAAGCGATGCGCCCCTCGACTGCACTGCTATCCACGCCTCGACCGCAGAGGAGCTTGGCACCGCCCGACCTACTATATATAGCCACTCGGGGAATGCCTGCCGAGGTAGCGAAGCTCCACTGACCAGCAGAAACGGAACAGAGAGCCACAACAACCATAGAAGAGAGCTCTCTCGATGACGAAAGAGCGAGCCAACAGCTTGCGCCAAGAGTATCACCGCCAAAAGATAGGGCGCAACAACCGCCACGCATCGCCACCACACGCCTCGCATCGGATAGTCGAACAATGAGTAGTGAACGGTGAGCATAAAGCCCAAAGTGAGGGCGTAGATAGCGAGATAGGCGAGGGTGCGACCAATGGTTATAGCCAATGGCGACCTCGACGGATAGCGCAGACCTTGCTCTCGGCGTGTTGCCGAGACCATACCTACACCTATCAGTGCGGTCTGCTGCACAATCAGCAAAATTATCGCCGGCATAACGAAAATACCGTAGCCAAGCGAAGGGTTAAAGAGGTTGCGCTGCTCGTAGATTATGGGCGGAGTGTAGGCTCCATTGCGTTCGACGATAATCTCATCGTTGAGTTGCTGAATAGCCGCAACCGCACCCTCGACAACCTCACGATATGCCAAGAAGTAGCTCGCATCGCCAAGTATCGCCACCTTGCCTTGCCGAGCAGACAAGATATCCTTTTCGAGGTTGGGCGAGGGTGCTACAACACCCCAAATCTTGCGTTCGGCAAGCAGTTGCTTTGCCTCGACCATATCGCCAACACGATACGCCACACGCACCTTTGGCGAAGCATTGAGCATACTTACAATACGCTGATTTACAGCATTATCATCGCCACCAACAACCGCTATAGGCACCTCATTCAGCACCTCGCCACCATAGCCCAGCGAGTAGGATATGCCATATATAAAGAGGGCGACAATCACAATCAACGCAACCCCTTCGTCGTGCCACACACTGCGCCACTCCTCTCTGAAAATTGAGAATAGAGAATTAAGGATTGAGAATCTATTTTTAGAGATCATAGTCTGCCCCAATATTTACGATTTACAGCGACTCTTTTCAGCCTTCCCGCAACAAATAGTGGCAATAGGCAAAAGAGCAACATTGCCGCCACATCCTGCATTGATCGCCACCACTCAACACCCCGAACTACTTGGTCGATATATAGCTCCATAAAGTAGGTGTAGGGAAACAACATCGTGAAGGGTTGTACCCATCCAATCATCGCCATCGTGGGGAATGTCACGCCCGAGAAGGTGAATGCCAAGACCGAATATCCACCACCAAGCGATAGCGAGAGTCTGAACGAGGCGGTCAGCGCAACCGTAGCCAGAGCCATCGCCTGATAGGCCATTATCAGCACCATAACCCCGAGTACAAGCACTGCCCAAGAGCCTCGCATTGGGGCACCAAACGCTCCGAAAAGCAACGCCCCAACCACTGCCGACAAGAGCCACAAGAGGAGCGTTGTAGGGGCAAGTTTGCCCACCACACCTGCCAGCAACGAGCCATTTGCCGAGCGTAACCACTCGACCGAGGTGCCATTTCGCAACTCCGAGCCCACGGCATAGATAGTCGATAGCATCGAGGCTATAACCAAAATCAGCACCCAAAAGCAAGGAGCAACATAGTAGGCGTAGTTGAGCCACGGATTGAACAGTGCGTAGGTCGTAAAACCTATCGGCAGAGCCTGCGCCATAGCCTCGTCGGGCATTGCACCACCAATTTCGGCTCGTTGCAGAGCCACTCCTACGCCAAACGATGTGACCGCCGTCTGCACCCCCTTCGACGATAGCGAAGCGGTCGAGATATTTGTTCCCGAGTCGTAATAGACAACCTCCGAGGTTACTCCCGAAAGGATTGCTTGGGCAAAGCTGTTGGGTATCTCCACAACCCCTACAACCTCGCCCGAAAGGAGCTTGGAGCGTGCCTCCGCCATATTGGCAACCTCGCACACCTCGGCAACCTCGTGCGAAGCACGAAGCATCGACACCAATCGACGAGAGAGGTACGAATTATCCTCGTCGACCACCGCCACAGGCAACGAGCCAACCACCTCTTGCGAGAAGAACACGGCAAAGAAGAGTATCACTGCGATGGGCAGCCACACCATCACCCAGCGATACTCCCTATTTATGGCTATGCGCCCCGCTTCACGCCTTGCCGAAGCCGTCACACCCGACCAAAATCGCTTTAAGGTCATCGCTTTTCGGGTTTTTCCAACTCGATAACTACACTCATACCTGCACGCAACGGCACCTCGCTACTCAATGGTTTCATCTGCACCTCGAAGGTGCGAACATCGAAATCGCCACGAGCCGAGGTGGCTGTTTGTGTGGCAAAGTCCGCCTCTGCCGAGATGTAGACAACCTCGAAGCCTACCCTCTTGCCGAGTGCCGGCACCTCCGCCTCGAAGTGCTTGCCACACTCTACCTGCGGAAGGAGCGTTTCGGGGAGATTGAATACCGCCTTTGCGGTGTCGTTCTCGGTGATTGTAACAACGGGATAGCCACTACCGACAATTTCGCTTTCGTTCGCCACAACCGTAGCCACCACGCCATCGGTAGGTGCGCAGACCACCCTATCTGCCAAGTATCGTTCAACCTCTTCAACAACGCTCTGCGCCTGTTGCACCTGCGCAGCCGCAGCCTCCTTATCCTCTTTTGAAGCACCCTCTACCGCCAGCAGATATTGCGACTTGGCAGCTCTTTCGGTAGCCTTTGCTGCCTCCAACGAGGCGTATGCCTCATCTCGCTTTTGTGCCGGCACAACACCCTCGGCATAGAGTCGTTGCACTCGTTCGTAGGTCTTGCGGGCAAGTCCGACTCCCACCTTCGCCTTCTGCCACATATCGTGTGCTGAGCGAATTATAGGTCGACGAGTGCCCACCTTCGCCTTCTCGTCTATCGCCCTTGCTTCGCTCAACATAGCCTCGACTTGCCGAAGTTTTGCATCGAGTTCGGGCGTGGATATTACATAGAGTGTATCGCCTTTACGCACCGAGTCGCCCTCCTCGACAAAGACCTTCTCTATACGCCCTGCAAGTTTAGAGGCAAGGCGCAGAGTGCGACACTCGACAAAGCCCTGTACCGGAATTCGACTCTGCCGTCCCCAACGATAGCCTATAAATAGAATTATCGAAATTAAAAATAGTAACACAACTATAAGCGAAATATTTGTTTTTTTCATACTTCTATTCTGTTAAAAAACCGATTGTGCAGTCTTACTATGGAGGTATTGCAAAAATAGCTCCGCCACACCTGAAGCATCCAACAAGCGAGCCAAAGCGATATCGAATTCGTAGGCTGTTTGCACCCTCTCCAACTTTGCTCGGGAGAGGCTTAGCGCAGCATCGACAATATCGGTTGCGGTAGCCATACCCTCTCGGAATGCGTTGCGTTTGGCTCGGAGGTACTCCTCGGCGAAGCGCTCTGACCGCTCCACTGCCGAGACCGTTGCCAGCACCGACTGCACCTCATTGTAAAGGCTCTCGACAAGCAGCAGAACATCTCGCTCAGCCTCCTGCTCCAACGCCTCAACTCGGCGCAGTTGCAAGCGTGCAGCCGACACCTTGTACTCCTTGTTCAGACCATCGAAGAGATTGAAATTCAGCCCTACACCCACCGCCATACGGGGAACAAGAGGCGAGAGTTGGTGGTTGCAGAATACCATACCGCCCATCGCCACCACCTCGGGGAAGAGGTTGGCTCGTTGCAGTCGCAAATTCATCCTTGCCAACTCACGCACCCTATCAACCTCGCCAAGTTGCGGATTGTGGAGTTGTGCCATAGCCCTAAAATAGTCCAACGGCTCGATTGCCGAGAGCAGGAACATCGGGGTAGAAGGCATTACCACACCCTCCTCTCCGAGCGATGTCCGAAGAGCCTGTCGTGCCGTTTCGAGTTGCAGCTCGGCTCGTTGCAAATCTCGCTCCGCCTCCGCCAAACGATACTCGGCATAGAGTCGTTCGCTCTCCACCGCCATACCCTCCTTTTCGAGCAAGGCAACATCGTGCAGGTGTAGTCCGACAACCTCCACCACCTCCTTGCGAATAGCAACTCCACGATTTGCCAACTCCACACCAAAATAGCGTTCAACAATCTCCACCAGCAAAGCGCCTTTCACCTGACGGCTCTGCTCGGAGGTGCGCTCCTCGTTGATTTTTGCGGCTCGGTTGGCGGTCCAAATCTTACCGCCTGCAAATATCGGCATCACAACATCGCCACCCAGAAATGCGGTGTTGCGTCGTTGCAGAGGGTACGACAAATCCAGACCCAACGCCGTCAAGCCCTCGCCAAGCAAAGGCGAGAGCGAGGATAACATAGGGTTGAAATCGATTTTTATATCCTTGTCGAGATGGGTGTATGCTCCCTTGACCGATATTCTCGGCATAAAGAGTCCTATTGCCGCCTGACGCTCACGATGAGCAGCACGCTCGGCATACTCCGAAGCGACGACGGCAGGATTGCGCTCCATACCAAGCGATAGAGCATCGTCAAATGTAAGAGAGGTGTTTTGTGCCATCGTGCCTATCGCCACCGACATCAACAAAAATGTTACTAAAAGTCTCATTCTTAAATAGTTTTTGTGTCGGTGCGTAAGCCTCGCAAGGTACTAATCAGAAGTACAACGTAGCGTCAGCAGCGTTATTTCGGGCGGTGCGCCTATTCGGAGATGGAAGCCGACGCTTCCTATACCATCGGTAATGTAGAGCTGACTTGTTATCTCATTGTAGAGTCCGCTCCACTCTTTGTACATCAGTTGTGCAGGCGAAAATTCGTAATCGCCAATACACCCCTTCATCTGCATGGCATGAACGTGGCCCGAGAGTACCAAATCACCATATCCGAGTGCCGACACCTTGCGCCAAAGTTGTGGCATATGCGACACCGTAATATTGAACTTATTGTTCGGAACACTCTCGTATATCGGTTGCAGGTCGAGCGAATCGGCAACACTTGCAGAGTGTCGATGTTCGAGTAATTCGGGCGAAAAGCCTATGCCGGTCAAAGTCAATGAGTATTTACCACGCACCAACCACTCCGTTTCATTGTCAAGAACACGCCAACTCATCTGCGCAATACGCCCTTTCAGTAGGTGAGTATTCTCCTCTAAGGGCAGTGCTATCGTATCACGGACATATACCCCTGTATCGTGATTACCAAGCACCGCAACCACGCCATCACGAGCCTTTATGCCTCCCAAAATATTCTGCAATTCGGGAGATAGTTCATCGTAACGAATATTTATTAAGTCGCCACCAAAAACGACCAAATCTGCATCGAGTGAATTTATCTGTTCGACCAAATTGCGACACATATCCGAAACCGATATTATAGAGCCAATATGCAAATCCGAAAAGAACGCTATGCGGTAGCCGTCGAAGCTCTGTGGCAAACGCTCCGAGACAATCTCGGCACTCCTCACCGTCAACTCCTTGCGTGTGCGTACCACACCGACAAGCAGTACCCAAGCAACAATCGTGCAGAGTAGAAGACCAACCGTCCACTTTATGTAACGATTTTTAATCAGAAGGATACCGACATACAGAGCAAAACGTATGAAAGAGAGTAGCGTATAAATGGTAAGCAACCACATCATCGGTACCATCGAGGAGGTTTCGACAAATCGCATCATTGCCATAGCGATATAGGGTAGGATATTGGCTACGACAAGGAGCGTTGCCACACCCCATCGCAATATAGCCAAACGAGCTCCGGCAACGTATCGCCTATACGCCACCCAGTCGGCCCAAACGAGCAACAACGAAATTACAACTATTACCGCTATAAACATTGTAGTGCAAATATAACGAAAAAGTGGCAACTTTATTACAAGTCACCACTTCTGCAAAAAAACTATTCGCCAAATATTAATTCTTGGCATCCATCTGCGTCGCCTGCTGGCGATACTTCATAATCTTGTGCGCCTCACGAGAGACCTTCTCATCAACATCGTAGAGTTTTTTCACCTGCAACGGCTCGATAACATCGGCAAAGAGCCAGAGGTAACGCTGCTTGACGGTCGAGGTGAGGATATTGTTTGCCAAGCGTGACGACACCACCTTCAAAGCATTCTCGTTGGTTATCTGATCTCGCTTTATGCGAGCCTCCTTATTCGAGCCTGTAACTCGCTGAATCTCGCCACGATAGCGACGATAGATAGGCTCGAATTTTGCCGACTGCTCGTCGGTGAGTTGCAACTCGGTTTTGAGCAACTCCAAGCGAGTCTGCATCAACTGCTCACGCTTCTGCTTGGCTGCTGCCTTCTGCTCCTCGGTGAGTTGTGGTTTATCTTGTGCGAAGGCATCCTGCGCAAACATTGTAGCCAAGGCTACCAACAATACAAAAATCTTCTTCATAATTATCTGACATTAAAAAAATTATAACGAACTATCATCTTCGAGGTAGTAGCAAGTATCGACCGCCCACTCGCTGATAACATCGTCGGATGCGCACTGCATCTCGGCAATCAGCTCCTCCATAGGCGAGAGTGGTTTGATAATCTCGTCGTAATACTTCACAAAACCTATCACTCCGACAACCACGATAGCCACCGCAGCTACCGCAGTAGCCCAACGCCACTGAGCACCAAACCAACGGCGTTCTACCTGGTGAGCAGCCTCTCGCACCGCCATCTTTGCACGGTACTTTGCACGCTCAACAGCCCCCTCCTCCACCTTGTAAGGCATCTGCTTCAAATCTTTCATACTCAATCTTCTAACTCAATAACTCTAACCTGTTCCTTAACCTTTTTGACTGCGTAGTGGTAGTTGGTTTTCAGCGTCGAGACGCTATCGCCCGTAGCTTGCGAAATCTGCTCGAACGACAACTCGTCGTAGTAGCGCATATTGAAGACCAATCGCTGCTTGGTGGGCAGTGCCAAAATCGCCTTTTGCAGTCGCACCACAATCTCGTCGGCCGAGGGGTCAATCTCGTGCTCGAAGGTTGCGAGCAGGTCTCCTCGCACCGAGTCGAGCGACGAGAACGCCCACTTTTTACGTCTGCGCAGCACATTTATGGCGACATTGGTCGCTATCCTATACAACCACGCTGTCAAAGAGCTCTCGGAGTCGCCTCGGAAGTCGGCAATCGAGGTGTAGGCCTTGGCGAATGTCTCTTGCAGGACATCTTCGGCATCTTCGTGATTTACAACCACACGACGGATATGCCAATAGAGCCTGTCGCCATATTGCTCAATCAGCCGATCGAATACCTCGACCGCATTGCTCCTCAATTGAGCAATCAACTCTGTTGCCGTCTCCTTCATCTATCCGAGTTCACTTATAAAGATAACCTTTGTGGCAAAAGGTTAAATCTCCGTGTAACAAAAATAGTAAATTTTCGGCAAAAAATCCTTATCGAGTGAATTATTCATAAAAAATCGCATTTTATTTTATAAAATAAAATATTATTCGTACATTTGCATCCGTGTAAATATATATGAACGCAAAACAAACAAATTTCATATAATTTTAACTAAAACCTAAAACAAAATGATGAAAAATTTGACAAAAATTTTCATGGCGGTTGTGGCGGGAATGTTCGCATTCTCTTGCGTAACAGACACAACCGAGGACCTCGGTATCGAGGTCGGCAAGGGGGGGGGTAAGACCCAGATCACCGTTTCGTTGGAGGAGAGCAGAACTCAACTCGGCGAGCGTAATGCTGACGGCAAGTACCCACTCTATTGGAGCGCAGGCGACCAGATCGCTATCAACGGCGTGGCGTCGGCACCATTGGCAGAGGGTGGCAACGCTGCTGCAACCTTCTCGTTCGGAGAGGTGCTCACCGCTCCTTACAACATCGTTTACCCTGCAAGCGAGGGTGCAAATGTTGTAAATTTCTTGGCTGAGCAGCCTTACACTGTTGGCACTTTTGCACCAAAGGCAGCGCCAATGTATGGCTATGCAGCAACTGCTGGCAATGCTATCGAGCTCCACCACCTCACAGGCGTTCTCCGCTTGGCGGTTAAGGGTAATGGCGAGGCTCTCACAAGCGTTGTCTTCACTTCGGAGCTTGGCAAAATTGCAGGTCCTTTCACCGTTGATTGCACAAATGGCACTTTGACAGCTCAGGAGGGTGCATCGAACACCGTAACCGTAACCTTCGCAGAGCCACTCGTACTCGGCGCAGAGGCTACTCCAATCTATGCGGCTGTTCCTGCGGGCAACTATGGCACTTTCGCAATCACCTTGCACACCGCAACCGACAAGATGACCGTGAAGTTCAACTCTACCACCAAGCCTATCGCCGTAGGTATGGTTCGTGAGTTCAAGGAGTTCACCTATCAGGCAAACGATGTCGAGGCAGGTGGCACAGTATTCGAGATTGACAGCAAGGATGCGTTAATCGCATTCGCAAATGCAGTTGCTGACGGCTCGTTCGCAACATCGTACACCGCAGCAGCAGTTGTTGCAGATATCGATATGACAGGCTACGATTGGGCTCCAATCGAGGGCTTCAACGGCTTCACTTTCGATGGTGGCAAGGCTTCGGGCTTTGCTATCAACGGCTTGACTGCTCCATTGTTCGGCTCGACCAACTCGACAATTCAGAATGTCGATTTGACAAATGTAAATATCGCATCGAATGGCCGTTTGGTTTTGGGTGCTGTAGCTTGCGTTCTTGCTGAGGGCGAGCAGAGCTGTATCTCCAACTGTAAGGTTTCGGGTACTATCACCGTTAGCAACCCTGATGCAACAATCGCTTCGGATGCAAACTTGTACAACACCATCTGCTACGGTGGTCTCGTAGGTTTGGGTTATGGCGACATTACTGCTTGCTACAACGAGGTTAATATCACCGTTAATCAGGTGGCAGCAAGCAGCAACGCAGTTGCTCTCCACCCTGCCCTTGGCGGTGTTGTTGGTTACGCAGAGAAAGGTAGCGTTACCAACTGTGTGAATGGTAACGAGGCAAAGACTACTGGTGCTATCAACTACCACGACAACCAGGAGGCATTGCTCTATGTTCCTCACGTAGCAGGTGTAGCAGGTTTGCGTGCAGCAGCCAATACAACCGACTTTACTGGTAACAAGAACTATGGCGCAATCAGCTACAAGGCAAACGGCGCAGGTAACAATGGTATCAGCTACGAGTCTATCAATGTTGGTGGTGTTGCAGGTTATACAAATGGTACAGCTCAGAACAACGACAACTACGGAGCTATCACTATTGGCGTTTGTAAGGTTAAGGCGCTCTATGTTGGTGGCGTTATCAGCGTTGTAGTTCCTTCGGTTGCTCCTGTTCAGGGTCTTGTAAACCACACTGGCGCAAACATCACCGTAAATAACGGTTTCGAGTTCAGCTGTTTGAATGTTGCAGGTACTTTGGGTGCTTTGGCTGGTGGTCTTGCAGACGCAAGTGGCGGCGGTTTATTCAAATGTAGCAACGACGGCGCAATCAACATCTACGGCTCTACCGCTTCGGATATTGCAACATCAAGCTCGAACTACTATCGTATTGGCGGTGTTGTAGGTTACATCAACCGCTCAGTACAGGGTTGCGAGAATAAGGCAAATGGCGACATCACCCTCGAAGGTAATGTTGTATTGACCCGTACCAACGCACAGTCGGGTTACAACGTAGGTGGCATTTACGCTTACCACTCAACCGACGGCGCTCACAAGGATAACACAAACCGTGGCGACATCAATGTATATACCTCTACATCGAAGCACTCTTCGGCAACCGAGTCGCAGACCACTTTCTACAAGATGGATATTGGCGGTATCTGCGGTCACGTGCAGCGTCCTGCAGAGGGCAAGGAGGAGAACTTCGGTAACATTACCATCGGTAAGGCTTCGGGCGAGGAGTTGAACATCACTGCTAACACCATCTACATCTCGGGTTGCGTTGCACAGCGTTACAACCGTTCAAATGGTGTTGATGGCACAGAGGTAAACCACGGTAACATCACCATCAACAAGGGTGTAACAATGAACGCAAGCACCCTTGGTATCTACATCGGAGGCTGTACAGCAACAAGTATCAAGGCTAACGACTACCACAATTATAGCAATAGCGGTAATATCACCATCAATGGTAAGCTCGACGATACTGCTTACATCGGCGGTGTTCTCGGATACTCTTATGGTCCTATGACCAACTGTACCAATAGCGGTGCTATTACAACCTCTTCGACTGCACACATCACAGGCGTAGCACGCATCGGTGGTGTTGCTGGTCACGCAACTGGCCTCCTCGAAGGCGTAAAGAACAACGTGGGCGGTAATGTATCTATCCAGGGTACATACGATGCTCAGGCCCACTTCGGCGGTATCACTGCATACTACGGATATAACGCTAGCAATGAGGCAGTAAACACCCTCACATCGTGCGAGAACCACGGTAATGTAACCCTTAATGCTACTACCAACTCAAAGTTGGCAATCTACCTCGGTGGTCTTGCAGCAGAGTTCTTTGGTACTGCTGTTACCGATTGTTCAAATAGCGGTAATATTACCCTTACAAAGTGTTCGGCACAGAGTAACTCTAATGGCGAGGTTTGGGTAAATATCGGCGGTTTCTTCGGTTATACTCGTACAGCTCACACTTTGACCAACTGTACCAATAGTGGTACTATCGCGTCGGCAAAGAGTTTGAGTCAGGCAGTTGTATTTACCGCAGGTGGTTTCATCGGTGGTTCGAAGACAAACATCACCCTCGACAACTGCCACAACACAATGAAGCCAGACGTTGAGTGGGGTATCAAACTCGAGAACACCATCCCTAACGGAAGCGGTTCGAACCAGTCGCGCGCAGGAGGCTTCCTCGGCTGGCACAGTGGTGGTGTCCTTACCACAAAGAATAGCGTATCGAATAGCGCAAATATCTACATCGGCATCATCAACAAGGATACTGGCGGTTCTTCATACGGAGGTATTGCAGGTGTAGCACCAGGCAATTCGCACTCGCTCGGTGGTACCATTTCGAACAGCGGTAATATGTACTATGCAGGTACATCTGCAAGTGGTACATTCTGCTTCGCTGGTTTGTTCGGTCAGACAGGTGCCAAGGTTCCAACCGTATGCGAGAACTTGGTTTGCACTGGTAACATCACCGTTACAAACGAAGGTGGAGATAACTGGAAGCCAACGGCTAAGAAGAATGGTCTCGTTGCCGGCATTGCAGGTACTCACGCTGTTGCATTGAGCAATGCCAAGTTCTACGGCAAAATTACCGCTATCGACTTCGAGGATACTCACACCGTAAGTGGCACAGTTTGCAACAACTCTGTTGGTGCAATCATCGGCAATGTTAGCTCGGCAGCACTCACCAACTGCCACGCAGGTGGTACTATCGAGACTACCACAGGAATTATTGAGGATGAGTATAATCAAACAACCGAGAAGGTAAATCTTCCGGGTACTCTCTCGGTAAGCAACTATGCAGCTTGGCTCTCGGGTGACCACACCTTCACTTCGGCAGCTGCCAAGGCACAGTCGTGTGGTTACATCAGCGCAATCGATGCAACACCGGAATATGCAGAGTAATTAACAGAGTAGTTTAAACATTAAATTTTTGAAGGCAATATGAAAAGAAATATTTTGGGCTACACTGCTCCACAGATTGATATTTTCGAGGTTGTAGCCGAGCGTGGTTACAGCGTAAGTACAGGAACAACCCTCCCAGGCTTCGGCTCGGAAGAGGATGACCTGATCTACTAAAAAATTGACAATTGATAATTGACAATTGATAATTAAAGGTAACAGCGATGCGGTGCATCGCTGTTGCTTTTTTTACATACCCCCTCTGCTTCGCTCGTCCCCCTAACTTAGGGGGACAAATTCGCAATGCGAATTGTCCAAGTGTGTTACCCACCCCCTAAATCCCCCTCCTGTGAGGGGGACTTTTCGCTCCGCTCCACTAATTGTTGTGGCTCTATTTCCTCCCCTAAGTTAGGGGAGGTGCCCGAAGGGCAGAGGGGTATGTTGGCGTTTGCGGACTCCGCCGGTTATCACGGCGCAACAGGATTAAGGGTTGTTAAAGGCTGGTAAGGGCTATTAAAGGTTATTAAGGGTGCGCTGATGCGATAAAAAAACTTTAATAACCCTTAACTACCCTTAATCACCCTTAACAACCTTTATTAAAACTTGCTCTCAACTCTCTTAACTCTCCACTCTCAACTCTCCACTCTCAACTCCTATGTGAGCATTTCGGAGTCCGAAGCACTCGTGCAAAAAGAGCCGATTCGTTCCAAAAATAAAAAAGCTAAATAATCGAACTATTTTTGTGCGATGCTAGGCGACGAAAGCGGAGCATAGTAGACCTATGTGAGCATTTCGGAGTCCGAAGCACTCGTGCAAAAAGAGCCAACTATTTGCGCTCGTTTTCCCATTCGAATGGCGCAAACACAGCCCCAGGACTACGCCAGGTCGGTTTGCGAAGCGCATATATAATAAAAGGTATAATTATAACCACAAAGGCACCGCCAAAGAGTACGGAGTACCACACGGTTGTGCTACCGGTTGCGATTTGTGCGGGTGGGATAAAACTCAGCACAAAGGCGAGGAGTGAGCCGAGGAAACCGATGCCCGAAATGATCCACATAGTGGCATTTCCGCCAAGGCGGAATGGGCGCTCGGTGTTGGCACGACGATAGCGCAAGACAATAGCCGAGGCGAACATCAGCATATACATTATGAGGTAGAGAAGTGCGGTGAGCTGCGACAATATCTGATAGAACGACTGCACCGACGGCATAACCACAAAGAGGAGTGCCAAGAGGGTGACGATTGCGCCCTGAATAAGGAGGATATTGCGCTGCACGCCATTGCTATTCTCACGCTGCAAGAATGGTGGAAGATAGCCCGCTTTACCCACGGCAAAGATACCCTTCGAAGGTCCCGAAACCCAAGTAAGCACGCCCGCCAACACGCCGAACATCAGCGCAATAGCGATGATAGGCGAAGCCCACGAGAGTTTGAAATAAGAGAGGTAGTTGTCGAAGCCCACGAGCAACGATTGGGTGAGATTCACATCCTTGGCAGGCACGATAAAACCGAGCGAGAAGGTACCGAAAATGAATATCAAAACCGCAACGAGTGCGCCGAGTAAAATCGCCTTCGGGTAGTTCTTGCGAGGGTTATCGACCTCCATAACATGGACACCCATCATCTCCATACCTGCGTAGAAGAGGAAGATGCCGCTTGCCAAGACGAGGTTGGAGAATTTGGACAAGTCGGGGAAGAAACCCTGCGACATATCCATATTGTTATGGCCTCCCGTAGCAAGGTAGGCGATACCCATAAGGATAAGCAGACCGGCAGGGATAATCGTACCGATAAGACCGCCCCACTTGCTGATTTTACCTACCCAACTCAGACCTTTCAGGGCGATAAATGTCGCTACCCAATAGATTGCAAGCACCACGATAAGGGTGAAGACCTTGTTCGAGGCGAGAGCCATATCGTGCGATTGATCCATACCGATAAAGGCTATCGAAACCGCTCCGAAGGTCAAAACCGTTGGGTACCAGATGGTCGATTGAATCCACTGAATCCAAATCGCTAAGAAGCCCATTCGTGCGCCCATAGCCTCGCCTACCCAGCGGAAGACTCCACCCTGTTTGTCGGAATACATAGCCGCCAACTCCGCCGCCACAAGTGCCGTAGGAATAAGAAAAACTATCGCCGCAAAGAGATAGTAAAATGCCGAGGAGAGTCCATAGACCGACTCCGCAGGCAGACCTCGCAGACTGACCACTGCGGTAACATTCATAATTGCCAGGGTCGCAACCGATAGACGAAACCCTGTTGTTGTCTTTTTTGTTTCCATATTTTATCGATTTTTTGTTGTCGTTTTCGACACAGCGCAAGAATTGAGCCAAGATGGCGACAGGGCGACTTTTTACCCTTTAAGCATATTTATGCCAAAGATAATTTTATTATATAATAAAATTGATTACCTTTGTAGGGTTGAAATGTGCCTTTACGACAACTATTTCGGGTGGCGCACCTCAACAGAACCAACAAACAAACAAACCTACTAACCGATGAAGAAGTTTTTATTTACAGTTGCGACTCTTGCATTGTTGATGATTGGTTGCACAACCGACATCAACGACAAGAATATTGCAGCAGGTGGCAGCGTAACCGAATTAACCATATCCACCCAGCCGACACGCACCTCGCTTGGCGCAAAGCAGGGTGAGAATTACCCTGTATATTGGAGCGAGGGCGATAGGATTGTCATAAACGGCACCCTCTCCGAGGAGGCGATTCTCGATGGCGAGAACTGCACCGAGGCAAAGTTCAAGGTCGAGGCGACAAACTATCCGCTAAACATCGTCTATCCATACACCTCAACAACAACGGCCGACGCTCCGAAGGTGGTTATTCCGACCGAGCAGCACTACACCGAGGGTACATTCGCATCGGGCAGTGCGCCAATGTGCGGATATGCAACAAACTCCGCAACCGTAACGATGAAGCACTTGGTTGGTGTGCTGAAATTCCCCGTTATTGGTAGCAAAGAGAATATCATCCTCGACAAGATTGTGATACGCTCGGTTGATGGTGCAAAGCTCTCGGGCGAGTTCGCTGTCAATTGCAGCGCAGGCACAATAACCGCTTGCGAGGAGTCGTCGAGCAACATCACCTACTCGTTGCCTGACAATTTCGCACTCTCGACAACTGAGGCAAGCAACTTCTTCGTTTCGATTGCTTCGGGCGAGGTTGGCAGCTGCGTAGTGGAGTTCGTTGAGCCTTCGGGCGAGAAGATGGTGAGCTCGTGGAACGGCAAGAGTGTTCAGGCTGGTGTAGTTCGAGAGTTCAAGACCATAAACTACAAGCGAGGTTTCAATACGGCATTGTCGCCATTGGTAGTAGAGGAGGATGCATTTATAATATTCTACCCTACCGTCAAGGGATATGTTAAGGATACCAACGGTAAGCCTATATCGGGCGTTGCAGTATCCGATGGTTTCTCGGTGACAGCAACCGACTCAAACGGCTACTACGAGATTGATAATGTATCGAAGGATACTCGCTACATCTACATCTCGCTCCCTGCCGAGTACAAGGTGCCGACCAACGAGTTCGGACAGCCTTGCTTCTACAAATCGTACCCTGAGGGTGGCGATCGCTACGACTTTACGCTGACACCATTGGAGGGTGGCAAGGAGAAGAAGTTTGCGCTCTTCACATTTGCCGATCCGCAAGTATCGAAGGCTTCGGCTTTGAGCCGTCTGAACACAGAGGCGATACCAGAGATCTATGCTCACGGACAAGAGCTTGCTGCAAAGGGCATCAATTGCTACGGCATAACACTTGGCGATATCATCTCGAATAGCGACTCGAACAACACAGGGGGTATGCGTGATGATATGCGAGATGCCTTTTCAATCACCAAGACCGGTTTGCCTGTATTCCAGGTTATGGGTAACCACGACAACACCTTCTGCAATACCAATCTACCGCTCTTTACCGATGAGCGCAATTCGCACTTCCAATTGAAGGCGCAGCGTGAGCACGAGGATATGTTTGGTCCCGTAAACTACTCGTTCAATCGTGGCGATGTTCATATCATCGGTATGCGAGATATCGTATATCCGAGTGCGACCTCGGGCTCCGGCTATTCGACAGGTTTCCTCCCTTCGCAGTACGAGTGGTTGAAGCAGGATCTGGCACTCGTGCCAAAGGATAAGATGGTGGTGCTTTGCGTGCATATCCAGCTATTCAATGGCACCTCCAACTATACACAACAGGTCCTTTCGCTCCTCGACCAATACAAAGAGGCGCACGTATTGTCGGGACACATCCACCGACAGCAACTCTATGAGCATACAACCAAGTCGGACTCAAATTATAAGATATTCGAGCACAACACTTGCGCTGTATGTGGCTCGTGGTGGAGTGCAAACATCGCAGGTGACGGCACTCCAAACGGCTACAATGTCTTTATCGGCGAGGGTAGCACCTTCTCGGATTGGTACTATATGGGCTTCAACGAGGGTATGAATACTCGCTCGCACCAGATGCGCCTATATCGTGGTAATGCCGTTACGGGTGGTCCGATTGAGGGTTCGAACAGCTATGGCGTGAAGGGCTACTACGGCTTCAACTTTGCCGACGATGTATTGTTGGCAAATGTGTATAATGCCGACAGCAAGTGGAAAATCGAGGTCTACGAAGACGATGTCTATTCGGGCGATATGACCAAAGTTACCGAGTCGCAGCCAAAATTCTCGGCGCTGATTGGTGGCTACACCATCGACAATCCTCGCCGAGCAGCAGACGGAGTGGTTACAAGCACCGACTTCTACGCCACAGGACTTCATGTCGGTATTTTGAATCGTGCATCGAGCGCAACCTCGCCAAGTAACGGAGCCTATAATGTTTGTTGGCATCTGTTCCAATACAAATTGAAGAATAAGAACGCCAAGATTAATGTTGTGGCAACCGACCGCTTTGGCAACAAATATACCGAGACCAAAATCACCGAGGGAACAGACTATACCCTCGCCAAGAAACCGCAATAACATAAAAAACCTAAACTATATGAAATTTACAACACGCTTAATCGCAGTCGTAGTTTGCGCTATCGCACTTTTCGGCTGTCAAACAGATCCGACAACGACCGTTGTCAATGGTGAGGAGGTAACCCTTTCGATTTCGTTGGAGCCAACCCGTACATCGCTCGGCGAGAAGAATGGTGACACCTACCCCGTATTTTGGAGCGAGAGCGATTGCATCGCAGTAAATGGCGTTTCGTCGGAGGCTGCAATCGACCCATCGAATAAGAGCGTTGCAACATTTACGGTAACCGCAAGTGCGCCTTACAACATCACCTACCCTTACACCGAGGGACTCTCGGCATCGAAGGTTGTATTTCCGACTGAGCAGAGCTACACAGAGGGTACTTTCGCTGCGGGCGCAGCTCCGATGTGCGGATATGTAGCAAACAAGGGCGACAATGTGGAGTTGAAGCACCTCGCTGGTGTTTTGCGCTTCCCTGTAAAGGCTTCGACAAATGGCGTCATCTTGGAGAAGGTGGTTATCACCTCGACCGAGGGGGTGAAACTCTCGGGAGAGTTCGATGTTAATTGCACCGATGCAACTATCGCAGCAAGCGCAACTGCAACCGACCACATCACCTACACATTGCCGTCGAGTTTTGCCCTCTCGACCACTACCGAGAAGGTGCTCTACATCACCCTTCCTACCGTCGAGACCGGCATCTGCAAGATTGAGTTCATAGAGGCTTCGGGCGAGAAGATGGTGCGCACAATGAGCAACCGAGAGATTAAAGCGGGCATTGTTCGTGAGTTCAAACCAATTACTTACACCGCAGGTGTAGGTGGCGAGTTGGATATGCTCGACTCATACGAGGATGAGTTCGAAATCTTCTACGAGAATGTATATGGCTATGTGAAGGATACAAACGGTAACCCTATCGCAGGAGTAGCGGTAAGCGACGGTTTCCGTGTTGTGACAACCGACGCAAATGGCTACTACGAGATGAACGATGTAACAAAGGATACTTGGTACATCTATATCTCGTTGCCAGCAGAGTATGAGGTGCCAATCAACGAGTTTGGTCAGCCTTGTTTCTACAAGCCATATCCAAGCAACTCTCCACAGTACGACTTTACACTCACCCCACTTGCAGGTGGCAAGGAGAAGAAGTTCGCATTCTTCGCTATTGGCGACCCTCAGGTGCGTAACACCACGCAGTTCAACCGCTTCAACACCGAGGCTGTGCCTGCAATCAATAAGCACAGTCAGGAGGTGAAGGCGAGCGGTATCAACTGCTACGGTATGACTCTTGGTGATATCATCGCAAACAGCGACGGTACAAACACAGAGAGTTTGCGTGATGATATGCGTGATGCTTTCGCCGTAGATAAGGCCGGTTTGCCTGTATTCCAGACCTATGGTAACCACGACAACACCTACTATGGTAATGGCGTAACTATCAGTGCTGATGAGCGTAGTTCAACCTTCGAGTTGAAGGCTCAGCGTAACCACGAGGCTATATTTGGCCCTGTTGATTACTCGTTCAATCGTGGCGATGTGCATATCATAAGTATGCGTAACATCGTTTACCAGCACGCTGACAAGAGCGGCAAGTATGCTGAGGGCTTCCTCAAACACCAACACGAGTGGTTGAAGCAGGATTTGGCAGTTGTACCAAAGGACAAGATGGTTATCTTGTGTGTTCACGCTCCAATTTTCCGCAACACCGGAAACTATGTAGAGCAGGTGGAGAATCTGCTCAACGAGTTCCAAGAGGCACACATCGTATCGGGTCACACCCACTACTCTCGTAACTTTGAGTACGCAGTCGAGGAGGCAAATGGTCCTCACACAAAACTCTACGACCACAATGTTGGTGCATTGTGCGGTGTATGGTGGCGAGGAAACATCGCTTGCGACGGTGCACCTACCGGCTACAATGTATTCGTATGTGATGGCAACAAATTTGTAGAGTCCTACTTTATGGGCGTAAACGAGGGTATGAACACCAAGGATAAGCAGATGCGCCTGCACCGTGGTAACGCAATCACAGGTAGAGCACGCAAGAGCACCGATACCTACGAAAAGACCGGTTACTTTGCCTTCACCTTTGGCGAGGACTACCTCGTAGCCAATATCTATAATGCCGATAGCAAGTGGGTTGTGAAGGTCTACGAAGATGGCGTTCACACAGGTAATATGCAGAAGGTAGCAATCAATCTGCCTTCGAACGCTTGTATTGGAAGCTACACTTACGAGGACCCACGCCGTGCTGCAGATGGCATAGAGCTTAGCGTAGATTGGTACACCGCAGCCTTCTACTACAACTACTACGAGGGTCGCTCGGCTTGGTCGGAGTGCTACCACCTCTACAAGTATCAGTTGAAGAATAAGGATGCTCAAATCAGAGTCGAGGCAACTGACGGCTACGGCAATGTATTTACCGAGACCGAGATTACCGAGGGTACCGACTACTCGTTGGTGGCACGATAAGTTTTCACTATGAGAAGATTTGCAATAGCGATAGTTTTGATGGCACTTTGTCTGGGTTGCGCTCCCCGAAAGAGCAAACCAGCCCAGACAAAGAGCTACCACTTCCGCTATGTGCAAGTGCCGATGCAGATACCGCAGGAGCAGCACCGAGCCTACCTCTGCGACCACTATTGGGATAAGTTCGACTTTGCCGACACGCTCTACACAACCAAAGCCGACACGGTGGAGATGTTGAGAGCCTATGCCGCCTATGTTGCGAACTTTGTCGGACCATTCGACCAGCAGCCTATTCGCCAACTTATGCAGAGGGCATCGGTGTCGAAGAAGATGTTCGACTACTTCGGAATGCTTGCTGATAAGGTTCTGCACGACCCCAACTCGCCATATCGCAACGACGAGTTGTATATTGCCGTTTTGGAGTCGCAACTCGCATCGCCGCTGCTCGACAAGTACGAGAAGATGGCGCCCGAATATGACCTGCGTGTAGTGTCGCAAAATCGCATCGGACAGAAGGCTAACGACTTCGACTACACCGACCGCAAGGGGCGCACACGCAATATGTACTCGCTGAAAAGCGACTTCGTAATCGTATATATCAACAACCCTGGTTGTTCGATGTGCCGAGATATCACCGAGGCGTTGAAGCAGTCGCAAATTATCGCCGAACTGCAACGCAAGGGGCGATTGAGGGTGTTGGCAATCTATCCCGACGAGAACCTCGACGAGTGGCACAAGCACCTCTCGGATATGCCGTCGGAGTGGATAAATGGCTACGATAGAGGTTGCCGTATCGAGCGTGAAAATCTCTATAATGTGAGTGCAATTCCGGCACTCTACCTCCTCGACAAAGAGAAAACCGTTCTTGTCAAGGACTCAACAAATGTAGGAGAGATAGAATATATCCTACAAGCGGAGAGTTGAGAGTTGAGAGTTGAGAACTCCGACAGTTATCAAGGCGCAACGAGTTTAACGGCTATTAAAGGCTATTAAAGGTTATTAAGGGAGCGCTGAATGTAGAATAAAAAACATTAACAACCCTTAATCACCCTTAAAAAAGCTAATAGCTAATGGCCAACAGCTAATAGCTATATATAATAGGTATATTTATCGTTTTGCGGTAAATATACTTTTTTTATGCCCCTACCTCTAAAATTTTCAGTACTTTTTATTGCATAGTACTGAAAAAGATATTATATTTGCAATAACAAAGTAGCAAAGCTTCGGGTTATGAGCAAACAATTTCTAACAATAGCATTGATTTTCAGCGTTTTTGCTGCAAGTGCGCAGACAACCCTATCGGGAAGGGTTGTCGATGGCGACAAGCAGACAGGCGTTGGCTATGCTACGGTGGCGTTACTGCGTGATACGACAATCGTATCGGCGGTGGCTGCTCGCAGCAATGGAGAGTTCTCGCTCGAAACAAAAGAGCAGGGCGAGATGGTGTTAGAGGTCTCGTCGGTGGGATATGGCACCGTAAAGCACCCCATAAATATCTCGGGCAAACGCATCAATGTGGGTGACATAGCCATTCGTGAGGGTGTGGCGGTAGATGCTGTGGCAGTAACCATTCAGAAGCCGATTGTAACGGCTGATGCCGAGAAATTGACCTACTCGGTAGAGGACGACCCCGAAGCCTCGACAAGCACACTCGAAGATATTATCCGAAAGGTACCTCAGCTCTCGCTCGATGCTGAGGGCAAGGTGTTGATGAACGGACAGAGCGACTATAAGGTGTTGGTAAATGGTCACGCTTCGTCGTCTATGTCACGCAACTTTGCCGATATTATAAAGAGTATGCCTGCATCATCAATCAAGCGCATCGAGGTCGTTACAAATCCTTCGATGAAGTATGATGCAGAAGGCGTGGGAGGAGTATTGAACATCATCACCTCGAAGGCTCGTTTCGATGGCTACAATGGTCGCATAAGCACAACCGTAGGAAATTGGTTTAACCAAAATTGGAACACCAATAACTCGGCACAATTCACTGTGCAGACCAAAAAGTTGTCGCTCTCAACTTCGCTCTACTACTCACAGGCGTGGGCAAACAAAGATATAGTTGGTAGCACACACCAGCATTTCGAAAACTTGGTCGATGGAGCAAGCTATCGCTATATGGACGCAGGAGGTGACTATGGTTACGATTACTACTCGCTCTACGGCAATATAAATGCGAGTTATCAGATTGACTCTGTAAATCTCATCACAGCAGAAGTTGGCATTTGGGGTGGTAAGCAGAAGAGTAACACAAGGGCCTACTACAACTATTTCGACAACGACAATCAGCCTCTATATGGCTATAATTCACCACAAACAAATACACACAATTGGATTGGAGTAGATGCCACGGTAAGTTATCAGCACTCCTTCAAGGGCGAAGGTCATACGCTGACCGTGTCGGACAATATCACGGTTATTCCGCCACAGGAGTCAAATCAGCTACGACTTTATCTCCCATACGAGAGCAGTGTTGCTGGTTCGGAGATTTTGACCAATCAAGTTGCAACCGCATTAACTAATGTGGCGCAGATAGACTATATCAACCCGATAAATAAGCACCACTCTATTGAGGCAGGAGCAAAACACTCATACGACAATACGCTGACTGTTACGCATCAGATAAACAGCGATACATCGGGTGCGATGCTCTCCGAGTCGAATGGAGATACTCGTCTTATACGCAACATACTCGGCGTATATGCAGGTTACGCCTACTCGATGGATAAATTTTCGGTGCGTGCAGGAGGTCGTCTGGAAGGTGCTTGGTATGCAACCGACTATCAAAGCGACAAACGTGAGAAGTGGAACACTTCGCTCGTAAATGTTGTGCCATACATCTCGCTGACATATCTGCCAAAGGAGGGGCATACTCTCGCTTTCTCCTACACGGAGCGACTCTCTCGCCCGGGCATTCACGCTATGACTCCGTTTGTAACAGAGGGTATTGCCGAGCGACAGTATGGAAACCCAAATCTTCGCACCGGCATCACACACAACCTGTCGTTGAAGTATGCCTATTCGCACAACAAGTGGAGCGCAACGGGCGAGTTGTATTCTCGACTATCGAATAACCTTATTTCAAGCTATTCGTTCATTGATAATGAGGGTTTTGTAAATTCGACCTATCGCAACAATGGCCGTATGCGTGGCTATGGCGCAGGGGTGTCATTATCCTATCGTCCATCATCGAAATTTAACCTTGCATTCTCGGTGCGTGGCGGACATCTCGCCTACCAACTGCCTGACGAGGGCATCAACACCAAGGGTTGGACCTTATCGCACAACCTCAATATGACAATCGGTCTATGGAAGGGGGCAAGACTCACACTTGGAGAGTATCTGTGGCAAATGGAGCCACAGATGGGTAGTATGGGTACAAATTGGGTATTTGGCACACAAGCTCACCTCGGACAAAAGTTGTTGAAGGATAAGTTGGAGATTGCCGTTGCAGTATATAACCCTCACTCACGAGAAACAACCTTTAAGACTAAGTCCGAAACACCGACCTATCGCCAATGGTCTAATAATGGTAATATCAGTCGTTGCATACGCCTTTCGGTAAGTTACAACTTCGGTAAGCAGGGGTTGTATGTAAAGCGCACAAATGCCAAGGCAGACGATGGTGGCGATAATATAGGAGGCTCGTCAAAGGGCGCAGGAATGTAAAAACGATATAACAAATCTATAAAACTATGAAAGAGACTATCAACGCAAACATCGGAGGGCGAGTATTTACGCTCGACCGTGATGCCTACGACCGTTTGACAATCTATCTGAACGATCTGCGCCGTCGTATTGCGACCGACACCGACGAGGTGATGGATGACATCGAGGCTCGCTTGGCGGAGATTCTTCACGAGGGGCTGCCATCGCAGATGATGGTCGTAACGCTCGCAATGGCGGAGCGAGCAATCGCCCGCATCGGCAAGCCCGAAGATTTCGGAACAGAGAATCAGAGTGAAACCAAAAACAATAATGGTATGGGGCAAAAACTATTACGCCGCTCACGCACCGACCGCTCTATTGCGGGTGTCTGCGGAGGCTTGGCAAACTATTTCGACATCGACACCACACTGCTGCGCATCTTGGCAGTATGCCTTGTGCTCTTTGCCGGAATGTCGCTGTGGGTATATATTATTCTGTGGTTGCTGATTCCGGAGGAGTAAGACTCAATTGAGAGTTGAGAGTTGAGAGTTAAGAGTTGAGAGTTGAGAGTTGAGAACTCCGGCAGTTATCAAGGCGTAACGAGTTTAACGGTTATTAACGGCTATTAAGGGTTATTAAGGAAGCGCAAAAAAACAGAAACATTAACAACCTTTAATCACCTTTAACAACCATTAATCACCCTTATAAAAGTTAATTGCTAAAAGTTAAAATACAGAGATGGAGAATATAAAAATACAGATGCGCAAGGGAGTAATGGAGTATTGCGTACTTGCGATATTGGCCAATGGCGACTCCTATGCGCCAGCGATAATTGCAGAGCTGAAAAACGCAGAGATGATTGTGGTGGAGGGTACGCTCTATCCTCTATTGACACGATTGAAGAATGCCGGATACCTGACCTATCGTTGGGAGGAGTCCATTCAGGGCCCACCACGAAAGTACTACACACTGACCGAAGAGGGTCGCACCCACCTCGCATCGTTGGATGAGGCGTGGGATACCCTCGTGGAGCAGATCAGCACAATCAGAAACAAGCACTAAAAAACAGACCAATATGAGACATTCATTTTTATTCGCAGTTATCTCCGCACTCGCTATAAGCGGTAGTGCGATGGCCTTTACCATAGGTGATGGCGAGGGCAACAAGGTTAAAATTTCGAGTAGAGGCGTAAAAGTTAAGGCAAGCAGTGGCGATGAGGTTGTGATATCGCCTGCGGGTATTACCGCAACGGATAGCGAGGGAACAACCGTAAATATAAACGGTGTGGATGTTAATATCAGCACCGATGGCGAGAGAAATACCAAGACGGGGCTTTTGCTTGCCAGCGAACACAAGATTGTGATGGAGGCTCGAAGTTCGGCAATGAACTTCCACGAGATTGAGGTATCGAATGCCATTCGACTTATTGTCGAGGAGCGTACCTCGGGCAATATCATCGTTCGTGCGCCACAGTCGGTTATGCCGTACATTTCGCTCAAAGTGAAGGATGGAACACTCCACGCTACCCTACTCTCGGGTACGCCCATATCACGCCGTTCGAATGTTTTGGCAGAGGTTTATGTGCCATACAACGGACAAATCAACGAGATTACCACCTCGGCAGCAGCACGAGTTATCGTAAAGCCGACCCTTTCGTGCGAGGAGCTCGACTTGGAGGCTGCATCGGCATCGGTAATCGAGGTTACGGCGAGCGCAAAGGAGGTTTCGATTGACGCATCGGGCGCATCGACCATAAGAGCAGAGTTGGCAACCGACGAACTCGACGGAGAGTTTTCGGGTGCATCGGTGGCAACCCTCTCGGGGCAGGTTAAGGATGTCGACATCGAGGTGTCGGGCGCTTCGACCTTGCGTGCCAAGGCTCTCCGAGCTGCAAACCTCGACTTGGAGTGTTCGGGCGCATCGAAGGCTTCGGCTTTGGCCATTCAATGTGCTGCCCAAGCAAGCGGAGCATCGGCAATAGATGTAGAGTGTCTGCAACTGCTCAATGCTTCGGCATCGGGTGCATCGCAAATCACTTATAGCGGTGAGTGTAAGGTAAATACAATCCGCAATTCGGGAGCAAGTTCAATTCGTAAAAAGTAGGAGGAACAATATATGAACGAGATAAAGAAATGTAGCCTTTCGGGCGTAGGATTCACCTTCGAGAAGGTGGCATATAACCGTCTCAACGACTATCTCAATTCGTTGAAAGAGGCGTATAAAGAGAGTGCAGATTGCGACGAGATTTTAGCCGATATCGAGGCTCGCATTGCCGAGTTGATACTCTCGGCACAGTGCGATGCACAGTGCGTGGTGACACTCCCTATCATCGAGAATATCATCGCACAACTTGGCTCGCCAGAGGATATTTCGGGCGAGGAGAAGCAACCAAAAGCCGAGAACAACACCCGCATACCTCGCCGACTCTATCGTGATATGGAGAACTCGAAGTTGGGCGGTGTTTGCGCCGGTTTGGCAAAGTATTTTGATGTGGAGGCGGTGTGGCTTCGCTTGGCTATGGCTTCGCCACTTATCCTTGTGGTGATTGGTGCACCATTTCTCCATTGGCTGTCGGTGCTTGGCGGAAACCTCTTCGGAGTCTTCTTGATGACCTATCTGATTTTGTGGTTTGCCATTCCGTCAGCAAAGTCAGCACGAGAGAAACTCGAAATGGAGGGCGAGGCAATCTCGGCTCGCACGATTGCCGAGCGTCAGGGTGCAACGCAGGAGGAGAAGGCAAAGTCGAGCGTCGCTTCGGCAGTAACAACCGTAGGTCGCTTCGTCGTCATCGTGATGAAGGTGTTGCTCGGACTTATGCTCTTCCCTATAACCCTCGCAGTATTTGGCCTGTTGCTTTCGTTGATTGTTATTACGGCAGGTGTAAGCGAGCTGTTCATAGTTGATATTGGCAACTTTGCCGGCTTGGTCGATGCAGCAAACGAGGTTGGCGTGCCATTGATGACTTGTTCGCTATTGTTGATATTGGTACCTATCATCTACATCGGCTATCTGTTCATCACCCTGCTGATAAACAAAAAGCCTCGTTGGTGGGTGCTCTTCGCAACCATTGTGGCGTGGATAATGCTGTTGATCGGAACTATTTTCGCAGGTATAGACTATGCCGAGAACTACTCGACTGCAACATTCTCGTCGGATAGCGAGGTGGAGCGCATAATGAAGAAGAGTGACGAGATGAGCCTCTCACGACAGATTATGGAGGAGCTCGACGAGGAGTTGGATGACGAAGAAAAGTCCATTATCAAGCAACTCTTGAACGATAAAAACGCTAAATCTATCGACAAATAGACCATAAGCAACTCGATAGAGAGAGGGTGCCCGACTCGGAAGAGCGGACACCCTTTTGTATTACTTGCCACAAACAAATAATTTGTATAGCAAGAGGAATTTCAAGGCGGGCGAACTTTTTAATGCGGAGCATACTTGGGCGTATGTGAGCAATTAAAAAGTGAGCGCAACGCAGAAATTACCTTGCTATACAGATTCTATTTCAGCATTGGTTCGAGCCACTGATAGTCGTTAGCAGTACCACCAAGAACACCCCACGACTGCAACTTTTTCACATACTCCAAATCACGCATAGGTAGTCCGTAGCACTCCACCTGGAAGCCTTGCGAGTGGCAATAGTCGACCAACTCCTTCGAGGTGCGGCGTGCCATAGGGCGAATGATTGCATTCTTCACACCCTTGACCTTATCGACCAATGCGGGAGTGTAGCGCACATGCATAAATTCGAGCGGAGCATCGGTATATTTGGCAGCCTCGTGCAGGAGTCCCCACTTGAACGAGGTCATAACATACTTACCCTCCATACCCATCTTGTGCAACATCTCGACTGTCTTGCGAACTCCCTCCAACGGCAGGAATTTCAACTCTACATAGGGCACAAGGTTTGCCTTTTTGCAGATCTTGACATACTGCTTGAAGGTTGCGATGTGGTATTTGTTTTCAAACTTCTTGTCCCACATCTTGCATCCTGCGTCGATATAGAACTTCTTCAACTCCTTCCAAGTATAGTCACTCACCTTGCCCGTACCTGTGGTTACACGGTCGATTGTAGCGTCGTGCATACAGACCAACACGCCATCCGATGTCATCTGCACATCGGTCTCCATACCATAGAAGTATGGCACCTTGGCAGCCTCCTTGAAGGCGAGCACGGTATTCTCGGGGTAGCGGTGCGAGAGGCCACGATGAGCCTGCAAACCAAACTTCACATCTCGGCCTTTGGGCAATACGACCTGTGCCTCGGCAATATAGCCGACAAGCAGTGTAAAGAGCGCAAAAAGTAGTTTTTTCTTCATATTATAGCTGTTTTTTGGTTAATTGATTACACAAATTTATATAAAATATCTCTATTATTTGTATCTTTGGGGGGTTAATTTGCATTTTGATATAAATATGGGAACAATAAAGTGTATAGGTATTCTGACATCGGGTGGAGATGCACCCGGAATGAATGCCGCAATTCGTGCCGTAACCCGCACCGCAATATACAACGGTTTGAAGGTTAAGGGCATTATGCGTGGATACAAAGGTTTGATTACGGGCGAGATTGTAGATTTCACCTCGTCGAGCGTAAGCAACATCATACAGAAGGGTGGAACAATCCTCAAAACGGCTCGTTGCCCCGAGTTTAGGGAGGCTGACGGTCGCAAGCAGGCATACGAGAATATGTGCAAGGCGGGCATCGATGCTCTGGTGGTAATTGGTGGCGACGGCACTATCACAGGTGCGCAGACCCTCGCACGAGAGTTCGATGTACCTATCGTGGCTCTGCCGGGTACTATCGACAACGACCTCTCGGGCACCGACTCGACCATAGGCTACGACACCGCCCTCAACACCATTATGGAGGCGGTCGATAAGTTGCGTGATACGGCGACCTCGCACGAGCGATTGTTCTTTATGGAGGTTATGGGCAACACCGCAGGTTATCTTGCCCTCAATGGAGCACTCGCATCGGGTGCCGAGGCGGCAATCATCCCCGAGATGGAGACCGAGACCGACCAGCTGAAAAACCTTATCGACAACGGCTTCCGCAAGAGCAAGAACTCGGCTATCGTACTCGTTGCCGAAAATCCCAAAACAGGTGGAGCAATGGGCTTGGCAGAGCGTGTAAAGCGAGAGTTTCCGCAGTATGATGCTCGTGTAACCATTCTCGGACACCTACAACGAGGAGGCTCGCCTACCGCAGCAGACCGTATCCTGGCTTCACGATTGGGTGCAGCAGCAATCTCGGCTCTGAAAGATGGTCAGCGCAATGTTATGATTGGTATTCGTGATATGGAGATGGTATATGTTCCATTCTCGAAGGCGCTCGGTCGCACCAAACAGGTAAATAAAGAGAATGTAGAGTTGGTAAAGATTCTCTCGATATAACCCAAACCCGAATAACCCAAACCGAAAAAGATGAAACGAGTAATTGGCATTGGCAATGCCCTGACAGATGTGTTGGTAAATCTTCGCAACGAGGATGTTTTGCACAACCACAACATAGCACGAGGCTCGATGTCGCTGGTCGATAGCGAGTTGCAGTCGCAGATATCGAAGGAGGTGGCAGGACTGCCCCACGCTCTTTCGCTCGGAGGCTCGGCCGACAACACCATTCGTGCAATGGCACGCCTTGGCTCGGAGGTTGGTTTCATAGGCAAGGTCGGACACGACAACACGGGCGACAGATTCGAGCAAGCGTTGCACAACCTCGGCATTGAGGGTAAGATTTTTCGTGGCGAGAGCCCTTCGGGCAAGTGTATATCGCTCGTTTCGCCCGACGGTGAGCGCACAATGCTCACCCACCTTGGTGCAGCAGCAGAGATGCACGCCGAGGATATTTCGCCAGAGATTTTCGATGGCTACGACTGTCTCTACATCGAGGGTTACCTCGTTCAGGAGCACTCGCTAATCGAAACCGCCATTCGCACCGCCAAGGAGCAGGGTTTGCAGGTGGCTATCGACCTGGCAAGCTTCAATGTCGTAGAGGAGAATCGTGAATTCTTGCACGGCATTGTCGAGAAGTATATCGACATCGTATTTGCCAACGAGGATGAGGCACGAGTATTCTCGGGCGAGGAGGAGCCTATCAATGCCTTGCAGTATATCTCGGAGATGTGCGATCTCGTTATCGTAAAAATCGGCACCAAAGGTGCGCTTATCAAGCATAAGGGCGAGGTTATCCACATCGGCATTATGGCGGCAGCCAAGCGAGTGGATACCACAGGAGCGGGCGACTTCTACGCCGCAGGCTTTATGTATGGCTTGTGCGAGGGGTTGTCGTTGCGCCAGTGCGGAACGATTGGAGCAATCACTGCCGGCAAGGTTATCGAGGTTGTTGGACCAACTCTCGGTGAGGAGGCGTGGGCTGAAATCGAGGTGCTGGTAAATAGAGTTAAAACCGAAAAATATCTCTTCTAAATGCGTAAATTCATACTTTTTGTCGCACTCTGTGTGGCAAGTGTTGCGTGGGGCGAGGAGCGCAAACTGCTCTCGATGGAGGATGCAATTCTCAATCGTGACCTCACTCCAAAGAGCTACGATATTCGCTTCAACAAGGATAATTCTGCTATCTACGAGCACGCCAACGGCGGCAATATCGAGCAGTACGACATCCGCACAGGAAAGTTATTGTCGAGCAAGCCTATTCTTATCGGTATGCCCAACCCTTTCCGCAACAAGGCGAGCGTAAAGGGCAACAATGTGGTTTGGTACGACGGCGAGGGTAAGGTTCATAAAGTTACCGACTTTGCCGACAAGAATATCGTCTGCGGTCAGTCGGTTTCACGCAACGAGTTCGGCATCGACGGTGGATTGTTCCCGTCGCCCGACAAATCGCTCGTGGCGTTCTACCAGAAAGACGAGTCGAAGGTTGCAACCTACCCGTTGGTGGACATAACCTCGATTAAGGGCAACTACCTAATCGACATTAAATACCCGATGAATGGTCAGCCATCGGAGCGAGTGTCGGTGGGAGTATATGATGTAGCGACACAAAAGGTTGTCTATCTTGCCGTAAGCGATTTCGACGAGGAGCGATACCTCACAAACCTCTCGTGGTCGCCCGACTCGAAGACAATCTATATTCAGGTACTCAACCGCCAGCAGAAGGAGATGCACCTCAACGCCTATTGCGCCAAGTCGGGTGCATTCGTAAAAACCATTCTCACCGAGCAGAACGACCGTTGGGTAGAGCCTCAAAACCCTATCCGATTTATTGACGATGACCGCTTTATCTACACGACCGACAATCGCCACGGATTCAATAATTTGTATCTCTACACCCTTTCGAAAGGCACTATTGAGCGACTCACGAAGGTCGATGCCGATGTTGCGTATGTGGCGCACAACGATCGCTCGGTATTCTACTACTCGGCGGAGATTTCGCCCGTAGAGCAGCACCTGTTCAGTGTTTCGCTCCGCAATGGCAAGGCGAAACAGCTCACCAAGGGCGAGGGTTGGCACAACTGCGAGGTTTCGGCTGACGGAAAGTACTTCTCGGACAACTACTCGTCGCTGAATGTGCCACGAGTGGTGGCAGTGGGCTCGACCGACGGCAAAATCTATCGTGAGGTGTTCCGTGCCGACGATCCATCGAAGGGCTACAACTACGCCACCATAGAGCTTGGCTCGGTAAAGTCGGCTTGTGGCAAATACAACAACCACTACCGCCTTATCAAGCCTTTGGACTTCGACGAAAACAAGAAATACCCCGTAATACTCTATGTATATGGCGGTCCTCACTCGCAAATGGTGCGCAACTCATTCCAGGCGCAGTTGCGTCGTTGGGAGATGTATATGGCACAGCGAGGTTATGTCGTATTTGTGATGGATAACCGTGGTACGCTCTATCAGGGTGCCGAGTACGAGAAGGCTATCCACCGCCAATGCGGAAAGGCGGAGATGGAGGATCAGATGGCAGGCTTACAGTGGTTGCTCTCGCACAAGTGGGCAGACCGAGAGCGAGTAGGCGTTCACGGCTGGTCGTATGGCGGTTTTATGACAATCTCGCTTATGACGCACTACCCCGAGGTATTCAAGGTGGGTGTTGCGGGTGGTCCTGTAATTGATTGGAAATGGTACGAGGTGATGTATGGCGAGCGATATATGGAGACCGAGCAGACAAACCCCGAGGGCTTCGCTGCGACATCGCTTATTCCGCAGGCGAAAAACCTCAAAGGCAAATTGTTGATTTGTCAGGGTGCGATTGACGATGTGGTGGTGTGGCAACACTCGCTATCGTTTATCGACGCTTGCATCGACAATGGTGTAGCGGTCGACTACTTCCCATACCCTCGTTCGAAGCACAATGTGCGTGGCAAGTGGCGTGTGCATCTTATGCAGAAGGTGACCGACTATTTCGAGGATTATCTGCGATAAGTGTGCCAAAATGGCAGAATTTGCGGTTTGGCATACAGATTGAAGAGAAGAAGAGCAAACAGAAAACAATAAAAACATACGATTATGACAGTAAAACCACTTTCAGACAGAGTACTTGTACTTCCAAACCCTGCTGAGACAACAACAGCAAGCGGTTTGATTATCCCTGACTCGGCAAAGGAGAAGCCGGCAGCAGGCAAGGTAGTAGCGGTAGGCCCTGGCACTGCCGAGGTTAAGATGGAGGTAAAGGTAGGCGACGAGGTTTTGTATGGCAAGTATGCCGGCACCGAGTTGAACATCGACGGCGAGAGCTACCTTATGATGGCACAGCGTGATATTCTTGCAGTAGTTGAGAAATAATTTAACAAGCATAGCATATGGCAAAAGATATTAAATATAATGTCGAGGCACGCAACCTCTTGAAGGAGGGTGTGGATGCTTTGGCAGACGCAGTAAAGGTAACATTGGGTCCTAAGGGCCGCAATGTGATTATCGGCAAGCAGTTTGGTGCACCACATATTACAAAGGATGGTGTAACAGTTGCAAAGGAGGTTGAGTTGGAGGACTCATTCGCAAATATGGGTGCGCAGATGGTGCGTGAGGTGGCATCGAAGACCAACGACGATGCGGGCGACGGTACTACCACCGCAACAGTATTGGCACAGGCTATTATCGGCGTGGGTATCAAGAATGTTACCGCCGGTGCAAACCCAATGGAGTTGAAGCGTGGTATCGACAAGGCTGTTGCGGCTGTTGTAGCAAACCTTCGTGAGCAATCGCAGGAGGTTGGCTCGGACAACTCGAAGATTGAGCAGGTGGCAACAATCTCGGCAAACAACGACAACACCATCGGTAAGCTTATCGCCGAGGCTATGGCGAAGGTGAATAACGAGGGTGTTATCACCGTAGAGGAGGCAAAGGGTACAGACACCTATGTCGATGTTGTGGAGGGTATGCAGTTTGACCGTGGTTATATCTCGGCTTACTTCATCACCAACACCGAGAAGATGCAGACCGAGTTGGAGAAGCCATATATCCTTATCACCGACAAGAAGATTTCGACGATGAAGGAGATTATGGGCGTGTTGGAGCCTGTGGCTCAGAGCGGTCGTGCATTGCTCATCATCGCCGAGGATGTCGATGGCGAGGCTTTGTCGGCTCTCGTGGTTAATAAGTTGCGTGGCACCTTGAAGATTGCCGCTTGCAAGGCTCCTGGCTTTGGCGACCGTCGCAAGGAGATGCTCGAAGATATCGCAGCCCTCACAGGTGCGACCGTTATCTCGACCGATAAGGGTATGCGCCTCGAAGATGCAACGCTCGAATCGCTCGGTTGTGCCGAGAAGGTTACGATGAATAAGGAGAACACCACTATCGTGGATGGTTGTGGCGACAAGGAGGCTATCAAGGCTCGTGTCGAGCAGATTCGTGCTTCGATCGAGGTATCGAAGTCGGACTACGACCGTGAGAAGTTGCAGGAGCGCTTGGCTAAGTTGGCAGGTGGCGTAGCAGTTCTCTACGTGGGTGCTGCGACCGAGGTCGAGATGAAGGAGAAGAAGGATCGTGTGGACGATGCGTTGGCTGCAACACGTGCTGCTGTCGAGGAGGGTATCGTTCCTGGTGGTGGCGTAGCATACATTCGTGCTACCGAGGCTCTCGAAGGCTTGAAGGGCGAGAATGACGACCAAACCACAGGTATTCAGATTGTGAAGCGTGCTATCGAGGAGCCACTCCGTCAGATTGTTGCAAACGCTGGTGGCGAGGGTTCGGTAGTTGTAAATAAGGTGCGTGAGGGCGAGGGCTCATTCGGCTACAACGCTCGTGAAGATAAGTATGTAGATATGCTAAAAGCGGGTATCATCGACCCTACGAAGGTATCTCGTGTGGCTTTGGAGAACGCCGCTTCGGTTGCTTCGATGTTCCTCACTACGGAGTGCGTCTTGGCCGAGAAGAAGGTCGAAAACCCAATGCCTGCAATGCCTGCCGGCGGAATGGGCGGAATGATGTAGGAGTGGAGAGTTTAGAGTGGAGAGTGGAGAGTTTTTAGCTCTTCACTCTTTTTTTGCTGTTAGTTTTTTAGGGGCTATAGGGATAATAGGGGTAATAGGGATTTTCGCTAAACTCCCTACCAATAAAAAAGTAAAATCGTAAATGGTGGTGGAAATTTTGTGCGTTACGCAGTGGCGGAAAGCGCAGCATACTTGGCGTATGTGAGCATTTACGCCGCAAGTAAGGTGCAAAATTTACCCGCCAGAACGATTTTCCATAGAAATACAAAAGGCTATTCTTCCGAATAGCCTTTTGTATTTCGGGAAACCCGAATACATCGGTGCGAGATACTATTTCATATACTCTGCTACCTGGTCAACTGGTACGATTGCCTCCTTGAAAATGTAGGCACCAGTCTTCTCCGACTTAACCATCTTGATGCACTTGGTGAACTGCTTACCAACACCAGTACGAAGGGTTGCGACTGCTTTCTTTGCCATAAATCAAACCTCCTTATTACTTAATTTCACGATGCAATGTTACCCTCTTCAAGTATGGATTGTACTTCTTACGCTCCAAACGGTCAGGGGTGTTCTTCTTGTTCTTTGTGGTGATGTAGCGAGACATTCCTGGTACGCCACTCTCCTTCTGCTCGGTGCACTCCAAGATGACCTGAACTCTGTTACCTTTCTTTGCCATGTCTTGTTAAATTTTAGTAGATTTTCTTGGCTGCAGCTGCATCCTTCAAAGCAGCAGCGAGGCCCTTCTTGTTAATTGTTTTGATTCCCGAAGTCGAAACCTTCAAGGTAATCCAACGGCCTTCCTCCTCAGACCAGAAACGCTTAGTCTTCAAGTTTGGATTGAACTTGCGCTTAGTCTTCACATTGGAGTGCGAAACATTGTTTCCAACGAGGGCCACTTTTCCTGTAATTTCGCAAACTTTCATTGTTACTAAATTTTTTAATTAAATCCCATTTGGGGTTGCAAATATACGAATTATATTCGGAACAAACAATCTTGCAGAGAAAATTTTGAAAAAAAGTCGCAAAAGAGTATCTTTGTAGAAATTAAAGCCTAACTACTATGAAATTATTAAAGACTATCCTATTTTGTATTGCAACATTTGCGCTATTTGGCAATGCAGCAGCACAGCGTCGTATCGATGTCGGTGCAGAGTTGTGGATTGAGCCGTCGCAGAGCGAAGCCGAGGTCGAGGGCTGGGTTAAGACTATGGCAGAGAGCAAGATGCGCTCGGCTCGTGCCTTCCTGATGTGGAACTACATCGAAACCGCACCAAAAGTCTATGATTTCCACCTCTACGATGCACTCTTCCGTGCTGCCGAAAAGTATGGTGTAGAGATTGAGGCGACCCTCTTCTGCACCCACGCTCCGGTATTCTACTGCAAAAAGTATGGCTACTCCTCGCAACGCCATGTGCTCTACTACTCGCAAGAGATTAAGGCTCTGTCGAACGACTTCGTGCGTGAGTGCGTAGTGCGCTACCGTGACAGCAAGGCTCTCGGCTCGTGGTGGATACTCAACGAGGCTCGAAGTTTCAAGGCACACGACCCTTACACCGTGGAGTTTACGCAGAATTGGTTGCGCAACAAGTATGGCACAATCGAGGCGCTCAACAAGGCGTGGATTACCGATTTCAGGTCGTTCGAGGAGGTTAAACACTCCTCCGAGTGGCAATCGAACAAGGCGTTCATCTGGAATACAGCCCATCAGGACTGGGTGGATATCTCCCGTGACATTCTGACTCACACCTTTGCCGAGATTACCAAAACGGTACGCAAGTACGACCCCAAGACCCCTGTAACATCGAACCCTGCCGACTTCTTCGGCTCGCTCGATCGCTATGACCTTGCAACCTTGCGAGGTGTGTTCGACATCTTTGGAGCTTCGATGCACGCTGCTTGGCAGTTGCAGATGATGCCACGAGAGAAGTACGCCTACTCCACCGCAGGTATCTGCGAGATATTGCGTGCCCACGCCCCTAACAACCACTTCTGGGTGGGCGAGATGCAGGCCGGAAACAACATCTTTTCGGGTCGCACACCTATCTGCCCCGAGCGCAACGACCTTGCGCAGTGGGTATGGTCGAGCATAGGCACGGGCGCACGCAAGGTTATATATTGGAGTGCCAACTACCGCCGTCAGAGTGGCGAGGCGGGCGAGTGGGGCATATTCGGCTTCAAGGGCGAGGATACCGACCGCTCACTCGTAACGAAGGAGATAAACGAGGTAATAGAGAAGAACGACGACTTCTTCAAGGCTTCGAAGCCCGAGTTGTCGAACATAACCCTGATTTTGAGTCCCGAGACACAGCGTATGTTGCGCCATATCCGCACCGACTATGTTGGTGTTCGTGAGACCGAGCCTAACTCGCAGGTATATACCACCTTCCACTGGTTCGAGGCGTTGTCCGAGCGTGGCTATCAGCCACAGATGCGCTACTTTACGGACTACGAGTGGGAGCAGCGTGGCGAAGGCGATGTGGTCGTTGTAGCCAACGCCTTCTCGGTTCCGAGCAGTGTTGTACCTCGAATGGTCGAGTTCGTAAAACGAGGTGGCAAGGTTATCCTCGAAGGTCTTGTGGGCTTCTACAACGAGAATGAGGTTTGCACCTCGCTTGGACAGTTCGACTTGGAGCCACTCGTGGGTGGTGTGTATGAGGATATTCGCTACCGTGAGACTCCGCAATATTTCAACATCGAGGGGGTAGGTAAGCTCCTCGGACACGCTTGGCACCCGATACTCCGAGCAACCGCACCTACGGCACGAGTTATCGGCAATGGAGCCGAGGGAGCCGTGGCTCTGCACAACAAGATTGGCAAGGGCGAGGTCTATTGGATTGCGCCTTCGGTGTCGATGTCGCAACTCTCGAAGGGTGAGTCGGGCGAGTTGTCGCACTTGGCAGATGCGCTCCTCTCGGAGCAACTCTTCAAGCAACCTTTCCGCTTTGCGAGCCACGCCAATGGAGCGTTGATGCGAGTATTGCGCAATGGCAACGAGTTTGTAACAATCATCACCAACAACCTCCGCACCCCTTGTTCGTTGAAGGTTGTTGCGCCAAAGGGTTTGACCGCAACGCCAATCTTCGGCACGGCAAAATTCGGCAAGTCGGGTAAACTGACGCTCGGCGATCGAGAGACATTGGTACTGCGATGGAGATAAACGAAAAAGACCTGCAAATGCAGGTCTTTTTTTTGAGCTGTTAGCCATTGGCTATTTTATACGATTAGGATTCTCTCGCAGGAACTGCTCCCACGACTTTGTACCTCGCTTGCGAGCCACCTTGTCGCCACCCAAGCCCTTTACCTTTGTACCGCCAAGTGCTCGGTTTATAGGCGAAGAGACCGAGTAGTAGTGGCACAACGCCACCGCCATACCGTCGGTTGCATCGAGCTTCTTCGGTGGTGTTTCGATATGCAGAGTCTTCATCACCACGCCCGCAATCTGCTCCTTAGTTGCCGAGCCGAGTCCTACGACCGACTGTTTGATGCGTGAAGGGGCATACTCAAAGACATCGACCTCCTGGCTCAACGCTGCCGCCATAGCCACACCCTGCGCACGACCAAGTTTGAGCATCGACTGCACATTTTGCCCGAAGAATGGTGACTCCAAAGCCACCTCACGAGGCTTGTACTCCTTAACCAAGCGACTTACGCTGTCGAAGATATAGCGCAACTTCTCGTAGGGGTCGGCAATTTTGTGGAGGTCAATCTCCCCCATCACAACCGCACGCACCGCACGCCCCTCGACCTCCAACACACCATATCCCGTGTAGTTGGTGCCGGGGTCGATACCCAAAATGCGATATATCTCGATAGGTTGAGCCATCGGCTATTTCAACAACTCTGACAACTTCTCGATGACCGCCTCGCCACGCAAATTCTTCGCCACGATAACGCCATTCGAGCAGTCGATAAGGTAGTTTGTAGGGATAGACTCCACGGCATAATCCTCGACTGCCGGAGCCTTAAACTCCTGCAACAAACTTACATTTACCCACTTCATACCCTGCTTCTCGATTGCACCCTTCCACGCCTCGGCACGAGTGTCGAGCGATACGCCGTAAATCTCGAAGCCCTTCTTGTGGTAGAGTTTGTATGCCTCCTTCAAATATGGCATCTCGCCCATACAAGGTCCGCACCACGAAGCCCAGAAGTCGAGCAAAACATAGCGGTTTTTCTTATTCTCCACAACCGACTGCAACGACACCATCTCGCCATTGACATTCGGCTGCTCGATATTGATATAGTAAGGCACATAGTCGCTACCCTCTGCCTGCGGCTCGGTCTTGAACTTACGCTCTGCCGAAGCCTTCATACGCTGAGCAAAAGGCAATGCCTGCAACTCGGCTGGGAGCGTTGCCAACTCCCCGAGCAACTGTGTTGACGGCATAGAATAGGAGAGCTGATGCAACATAAAGAGTCCCATTACATTCGTCTTATTCTGCTCGAAATAGTCGGTCTGCATCTTGTCGTGAGCAGCCTCAATTTCAGCCACCTTTGCGCTATCGCCTGCGCTTACGGCTACACGATACTCGGCAATCATATCCGAACTAACCTGCATCATCTCGTTGAGAGCATCATTTGCAGGTGTTCCGCCCATCTTGCTGGTACCCAACTTACAATCGCACGAAACTATAGCCTTGCCACTCTCCACAAAGAGGTGCGACACAGGGCGACCTCCCTCCAAAACAATCTGCGCAAAGGTTGGAGCGCACTTAACACTCTTGAAGTGGAAACGGCTATTATCCAACTTCACCGAGTCGATAACTGCACGAGAGTTCCACATATCGATAAGATAGGCATAGCCTACATTCTCGCTATTATCCAATGCACCGACAATTTCGCACTTGTTCGCATTGCAACCCACAAAGGCAGCAACCACTGCCAACATCAAAAAAATCTTCTTCATATCTTACTCCTACTCTTTATTTGCCAACTCCGCCTCCAACTTCATCACACGACGACGCAAGTCGGGCAACTCCTTAAATACTGCAAACGAACGGTGATAGTTGATACCTGCCAATGCCGGACTACCGAAACGAATCTCACCATCCGGAACATCCTTGTCGATACCGCTCTGTGCGCCAATCTTCACTCTGTCACCAATGGTTGTATGGTCGGCAACACCAACCTGACCTGCGATAAAGCAGTTTGCACCCACCTTCGAGGTACCTGCGATACCTGTCTGAGCCGACGAAACGGTATTCTCGCCAATAATAACATTGTGACCAATCTGGATAAGGTTATCCAACTTAACACCCTTGCGGATGATTGTCGAGTCGGTCTTTGCACGGTCGATACAGGTGTTGGCACCAATCTCTACATTATCCTCGATAATAACATTTCCGAGTTGCGGAATCTTGTCGAAGCCGCCCTCGGCATTTGGTGCAAAACCGAAGCCGTCGGCGCCAATCACCGCACCTGCGTGGAGGATACAGTTCTCGCCAATAGAGCAACCCTCGTAGATCTTAACTCCCGCAAAGAGAGTTGTCTTTGCGCCAATCTTCACATTGTCGCCCACATAGCACTGCGGATATATCTTTGCTCCATCGCCCACTACGGCACCCGCCTCGATAACCGCAAAGTCGCCAATGTAGCAGTTCTCGCCAATGGTTGCACTCTCCGAAATAGATGCCAACTTCGAGATACCCTTCTTCTGTGGTTTCATTGCATTATACATATCGAGCAAGCGCAATACGCAAGCGTTCACATTATCAACCTTGACGAGCGTAGCCTTAACCTTCTCTTTTGGCTCGAAGGTGCGATCAACCAACACAACCGAGCACTTTGTGGTGTATAGATACTGCTCGAAACGAGGATTCGACAAGTATGCCAAACCTCCCTCCTTGCCACCTTCGATTGATGATATGGTATAAACCGAGGCATTCTCATCGCCTACAACCTCTCCTGCCAGCAAACCGGCAATCATCTCTGCTGAAAATTCCATAGTTACTTAAATTTGGGCTATTAGCTTTTAGCTGTTAGTAATTAGCTTTATAAATAGTTTTTAATATTGATATTCTGCGGTAAATAGTCATCGACCTCACGACCGAATGCCAGCAACTCACGCACCATCGACGAGGAGATATGCATCACCTCTGCCGGTGTAGGTATCAGCACCGTGGTCAATTCGGGGAAGAGCTCTCGGTTGGTCGCCTCAATCGTGCGCTCGAACTCGAAATCCACCGTATTGCGCACACCTCGCACCAACACCGTAGCACCCACCTCACGAGCAAAGTCGCCCGTAAGAGTGTTGTACGATGCCACTCGCACACGACTATCATCCTTATAGCGGTCGGCAATCAGTCGGCAACGCTGCTCGACCGAGAGGAGCGACCTTTTCGACACATTCTCGCCCACACCGACAACCACCTCGTCGAAGAGTTGCAATGCCACCTCGACAACCGCCTCGTGACCTCGGGTAAATGGGTCGAACGACCCTGCAAAGAGTGCTATTTTTGCCATTTCAGTACTATCTGTTTGAGTATTGTTCTTCGTAGTAACGCTCGTATGCGCCACTTGTAATATTATCCAACCAAGCCTCGTTTTCGAGGTACCATTTTACGGTCTTTTCGATACCCTCCTCGAACTGCAACGACGGCTCCCAGCCCAACTCCTCTTTCAACTTCGTAGAGTCGATGGCATAGCGAGCATCGTGTCCGAGGCGGTCGGTAACATAGGTTATCAAGTGGAGCGAATGACCCTCCTCGTTGCCCAGTAACCTATCTACCGTCTTTATCACAACCTTTATAAGGTCGATATTGCGCCACTCGTTGAAGCCGCCTATATTGTAGGTCTCGGCAACCTTGCCACGGTGGAATATCGCATCGATTGCTCGTGCGTGATCCTCGACATAGAGCCAATCTCGCACATTCTCGCCCCTGCCATATACAGGTAACGATTTTCCCTTGCGGATATTGTTTATAAAGAGCGGAATAAGCTTCTCGGGGAATTGGTACGGTCCATAGTTGTTCGAGCAATTCGTAACAATGGTCGGCATTCCGTAGGTGTCGTGATAGGCCCTAACGAAGTGGTCGCTCGACGCCTTCGATGCCGAGTATGGCGAGTGCGGAGCATACTTGGTCTGCTCGGTAAAGAGTGTATCGTCGAACTCCAACGCACCATAGACCTCGTCGGTCGAGATGTGGTAGAAGAGTTTGCCCTCATAGTTGCCCTCCCAGCACACCTTTGCCGCCTGCAACAGCGACAATGTGCCCATAACATTTGTGCGAGCAAAGGTGAATGGGTCTTTGATACTGCGATCCACGTGGCTCTCGGCTGCGAGGTGTATCACGCCGTCAATATCGTACTCACGAAACAACTCCACCATTCGCTCATAGTCGCAGATGTCGCCTCGCACGAAGGTGTAGTTCGGTTCTCCCTCCACATCTTTGAGGTTTTCGAGATTACCCGCATAGGTCAGAAGATCGAGATTTACGATGCGATATTCGGGGTATCTCTTCACAAAGAGTCGTACCACATGCGAGCCAATAAAGCCTGCACCGCCCGTAATCAATATGTTTCGTTTTGCTCCCATTCACTATTGGCGCTTTGCGCCCTTAACCAAATTTATCATATATGCGCCGTAGGCGTTGTGCTTCATAGGCTCGGCAAGGCGTAGAAGCTCCTCATCCGACAACCAGCCCTTGCGCCACGCAATCTCCTCCAAGCAGGCAATCTGCACGCCCTGACGACTCTCGATAACCTCCACAAAGCGGGATGCATCGAAAAGGCTCTCGTGCGTACCCGTATCGAGCCAGGCAAAGCCTCGGCCCATAATCTGCAACTTCAACTCACCCTCTCGGCGGAAACACTCATTCACATCAGTAATCTCCAACTCGCCACGAGAGGAAGGCTTGATGGTCTTTGCCACCTCGACCACCCTATTCGGATAGAAGTACAAGCCCGCCACGGCGTAGTTCGACTTCGGATGTTGCGGCTTCTCCTCGATGCTCAAAACATTGCCCTCATCGTCGATTTCGGCAACGCCAAAACGCTCGGGATTAGACACCTCGTGACCAAAAATCGTAGCCTTGCCCTCCTGCTCGGCAGTCGCAACCGCCTGTTTCAACATTCCAGTAAAGCCCTGACCATAGAAGATATTGTCGCCCAAAACCAAGCACACGCAATCCTCGCCTACGAACTCCTCGCCTATGAGGAACGCCTGCGCCAAGCCATCGGGCGAAGGTTGCTCGGCATACTCAAAATGCACTCCGTAGGATGAGCCATCGCCCAACAATCGACGGAAGCAAGGCAGATCGTGCGGTGTCGAGATAATCAAAATCTCCCTGATACCTGCCAACATCAGCGCCGATATCGGATAGTATATCATCGGCTTGTCGTAGATGGGCAACAACTGTTTGCTCACACCCTTTGTGATAGGATAGAGGCGTGTGCCGCTACCTCCTGCCAATACAATACCTTTCATATCTTTACTTTTTAGTCCTCCTCTGGGTGGGTGAAATAGCCCCACGCCAACGATACAAATTTAGCAATAATTCCCGTATTAGCAAACGCCTCGTACTTCCACTTCGAAGCAAAGAGGTTGCGCACCAACATTAGGCGTGTGCGCCACTTGCCAACACTCTGCGAAAAGACCGCATCGTCGTCATTCAAAATCGAGTCGAGAACTCGCTCGGTATATGGGCTCTCAACCGCAATCTTCGGATTAGTGATATCTATGTTGAAAACTTTAATCGCCACCGCAGTCGAGCAGTCTACAAAGGCACGCATATCGAACTCCTCGCACAAGGCGTAGAAACGCTCCCAATCGAGGTTATCCTGTTCCTTTGCGAGGAACAACGCCCAATCGAGAATATGGCGCAGACGAATGCCCTCCGAGAGGAAGTGCGTCAGCGAGTGGTGATTCATAAAGAGAGCGTTAAACATCGCCGACGGCATCTCGATTTTGGTGTCGAATATCGGCTTGCGCTCCTCGTTGCGAGCGATATTGTCGAGCAGAGAGTGCAGTTTTTTTGTCTTCTTGCCGTTACGCACCGCCACGATAAAGCGGTGATTTTCGATCATCGCCTTGCGGTAGATAATCTCCGAGTGTTTGTACCACTCATCATCGACCTTTGCACCGAGCTGCTTGGCAATGGCATTGCCCTTGTCGTAGTCGTCGTAGAGGTAGCAGTCGAAATCGCCACACTCACGGTGATTTGGCTGGGGATAGTAGGTGCTGAACGCCAAGCCCTTCAAGCATAGGGTTTTAATATTCTGCTCCGCCCACCTATCAACCAACTCCGAGCATACGGCTTTGGAGCTTTCGTATCGTTGTTCGATGGAGCAAGTGGCATTTATCCACTGCAATTTGAGCGACAACGGAAACGCCTTTGCAAACTCTTTGTCGTGCTCGAATATCTTGGACAAGCCGTCGAACGCCACCGCCAGCACGCCCTGCTTACGAGCCATAGCATACACCGCCTGCCACGACACACCCCCAACATTCACCCTCTCTGCGCACTCCGCCCCAATGGCGATGCGCAGAAGGGTAGAAAGGGTCTCCACACTCCTATTTTGTTTCATATTAAAGATTCATTATCTCTTCGAGCAGAGTCATCTGCTTCGTAAAGTCAAAGTTGTTAGAGGCGAATTCTCGACCCCGATTACCCATCTGCTCACGCTCCGACTGCGAGAGTTGCGACATCTGCAAAACTGCATCGGCAAACGCCTTGCTATCCTCTGCGGCCACTGCCATACCGCAACCTACCTCTCGCACCAGCTCCATCGCTTCGCCATTTATCATCGAGATAATAGGTTTGCCCGACGACATATAGGCTTGAATCTTTGCCGGTACAGTCAATGCAAAGATAGGCTCGTCTTTCAACGCTGCAAACAACACATCTGCCTTGGCAAATGTTGCAGGCATAGCCTCCAACGGATATGAACCGACGCAATGTACCGTCTCGTTCAGACCTCGCTCAATAATCTGCTGCTCGACCCACTCTCGTGCTCGACCATTGCCGACAATTACGAAGTGAATATCCTTATGCTCTTTGAGCCGTTCTGCTGCACTCAACACCGTGCCAAAGTCCTGCGATGCACCGATATTACCTGTAAACATCGCTACAAAGCCGTTTGGAACATCGGGTGTTACGACATCCGACTTTGCCGTTAAAGCCTTGTCGACCCAATTCGGGAAATAGATAATCTTCTCGGCAAAATCGCCCTTCTCGCAGATAGAGTTGGCAAAGCCCTTCGAGCTGATGAGGATCTTGTCCGAACGGCGATAGAACCACCGCACCATTTTAGAGAAGAAGCCGAGGATATATCTATTACGCAGACCTATTGCTGCGGTCAGGCTCTCAGGCCAGAGGTCGAGCACCCAAAAGTACATCGGTATCCGCTGTATTCGCTTTACAAGAGTTGCCGCCACACCGATTGTCACGGGCGACACCTGATGAACAAACACTGCTTCGTATTTGTATCGCAACGAGAGATACAGCGCAATCAGGCACGACGACACAAGGTAGCTCAAATAGTTGAGCGAAAGACCTATCTTACCACCCTTGCCTCGTGGGATGACAAAGCCTCGAATGACCTTTACGCCGTCGATATGCTCCACCCTACGCTTGAACAGCCCGTAGCCATCGAAGTATTTACCCTGCGGATAGTTTGGAATAGCAGTCAGCACCGTAACCTCGTACCCACGACGCTGCAACTCGAAGGCAATATCGTTGCACTTGAAGTTCTCGGGTTGAAAATATTGAGTTACAAGTAGAACTCGTTTTTTTGTCATTTTGTTTGTGGCTACTTTCTCCAAACCATCTTATTTACGACGCCGGTGTAGGACTGGATGAGTTTTACAACCTTGGTCGAGACATTCTCGTCGGTGTAGTTCGGTACAGGAATACCATTGTCGCCATTGGCAACCATCTCAACTGCTGTATCTACAGCCTGCAACAATGAACGCTCGTCGATGCCTGCCAAGATGAAGCAGCCCTTATCCAACGCCTCGGGGCGCTCGGTCGAGGTGCGAATACATACTGCCGGGAACGAGTGACCCACGCTTGTGAAGAACGAGCTCTCCTCCGGCAGTGTTCCGCTATCCGAAACCACCGCAAAGGCGTTCATCTGCAAGCAGTTATAGTCGTGGAAGCCGAGAGGCTCGTGCTGAATAACTCGCTTATCCAACTCGAAACCGCTATGTGCCAAACGGTTGCGACTGCGTGGGTGGCACGAGTAGAGAATCGGCATATCGTACTTCTCCGCCATCTTGTTAATCGCAGTAAAGAGCGAAGTGAAGTTCTTCTCGGTGTCGATATTCTCCTCACGGTGAGCCGACAAAAGAATATAGCGACCCTTCTCCAAGCCCAAACGCTGGTGAATATCGCTCGCCTCAATCTCCGCCAAGTTCTCGTGCAACACCTCCGCCATTGGCGAGCCACTAACGTATGTGCGCTCCTTCGCTACGCTCGATGCATTGAGGTAGCGGCGTGCGTGCTCCGAGTAGCAGATATTAACATCCGAGATAATATCTACGATACGACGGTTGGTCTCCTCTGGCAAGCACTCGTCGAAGCAACGATTTCCCGCCTCCATATGGAAGATTGGGATATGCAGACGCTTTGCTCCAATCACCGAAAGGCACGAGTTTGTATCGCCCAAAACCAACACGGCATCGGGCTGAATCTGCACCATAAGCTTGTACGATGCGTTGATGATATTGCCCATTGTAGCGCCGAGGTCGTCACCCACAGCGTTGAGATATACCTCAGGCTCAGCGAGTTTGAGGTCACGGAAAAATATGCCGTTAAGATTATAGTCGTAGTTCTGACCCGTATGCGCCAAGATGCAGTCGAAATACTTGCGGCACTTGTTAATCACCGCAGCCAAACGAATAATCTCGGGGCGAGTACCCACGATAATCAATAGTTTGAGTTTGCCATTATCGGCAAATTTTACATTTGAAAAGTCCATATATTGTTTAGGTTGTTAATTCAATATTCTAAAACCTTTATAACAAGTTAAAGCGATTTTTCTACCTTCTCGAAATAGGTATCCGGCTTATTCGGATCAAATGCCTCGTTTGCCCACATCACCGTTACCAAATCCTCGGTATCTGAGAGGTTAATGATGTTATGCGTATAGCCGGGAAGCATATGCACAGCCTCGATCTTCTCGCCCGAGACCTCGAAGTTCAGCACCTCGTCAGAGCCTACTCGGCGCTGCTGAATCAAGCCCTTACCCGACACAACAATGAAGAACTCCCACTTGGTATTGTGCCAATGTTCGCCCTTGGTAATGCCCGGTTTCGAGATATTTACGCTCACCTGACCGCACTTCTCGCTACGCAACAATTCGGTAAATGAGCCTCGTGCATCGCAGTTCATCTTCAACTCGAACGATACCTTCTCCTTTGGCAAGTAGCTCAAATATGTCGAATAGAGCTTCTTTGCAAACGAGTTATACGGAATTTCGGGTACAACAAGTGTCTGCGGTTGCGCCTTGAATGACTCCAACAAATCGACAATCTCACCAAGTGTAACCTTATGTGTAGTAGGTACAGTGCAATACTTGCCGCCCTCGCACAAAACGGTATCGACACCCTCAAACTCGCAGTGGTGCTCCTCGCCTCGCAAGGTAGCAATCATCTCATCAACCAAGTCGTCGATATAGAGCAATTCCAACTCCGTAGAACGATTATTCACCGTAATCGGCAAATCGTTTGCGATATTGTTGCAGAAGGTCGCCACCGCCGAGTTGTAGTTGGGGCGACACCACTTGCCAAACAGGTTCGGGAAGCGATAGACCAACACTCGTGCGCCCGTGCGTGCGCTATAATTAAAGAATAGCTCCTCGCCGGCACGCTTGCTACGGCCGTACTCGCTATCGCCAAAGCGACCCGCCAAGGTTGCCTGAATCGACGACGAGAGCATCACGGGAGCCTTATTACCGTATTTTTCGAGGGTTTCGAGCAAGGTAGATGCGAAGCCGAAGTTGCCCTCCATAAACTCCTCGGTGTTTTGTGGGCGATTTACTCCTGCGAGGTTGAAGACAAAGTCTGCCTCACGGCAATATGCGTCGAGCTGCTCCGCCGTAGAGTCGATATCGTACTCGAAAATCTCCTCTACCGCAACCTCGCCATAGCACTTCGCCTTGCCGTCACGGATATTTTTGAGTTGTGCGCAGAGATTCTGACCCACAAAGCCCTTTGCGCCTGTTACTAAAATTTTCATTCTTCTAATACTTTGACCAGTCAACCCACATAGAGGAGTTATACCTCCAACTATCTTTCAATGCCTCCTCCAAAATCTTACCCGAGAAGACCAGCAATACCGAGTCCTTCTCGTGCGCCTTGATGCAGTTGGCGTAGCCCTCGGGTACGCATATAATCTTGCTATCCTGCTCGGAGAGGTTGTAAATCTCCGCCTCCAAGTCGGGCGATGGGTTCTCCCAATTATCAACCTCGACAAGAGCCACGGTAAATGAGCCCTTGATGCAGTAGAACCACTTCTTCTCGAATTGGTGTCCGTGCCAACCTCGCACAACCGATGTATCGGGGTGGTGGATAAAGTAGCAACGCTCCACACCCGGAAAGCGGAAAGCATTCAACGAAGAGATTTGACCTCGCTCATCACGATAGATCTCACCCTCTACAACAGTTACCTTTGCCATTACTCGCTGCGTATTTCTCGTGATTTAGTGCGTGGCTGCAAGCCGAGATCCTCACGGATAAAGCGCAACTTCAACAACAACTCCTTCATACCCTCAACATCCAATCGACGGGTGTTGTGCGAATGGTAATCCTCAATTCTCGACACCTCCTCGTTACCCTCGACAAAGAACTTATCGTAGTTCAAGTCACGAGTGTCGCAAGGGATGCGGTAGTAGTCGCCCATATCGATAGCCTTTGCCATCTCCTCACGGGTTACGAGGGTCTCGTAGAGCTTCTCGCCGTGACGGGTACCGATAACCTTAACCTCGGTCTCGCCATACTTTGCGTCAATCTGCGCATAGGTCTGCTTCAACGCCTCTGCCAAAGTCGAGAGGGTTGCTGCCGGAGCCTTCTGCACGAACAAGTCGCCATTCTCGCCGTGAGTAAAGGCATAGATAACCAAATCGACAGCGTCGTCGAGGGTCATCATAAAACGAGTCATCTCAGGATCGGTGATGGTGATAGGCTTACCCTGCTCCATCTGCTCAACCCACAACGGAATAACCGAGCCACGAGATGCCATAACATTGCCGTAGCGAGTGCAACAAATGGTAGTTGCTGCATTCTGACCAAGCTCACGACCCTTTGCGATAGCCACCTTCTCCATCAACGCCTTCGAGATTCCCATAGCGTTGATTGGGTAAGCAGCCTTATCGGTCGAGAGGACAACAACATTCTTCACGCCGTGCTCGATAGCCGAGAGGAGTACATTGTTGGTGCCGATGACATTGGTCATAGTAGCCTCCATAGGGAAGAACTCGCACGAAGGCACCTGCTTCAATGCTGCCGCAGCGAAGACATAATCGACGCCACGCATAGCGATATCCACCGACTGCTTGTCACGAACATTGCCGATGTAGAACTTAACCTTCGGGTTCTGCAATGCGTGACGCATATCGTCTTGCTTCTTCTCGTCACGAGAGAAGATACGAATCTCCTTGATATCCGAGTCAAGGAATCTACGAAGTACGGCGTTTCCGAAACTGCCCGTACCGCCTGTAATCAACAGGACTTTGTCTTTGAAGATTGACATTTGTAGTATATTATCTTTTTTGTATAATTTCTGCGTATAAATCTATATATTTTTTGAAGCACTCTTGTTTGTCGAAGTGTGCAACCGCATACTCACGACAACGCTTACGAAGGGACTCCCTGTCCTCGGCACAAAGCGACTCTATTGCAGATAGCACCCCAAATATATCACCTGGTTCTACAATACGACCAATTCTATCATCTTGCACTAGTTCGGGTGATGCCGTGGCATTATACACAATGGAGGGTGTACCACATGACAATCCTTCTACGGTAGTAAGCCCAAATGTTTCGGCATACGAAAGATTTAACACCGCATCTGCTACCGAATAGTATTGTGACAACTTTTTTACATCTTCTGTACGAGAAAGCCCTATAATATTTGATGGCAAGAATCCAATCTGCTCTGGACGCAAACCTATCAATACCAACTGATACCTATCAGAAAGCATTGCTGACAATTTACATAAATCATCTAAGCCTTTACGACGCTCCCATGATGTCGCAACGGCAAGTAATATTTTTTTATCAGGAAGGCCTAGTTCTGATTTAGTAATAAATTCTTGAGGATAAAATATCGAAGTATCAACACCATTGTATAACATATACATAGAAGCGTTACCATGTGCAAAAAATGATTCGGCAACCACGCCCGCCAACCACTTCGATACCGACACGAGGTTCAATCTATTGGACAGTGATGTAAATAGTCCTCTTTTTATGTGATAATTTCTATAAGAATTGTCAACTATTGCACAAGGGTAATTGTAGGAAAGTGGGCAAGAATAACATCCAGTTTTCCATTTTAAGCAGCCTACATCTATAAAATGAGCACAATGCCCCGTCATTGACCAGCAATCGTGCAAAGTCCAAACAACTGGAATATCGGTATTTTGCAGATACTCAAATAAAATTTTATAGTTTATGTAATAGCCGTGAATATTGTGCAGATGGATGATATCAGGTGATATTTTTTTAATCTTACGAATAAGTCGCTTGGTTGCTAACCTCGAATATAGACCATGCCTATCGGTTATACGGGTTAGTAGTGCGTGGAGATAAACTCCTATTTTCGAGCCAATCTTTATTGTTTTTGATGACGATTTGCCCGCACCCCTGCCATAAGCAATATAACTATCCCAACCACTAGCCATTGCAGCGCAGCCTATCTGCTCGGCGATACGACCCGTTGAGCCATGATTAACTGTTACATTTATTTGGAGAAGTTTCGGCATTGCTGTATTAGCATTTTTCTATTGCTGATTGCAAAATATCTACTTGGTATGTTGGGGTCCAATTAGCATCTATCTCTCGATAACACTCTTCTCTAACAACGTCTCTATTATCTCGTTGAGCAGCAAACCATTCGGAGATTACTTTCGCCAAAGAGGTAACATCTCCACAATCAAAGAAAGCACCCGTTTTCCCACCTTTTATCGCCTCGAACTCGGGCATCTGTAATTCAAATCTGTTATGCGTAATAACGGGTGTCCCGTAGGTCATCGAGTGGATGCTTGTCAATCCCACATTCCCTGGCGACACGCACAAATCCGCATTATATATCAATTTGGAAAGTTCTTCTTCATCATAACAAGCTCCATAGAACCAAATTAAATCTGATATATCGTATGCTTTAGCTAACTGTTGTAAATTCTCTCGTTCCACGCCATCACCTACAAGCACCAAATTATATCTCTCGCCTCGATTACGAAGAATACTCATCGCTTCGAGTATCATATCAAGACGCTTTACCTTTGTCAAGCGTCCTGTGAATATCAAAGTTGAATTATCATTACCAAAGTGCTGGCGATAAAGAACTCCATCTTCTGCCATAGAGCGTAATGCAACTTGCTTTTCGTAATCAAGCGAATTGTGAATTGAAAAAATTTTGTCGCTCTTTATACCAGCATTTATCATTAAAGACTTTGAGCGGTCGCCATAACAAAAAATTATATCTACAAGAGAGTAGAATACTTTTTTGATAGATAGTTGCAGCTTTGATTCTTTGCCATAAACTCCGTGAGTCCAAATTGCGCTTCGCTTGTGGGGATAGAAAAGTTTCAAAAGCAGAAGTATAAGCCAGTTGCTCAAATTGCGCATATCTCCCGTGAGAATATATGTATCAGACCCATCTTTCAGCACCGACAACCCACCCGCATAATAGCACCAATCTCCTTTTATCGACTTCACTCTAAATTCTTTTACAGGCTTAGAGAATATCTCGTAGTCTAGCTTCTTAATGTTTCCCTTATCACCAAAGTAAAATCGGCAATCGAATGTTTTATCAATCAATCGATACACCGCCTCACGATAGTGTGGCGCATAATTAAGGATGAAAGATATTTTACTCATAGATTAATTTACACTTCGCTTTAATAATTTACGAACAAAAGTTGCTAATTGTATTGTTGACGGCAACCATTTCATTCCCATATTATAACGCATAAACCTAACAATGACTATTAACCATTTGAAATTATTTCGGTATGGCGGAATTGGCTTTATATAATCAACAATCAAACTACCATCTTCCACGGACTCTATTAGCGACACCCATTGCGGCAGTATATATTTCTGAGAAAATTTTTGCGAGTTAATATATGCGGCTTCTCCCATTAAAATATTTTGAGACTTATTTCCGAGCAATAGCAGCAATTTTTCAACTATATCCCTGCGACTATTACATATATACCCCGTTATCCCATCTTGAATTATATCCGCATAACTACCTCTTCCATATGTCACAACTGGCACTCCGCAAGCTTCTAGTTCAGCAGCAACCAATCCAAATGTTTCCCTTGCACCGTTCAAATTCAATGCACCTACTGACGCATTGAGATAATACTCGACTTTATTATTCCCTACAACTCCTTCAAAATGCACCGAAGGTAATATATTACCTTTATCATCGGTTAGGTATCGCATAAATCCATCTTCGTAGTTTTTCTCAGCCAAGCCATATCTACCCAACTCCTTAATACCTCCATATAGATTACCCGATCCTAGAACATACAATTGGGCATCAGGCTCGTTTGATAATATGTATTTCCACATAGATGCCAATATGTGAAATCCTTTTGCTGGAATCAATGCGCCAATAAAAATCACATTTTTACTACTCTTACGCTTAGGCATCACATCACTTGATGGCACCATATTAAAGATAAATGTTGATTTTTCAATTACATCATCGTCAATATAAACATCATATTGCTGTTTTCCAACAAACACATTGACAGATACATTCGTTTGTTTAGCAATCTGTTCAGCCAAATCATAGTTAAAGAAATTGTGACTCCAAGTTACTATTTTAATAGGCAACTTCTCTAAATATCTAAGTATCTCTAATTCGCTTCTAACAATTAGTACACTAATATTTGATTTAACGATTTCCTCTCGTAGATCCCCCTTATCTAACAGTTGTACTTGAGTAATATGATCATTTGCGAATTTCACTTTTTCATCAACAAACAAGTATACATTGAATTTGTCCTTGTATGTATTCGCTAAATGATAAGCAAGAAGCAACATCTGATATTGTGTTCCTCCCAGCCCCGGATTTCCGCTCTCTATGCATGAGCAATCTAAATCTGGATGCCTAACTTCAATATAGAGACCTAATCTAACCATAATAATAGTTCCTAAATCAGCATACTAACATCTATCGTCTAAGATGTTCATATATAAACTCACATATTCGTCTTGCTCTATTTTCTAACTTTAGATTATTCGATATTAATAACGAACCTTCCGACAATCTTTGTCTTTTACAAGGGTCTATATACAAAGAATGTATTGCTGCCGCTATTGCTTCAATATTTTCAGGCTCGACCATTATTGAGTTATCTGCATTGAGTATATCATAATTAAATGGTCTATCAGAAGATATAATCGGAAGACCACAAGCCATCGCCTCAACAATGGCATTACAACACCCTTCTCCTAATGTCGGGAGAACAAACACATCTGCTGCGTTCAAATATGTCACAATCTGATCGTGCTGTACAGCTCCTTTGAATATAATATTTCTACAAATGGGTTCACTATTGCCACTACCAATAAACAATGAATATATATTATCATCTGGCAGCAACTCTATTGCAACGGCCACCCTATTAATACCTTTCCTTTCCGAAAATCCCCCCACTGATACTACCACAAAAGCATCTTCAGGTATAGCTAATGCTCGACGACACTCCGCTTTATTTTTTTTATGAAAAATTGTGGGATTGATACTATTCGGTATAACAACACACTTATCATCGGTAGTTAATCCCTTTTCAACACATTCTGTACGATTTTTGGATGACACACAAATAACTCCCGACACATAGTCATGAACCTCTTTATATTTTTTATTCATAACATGCTCTGGTATCACACTCTCTCCTGTTGCGACAAATAGAGGCAGATTGCGACTCCTAGCATAATCATATGCCTCTATAGCACTATTCCAAAAATGGCAATATACACAATCTATATCAGTAGGCATCTTTCTCAATGCTCTTTTTGTTGCCAATTTATGAAACATGTTTGACAAACTTACGCCAAATAATTTCAAATTAGAGCAGGATATATAATTAGGTCTAAAAATCGTCACTCTTCCTTCTCCAAATCGAGCCTCTGTTTTAAACTTACAAAAAGCCCGATTCCTAGTAATGCTATAAGGGGCAACAACATAACATTCATTACCCATTTTAGCAATTTCTTCCACCAACTGTGCAACAAAAATACACCACTCTCTAGCCTTGCGTTCTGGATAGCCTGGTGATACTATACATATTTTCATACTACAATAGAACTTTATTGCTTGAATCACTTTTGTAATTTGCCATACAATAACCTATACACATTGTTGCATATATTGGCATATCGTCATACGACATCGAGAATAATGTTTTTACAAACAATATAAGCATTGATAACATCAATACATTATATATTCTTTTATTATCTTGCATCCGTTTAGCACTTACATAAAATGCTATCCAGTAAGCAATATATACAACTATTCCCAAGACACCCTGATTGATTCCTATCTCCAACCAATCATTATGGGCGAAATTATCCGAAACTTTCAATGTACCCCAGGCTCCTCGACCAAATAGAAATTGCAGAGGCGTCGCATAGTAGAATATCTGGCGCAATAGGTGAGGATACATATCTTCTCTATTAGATGCATCGCCCTCTAATGTAGACTCTAATCTTGCGTTAAAGAATTCACTTGTGTCTAGCATGTATGACACATAATAAAGCAATGCTAATACGCTACCTATAATCAACAGCAGCACCATAGTCTTTTTTCTAAATGAAAGAGTCCTCAATGTGCTATGTATAAATAGTGGCAAACTCAATGCAAATATCAATATAGCACCTCGTTTCATTGCTGCAATTATAAACACACCACATATTAGCAATAGAATATATTGCACAAATGGTTTCTTAACGAAAAATAACAATGGTATTATCGCCAAGAACAGATATCCGGTATTATTGGTAAACTCCTCTTGCGTAGACATTACCTCCTCGGCTTTTGCCAGATTTGCAATTTGGTTCTCAAAATAAGCCGCAATTACCACTAAAATAAATACTGGTATCCATTTACGAATCACTTCGTCAGTTAGTATACCCATTTTTGTCAAAACAAAGAATGTGTATATCGGCATACACGATATAAATATACTCTTGATATAGTCTTTGTTTGAGACCGCTCCCATATAGCCCTCTTTGATTGTCAATGTCTCTCCCGAAAGCATTAATGCAATTCCATATACAGTGAACATCGTCAACATTACATTCAACGCTTTCATATATGGGGGCATCTCAAACTTTGCATTAGCATATATGACAAAGAATAGTGATATCGCCAATAAAATTGCAAGTATTCCTTGCGAAATTATTGAGCCACTGGCATACAAAGTACCCTGTAGGCTATACAGGCACCACAAAAGAATATAAAAATTACATAAGTTTAGACGCCTACTCATCATCACAAAACTTATTCTATTGATTTTGAGGATATTTACTAATACGACTTATTAAATGATTAATAATATCAACAGCTAATATAGATGTTCTATTATCTTCATTGTCAATCAACGGATTGACCTCTACCAATTCAAAACCTCGCACCTTATTGGTATTTGCAATCATATCCAAGAAGTTATACAATATTGATTTATCAATGCCATTTGGAACAGGGACACCTGTTCCTGGAGCCAGCTTCGGATCTATAACATCGATATCTATGCTCATATAGATATTTGAAACCGTCAATCTGTCTAATAGTGATTGTAAATGTTGAAGGGCTACATCAAGACCCTGCTCCATAATATCTTTCATCTGCACCACGGATATACCATACTCTTTTACAGTCTCCTCCTCGCCGCTATCCATATCCCTAGTTGCTAAATATATTATGTTACTAGGTTTGAGTCTTGGGCTATTTCCGCATACACCTAACACTCTGTTATCGATAAGTCCAAGTAATGAAGCAATGGTCATTCCGTGTACATTTCCCGAAGGGCTGGTCTCTGGCGTATTAACATCTGCATGAGCATCTATCCATATTATCCCTAAGTCGTCTGCACCAAAAAACTCCAAAGCTCCGCTTACGCTACCAATACTCAAAGAGTGATCGCCTCCTATTACTAATGGCATTTGGCCATCACACAATGTCGTCGCAACCTTGGTTGATAAGCGTCGACAAAAATCAGCAATCTGTTCAATATTGCGCAACTTATCATTGGGTGCACATACAATAGAATCATCATTACCAATATTGCCCGAATCAATTATCTCTACATCGTTAGTAAGTAATTTTTCAACCAGACCACACTCTCGGATAGAGTTAGGTCCATACTGTACGCCATCGCAGCCACATCCTACATGTTGTGCGGCTCCTATTATGTTTACGAGAAGTTTATTCATCGCTATTTTGCATATCTATTAAATATGTCGTTTAGGAAGTTCTATCCAACATCCAAATGTATAATCCCACTTTGCAGGGTTAAATTCTGCGAATCCACTCGAATCAAACAGTGTTAATTCGCCAAAATATATACGCTTATCAACACAATACAAATCTACTCTCACATGAGGCATTCCCGCTGATAGCTTAGTTGCAATATCTATCATCTCATCTAAGAGTTCTGGCCTCTCAATGCTTTTCTCTGAATTTGGACCACCCTGCGAAAATGGATAATGATTAAACTCTCTATCAAAATAGTCAAAGCAAACTCCCGTTTCTGAGAATCTCTCCGTAGCAAGCATACACACCTTCACGCAACCATTGAAGCAATAGAACTTATAATCTATCAAATCGCCATAAGGATTATCCTCAGTAACCTTGTCAACCATATACTTTTCGGCAATAATCCTCCGTGGCACATCTTTATACGGCCACTCTTTTAGGCTCTTATAGATACACTGCTTCAAGGATTTATTAAGTTTTATCTTTGCTGCTTGTACATCAAATTTCGACTTATCTCTACATATAACGACGCCACCACCGCCGCCACCATGAGTGGTTTTTAAAACAAATTGATTTGGTAGCGCATCAAAATCGATATCCTCAAACTTGTCCCACACGCCAAGCATCGGTATGATATACTCCTCGCCAATAATCTTTGCGACATACTCTTTCACCGCAAATTTATCTACCATTTTGGTGTATTCTGGTCTACGGTTGTAGAGTTTAAGCCATTGCAGCTTTTCATTAAAAGTTTGAGGATTATCCAAATTCAACTTATAACCCATTTTTAATCTAAATAGCCACTTCAAATAGAGTATGTCAGGTATAATTGGAGCCATACGAACCAATATCGCCAACAATAATTTATCCGGGCTATGCAATGCATAATCTATTATCCTCTGAAACTTACTCATGCTATTTTGTTTTCATCAGGGTTGTCAATACTCCAATTGTTGTATCCCTATGAGCCTCACAATTTATATGATTTATTAAACCTAATATCTCTTGTTTTAGTACCAACCTTGGGATGTAACCACGATTTGCTGCTGCATTAAGGTAGCGATTATGGTAAGATGCAAATATATTCATCTTGTGATTTATCTGACAATCAATCCACGCAGTGAATTTGTTTTGAAGAACCTTATCATCTTCTATTATGGCATTCAACTCTTTAACCCTGGAATCGAATCCGACCCTATCTGTTATAATCTTTACAATCGGCATTTCACCACATTGGGTATACGGAATCAATTCAAGAGTAATTTTATCATCAAAGCCTAATCTCACGCAATATCCTTCATTCCAGATTGACTGACGCTCCTTCTCGCTATCAAAGCAGAGATTGCCCAATCCGTAAACAATTGGTTTACCACAATAATACTCATATCCACTATAACAGTGTTGGTGATGATTAACAACCGCATCTGCGCCTAGCGCTACATAATAGCGATAAAGTTTTTTCATTCTTGGACTTGGCAACTGATAATACTCATGTCCTCCATGTACAATTACCAAAACATAGTCTGCATTTCTTCGAGCTTCGGTAATCTGATAGTAATTATCTACCACATCCATAGGAGCAGCTCCCGCCTCATAATCGGTTGCTATCGAGAATTCATTCTCACAAAAATTCACAATAGCAATTTTTTTGCCCTTTATCTCTTTGTATAGAATTTGCTGAGCCTCTGCCAGATTCAAGCCTCCTCCAACATAGTCTACGCCCTGAAATTTCAACTCACGGAGCGTCGCTTCGCAACCTGCATTTCCAAAATCCTTGAAATGGTTATTAGCCAATGTCACGCCATCAAAACCTGCATATACAATAGAGTCTATAGCATTTTGCTGAGTTCTTAATGCTGGGCCACATTTTTGAATGGGTTCAACCTCTCCATTTACAACGGGACACTCAAAGTTTACAATCGCATAATCCGAATCTTGAACACAATTTTTCAATTCGTCAAAAAACGAATAGTCTGATTGTAATAACATTTCTGCTATTCGCAACTGCGGACAATAGTCACCTGCAACAAATATCTTTACCATACTATTTTCGTTCTCTCAAACCTCTAATAAAGTTTATTAACAGTTGTCTTTCCTCTTTGAATAAAGACATAACAACAAAGTACACTATGATACATACCAATACAGCCAATACCGAGTACCACAAAGATGATGATATTGATAACATCAATAAAGCAACTAACGCCATCACTCCAGAGGCAAGAATCGACGGCATTATATTGCGAAACATTGCGGCTGGCGAGAGTTTAACTACATAATACATAATTATAAGATTAACCAAGACCAGCTCTAATCGAACCAAAGCCCTAGTGGTATAAATTGTTTCCCAATCGTACTTTACGGCAATGAGCATCGCAGGACATAATACTATGATGTGTAGTATTTGAGCTAATACAGACAGTTTAGGCTTACCTAATGAACGATAAACTTCACTACTATAATGAGATAGAACAATTGTTATTGCACTTGTTAATCCCCACAAACCAATAAAATTAGCAGCCTCATTCCATTGGCTTCCAAGCAAAATATCAGTAACCTGATTTCTAAAACAATAAATACCAACTCCTAGCGGTACAATCAATATTCCTACCAACTTTTGGAATTTGAAGAACATATTAGAAAAGGCTTCTCTGTCACTTTGTAAACGAGAAAGGGCAGAAAATAAAATTGGAGTAGTTGCTGCGGTTATTAACGACACAATTTGGCCAACCGTAGCCATTGATGTTTTATATATGCCTAAGTAGTATTCGTTGAGATATATGCCAATTATAAAGATATCAACATACCCTGTCAACCATATGGATATTGCCTCCACCATTGACCAAATGCTAAACGAAAACATCTCTCTCAATTTCTTCCACGAATAAAAGAATCTAGGTTTCCAGCTGGAATACAACGTTAAAACTATCGCATTGACAAGATTTGTTGCAATGGTACCAAATACAAGCGCCCAATAAGAACGCAACCATAATGCAAGTGGTATGGTAACAAGAATCGGAACTAATATACCCGCAACTCTAACTTTGAAAAGATTCTTAAAATCAAAATCTCGTTTATAGAGTGCCATCTGAATACTCGAAAAAGCTGCAAGCGGAATAGATATACACGCAATAGTTATCACATTACCTAAACCTGGATTGCCAACCAAGCAAGCCAATGGTTCACAAAATATAGCAATAGCACCCCAGAGAATAAGAGATAGTACAAAATTGCTCCAAAAGGCTACGGTTGTAGATTGCTCTCTATCCGCATCATCCACAAATTCGTGTTGTACAAGATATTTCTGAAAACCTGCATCAGTAAATATCTCAGCAAAAGAGACAATCATTGTAATAGTCGCAACAACACCGAAAGCTTCTGGTGTCAGCAGTCGTGCCAATACCATATTGGTAATTGGTAGCACCAACTTAGCGACAATCTCAGCTATGGCAGACCATTTAGTTGCAGTAACTATCGTATGTTGATTTAACTGAGACATACTACATCAATAATTGCCCAATCTTAGTTTTCAACGAAAGCATCGTAAGACTATACGATATAATCAATGTTACAGATAACCCCACCCACGGTAGCCAATATGAACCTACCAAACCTGGTAACGATGTTTTATAATATAACACTTGCAATATAAATTGCTGGAATAGATACATACCAAAACACATCTTATTAAAATGCGACATCCAATTTGGCACGCCAACATCTGTTTTCTTCAGCAAATAGTTTACAAATATATATGTAAAAAACACGCCTAATGCTGAATATATCAATTTAGCATAAGTCGAAAACTCTATTATCATACCTTTCGCAATAAAGCTTTCGCTTATCGCCTTATATTGCGGCAAAATATCTCTTATTAAGAGAGTTCCTAACACAAACGCAACCGCAAATACCCCCCCCCCATAAAATACTAGTATTCAAGCTATTGGAGAATCTATCAATAATAGAACTCTTCTTTCTAAAAACTATCATTCCCACATAAAAGAAAGGGATATAGTAAAGGGCACTCCCTATTCTAAACGGAACTGGCAAAATGGATAATGCGGGCAAGCATAATACTAGGAGCATTTTCACCATCTCCGAAATCTCTATTCTATCAATAGCATACCCCAATAGCGTTACCCAGAACAGCATTGGCAAAAACCACATATGTCCACACCCACTCAGTATATCCAACACAAAACTCGCAATTGTAAATTGTGATAAATCGTAGAACATAAAAAAATAAATTAAGCTGAATAAAATGCTTGGTACAATCAGCCTTTTCAACTTACTAACAACGAGTTGCGAAAATTTATAGTTTCGTTTTTGCAAAGATAAACTAAAAACATAGCCCGAGATAAATACAAATAATTCGAGCATAAATGCATAGGAGAACTTTGCCAACCACCAATATGTTTCAACTGGTTGAAAATTGACAGGCTCCTTCCAACCACCAGCGTATATGATAAAAGAATGCCACACCACAAGTAAAAATATTGCAAGTGGTCGCATTATAACGACATCATTCAACATTATCTTCTGGTTGGTCATTCTGTTATTTCTACCCGTAAAACTCCTTATACCACTCGGCAAACTTGCGTAAGCCGTCACGCAATGATGTGTGTGGCTTAAAGCCAAAATCCTCTTCTAATGCCGAAGTGTCAGCATAAGTTACAGGCACATCGCCCGGTTGCATTGGCACGAGTTCCTTGTGCGCCTCAAAATTGTAGTCTGTTGGCAAAACGCCTGCTCGCACCAACTCCTCTTGAAGTATCTGCACAAAATCCAACAAATTCTCCGGGCTATTATTGCCGATATTATACACCTTGTATGGCGGTATTGGTAAGCCATCCTCGCCCATTGATTTCTCTGGTGCATATTGCATTACTCGAACTACACCCTCGACAATATCATCGACATAAGTAAAATCACGCTTGCAATTTCCATAGTTGAAGATTTGTATCTTCTCGCCCTTCAACAGTTTATTCGTAAAGCCGAAATAGGCCATATCGGGACGACCACAAGGGCCATAAACCGTAAAGAATCGCAAACCCGTACTTGGAATATTATACAGTTTGCTATATGCGTGAGCCATTAACTCATTGCTCTTCTTGGTGGCGGCATATAGGCTTACAGGATTATCCACTTTGTCCTCTGTGCTATACGGAACCTTCTTGTTGCTACCATAGACACTCGAAGACGAGGCATAAACCAGATGCTCAACTTTGTGATGGCGGCAAGCCTCCAAGATATTGTAGAAGCCGATAATATTGCTTTCTATGTAGGCATCCGGATTTGTAATACTGTATCTCACACCTGCTTGCGCAGCCAAATTGACAATCACCTGCGGATGGTATGTATTAAAGATTAAGTCTACGGCTTCTCTGTCGGCAATATTCCCTTTGATAAACACAAAGCGCTCTCCATAGTTCGAAAGCTCCGTTAAACGCTCTTCCTTCAAGCGAACATCGTAATAATCTGTAACGCTATCTAACCCAACAACCTTAACATCGTCAAATTCGCTCAACAATCGCCCGGTCAGATTTGCACCGATAAATCCAGCCGCTCCGGTTACCAAAATCGTTTTACCTTTCAAGCAAACATTATACTCAACCATATTCAGATGCTTAATCTCTGCGGAAAATATCTCGTGTATAAACTCGTTCTGCGACATCGTCGAGCACCGCATCGTAGCGGTTGGCAATAATCGCATTACTCTCACCCTTAAATTTCGCCAGATCGTTTACCACTATGCTACCAAAGAATGTTGTGCCATCTTCAAGAGCTGGCTCGTAAATTATCACCTCGGCACCCTTCGCTTTGATGCGTTTCATAATTCCTTGTATTGCGCTCTGGCGGAAGTTATCCGAATTTGACTTCATTGTCAAACGATATATTCCGATAACAACCTTGCGCTCTCGTGCCACATCCCAATCGCTCGAGCCTGTGTAATATCCAGCCTTATGCAACACTTGGTCGGCAATAAAATCCTTACGAGTTCTATTGCTCTCAACTATTGCAGTCATCATATTCTGCGGTACATCCGCATAGTTTGCAAGTAGCTGTTTTGTATCCTTCGGCAAGCAATATCCACCATATCCAAACGATGGATTGTTGTAATGTGTTCCAATACGAGGATCCAAGCCCACACCCTCGATTATCGCCTTCGTATCAAGCCCCTTCATCTCGGCATAGGTATCCAGCTCGTTGAAGTAGCTCACTCGCAATGCCAGGTAGGTGTTGGCAAAGAGTTTCACTGCCTCAGCCTCGGTCAAGCCCATATACAAGACATCGATATTCTCCTTTAAGGCACCCTGTTGCAGGAGCGAAGCAAATGTATGCGCAGCCTCCTCCATATGATTTCCGGCAATTGCCTTTATTGCATCATTCTCCGCGGTAGAGTCGTCAATCATCTTTGGGTAGCCAATAATTATTCGGCTTGGGTAGAGGTTGTCATAGAGAGCTTGGCTCTCACGCAAGAACTCTGGCGAAAACAACAACCTAAACTTATGCGTTGCATCCAACCCCAACTCCTTAAACTTTCGGGCATACTTAACATAGAGGGAGCGACAGTATCCGACCGGAATGGTACTCTTTATGACCATTGTTGCTTCCGGATTTGCCTCCAACACAAGATCAATAACATCCTCGATATGATGAGTATCGAAGAAGTTCTTTTGCGGGTCGTAGTTCGTAGGGGCGGCAATCACAACAAAGTCGGCATCCTTATATGCCGACTTCGCATCGAGCGTTGCTCGAAGGTTAAGTGCCTTTTCCGAGAGGTATTTCTCGATATACTCGTCTTGGATTGGCGAGATGCCGTTATTTACCTTCTCGACCTTTTCGGGTACTACATCCACCGCAACAACTTCGTTATGCTGGGCAAGCAATGTCGCAATCGACATTCCCACATAACCTGTACCTGCTACTGCGATTTTCATATTCAAAAAGCTATCTATAATCAACTATTTTCTGGACAATACCCCAGCTTCTATTTCCTTCAAAATGAGTCTTTTCGCCAAGCCATTTTGTTGCTCTAAAAAGAGCTCCATCACGCTTATTGCTTATCCTCATAAATTTGTAAAAACCTGCCGTCAGCAACAATCCTACGCCCATTACCACATAGAACTGAACATCTATTGAAGCGCCCAATTTGTAGGATATATACCAAGATGCAACCACAATTGTATTCAACAACAGCTCACATATAGTTGTGCCGACATGAGAGAATCCCAATTCGATAAACAAATGGTGAAGGTGTGTTTTATCTGGGCTGAACGGAGATATACCACGAATAATTCGCATTATCATAACTCGCATTGTATCGAACACCGGCACACACATTACTGCAAGCGCAAACGGCACAACACCGAAGCCCTCCGACACCAATCGTTCACAACTGCCACCCGATGTAATTGCCATAACGACATATGTAGACATAACCACTCCCATCATCAGAGAACCTCCATCGCCAATAAACATTTTTGACTTCTCGCCAAAAACATTATGGAAGAAGAATGGCAACAATGCTCCTATGGACAACACGCACAACAAGAGCATCAGATAGTTGCCCAGGCTGTAAAATAATATTCCGAAGATGGAACTAGCCATAATGCAATAGCCCGACGACAGACCATCCACTCCATCAACAAGGTTTATAGCGTTTATTATGCCAACCGCCGCAACAACAGTCAATGGCACCGATATCCACAGTGGCACCTCGTTAATTCCCCACAGGCCCTGGAAATCATCCAGCGACTGACCGGTCCAGAACATCAACATAAGCACTATGATGATCTCTACCATAAATCGCAATTTCGGAGACAGGCCTGAGACATCGTCAGCAACGCCCACTCCGAGCATAATTGATATTGCTAAAAATATTGGGAGCAACTCCACAACATCCAAGGCAACAAAGTCCGATTTGATAGACAATGCATCAAAAATCAGAGGAGTTACCACATTGAATATTCCGGCGGCAAAGAGTCCTACCACCAGCCCAAAAAATACCGCAACACCTCCCATTACAGGCACAGGATTGCGTTGCAGCTTACGGGCATTCGGATTATCTACTATTTGGCGCTTCGTTGCAAACTCCACAACACGGGGATGCACCAAAGCGACCACCAACAGCGCAGTCAGCATTGCAATCAACACTCCGACTAAACTAGACATATCCATTTTTCAAGGGTTAATTAAGATTTTCAATCTTGTGGTTTTCGCCCTCATTGCATGCATACGAGCACACCTCGGGGGCTTTGGAAAGCGCATAACACAGTGATTTGCAGCGTGTTACACTCTCGCCAATTCTATTTATCAGCTCTTTGTCGTGCGGAAATATGCGCCCGCACACGCACAAAGGCTTGTAATACTCCGACAAATATAAGGAAATTTCCACTAAACGACAAATATTTACACCTCTTTTTCAACGGAATTCACCACGGCTTCAACAAAAATTTTCACGGGAGGGATTTTTACCGATTTTCGGCAAACATTTCTATGCGTAAAAAGTGCATAAACCGCCAAATATCAACAATTTCTATCCCCGAAAATTCAAGTCCCACATTCCGGAACTCTTTTGAGCGCAAAGCTCTCTCGCCCTGCTCGTCGTGCCGAGTTTTATTATAAGACGAATAGACTCCGAGAAGGTTAAATTTGCATAACCAAAAAAGCCACCAAACAGACAAAAGTTCCAAAAGTTCGCAAATTACTAAATGCACCTTTTAGAACATTCGCAAAAACCTCCCCCCGCAGCCCAAAGGGTTGGCAAAATTGTCAATTATTTATGTAGATATACCCATTGAGATAGGTTGCAAAAATCAACCATAGCATATATGGAACGAATAACCACGCAGCTGTCGCTCGACGATTTGCAGCATAAACGATATAAGCAAATACCGCAACATCGAGTGTAAGTATTACGAGCAGACCCATAAGGGGTGAGCGCAATGCGAAAAAACAGACACTCCACAAGAAGTTGAGCAGAAGCTGCAAAAGCCACAATCGCAACACGCTCATATCACCCTTGACGAGCATCGTACCTGCCGAAATACCGATCAACAAATAGAGCACACTCCACGCAATCGGAAAGACCACTGCCGGTGGCGTTGCGGGCGACTTGACGAGCGTCGGATACCACTCTCGGAGCGCCTCACCCTGAATATACGAGCCGAGCGCACCCACAGCAAAGGCAAGCAAGATAGGTATGAAATAGGCAAAAAACTTTCTCATAATTTCAATGGTTTTGCGCTGATTATTGCAAAGAGCAAGCCAAAAAGAGTTAGGAGTTAGGAGTTAGAAACTCAAATTGACAATTGACAATTGATAATTGACAATTAAAGGAATTTTTAATTTTTAATTCTTAATTTTGCATTCTGAATTCTGCATTTTGCATTCTGAATTTATGGATTGGTTACTCGATTTAGGATACTTCGGGCTCTTTATCGGCTCGTTTTTGGCGGCTACGATTGTGCCATTCAGCGCAGATGTGCTATTGGTAGGTATGCTCGTGGCAGGAGGTTCGCCGTGGGTGGTTATCGCCATCGCCACCGCAGGCAACTTCCTCGGAGGACTCACCTCGTATGGCATAGGTCGCATCGGCAAGTGGGAGTGGATCGAAAAGCTCGGTGTTAAACCCGAAACCCTCGCCAAGCAGAAGGCAAAGGTCGATAAATATGGTGCGTGGGTGGCACTCCTCTCGTGGGTACCTTTTATTGGCGATGTCATTGCCGTAGCCCTCGGCTTCTACCGCACCAAATTTCTTCCGTCTGCACTCTTTATGTTTATCGGAAAATTCGGTCGCTTCGTGGCGTGGTACCTCATCTACACTCTCTTTTAAGAGAGAAATGGTAATTTTTTGAGAAATTTTGCATTTTACATTTTGCATTTTGCATTTTTTATTCTACCTTTGCACCCGCTTTATAGCACAAAACAATTTAATAATTAAAGTATTATGAACAATTACGAAACCGTTTTCATTGTCACTCCGGTGCTTTCTGAGGCTCAGGTAGCAGAGGTTGCTGACAAATTCCAGGGAATCATTACCGAGAACGGCGGTCAGATTGTGAATGTTGAGAACTGGGGCTTGAAGAAGCTTGCGTACTCTATTCAGAAGAAGACAACCGGTTTCTATTTCTTGGTAGAGTTCACCGGCGAGGGCTCGTTGATCAACACCCTCGAAACACAGTATCGCCGTGATGAGCGAGTTATCCGTTTCTTAACTTTCAAGCAGGACAAGTACGCAGTAGAGTACTCTGAGAAGCGTCGTGCCAAGCTTGCTAACAAAAACAAGGAGGAGTAAACTATGGCAGAGATGAATCAGGGTGGCGAGTTGCGCTACCTCAACCCAGTATCGGTTGATGTTAAGAAGAAGAAGTATTGCCGCTTTAAGAAGCTCGGCATTAAGTATGTAGATTACAAGGATGGTGAATTCTTGAAGAAGTTCCTCAACGAGCAGGGTAAGATCCTTCCTCGTCGTCTTACAGGTACTTCGCAGAAGTTCCAGAAGAAGGTGGCACAGGCTGTTAAGCGTGCTCGTCACCTCGCAATTTTGCCATTCGTAACCGATTGTATGAAATAAAGGAGGGCGAGACTATGGAGATTATTTTGATTAAGGATGTAGAGAACCTCGGATACGCTAACGACATCGTTAATGTAAAGCCAGGTTATGCGAACAACTACCTCATTCCACAGGGTTTCGCAAAGGCTGCTACTGCTTCTGCAAAGAAGGTATTGGCAGAGAACTTGAAGCAGCGTGCTCACAAGGATGCTAAGATTTTGGCTGACGCTCAGGCACTCGCTGAGAAGATCGCTAACCTCCCACTCACTTTTGCTGTAAAGGCAGAGGAGGGTCGCATCTTCGGTACTATCACTTCGGCTGACATCGCTGCTGCACTCGCAGAGAAGGGCGTTGAGGTTGAGAAGAAGAATGTTACCGTTGAGGCTATCAACACCGTAGGTGAGTACAAGGCGGCTGTTAAGCTCCACCGTGAGGTTAAGGCAGAGATCACTCTCTCGGTTGTTGCTGCTGAGTAATCGGTTAAATCAACCAACAAAAAAGTGGCTGTCCAACAAATTTGTTGCGACAGCCATTTTTGTCGGAAGTTGTATAACAAGAGGGATTTCAAGGCTTAAACCTTCTTCGAAGGCTTTTGGTTGCTGCGGCTCGGCAAAACAAATCGGTTTGTTTTGCACTCTCCTTAATCGCAACCTTGCGTAGCCCGAAAAAGCGGAGTTTACTAGGCGTAAATGAGCATTTTGAGGGCAAGCGTAACGCAGAAATCACCTTGTTAGACAGCTCCTTTTCTTTTGCTTTACCTATATAATATATTAGAATGGGAGGTCATCTGCGCTATCTGCCGGCACTGCGGGAGCAGGAGCAGGTGCAGGTGCAGGTGCAGGAGTTGGCTGCGGTGCGGGCTGCTGATATACAGGCTGCTGAGCCGGAGCCTGATATGCCGGCTGTGCAGGTGCTTGATATGCCGGCTGTGCCGAGTAGTCATTTGCCACCTGTGGTGTTGCCTGTGCATCGCTACGGCGACCGAGCAACTTCATATCTGTCGCAACAATCTCGGTAGTATAACGCTTCTGATTATCCTTATCGGTCCATTCACGAGTACGCAACGAGCCCTCAATATAGAGCTGACTGCCCTTGTGAACATACTTATCTACCACATCTGCCAAGTTGCGCCACAAAGTCACGGTGTGCCACTCGGTCAATTCCTTTGTTTCATTGGTCTGACGGTCGGTATAACGCTCGGTGGTAGCCAAGCGCACACGAGCAACCTTCACACCCGAGTCCAATGCTCGAACTTCGGGGTCAAGACCCACATTTCCTACTAAAATAACCTTGTTAATCATATCTTATCTGTTATAATTCTCTAATCAATTCGGTAAAGAGGCGAGCCATACGCTCTCCCGCCTTCTTGCCCTGTTTCTGCACATCTTCGTGGTCGCCCTTCTCGTCGCTCAAACCGCAGTTTGTGATGACCGACACGCCAAAGCACGGAACACCCATATGGCGTGCAACGATAACCTCAGGCACGGTAGACATACCCACTGCATCACCGCCAATAGCCTTGAAGTAGCGATACTCCGCCTGTGTCTCGAAGGTTGGACCCGTAGTGCCGACATATACACCATACTGCAACTTTATAGCCTCACGCTCGGCAATGGCTGTTGCCTTCGAGCGAATGGCGTGCGCATAGCAGTCGTGCATATCGGGGAAGCGAGGTCCGAACTCCGCCATATTTGGTCCGATAAGCGAATTTGGCAAGAGGTTGATGTGGTCAGTGATAATCATCAAATCGCCCACGCAGAACGAGGTGTTGATTCCTCCCGCTGCATTCGACACAAAGAGGTACTTGATACCGAGCAACGCCATAACTCGCACCGGGAATGTAACCTGCTTCATAGCATAGCCCTCGTAGTAGTGGAAACGACCCTGCATAGCCACAACCTTCTTGCCCGCTACGGTACCAAAAATCAAACAGCCCTTGTGACCCTCGACGGTCGATACGGGCATATTCGGAATATCCTTATACTCCAAGCGATACTCAACATCTATGCTATCGACAAAACCACCCAAACCTGTGCCGAGGATGATACCCACCTCGGGCTGGAAATTGTTTGTAGCCTCCTGAATTGCCTTACAAGCCTTTAATATATGTTCCATTATCCTTATTCTTTATATCGTTATCTATTCTCTGGAACAACTCCATACGGCTATCGCCAATGAAGCGCATAGTAATCTTCTCGTAGAAGAGCTTTTGGCGCAACTTCTTGGGCACAGCCTTGCTGTATGCCAACTTCACAGCATCCTTCTCGGTCGTCATAATTACCGAGCCTGGGTGTTGTTCGAGCAGACGCATCATATGCTTCAAGTCGCTCATACGATAGGAGTGGTGGTCATCCAACTCAATCGTATCGACAACCTTATATCGCTGAGCAAGCCCCTTATAGAAGGCCTCATTATCGCCAATACCCGATAGCGCAATAACCTTTGCGCCGTGCTCTACCGTACCCCCTACCTCTGCAAAAACCGAGCAAGGTTGCAAAGGCTGCATACGAGAGAAGAACATCTCCTGCGAAGGCTTCTCCATCAGATACTTGCGCTCACGCATATTGATAGGCTTCATCGTCTCGGGGCACTTGGTCACGATAAAGTAGTGCGCTCTATATAGCGAGCTCGTAGTATCTCGCAACTGACCATACGGAAGCAGATGATCTCGCTCGACAGGTCGGTTGTAATCAATGATTACGATATTCACCAACGGACTTACATAGCGATGCTGAAATCCGTCATCCATAATAATCATATTGACCTCGGGGAACTCCTCCTTGATACGATGAATGGCAAATGCACGCTTCTCGCACACTACAACCGTCACATCGGGGAATTTGAGTTTCATCTGCAACGGCTCATCGCCCACCATACGGTAGGTATCCTCAGCAGTCACCACTCGATAGCCCTTTGTCACTCGACCATAACCTCGGGAGAGGACTGCTATATTATACTTTTCGGAGTAGTGCTCGATAAGCATCTCGACCGTCGGAGTCTTTCCCGTACCTCCTACGGTGATATTGCCCACACAGATAATTGGGATATCGAACTTCTCGCTATGCAAGATATTAATATCGAAGAGCAGGTGTCGCAACTTAATTGCGGCACCATAGAAAAGCGATGCTATTTTGAGCAAAAACTCCTTCATATCCCTATCTTACATAGTATATCCCAATCAAAGGTAATACAATTTATTGAATTATCACAATTTTACAGAGATATTTTACTCTATTTTTTTGTAATTCTGTCAATTATAACCCTTGCTACTCCAATTTGAACGAAATTTTCGGTGACTTACCCACGCCATAGAGCATATTGGTTACCGTAAGGTTGAGCACCTTGTCGCCTCGGCGCACATAGACTATTGCCGTACCATTTGCCGGCACGACATACTCATTCTTGCCATCCTTGGATACGGCAAATGGCAGTGAGGAGTTATTCTTCACCACTACGCCCAATTTCTTCCAATCGGTGCCGACCTTCCTTACCTCGACACACGCCTTGAAGAGTTCGGTCAGGAGATCTTCCTCTCCAATCAATATATTTGCCGAATAGGCAATTGTTCGGTGGGCATAGAGCGCCTCCTTAATACTCTCCTCGGTGCAATCCTTCGCCAAGATAAGGGTCATATTGCGATAGTACTCCTTGCCGGCATTCGGAAAACGAGCAGACATCAAGAAGTGTGCATCCGAATTGGCAAACGGAGTGTATTTACCCTTGAAGCAGTAGTCGAAAAGACGGTCATAATGGGTAAAACCATTTGCCAACTCGATACCGTCAATCAGCCCCTTTGCATAGAAATCCTCGCAATGTTTAGGCAGCGTGCTCTCTGTACGCTTGCTATACTGTGGGTGATTGTGCACAATAAACGCACCCTGGGCACGAGCATTACGAATGGTCTGTTCGAGATTTGGGTCGTAGAGAGCATTATTATCCGTAGTAAAGAGGGCATTGTAGTCGCCCAACTTTCCACGGGTAATCTCCACGCCCTGAATAGCCATAATACCCAATCGCTTAGCCTCCTTTGCAGCAGCCTTGCTACCCACATTGAAATCTACGAGGATACCCTTCGAGTCGGGGTCTCGATTGAGAACATTTGTATTCACCGCACCTTTACCTCGCAAGGCAGGGTCGATATATCTATCCATATATTGGAACACTTCACGCTCTGTGCGGCGATACTCCATATGGTCGGTAATGGCAATAATATCAAGTCCATCGCACCACGCCTCATTTACTCGCAAAGCAGGAGTCATATCTCCGTCGGAGTAGATTGTATGGGTATGCAGGTCGGCCTTATAGACATTGTAGCCCATAACCTGCGGGATGTAGATTTCGTTTCGGACTCCCTTTTCGGCAAGAGCTCCGGGTTTATAGCGCAGGACAGACTCTTTGATCTGTGCCGATGCAGAGAATGCCGACACCAAAAGAATAAGCAGGGATAATTTTAGGGTTTTCATTATGGTTGTGGTTTTATGGTTTAACTAAAACAAAGATAGCAACTCTCTCGCAATAAAACAAATTTCGAGGCTTTTGGTGCCGAGATTTGGATATTCTGCTAATAATTTCTAATTTTGTAGATTATGAAACGATTTATTTACATCATACTTGCAGTTGCCCTCGCCTTCTCACTCTCGTCGTGTTCGTCGAAGAGGGGTACAAAGGAGCACAAGGCAAACATCATCTTCGGCATCAATGCCGACAACTACACCGTAGAGCGCAAAGAGGTGGCAAGCGGTGAGTCGTGGGGAAAGATTCTCGGCGCTTACGGCATCGGCACCAAGAAAATCTTGCGATTAGACCAACTCACAAAGGATATCTGCCCTCTGCGAACTATTCGTGCCGGAGCGCACTACACAACATTCACCCGTCAGGACTCTACCTCGGTGGCACTCGACCACCTCGTCTATGAGAAGAACATTGTCGACTATGTCGTTTTCTCGTTTGTGGGCGATTCGGTAGCAGTGAGAGAGGGTCAGCGAGAGGTCGAAATTCGTCGCAAGAAGAGCTCTGCAACCATCTCCTCGTCGCTCTGGGGCGCAATTATGGAGGCGGAGCTACCCTACTCGCTCGCATCGGAGATGGAGGATATCTACCAATGGACCGTCGATTTCTTCGGCATTCAGCAGGGTGACAGTTTCACGGTCATCTACGACGAAAAGTTTATCGACACCCTCTCGGTGGGCGTTGGTAGAGTGTGGGGCGCAAAATTCACTCATCGTGGCAAGGATATCTACGCCATACCTTTCGAGCAGGGCGGAAAGTTGCAGTATTGGGAGGAGGATGGAGGCTCACTGCGCAAGCAGTTGCTGAAAGCCCCTCTGAAATTCACCCGCATATCGTCGAAGTTCTCGCACGCACGACTCCACCCCGTAACCAAGAAGGTTCGCCCTCACCACGGAGTCGATTATGCTGCGCCATCGGGCACACCTGTTCGAGCAGTGGCGGATGGCGTGGTTACGGTCAAGACTCACAAAAAGGCGGATGGCAACATCCTAAAAATCAAGCACCCGGGCAACCTCTCATCGGGTTATCTCCACTTGCGAGGTTTTGCCAAGGGCATAAAGGTCGGAGCGAGGGTTTCGCAAGGACAGGTTATCGGCTATGTCGGTAGCACCGGCTACTCCACAGGCCCTCATCTCGATTTCCGCTTGTGGAAGGGTTCAACACCTATCAACCCACTGAAAGTACCTCAAAAGCCTGCCGAGCCTATCTCGAAGGAGAATAAAGAGCGTTTTGAGCAGGTCAAAGCACGAGTTATGGCGGAGTTGAATGGCGAGGTGCCCGACTCGATGAAGATTACAAATATCGAAATGTGCAGATAGGGCAATGGTAGATAAGCGCATCACAGATTTTATCAAGCGACACCATGTATTGACTCTTGCCACCGTATCGAGCGAGGGTGAGCCATACTGCGCAGCCTGCTTCTACGCCTACGACAAGGAGCGCAACCGCCTGATATTCACCTCCGACGACTCTACACGCCACGCACAACAGATGCTCGAAAACAAGAAGGTCGCCATTGGCATAACCCTCGAAACACGCATTGTCGGCAAGGTGCAGGGTGCGCAGATTTGTGGCATAGCAGAGCGAGGCGACGAGAAGGATAAGGCGACCTACATAAAGCGCTTCCCTTATGCTGCGGTCGCACCGCTTAACATTTGGGCAGTAGAGCCTACATTTATAAAATTGACCGACAACACGCTCGGTTTCGGAAAGAAGTTGATATGGAACAGCCAAGAGTAGGAGTTATCATCGTTGCCGGAGGTAGTGGCAAACGAATGGGAGGTGCGCTTCCCAAGCAGTTCTCGATTATCGGTGGCAAGCCGATACTCGCCCACACCATAAACGCCTTCCGCAAGGCGTTGCCCGCATCTCGCATCGTGGTGGTTTTGCCGGCAGAGTATATCGAATTCTGGAAAAACCTCTCGGCTCGCTTCGAGGTGGCAAAGCACTCGGTGGTCGAGGGTGGAAAGGAGCGTTTCTACTCGGTTAAAAATGGCATCGAGGCGTTGAGCGATGCGGTAGATTTGATTGCCGTACAGGATGGTGTCCGACCATTCGCCACAAAGGAGTTGATTCTCCGCACAGTGGCTTGTGCCGTCGAAAATGGCTCGGCAATACCCGTAGTGAAGGCTGTCGATTCGTATCGAGTGGTCGAGGGCGACACCTCGCACATCATCGACCGCACTCCGTTGCGTATTGTGCAGACTCCGCAGATATTCGCAGCGCCCGTTCTGCGTGCCGCCTACGACACGGAGTTCCGAGCGGAATTTACCGACGATGCCTCGGTTGTGGAGTTCTCGGGCGAGAGGGTTGCACTCTGCGAGGGTGACTACCTCAACATCAAAATCACCACCCCGAACGACCTCGCTCTTGCCAATGCAATTCTGGCAATGGACAAATAATAATGAACATATAGGATAATATATGAAAGTTTTCCGCTTTCCGCTTTCCGTTTTCCGTTTTTATTTGTATCTTTGGGGGATAGAAATACCTAAACACACTAAAATAACTCAAAACTATGGACATTAATTTGGTAAAAAAGGCATTTGCCGACCATTTCGAGGGCAAGTGCGGCGTTTACGCTTCGCCAGGTCGTATCAACCTTATCGGTGAGCACACCGACTACAACGGCGGTTTCGTATTTCCGGGTGCAGTAGATTGCGGTATCGTAGCTGCAATTCTTCCGAACGGACTCGACAAGGTTCGTGCCTACTCTATCGATATGAACGAGTTGGCAGAGTTCGGTCTCAACGAGGAGGATGCTCCACAGCAGGGCTGGGCAAAGTATATCTTCGGTGTATGCCGTGAGATGGCAAAGTTGGGCGTAGAGGTTAAGGGCTTCGACTGCGCATTCGCAGGTGATGTACCTCTCGGCGCAGGTATGTCGTCGTCGGCAGCTTTGGAGAGCACCTTCGCTTATGCTATCAACGATATGTTCGCTGATAACAAGATCGACAAGTTCGCCTTGGCAAAGGTGGGACAGATGACCGAGCACCACTATGTAGGTGTTAATTGCGGTATTATGGACCAGTTCGCATCGGTATTCGGCAAGAAGGGCAACCTTATGCGTCTTGACTGCCGTTCGATGGAGTTCGAGTATTTCCCATTCGACCCACAGGGATACAAGCTCTTGCTTGTCAACTCGCTCGTGAAGCACGAGTTGGTTGGTTCTCCATACAACAAGCGTCGTGAGTCGTGCGAGCGTGTTGCAAAGCTCCTCGGCGTAGAGACTTTGCGTGATGCAGAGTTCGAGGACTTGGAGCGTGTAAAGGGCGAGATCTCGGAGGAGGACTACAAGCGTGCTAAGTATGTAATCGGCGAGAAGCAGCGTGTATTGGATGTTTGCGAGGCTCTCATCAAGGGCGACTACGAGACCGTAGGTCAGCGTATGTACCAGACCCATTGGGGTATGTCGAAGGATTACGAGGTATCGTGCGAGGAGCTCGACTTCTTGGCTGAGTTGGCAGAGAAGTGCGGCGTAACAGGCTCTCGTATTATGGGTGGTGGCTTCGGTGGTTGTACTATCAACCTCGTTAAGGAGGAGTTGTACGACAACTTCGTTGCTACTGCAAAGAAGGAGTTCGCTGCAAAGTATGGCCACGAGCCAAAGATCTACGATGTAGTTATCTCGGATGGCTCACGCCGTTTGGAGTAGGCAACTGCAACCTTACAAAGATATAAGGTAGTCGAAATTCGACTACCTTATATTTTATATTATAGTAAATTTTCGTTCGGTCGGAGAGAGAACCTCAATTCTCACGACCATTGCATCCTCGGGCAACAGATCCTCGATAAGTTCGGGCCACTCTATAAGGCACAAATCGCCCGAGTAGAAGTACTCCTCATAGCCCATATCGAAAACCTCCTCGATGCGGTTTATACGATAGAAGTCGAAGTGATAGACCACCTCGCCCTCCGCCGTGCCATACTGATTGACAAGAGCAAAGGTCGGACTCGTCACGGTATCATCGGAGCCAAGGTGCTCCATAATTGCGCTAATAAGGGTGGTCTTACCCGCACCCATAGCACCACAAAACGCCACAACATTGCGACCATCGAGCGACTCAACAACCGCCTCGGCAACCTCTTTCAACCCATCGAGCGAATCAACAACTATCTCTTTCATACGAAAAACTTTACGCATCACAAAGGTAATAAAAGAATTTTACAACTCCCCCTTTTCGGGTCGAAAATTGAGCCACTTTCACCTTTTTATACTCCATTTGAGTGCAATTTTGTGCCAGGAAGTCGTCAATGTATCATCAATTAACACCTTTGGAATATATTTGCGTTGCAATGGTCGGGATAGGACCAATCGCACTAATTTTTCAATCATTTCACAAATTAACACAATGAACAACAAAATCAACACCTCGGCACCAACTGCACAACGCTCCGATGTAGTAAAGATTACGGAGAGTGAAAATTCGGGAGTGCGCTCCACCTCGCTTACTCGCATTGCCATAGGCTATATCGTCTCGGGCACAAAGTATCTCCACCACAACGACCACTCCTACGCCATCGAGGAGGGTAATGTCTTTATTCTCGATGCAGGTTTCCATTACGAGGAGAATACAATTGGTCCGAACGGTCGCTTCGAGCAGATTACATTCTATCTCTCGGCAGAATCGTTGCAACAAGCTATCGTTAAACTCCACATCAACTACAACCTCTCGTACACCTCCCGCCACTCTTGTTCGAAGTGTATAGCGACCAATTTTATCGCCACAAAGGCGGCAACAGCCCTACGCAACTTCTTTGTCGGCATCGACATATCGCTGCGCAACACCGGTATGCTGCACAACGACATTGGACAACGCATCAAGATCAACGAACTTATCTATCTGCTGCTATCGGGCGAGGATGGGTGCATTCGTCGCAAGCTCTTGCGCTCATCCGATATCGAGACAGGGCTATTCATCGGCACCATCTATGACAATCTCTTCAACGACATATCAATCGATACGCTTGCCGAATTGACAAATCGCTCGCTCACCTCGTTCAAGAAGGAGTTTAAGCGACTCTTTAATGCCCCGCCTCATCGTTGGATAATAGAGCAGAGACTCGAACGAGCCAAAATTATGTTGGCATCGACCTCTCGCACCGTGTCGGAGATTGGCATCGAATGCGGATTTGCCAATATCTCCCACTTCATAAAACTCTTCAAGCAGAGATACCACGAAACACCTGCATCGTTCCGACAAAAGTGCTCTGCGCAGGTGGCAAAGGGGTATAATAGTGCTGCCGTAGTGTGATAATATCGCATAAAAAAGGGGAATTATTAAATATTCACCCCTCGCAAACCGATAATATGCCAAAAAATATTATCTTTGCGGTATGGAATTATCAATTATAATATCAACATACAACAACTCTGCATCATTGATGCGCACACTCCTCTCGGTATCTGAGCAGGATGCCGACAAGAATATTTGGGAGTGCGTGGTAATAAATAACAACTCCACCGACGATACGGCCGAACAATTTGCCGCATTCGCCAAGGAGCACGCAGATATAAACATCCGTTTGGTCGACGAACCACAGCAGGGTCTATCTTACGCCCGCAATCGTGGTATCGTTGAGTCAAAGGGTCAGATTTTGGCATTTATCGACGACGACGAGACCATCAACAAGGGTTTCGTATCGGCATACATCGACCTCTTCCAAAACCACGGCGCATTTATCGCTGCCGGAGCATTGAAGGTGCGCTACGACTCGGCTCGTCCGAGGTGGATGTCGCACTACACCGAGAAGATGATTGCCAACCCACTCGATTTGGGCAATGAGATTATAACCATCACTCGCTCGGTTATGCCTACGGGCGGAAATATGGCATTCAACCGTGAGGTTTTCAACCTCTATGGTAACTTCGACATCTCGCTTGGTCGCAGGGGTAATGAGTTGTTTGGTGGCGAGGAGAATGACCTGTTCGAGCGCATTCGTGACCTCGGCGAGCGTATTTTCTACACTCCGCACGCCATTGCATATCACCATATCGCTGACAAGAAGCTCACCGCAGAGTATTTCGACAAATTGTCCTATGGCGTGGGTGTAAGCAAGCGACTTCGTGCAGAGAAGTATGGCACCGAGCAGGAGTTGTTTGCCGACGAGAGAGCAAAGCAACGCTACACGAAATTGTTGGCACTGTTCTACACCCTGACACTCCAACCACAAAAAGCAAAGTGGCTCGTTCGTATGCGCAAAGGCATATCGAAGGGAGTGTTCGAGGAGAACTAAAAGAGTTGAGAGTTGAGAGTTGAGAGTTGAGAGATTCTCAACTCTTTTTTTTATAGGGAGGATAGGGAGGGGTAGAGTCGTTAGGAGCGTTAGAGGCGTTAGGGGTAAATGCAAAATGCAAAATGCAAAATGCAAAATGCAGAATGCAAAATGCAGAACCGACGCTGCGGAGCGAGGGCATAGTGTGCTTGCACACTGTGCCGAGCCGCAAGGAGGAAAAGCCTGCAAAGCAGGGTTAATGCAAAATGCAAAATTGTTTTTTCTCCCTAAATTCTCTAATTTCTCTAATTTCCCTAAATTCTCTAAAAGCAATCCATTCCAAAAGCCCCCCTATTCCTCGTCAGAAGGCGTAAGATGTGGTGCATCGCAAAAGAAGAGACCTCGGGATAGGCAACCGATGACATTAACGATTATTATGGGCGAGGGAATTTTTTGACAAACAAGAAACCCGATGCGCAGCATACTCGTCGTATGTGAGCAATCGGGTTATCGAAGTTTGGTGAAAAATTCACCGCACAGAATAATTGTTACTCTGCCTTGCCGTCCGAACCAAGTACCTCCTTAATCTTGTGGATGTACTGCTTCTTCATATTCTCACGAGCTGGGCCGAGGTACTTACGAGGGTCGAACTCAGCAGGGTTAGTGCCGAATACCTTACGGATAGCTGCGGTCATAGCAAGACGAGAGTCAGAGTCGATGTTGATCTTGCAAACAGCCGACTTAGCTGCCTTGCGGAGCTGCTCCTCAGGAATACCAACAGCAGCCTTCAATGCGCCACCAAACTTGTTGATAGTCTCAACCTCCTCCTGTGGAACCGAAGAAGAGCCGTGGAGTACGATAGGGAAGCCTGGGAGCTCCTTCTCGATAGCTGCGAGAACATCGAATGCCAATGGTGGTGGTACGAGGCGACCTGTCTGTGGGTCGATAGTGCACTGCTCAGGAGTGAACTTGTAAGCACCGTGCGAAGTACCAATCGAGATAGCCAACGAGTCGCAACCTGTCTTAGTTACGAAGTCAACAACCTCCTCAGGCTTAGTGTAGTGGCTCTCCTCAGCAACTACCTCATCCTCAACACCTGCCAATACACCGAGCTCACCCTCAACGGTTACGCCATACTGGTGTGCATAATCTACAACCTTCTTTGTGAGAGCTACATTCTCATCGTATGGAAGGTGCGAACCGTCGATCATAACCGACGAGAAGCCCATATCAACGCAAGACTTGCAAGTCTCGAACGAATCACCATGGTCGAGGTGAAGAACGATCTGTGGCTTAGCCCAACCGAGCTCCTTTGCATACTCTACTGCACCCTCTGCCATATAACGGAGGAGAGTCTGGTTTGCATAGTTACGAGCACCCTTCGATACTTGAAGGATAACAGGCGACTTGGTCTCTGCCGAAGCCATAATGATAGCCTGCAACTGCTCCATGTTGTTGAAGTTGAACGCTGGGATAGCGTAGCCACCCTCGATTGCCTTTGCGAACATCTCCTTGGTGTTCACAAGACCCAATTCCTTGTACGAAATCATAGTTGTTTCTGTTTTATATTTGTGAAAAAAGTTTGTATCTCTTTATCAGCGCAAAAGTACTAATTTTTATCTAAATTGCAAAATTATATATAGGTAGTCACTCACAAGTCGCCTCTGCCACACCCTATCCTTCGAGTGTCACGCTCACTCGTGCCACCTTACCTCCGAGCGGAGGGGCAATCTTCGATACTCGGCACTCGGTTTGGCTTATCTGCGGAAAACGCTCGTGCAAAGCATCGATAATATTTTGTGCTACTCGCTCGATGGTGCATTGTGTGCGTTGCATCTGCTCACGCACCACCTCATAGACCGTCAGATAATTTACCGCCTTGCGGACATCGTCTGTTTCGGCAACCTCGCCAAGCTCGGTTGTAATGCGGAGCGACACCTCGAAGTGGCTTCCGGTCTGCTGTTCCAACTCGTAGCAACCGTGGAAGGCGTGGAAGTCCATACCCTCCAACTCTATCGTATACAATTTTGCAGCCACCTACTCAACAATTACGAGATAGTAGTTCTTCTTGCCACGCTGTACGAGGATATACTTCTCGGCGATCAAATCCTCGGCAGTAACTGTGCGCTGGATGTCGGCAACCTTCTCCTTGTTAAGCGATACGCCACCACCCTGAATCATCTTGCGGCACTCGCCCTTCGATGGGAAGATTGCGCACTTCTCAGCACAGAGGTCGATGAACGAGCAACCCAAATCCTCCTTCGATACCTTGAACTGTGGAACACCATCAAACACCTGCAAGAGGGTCTGCTCGTCGAGGCGGTGCAACGCCTCCGAGGTCGACTGACCGAAGAGAATCTGCGAAGCCTCGACAGCCTTCTCATACTCCTCACGAGAGTGAATCATTGTGGTAACCTCCTCTGCCAAACGCTTCTGCAATGCACGCAAGTGTGGTGCCTCCTCGTGCTCGGCAATCAACTTCTCGATAGTCTCACGGTCGAGCAGGGTGAAGATCTTGATATAACGCTTTGCATCGTCATCGCTTACATTGAGCCAGAACTGATAGAACTTGTAAGGCGAGGTGTAGCGAGCATCCAACCACACATTTCCGCTCTCGGTCTTACCGAACTTTGTACCGTCGGCCTTTGTGATGAGTGGGCAGGTGATAGCAAATGCCTCGGCCTCCGAGCCAAGCTTACGACGGATAAGCTCGGTACCTGTGGTAATATTACCCCACTGATCGGCACCACCGAGCTGCAACTTGCAATCCATAGTCTGGTAGAGGTGCAAGAAGTCGTAGCCCTGCAAAAGCTGGTAGGTAAATTCGGTGAACGACATACCGTCGCCCTCGCCATTGAAACGCTTCTTCACCGAATCCTTTGCCATCATATAGTTTACGGTGATGCACTTACCAATCTCACGGGCGAAATCGAGGAACGAGAACTCCTTCATCCAATCGTAGTTGTTCACCATCACGGCTGCATTCTCGGCATCCGAGTCGAAGTCAATAAGGCGAGCCAACTGGGCCTTGATAGCCTCCTGATTGTGTCGCAAAGCCTCCTCGTTCAGCAGGTTACGCTCCTGTGACTTACCCGAAGGGTCGCCAATCATACCCGTAGCACCACCAACCAAAGCGATTGGACGGTGTCCGCACATCTGCAAGTGCTTCAATATCATTACGCCCACCAAGTGACCGATATGCAACGAGTCAGCCGTAGGGTCAATACCGAGGTAAGCGGTTGTCATCTCCTTTGCGAGCTGCTCCTCTGCGCCGGGCATAATCGTGTGGATCATACCACGCCACTGCAACTCCTCAACAAAATTCTTTCTTCCCATTTCTTTATTATTTTGCTTTTAGCCATTAGCCATTAGCTATTAGCTTCTATATTATTGATTATTTTCGTCTTCTTTACTCAACATCCATATCGAGCGCCTTCTGCATATAGTCGAACTCCGGCATTACCTTGCGAATATGTGCTACCCTATCTTCGAGTTTTATCGGTTTGAGCTTGAAGTTCATCTCCTTAATCTCGATAAACATATCGAGCGAGCCCTTCACCTCTGCCATCTCGGCAATGCTCTTCAATATCCAAAAACGCTCGCCTATAAGCTCATCCTTCAACGCCTCGGATGGCACCGCCAACTTGACCATATTGCCCTCGAAGCTGATACTCTCGAATGCCGACACAAAGCGAGGTCGCTCTGCACACATCTGCTTCACGATCGCCTCCTTCACCTTCAACATCTTGGCCTCACTCTCGGGGTCTATCACGATAGTGGCACTCTTGCCCTCGCTGTCGGTAGGATTCGATACCTTGTTGAGCAACGATGCTATCGAGCCTCCAACCACGGATATTTTCGGCTTCTCCTCAGCGACAGCCCTCTGCTCTATCGTCGGAGTAACGACAGGTGCAATTACAGGCTCTGCCTTAGGCTCCGGTTTTGGCTCCGGTTTTACGGTCGGCACCTGCTCCGATATTGGTTGAGGAGTTGGCGCAGGCGCTACCGTAGGTTGTTCAACCTTTTGTGTTACAGCCGGTTGTGGAGTCGCCACCACCTGTGGAGATGGCGTCGCTACCTGCTGTCGTGGCGCATCCAAGTCGGGCAAATCGTACTTTGCCTCAATGGGTGCGGTCAGTTCATTGTTTTTTTTTTGACCGAGCGTCGAAATTTTCATCAGCGTAAGCTCGACCAAGAGTCGCTGCGACGACGAAGTGCGCAACTTCGAGTCCGCCTCGGTGAGGAGCGAAATCGCTCCGAAGAGGAATGCCGGCTCGCAAATGGCTGCCTGCTGGCGATACTTTTCGAGCAACGAGCCCGTATATTCAATCAGCGAAATGGCAGGGCCTTTCGCAACCAGCAAATCACGGAAGTGCTGGTTCAATCCGCCCATAAAAATCTGTCCCGAGAAGCCCTTCGACAACACTGCATCGTACTCCAACAGCGCATTCACATAGTCGCCACGCAGGAGCAGGTCGGTAAATCGGAAATAGGTTTCGTAGTCGAGAACATTCAGAGTTGCCGCCACAGCGTGATACTCCAACTTAGTACCGCAGAACGACACCGCCTTATCGAACATCGACAACGCATCTCGCATACCTCCGTCTGCCTTTTGTGCTATGAGGTTGAGCGACTCATCGTCGGCCTCCACACCCTCGTTTTGAGCGATATAACGCAAGTATCCCACCGCATCCTCCACACGGATACGATTGAAGTCGTAGATCTGACAACGAGAGAGAATCGTAGGGATAATCTTGTGCTTCTCGGTCGTTGCGAGGATAAATATTGCGTGCTTTGGTGGCTCCTCCAAGGTTTTGAGGAAGGCGTTGAACGCTGCCGACGAGAGCATATGCACCTCATCGATGATAAACACCGAATAGGTACCAATCTGCGGAATAACACGCACCTGCTCGATAAGATTACGGATATCTTCGACCGAGTTGTTCGATGCTGCATCCAACTCGTGAATGTTGAGCGAACGATTTTCGTTGAACGAGAGGCACGAGTCGCACTTGTCGCACGCCTCGGCACCTACGGGATGCAAGCAGTTTATCGCCTTGGCAAAGATTCTGGCACAAGTGGTTTTACCCACTCCACGAGGACCACAAAAGAGGTAGGCATGAGCCAACTGACCACGCTCGATGGCATTCTTCAATGTCGAGGTGATATGATTCTGTCCCACCACACTTGCAAAGGTGGCAGGGCGATACTTTCGAGCCGATACTATAAACTTCTCCATAATCGCCACAAAGTTAATAAACTTTGTCTATTTCTTGCCAATTTTCCGACAAAATGTCGTATTGAGCACCCCATTTTTTAACTATTCCCTTATACAAGTGTCGTAGAGGGCATTGACAAGTGCCTTTCTGATATTGCCACTACCCTGACCAGCTACACCACTAATCATCACGACTATACCCCAACTATCGGCAGGACTAAATATCATTATACTCTTCAATCCAAGAGCTCCGCCAGTATGTCCGATAGGATATCGGCCATACTCCTTGAGTCTCTCATCGTCGATGTAATTGACATACTCGCTTAGGCAGAGCCCATAGTGCGTTCTACCCTTCCACACAGGCGTTTGCATCAACTTCGCACTCTTCTCCGAAATAATGCGAACTCCATTATACTCGCCATAGTTCATATGCATCATCATATAGACAGCCAAGTCGTGCGCCGAAATCTTCATTCCACCAGTAGGCGAGAAGAGAGGCGCCGAATACCCCATAATATAGTCGGGCATATCGTCAGCAAGACTCTTGTATGCTTTGGTCGATTCGACGAATTTACCTTTGCGAAATCGGTAGAGAGTGACGAACTTTTTCGAATCGAGCGAATCGGGATTAAAACCGCCATAGAGGCCGAGAGGCTCAATGATATTTTTCTTGATATACTCGTCAAAGCGTACACCCGAAACCTTTTCGAGAATTGCTCCTGCAAGGTTCAGTCCTAAATTCGAATAGCGATAGCCCGTACCCGGCTTGTACTCTAAGTAGGCACCTGCACAATCACCATTTATCGCAGGATTTAGGCGGTCAAGTGTGAAGTAACCACCTTTATCGTGAATACTCGAAGTGTGCGATAGTAGCATTTTTAGCGTGATAGGCGTATTAGGAAAGCGAGGGTTACGAATCTTGAAGCCTATAAGGTTACTCACATCGTCATCGAGCGAGATTCTCCCCTGCTCGACAAGTTGCATCAGAGCCGTTGCTGTAAACGATTTCGAAATTGAGGCTATTCGCATAATGTCGTCATTACGGAGTGGTGTTTTATCCTCTAAATTCTTATAACCAAACGACTTATTATAGACGATCTTACCCTCTTTAACTACGGCGGTCGCAACACCCACCGTCTGATACTCTTTTAATACTTGTTTTATTGCACGGTCTGTTCGCCTGGTCGGAAATGCTGAACTGCTCGATACAAACAACAAGGCACAAAATAGCAATAACGCAAAAAGATAACTTCTCATAAATTCAACAGTTAAATATCTTAACAAAGATATGAATTATTTGATAGCCATCGATATGCTCGGCATATTTTTTTTGCAATTTGCGACAACAAGACAATACCATTCAGCCAAAATGTCGTTCGGGTGGCAGATTTTTTGACAACTACGCTCCATAAACCGCCAAAACGACACCCTCGCCCCTATTGGCAAAGGATTTGTAAAACTGAAAACTGAAAACTGAAAGCGGAAAACAAAAAAACTAAAAAAAAAGCTAATGGCCAATGGTTAATAGCTAATAGCCAAAAAGTATGAACAACAATCAAAAAACCGAGGCTCTGTCACGGTATGCGATAGACCTCAACGAACAGGCTCAAAAGGGTAAATTAGACCCTGTAATTGGTCGTGACGAGGAGATTCGTCGAGTGTTGCAGATTCTCTCTCGTCGTACCAAAAACAACCCCGTACTTGTGGGTGAGGCGGGAGTCGGAAAGACCGCCATTGTGGAGGGCATTGCCCACCGAATAATCGATGGCGATGTCCCCGAAAATCTCCGTTCGAAGCGCATCTTCTCGCTCGATATGGGCGCCTTGATTGCAGGTGCAAAATATCAGGGCGAATTCGAGGAGCGACTCAAAGCGGTAATCAACGAAGTGATTGAGAGTGAGGGAGAAGTATTGCTCTTCATCGACGAAATTCACACCCTTGTCGGTGCAGGAAAGACAAGCGGAGCAATGGATGCAGCAAACATTCTCAAGCCTGCGCTTGCCCGAGGCGAATTGCGCACCATCGGCGCCACCACTCTCGACGAATATCAGAAGTATTTTGAGCAGGACAAGGCGCTCGAACGACGCTTCCAAAAGGTGATGGTCGACGAGCCTACACCCGAGGATTCAATCTCCATTTTGCGAGGTTTGAAGGAGCGCTACGAGAACCACCATAAGGTGCGTATCAAGGATGAGGCAATCGTATCTGCCGTGGAGTTGTCGCACCGCTACATCACCTCACGATTCTTGCCCGATAAGGCGATTGATTTGGTCGACGAGGCGGCTTCTCGCTTGCGCTTGGAGATGAACTCCGTGCCCGAAGAGCTGGATTCGCTCGACCGTCGTATCCGCCAGCTCGAAATCGAGCGTGAGGCGATCCGTCGTGAGGGCGACAAGGAGCGCATCGCCACCCTCGACAACGACATCAAAGAGTTGAAGGCAAAATCGCAGACAATGCGTGCCAAGTGGGAGGGCGAGCGTGATCTTATCCGCAAGATTCAGAGCGAGAAGGAGCGTATCGAAAAACTCAAAATCGAGGCGCAACAGGCGGAGCGCACGGGCGACTATGGCAAGGTTGCCGAGATTCGCTACGGCTCAATCGTAGAGGCGGAGAACAAAATCGCCAAATTCAAAGAGGAGCTCCAAGAGCAGACTTCGGGAGGCTCGATGATTAAGGAGGAGGTCGATGCCGAGGATATTGCCGAGGTGGTATCTCGTTGGACAGGCATACCTGTAAAAAGAATGCTCGCATCCGAGCGAGAGAAGTTGCTCAATATGGAGTCGGCACTCCACGCCCGAGTGGTGGGTCAGGAGCAGGCTATCGAGGTTGTTTCCGACGCTGTGCGTCGAGCAAGGGCAGGTCTTTCGGATGCCCGAAAGCCTATCGGCTCATTTATCTTCCTCGGCTCTACGGGTGTCGGCAAGACCGAGTTGGCTCGTGCCTTGGCGGAGTTCTTGTTCAACGACGAGAATATGATGACCCGCATCGATATGAGTGAGTATCAGGAGCGACACGCCGTATCACGCTTGGTCGGAGCGCCTCCGGGATATGTCGGCTACGACGAGGGTGGACAACTCACCGAGGCGGTGCGACGCAAACCCTACTCGGTAGTTCTGCTCGACGAGATTGAGAAGGCTCATCCCGATGTCTTCAACATCCTCTTGCAGGTGCTCGACGACGGTCGATTAACCGACAATAAGGGTCGCACGGTCGACTTCCGCAACACGATAATTATTATGACCTCGAATATGGGCGCACTCACCATTCAGGAGCGATTTATGCGAGCAATGAACGAGGGTGGCGAGGTCTCGGCAGAGATTGTCGAGGATACTCGTAGGGAGGTTATCGAGCAACTGAAAATGCACCTCAAACCCGAGTTTTTGAACCGTATTGACGAGATTGTGATGTTCGAGCCATTGAGCGAGCGAGACATCTTGGAGATTGTCGATATTCAACTCGCAATCGTACATAAGATGCTCAAACATAGTGGTATAGAGTTGCGAGTAACCGATAAGGCACGCAAATGGATTGCCCATATCGGCTACGATGCGGCATACGGCGCACGCCCTGTAAAGCGAGTTATTCAGCGAGAGGTTATCAACGAGTTATCCAAGCGCATCTTGGCTGGCAAGGTCGATAGGTCGCAACCGATTGTTATCGACTGCACAGGCGATGAGCTAACATTTAAGAACTAGACGAGAGACAAAAGACGAGAGACGAGAGAGTAGTGAGGAGTTGAATAGAGAAAACGGAAAACTGAGAACGGAAAACCCTCAGCGCACCCTTAATAGCCCTTAATAGCCTTTAACAACCCTTATTCTCGTTGCGCCTTGACCACACTCGGAGTTCGGAAAACTAAAAAAGCCAATAGCTAACGGCTAATGGCTAAAGTAAAAAAAGGGGCATAGCCCCTTTTTTTACTTTACTGCGATTGCATCTATTTCGACTTTGGCTCCCATAGGCAAGGCTGCCACCTCGTAGCACATACGGGCAGGTTTCTCACCCTCGAAGTACTCGGCATAGACCGCATTCATAGCGGCAAAATCCTTGATATCGTCGAGCAATACGGTGGTCTTTACGATATCCGAATAGTCCATTCCCGCCTCTTTCAAGATTGCTCCGAGGTTGTCGAGCGACTGACGAGTCTGCTCCTCGATACTCTCGGGCATAGTAGAGGTTGTCGGATTGATTGGGAGCTGTCCCGAAACATAGAGTGTAGCCTCTGCATCAACCGCTTTGCGAGCCTGCGAATAAGGGCCCACAGCCTTTGGCGCATTTTGCGCTGCAATAGTGATAATTTTTGTCATAATTGTTAATTTTATAGAGTTTATAGTTTTCCGCTTTCCGTTTTCAGTTTTCCGTTTGCAAGGTATTCGCCGACTATCAACGCTGCATCGTAGACCAAATCGGCACAAGGGCGTTTTTTGTAGTACTCGGCAGTGCGAGGCGATGGCGTAGGCTCATCTTTCGGGCGGTCAAGACCGAGCAATGTGCGACAAACAATTGCTCCATTCTGCTCACGAAATTTCTCCGCAAAGTGCTGGACAAGAGCATAGTTTGCCTTCTTCGCCTCGGCATTGTCGGCGGTAGGACAAGGCGAGAGGAAGCTCGCCACAAATGCCATTCCGCTGACCGCACCGCACACCTCACGCAGGCGGCCCATACCACCTCCGAACGAGGCTGTTATCTTTGCCACCATCTCCTCGTCGAGCGAGGTAACATCGGCATAGGCGAGAGCCACCGACTGCGCACAGTTATAGCCCTTGTTGAAAAACTCCTTGGCACGCAATGCACGCTCCTCGGCACTAAATTTTACACTATCCATAATTTTATCTTTTTAGTTTTCTTTCTCTGCATTTAGGAAGGCTACAACCCTCTCGGCACGAGCCTTACCCACGATTTCGGCAATCTCATCGACCGAAGCGGTACGGAGTTTCGACACCGTGCGGAAGTGGCGCAACAGAGCAGTGATACTCTTCTCGCCTACCCCGTCGATGCCCTCCAAGCCGGTCTTTATAAAGTTCTTGCTACGACGATTGCGGTGATGCGTAATACCAAAGCGGTGCGCCTCGTCACGGATGTGGCAAATAACCTTCAACGGCTCGCCTGTGCGGCTGAGGTAGTATGGCATAGGGTCATTCGGGTAGAATACCTCCTCCAATCGCTTTGCCAAACCGACAATCGGCACCCTATCGGCAATGCCCAACTCCTGCAACACAGCGTAGGCACTCGAAAGCTGACCCTTACCGCCATCCACAACTATCAAATCGGGCAACTCCGCCCCCTCCTCCAACAATCGGGAGTAGCGACGAGTCAATATCTCACGCATCGAGGCAAAGTCATCAGCTCCGACCACCGTCTTTATATTGAAGTGGCGATACTCCTTGCGTGCGGGCTTGCCGTCACGAAACACCACGCACGAAGCCACGGGGTTGGTACCCTGCAAGTTGGAGTTATCGAAGCACTCTATATGGCGAGGCTCTTTCTGCAAACGCAACTCTCGGCGCATCGCCTCCATAAGGCGGTCGGTGTGGCGTGCAGGGTTGTGAATTTCGAGGTTTTTCAGTCGCTCCGCCCTCGTAGTCTTTGCCGAGCGCAACGAGAAATCGAGCAGATCGTGTTTCTCACCTCGCTTTGGCACAAAGAAGTTCACCCCCTCGAACAACTCCTCGTGCGGTACGACCGACACCAACACCTCACGAGCCAACTCGCCCGCAATATTCTCCTTGATGTGCTGAATTCCGAGTGTCATAATATCCTGCTCGGTACTCTCTACGCCCACGGCAATCGTGGCGGTATGCACCGCCGTAATCGAGCCGTTGCGCACTCGCAAAAAGTTGCAATACGCCTCGTCGTCATCTACCAATAACGAGAAGATATCCGTATCGCCCATCTTTGCGCTCACAATCACCGAGCGTGATGCGTAGCGCTCCAACGCCTCCAAACGAGCCTTATAGCGTGCCGCCACCTCGAAGCGCAACTCCTCGGCAGCTCGCATCATCTCCCCTTCGAGATAGCTCCTCACTGCTCGCAAATCGCCCTTCAAAACCGAGGTCGCAATATCGACAAAACCCTGATACTCCTCACGGCTGCAATTGCCAATGCACGGGGCTTTGCAGTTGCCGAGATGATACTGCAAGCAGGCGGTATGTCGCCCCTTGACGATACTCTCCTTGCTCATCTTTTGGCGACAACTGCGCAGCGGCAACGCCTCACGGATAAAGTCGAGAACTGCCCTTTGGGCAGAGATAGAGCCGTAAGGTCCATAATATTGCGAGCCGTCACGCACAATTTGGCGAGTGGATAGCACCCTCGGGAACTCCTCCGCCGTAACCGCTATCCAAGGGTACGACTTATCGTCTTTTAACAAGATATTATAGCGTGGTTGCAGGGTCTTGATAAGCGAATTTTCGAGCAACAGAGCATCGGTTTCGCTATCGACCACTATATGGCGCATCGAGGCTATCTGTCGCACCATCACTCGCACCTTTGCCGAGTGGTCACGATTCTCGACAAAGTAGGAGCGCACACGGTTGCGCAGATGCTTCGCCTTGCCCACATATATCACCTCGCCTTTGCTATTCTCAAAGAGATAGCAACCTGCCGACATAGGTAGCAATGCGACCTGCTCCTTCAACGATATTTTTTCGTTCTCCGCCATATTCTACTTCAAAGGTACGAAATTTTACGAAAACTATGCTTAATTTAGAAAATTAAACTTAACTTTGTGAGTAGTTAGTCACAAAAAATCACAAAATTATCGAATAACAATATGAAAAGAGTCTTTACCGCACTATTTGTATGCGTTGGCTTGCTGTTTGCGGGGTGTATCGACCGTGAATTTGACCTTGCCGACACATCGGGCGAAATCACCGTCGGAGGCGAGGAGTTGGTTCTTCCTCTCGCCGACATCAGCAAGATGACGCTTGCCGACCTTATTGGCGACAGCGATATGCTCCAAACAAACGAGGAGGGGGTATATCAAATCTCATTCTCGTCGTTTGGCGAGGATCCTACCAAGTACGAGAAGGTATCTATCGAGGGTATCTCCATTCCGAACATCACAGGTTTGTCGCCAAAGTTGGATCCTGTAACCTTCTCGTTTGGCGAACTTCCGACATTCCTTCTGCTCGGAGCCATCAATGAGCCCATAGCTATCGACCTTCCGGTAAAGCTTGGCGATATTATGCACATTGAGCCAATTCAAATCTCCAAAGCGGTCGAGTTGGAGGGCATTCCATCGCTGCTCCCGCCACAGGGCGTTATCGACAGCAAGATGCTCGAAATTCTGGGAGAGAACACAACCATCTCTAAGCAAGGTAACGAAGAGGCCATATTCAACGCCACAATCGAGATTTTGAAGGAGTTGGAGAGGGTTGATTGGGTAGAGTTTGGTAGCGAGGAGTACCCTTACGGAACACCATTCAGCTTGGTTATTAACCTCGCCGGCTTGCAGGATATCGTAAGCGAAGGCTTGCTCAAACTCAATATCGAATTCCCCGAGGGCTACTACCTTCGCAATGCCGATGGTAGCGACTTCCCTGCGGCTACGCACAACATCTTCAAGGGCGAAGTTCCTATCGTGGCAAAGCAGAAAGAGGCGAAATTGACCCTTTATCTGCACAAGATTGATTACAGCCAGCACTCATTCACTAATGGCAAGCTGGATATTGACGACCATATCCAACTCTCGTATGACCTCTCGGTGAAGATTGGCGCAGGCAGCTACAACCTCAACGCCAAGCCTACAATGACAATCAGTGCTGCACCGGAGCACAAGGATGTAGAGGTGAAAATCAACCACTTCGAGGGTCCGTCGATTGAGCACAACCTCAAACACACATTCAACGGTATGCCAAATGGTGTATCGGTCGAGAAGATTGCATTTACCGAGGATAGCAACCTGAATATCTCATTAAAAGGCTTGGAGTGGTGCGTTGTCAAGGATAACCTCACGGGCGACAATATCTCGCCTAAAATCGAGATTGACCTCCCTCGTTGTATGCATTTCCGTGAGCACTCATTGCTCGACGAGAGCAACAATGTTCTGCTCGCCTCAACCGTGGAGTTGGCGCAGGGTATAACACTCTCGCTCGATCACATCGACTGCAAGAACAGCACAGGTATCAAGCAGGAGAATGGTCAGTTTGTTATCGACGAGAGTATCAAAGCGTCGGTACATATGGAGAGCCTCGACGGTCACACCGTGCTTGTATCGACAATCACACCACCCGAGAAGTTGGACATCTCGCTAAATATTGCCGAGGCACGCCTGACAATCGACACCGACAACTCGGTGGTTACTTGGAGCGACGACAAATTGTTCGACTTCAACTTGACCGACAACATTCCATATCTCGACCATACGGTTGAGGTGCCAGAGATGATCTCCGAGGTGAAACTCATCGAGATTGGCAAGGCAAACAGCGACGACCCTCTCTCGATGAACTTCAAGTTGGATGTGGGCACATCGTTCCCTGTCGAGGAGTTGGATATCGATGTAGCGGTAAATCTCGGTAAGTTGCTCCGCCCTACACAGCAGATGCTCGATAATGGAGTTATCGCAAAGAATGACAATGGCGACTACCTCTTCATCATCAAAGAGAGTTGGCGACCAAAAGAGACTCCTCTCGCCAAGACTCTACAATTCGACGCTTTGCAGAATATTCCTGCCATTGTCGATGGCAAGATTTCCATCAAGCAGTCGTTCCCTGTTACGGGTAGCGTAAAGATTAAGAGTGGCGAAAACATCGACCTCTCGGCAACTACCGATGCGAAGGTTGATATCGAGTTCAACATCGACGACATCGAGGTTCGTTCCTTCACAGGAAATATCGACCTTTCGATGAAGCCGGAGAATATGTTCGTGGAGTTGAAAGCAAACGAGTTGGGTGGCATAGATGTGAATGCTCTCAGCCTCAACCCTGTGCTTACGCTCCGCCTTAAAGATAACCCTACGGGCGTGGGCTTGAATGCCGACATTGCAGTCAGCACCTTCGACAGGGAGGGTAACAAAACTGCAACAATCACCGTTCCGACCATTCCTATCGCTGGCAATGGTGGCTCGACAATCGTTCTCTCGACACCTCGCAATGCCAACAAGTACAACGGCGAGAATATCACATTTGTCGCTGTCGAGGATCTCTCGAAGCTCCTCTCGAATGGCATTCCTGCAAAGATTGCAGTCGATATGGAGGTTTCGTCGAACAAGAACGAGGAGGTAACTATCGACCTCAAAAAGGCTGCTAACGGCTACGAGATAGAGTACCAATACGAGGTACTTCTGCCTTTGGAGTTCGACGGCGACATCAACCTCGCTTACGAGACAAAAATCTCGGATCTTAACGAAACCTTCGCAACCCTTGCCGACAGCGCAAACGGCTTGAAGGTTGGCGATGTGGGACTCGTTGCAGAGTTTGACACTACCATTCCGTTCAACATCGTTCTCTCGGCAGAGTTGATTAACGCTGAGGGCACTACCGAGGGTATTGCAGCTCGTCTAAACATCAACGACTGCGTCATCAAGGGTTACAACAAGGCTACCGATGGCGAGAAGAAGCACTCGAAAATCGACCTCGATTTCGATCTTGGCGAGAGTGGCTCACTCGAAGGTTTGAAGAATGCAGACGGCGTAAAGTTGAAGTTTGCAATATACAACACCGATGCCGAGGTGGCAGCACTTGCCGCTTCGCAGTTCCTCGAAGGTAAGTTGAAATTGCGTGTGCGTAACGGTTTGACAATTGATATTTTTGATTTCTTAACAGAGGAGGGAGAGTAAGACTATGAAGACAACAAACAAGATAATCGTTATTATTGCTGCCATTTTGGGCGGTATTGCCACCTCCTCGGCGCAGATGCGCACCTCCTACTTTATGGAGGGCTCCTACTTCCGCACCGATATGAATGCTGCGCTTGCACCTACTCGTGGCTATATCAAGGTGCCGTTTGCAGGTGGCTTGGGCGTCGATTTTGGCAACAACTACTTCTCGGTGAACAACCTCTTCTACAAGCGTGACGGAGGTCTATACACCTTTATGAGCAACAAGGTTTCGGCAGACGAGTTCCTTGGTCGCTTGGAGGATAAGGGCAAGTTGAGTATGAATCTCAACACCTCGATCGTAGGCTTCGGAGCTCACACCAAGAAGCTATTTTGGAGCGTAGGCATAAATCTCCGCTCGAATACCGAGATTACCCTCTCGAAGGATATGTTTGCCGCATTGAAAAACCTCTCGAATGGAGTATATAACCTCGGCGACACCCACATCTCCAGCCGTGAATATATGGAGGCTGCTATCGGCATCGCTATTCCTATCAAGGAGTTTATGACCTTCGGTTTCCGTGTCAAGGGTCTGGTTGGTATGGCAGACCTCTCGATGAAGATGGATAAGATGTACCTCGATATCAACGAGAATATCGTAAAGGCAGAGATGCTTGGTGGCATCCAGGCCAACCTCCCTGTGCTCCGCTCGGACTACCCTGCGGGCGCTATTGGCGAGAATTTGGCAATCGAAGACCTCTTTTACGAGAATCCATTGGATGGTTTGGCTGCGTTCAAGAATTGGGGTCTTGGCGTGGATTTGGGATTTGAGTTCCGATTGCTCGACGACCACCTCAAAATCTCGGTCGGTGCAAATGACCTCGGCTTCATCAAGTGGGGCGGACACAACACCGTAAATGCCGAGGGTAAGGCGAACTTCTCATACGAAGGCTTCGACCTCACAACCGGCGAGGCGAAATTGGGCAGCGGCTTCGAGGCTAATATGGTGGCTTCGAAGGGCAGTTACACCACCCGACTCTCAGGCTCGCTCAATGGCGGTATCGAGTACAACTTCCTCAATAATTGGATAGCTCTGGGCGTACTCTCGCACACCGAGTTCTGCCAGAACTTCACCCGCACCGAACTTACCGCTTCGGTCAATTTCCGCATTGGTCGTTGGCTCTCGACCTCAGTCAGCCACACCTTCCTCAACGGAAATAAGCCGGGCGTACTCGGTTGGGCATTGAACCTTCACCCACCGGGATTCAACCTCTTCCTCGGTGCCGACTTTATCGATACACGCTTTGCGGTATATACAATGGAGGACTTAACCCTCCCTGTTCCGCAGATGATGACCTCGGCTAATGTATATATAGGTGTAGGCTTCAACCTCGGCAAGGCAAAGTATATGCCGTCGATGCAGGGTAAGAGCAAGCGTGCAAACCGATTGGCAAAACAGAACAAAGAGGCATAATTCTGCATTTTGAATTCTGAATTCTGAATTTTGAATTTTGAATTTTGCATTCTACTATGGATCAGCCAAAGATTGAGAGGGTACTTCGCCTGATGAAGATGATGACGAGTGGCAACCGCTACACCGTGGAGGAGTTGGCGGAGCGACTCGACACATCCTATCGCTCGATTTATCGCTATATCGACACCTTCAAGGAGGTGGGTTTTGTGGTGCATAAGGAGGAGGGCGGAGTATATCGTCTTGGCAAGGAGAGTCCCTATTTCAAGGATATCTCGCAACTCATCCACTTCACCGACGAGGAGGCTCACATCGTAAATCAGTTGATTGGTGCGCTCGACGACACGAATATGCTCAAACAGAATTTGCGTCGCAAGCTCTCCTCGGTGTATCATTGCACCTCGCTGGCAAACAGCATCGTCAAGGGCAAGAATGCCGAGAATGTAAATCGCATAGTCGAGGCTATTGAGGAGCATCGCCAGGTCGTACTGCACGACTACTCCTCCTCGCATACGGGCTCGAAGCGCAACCGCCAAGTTGAGCCTATCGCCTTTACGACAAACTATGTGCAGATTTGGTGCTACGACCTCTCCGACGGCAAGACAAAGCTCTTCAACACCGCCCGCATCGGTAGTGTCGAAATGCTCGACTCGGAGTGGGAACACGAAGCGGAGCACCGCTGCGGATATATCGACATCTTCCGCAATATGGGATTCGAGCAGATGCGGGTACAGTTGCGGTTGGGCGTTATGGCTCACAACCTCTTGATTGAGGAGTATCCACTCTCCGAACGAGATTTAACTCAGCTCGACGACACCCATTGGCTGCTCGACACACAGGTCTGCAACTACGCCGGCGTGGGACGCTTTGTGATGGGCTTGATTGAGGATATAGAGATTGTCGACTCGCCCGACTTTGTCGCCTATCTCCGCACAAAACGGGAGGCGTTGGAGAGAAAGTTATAAACTTTTAGGGAGTTTAAGGAATTTAGAGAGTTTAATGATTGTCGAATATCACTAAACTCTCTAATTTCTCTATATTCACTAAACACAGCACCACCCAAAAATTGGAATTTTGTATAACGCTGCTAATTTCTTGTCAGAAGGCGTAAGATGCGGTGCATCGCAAAAGAAAAGGGCTCGGGATAGTACAAGAGGTACAGCCCGAGTCCTTTTACTTTTTGGGATGTGCCGTAGATTGCGGCTTATCACAAGAAATTTTTTATTTCACGCTCTGCAATTCTACCAATTTGGCATACACTCCCCCCTTGGCAATAAGGTCGTCGTGCTTGCCCTCCTCGACAATGCGACCCTCGTCGATAACGAAGATGCGGTCGGCATTCATAATGGTAGAGAGGCGGTGGGCAATAACTACGGATGTACGACCTTTGAGTAGCTTAGTAAGGGCATCCTGCACAAGCTTCTCGCTCTCGGTATCGAGGGCAGAGGTTGCCTCATCGAGAATAAGGAACTCCGGATCTTTGAGTACCGCACGAGCGATGCTGAGTCGCTGGCGCTGACCACCCGAGAGTTTTGCACCTCGGTCGCCGATATTTGTTTCGTATCCCTCGGGGCTCTCCATAATGAAGTTGTGGGCATTTGCCACCTTGCAAGCCTCGATGATCTCCTCGTCGGTCGCATCGGGCTTTCCGAGTGCGATATTGCTCTTAATTGTATCGTTGAAGAGCACGGTATCCTGCGACACAAGACTCATAACCGAGCGCAACGAATCCTGCTTGTAGTTGCGTATCGACTCGCCATCGAAAAGTATATCTCCACTGTTGGCATCGTAGAATCGCTCCATAAGTTCGCTCAAAGTCGATTTTCCGCCACCCGAAGGTCCCACGAGAGCTACCGTCTCGCCCTTGCGCACCTCGAACGACACGCCCTGAATAATCTCACGGCTATCGTCGTAGGAAAAGCGAACATTGCGGAACTCAATCTTATCTTTCAAGCCCCCGAACTCCTTGGCATCGGGAGCATCGTTAATCTCATTTTCGGCATCGAGAACAGCAAAGATACGCTCGCCTGCGGCTACTCCCTGATTGATATTTGCGAACTGGTCGATAAATGCTCGCACAGGTCGTGTAATCTGCGAGAAGGCGGCAATAAAGGCGATAAAGCCTGCTGCGCTCAACGAGCCATTCATCACAAGCGAGCCTCCGAATACCAAGATTATAGCCACCGCCGTAATTCCGAGAAACTCACTCATAGGCGAAGCCAACTGCTGACGGCGAGCCATCCAAAGCAGTGTATCGGAAAGGTGCTGATTGAGGGCGTGGAACTTCTCCTTGATATACTCGGTTGCAGTATATGTCTTCAAGATTTTGATACCTCCGAGCGACTCGTCGAGTACGCTGACCAACTCGCCCATCTTCCGCTGGCTCTTGCTTGCAGGGTGGCGCAACTTCTTCACGATGTTACCAATGATAAAGCCCACCATAGGCAGGAACAACACCGAGAAGAGTGCCAACTGCCACGATATGCTCAACATCAGCACGAGGTAGCCAATAATGAGGAACGGCTCACGGAAAGCTACCTGCAAGGTATTGGTGATGCAGTACTGCACAACCATAACATCCGAAGTGATGCGAGAGATGATGTCACCCTTGCGCTGACCGCTAAAATAGCCGACATCCTTGCATATAACACTGTCGAACATTGCATTTCGCATACGCTGCACGGTCGTAACACGCATATTCTCAACCGTATAACCGCCCAAGTAGCGGAAGAGATTAGAGAGGAGATTCATCGCAATAAGAATCACCGCCAACATAGCCAATACATTGGTTATGCGCCACTCCGTACCGAAAACATAGGTGTAGATGTAGTTCAACCACTGCTGCAACGCCTCGCCCTTAAACGAGAGTGCCGGCATATCGTACACTGGTTGAAAAGCATACCCCTCCGAGAACATAGCGTTCAGGATAGGCATAATCATCGCATAGTTGAAGGTGTTGAACACAGCGTGCAGAGCCGCAAAGAAGAAGTACGGCACGGCATATCGGCTCAACGGCTTTGCAAAGCCCAACAATCGTAGATAGGTCTTTAACATTTTTCGATAATTTTCAATTAAACCAGCCCCTCGGCGTGATACTCATTCACCGAGTCGATATAGTGCTGAATGGTCTCCTCCATCGATACAAACGACTTTCCGCCGGCGGCATTTTTGTGGCCTCCGCCATTGAAATATCGACGAGCAAAGGTATCGACATCGACATTTCCACGAGAGCGCAACGATACACGGATAAAGCCCTGCTGTGCGGTGAACATAGCCGTCATCTTCATCTTCTTGATCGTAAGCGGATAGTTCACAAAGCCCTCGTTATCGCCCTGTTGGAACCAATAGCGGCGCATCTCCTCCTCGGTAAGCGACATATACGCCACACGACCACCAAGCAAGGTCTTCATCTTGCGGTTGATGGTGTAGCCGAACAACTTGGCACGACCTTCGGTGAAGGAGTTATAGACATTGTTATAGATCTGCGGAATATCTATACCTGTGCCCGACAACACCGCAACAGCCTCGAACAACTCAGGCGTAAGAGCCGAAAATGCGAAGTTTCCCGTATCGGTCATAATGCCGACATAGAGTTGTGTTGCCACCTTCTCGGTTATCGCCTCCTTGCCGTAGAGCGCCACAATCACCGAGTACATCAAAAATGCGGTACTCGACAACTCGGGGTACGAGAACATAATATCGAAGCCCTCGGCAGGGAAGAGGTGGTGGTCGATAAGCACTCTCTTTGCGGTGGTGTTTTTGGCAACCGCCTCGCCCAACGCATCGGCACGAGTGAGCGAATTCATATCGGCACATACGATAACATCCGCCTCATCGAGAGCCTTCTCGGTGCGGTGCTCCTCGTCGTTGCGATAGATGATAATGTTCTCGGAATTTGGAATCCAACGCAGATAGTATGGATAGTTATTCGGCAAGGTGCAGGTAACTTTGTGACCACGAGCGGTCAGCACCTCTGCCAAGGCTAATGATGAGCCAATAGCGTCGCCATCGGGGTTTGTATGGCCTACGATAACGATTTTGCGAGGCTCGGCGAGGAGATTTCGGAGCTCCTCAACTCTCTCTTTATCTATATTCATCGGCGCAAAGATAAGAAAAAGAGTTGAAAGTTGAGAGTTGAGAGTTGAAAACTTTTAATTAAGAATTAAAAATTGGGAAATACCCAACATCTAAAATACCAAAAATAGGAGATGATAGAGAGTTTATTTTTCTAATACCCCTAACGGCTCTAACGCCCCTAACGACTCTTGTTTTTTGATTGAAAGAATTTGCAGTATGCCGTAATTCCGCACTGTTCGCACTTCGGTTTGCGTGCAAGACAGGTGTAGCGACCGTGCAGAATAAGCCAATGGTGTGCTATCGGAAGCAGGTGCGAAGGGATATATTTTTCGAGTTGTAGCTCGGTGGCACGAGGGGTCTTTGCACCAACCGACAGACCTATGCGTGCCGACACCCTAAATACGTGAGTATCAACGGGCATAACCTCCTTATTCCAGATTACCGCACCCATAACATTTGCCGTTTTGCGACCCACGCCCGGCAGGCGCATCATCTGCTCGATATCGCTCGGCACCTCGCCACCAAATTCGGCAACAAGCATACGAGCCATACCCGCCAAGTTTTTCGCCTTGTTATTCGGGTAGGAGATACTGCGTATGTACTCATAAATCTCCTCGGGCGAGGCCTTTGCCATATCGTAGGGCGTTGGGTACGCCTCGAAGAGTGCCGGAGTGGTGAGATTTACTCGCTTGTCGGTACATTGAGCAGACAAAATCACCGCCACCAACAGTTGGTAGGGGTTCTCGTAGTTGAGTTCGCTCTCCGCCACAGGCATCGCCTTCTCGAAGTACTCAATCACCGCCTTGTATCGTTCCTCTCGTTTCATAATTTTTATTTTTTTATGGCAATGAATGGCATTATCATTCGCACCGTTTTCCGCTTTCCGTTTTCCGCTTTCCGTTCCTCAGTATTTTCTTCGCAAACAGACCATATGCAAGAATATTGCATACCCCTATTTTGCACTCCTTGACCTCTTGCCACCAACGCTTTGCAAAGTCGCCCACCGAGCCTATGTGCGAATAGACCCAAAGTGCCGTATTCATTCGCTCACGCAACAGGTGTTTGCGCTGGCGAGAGGCGTTGTAACGCTCATCAAACCAGAGTTTTATATTCGACGACGAGTCGCAGAAGGCAAGTCGCTTGGCAAGGCTTGTACTATGGCTCACACTATCGGGAAATACACGATGTACCGCCGTAGCACGGTCGATATAGGCAACCTCCGAATGGGCCGCCACATAGAGCCACATCGGCAGATCCTCGGTCAGCCATTCGGGGCGAGTTTCGGGTTGCTCGGTGGCGTAATAGTCCAACACCAAATCTCGTCGTGCCAGCGTTGTGCAGTTCTCCACGCACCAATCGTGCAACATCGCATCGAGCGTTGTGTGCCCCTCGCCTACGGGGAAGCGACCGACAAGCTCACCACTCTCGTTTCGACGCTCTGCAAGAGTATAGCATAGCCCCACCTTGGGGTTTGATTCCATCAGAGCAACCTGCTCCGCCAAGCGATTTTCGTCGCACCAATAGTCGTCGCCATCACAGAATGCGATATATTTGCCCCTTGCCGCCTCCACACATCGGCGATAGTTCGCACGCCAACCGATATTCTCGGTCGAAGAGATGAGAACAATCTGCGGATATAGGTGTGCAAACTTTTTGCATACCCCCAAAGTGTTGTCACTGCTACAATCTTCGCCCAAGATTATCTCCACACCGAAGTCGCACCGTTGCGCCAAAATTGCATTTAGTGCATCGGCCAGATATGGCTCGTGGTTGTAGGTGGTAACGACTACCGAGACAAGCGGTGTCATAGCGACTATAATTTTGTAAGTTTAGCCAACTTCGAGAGCAGGGTCTTCTCCTCGCCCGATACGAAACGAACAACGAGTTTATGGTCGGTAGCGAGTGGTACAACCTGCACGATTTCGCCCCTGCCGAATTTAGGGTGTTCGACACGCTCACCCACCGCATAGGCACACGGCTCCGAGGTGACCTGACCAACGGTCGAGGTTACTGACACCCTGCGCATTCCCGACACATCTCGCTGTGGAGTTGAGAGTTGAGAGTTGAGAGTTGAGAACTTTTCTCTTGCCTCTCGTCTTTCGTCTTTCGTCTCTCGTCTTTCGTCTCTCGTCTTTTGCTGGAAGCGGACATCGAATCGACGACGCAAAGCATCTATTGCCGACTCGTCGCCACCGCCACCACCGACAACCTTAACCGTTCCGCCCTGCTCGCCACGAACCCTAGCGTGGAGGTTGAAGTCGCACTCAACATACTGCTCGTCAATCTCCTTCAAGAATCGGCTCGGTTTGGAGAACTCCATATTTCCCCACTTGAAACGCATATCCACACACGACAAGGTCGCCAACGACTTGGCACGGGTGAGCGCCACATAGAACAGGCGTCGCTCCTCCTCGATACCCTCGACCGTTTCGAGCGCACGCTGCGACGGGAAGAGATTCTCCTCGCAACCCACGACATATACATAGTCGTACTCCAAGCCCTTTGCCGAGTGCACGGTCATAAGAGTTACCCTATCCTTATCCTCCTCGTCGTTCTCTTTCTTATCCATATCGGTAAGGAGCATCAACGACTGCAACCACTCCTCGATAGTGGCACTCTCGAACGACTCTCGCTCGCCGTTACGGATTTCCGCCTCGACCTGCTCGTGGAACATCTGCATCGAATTGACCACCTCCTCCAAGTTGGCCACTGCCGACTGCGCTTCGGGGGTATTCTGCTCACGATAGAACGGCAACAAACCACTTCGTACCGCAACCTCCATACCGAAGTCGTAGAGCCCCTTGTGCTCACGCTCCAACGACAACGAGCGAATGAGAGCCACAAACTCGGTAACCTTCTTCACAATAGCCTTCTCGACCGAGTCGGCAGGAGTCTGCTCGACGAGTGTATCTACCGCCTCCCACATCGACACCTGTCGCTGCTGCGCCATCGTCTCGATACGGGCAACCGTTGTATCGCCAATACCTCGTGCCGGAGTGTTGATAATACGCTTGAATGCCTCGTCGTCACGAGGGTTTATGATAAGGCGGATGTAGGAGAGCATATCCTTCACCTCCTTGTGGTCGTAGAACGAACTACCCTTGTAAATCAGATATGGAATACCTCGCTGGCGCAACGAATTCTCCAACGCCTGCGATTGGTTGTTGGTGCGGTAGAGAATAGCCACATCGCTCCACCTATTGCCACCCTCACGCACCCTGTCACGCAAGTCGCAAACCACCAGGTCGGCCTCTTCACGGTCGGTATATGCCTTGAAAATGCGAATTTTTTCGCCACTTGCGCCCTCGGAGAAGCACTTCTTCTTCAACTGTCGGGAGTTGTGGTTTATAATCGAGTTAGCAGCATCGACAATGGTCTGCGTCGAGCGATAGTTCTGCTCCAACTTGAAGACCTTTGCCTGCGGATAGTCCTTCTGGAAGGAGAGGATATTCTCGATTTTCGCCCCTCGGAACGAGTAGATACTCTGCGCATCGTCGCCCACTACGCAGATGCGGGAGTGGTGTTGCGCCAAACGGCGGACAATGATATATTGGGCATTGTTGGTATCCTGATACTCATCGACCAACACATATTGGAAACGCTCCTGATACTTCGCCAGCACCTCGGGGTGGTCACGGAATAGGAAGTTTGTCTGCAAGAGCAGATCGTCGAAATCCATCGCTCCGTTGAGCTTGCAACGACGGCAATATTCGGCATAGAGGTTGCCAAATTCGGGCATCTGCATACGCCTATCCTCCGTTGCCAGCATCGTATTTGCGATATATGCGCCCGGGGTGATAAGGTTGTTCTTCGCCATCGAAATTCGTGAGGCGATAACATTCGGCTTGTACTTATCGTCGTTCAATCCTCGCTCCTTGATGATTGTTTTGAGGAGGTTTTTCGAGTCGTTCGGCTCGTATATGGTGTACTCCTTTGGATAGCCCAACACCTCGGCATTCTCACGCAAGATTCGGGAGAAGACCGAGTGGAAAGTTCCCATACAGATGTAGCGACTGCTTGCGCCCACCATCTTTTCGATACGCTCACGCATCTCGTTGGCAGCCTTGTTGGTAAAGGTCAAAGCCATAATCGAGTGCGGAGCCACACCCTGTGCCAACATATAGGCGATGCGGGTGGTCAGCACACGAGTTTTGCCCGAACCTGCACCGGCAATAATCAGTGATGGCTCGTTATATGCCTCGACAGCAGCACGCTGTGCGGGATTCAAACCCCTCAAAATATCTTCATTTGTCATAGTGAGGACAAAGATAGTAAAAAACGGGAAAACGGAAAGCGGAAAACGGAAAACTTTATATTTTTAGACGAAAGACGAAAGAAAATTTCAACAAAAGACGAGAGTTTCGAACTAATTTTTAATTCTTAATTCTTAATTTTTAATTAAGATTATTATCTTTGCATTATGGGAAGTATGTTGGACAACTCCATAAAGTTTGTGCAGGGCGTAGGCGAGGTGCGTGCCAAGTTACTCGAAAAGGAGCTTGGTATCGTTACTATGCGTGATATGCTCTACCACTTCCCATTCCGCTATATCGACCGCTCACGCACATACAAGGTGAGGGAGGTGACAGAGGATAACGCCTCGGCATTTATTCAGTTGAGGGTACGAGTTATAGGCAAATCGTTTGCCGGTGAGGGCAGAAAGCAGCGCTTCTCGGTCTATTGTGCCGACGAGACAGGCAGAGTGGAGCTCATCTGGTTCAAGGGAATAAAGTGGATAGAGAAGGTTATCGAGCCAAACCGAGAATACATAGTATTTGGTCGCCCTTCGTTCTTCCGTGGCGAGTTCTCGATGATTCATCCCGAGATTGAGATTGTCGAAAAGGCTCTCTCACGCAAGGTAGAGAGCGGTTTGCAAGGCATATACTCCTCGACCGAGAAGGTCTCGACCACGCTCGGAGGCAAGGGTTTATACAATATCGTCTGCTCGTTGTGGGGTGTTGTGCGCAACCATATCCACGACTATATGCCCGAATATATCGTGCGCAAATATGGTCTGATGTCGCTCGAAGAGGCGCTCTACAATATCCACTTTCCGCAGTCGGCAGAGAAGTTACGACAGGCGCAATACCGCCTGAAATTTGACGAGTTGTTCGGCATTCAGCTCAACATTCAGGCTCGTAGGTCGGAGCGCACGGGGCACAGGGATGGCTTCTTCTTCCCGAAGGTGGGCGATAAGTTCAACACCTTCTACCACACGAAGTTGCCATTTGCACTGACCGAAGGTCAGAAGGCAGCAGTGCGAGATATCCGCAAAGATACGGTGTCGGGCGTTCAGATGAATCGCCTTTTGCAGGGCGATGTGGGTAGCGGTAAGACCGTAGTGGCGTTGTTGTCGATGTTGTTGGCAGGCGACAATGGTTTCCAATCGTGTATGATGGTGCCGACCGAGATTTTAGCACGCCAGCACTACGCCTCGATATCGAAGATGTGCGAGGGTGTGCCGGTGCGCATTGCTATTCTTACGGGTACGACAAAGACAAAGGAGCGACGAGAGATTTTGACCGCTTTGGAAGCGGGCGAGATAGATATTTTGGTGGGAACGCACGCCCTGATTGAGGATAGGGTGCAGTTCTCAAACCTCGGACTTGTGATCATCGACGAGCAACACCGCTTTGGCGTGGAGCAGAGGGCGAGATTATGGACCAAGAATGCCCAACCGCCACATATTCTGGTGATGACCGCTACGCCAATTCCTCGAACTTTGGCAATGACCCTATATGGCGATTTGGATGTGTCGGTAATCAAGGGGTTGCCGCCTGGTCGTCAGCCAATTAAGACCTACCACTACTACGAGTCGGGGCGACTGACTCTGCAAAACTTTATGCGTCAGCAGATTGCACGAGGAAGACAGGTGTATGTGGTCTATCCGCTTATTGCCGAGTCCGAGAAGATGGACTACCTCTCGTTGCAGGAGGGTTTCGATGCTATTGTGCGAGATTTTCCGCTGCCGAAATACAAAGTTGCGGTGTGCCACGGCAAGATGAAGCCCGAGGCGAAGCAGCAGGCGATGGAGGAGTTCAAAAATGGGCAAGCGCACATTTTAGTCGCTACTTCGGTTATCGAGGTGGGTGTGGATGTGCCGAATGCTACGGTTATCGTCATCGAGTCGGCAGAGCGCTTCGGCTTGGCGCAGTTGCACCAGCTGCGAGGTCGTGTAGGCCGTGGAAAGGAGCAGTCCTACTGCGTGCTGATGTCCGACGAGAAGTTGTCGAAGGAGTCGAGCAAGCGATTGGAAGCGATGTGTCAGACAACCGACGGCTTCGAGTTGGCGGAGTTGGATCTCAAACTGCGAGGTGCAGGCGATATAAACGGCACGATGCAGAGTGGTGAGGCGTTCGACTTGAAGATTGCAAACCCAACCTACGACCATCAGATTTTGCAATTGGCACAAGAGTTGGCAATTCAGCTCTTGGGCATAGATGCCGAGCTTTCGCACCCCGAGCATATCGCATTGCGAGAGTTGCGTGACCGCTATGCGCCCGAGCATAAGACCGATTTTTCGGAGATTTCATAATAATTTACCATAGAGGAGCGTTACGATAGAGAGATGTTGAGTGCGAACAAGTTGATAAAGGGCGTGATATTTGCGTTGTTGCTCGTTACGGGGGTGACAACCGCCTCGGCGCAACGATACCACGAAGGCGAAGTGCTCTACTATCGTGCAGCCTATCGTGCCAAGTTGGTGCCGAATATCGAGGCGGGCGAGGTGACGGTATCGACACGCCTTGATACCCTCAATGGCAAGGAGGTCTATCGTGTTACGGGCAATGGTCGCACACTCCCCTTCTTCCGCTGGTTCTTCGATATGGATGACACCTATAATATATGGGTCGACAAGCAGACACTGCGCACACAGCGTTTCGAGAGTGATTTGAAGGAGGATAACTACACCTTTCGCAGCCACTATCGCTACGATTGGGAGCAGATGAAGGTGCATACCTGGTCGCAGAAGCGACAAAATACTCCCCGAGAGAAGACTATGACACTCACGAAAGAGAGTATGGATGCCGTATCGCTCTATTTCAACCTTCGCTCGGTCGATTTGGGGTCGTTCCGTGAGGGCGAATATCGACAACTCGATATGGTGTTGGAGGATACTATCCGCCACCTTCGCTACCGCTTTATCGGTCGTGAGGAGTTGAAGGTGCCGAAGTTGGGCAAGTTCGACACGATGAAGTTTGCCTGCACGATAGGCTCGTCGGAGGAGTTCTCGTTTACCGATGGCACGGAGTTTTCGATCTGGATAACCAACGACGAGAATAAGATTCCCGTGATGTTGGCTTCGCCTGTGCGAGTGGGCGAAATCAGAGCCTACCTCCGCCGATACGAAGGATTAAAACATCCTCTAACGAGCAAAATAAAATAGCTAATGGCCAATGGCTAATGGCTAAAAGCCGAAAAAATATTATATTTGCAAAAAATATCTCAAAACTATGGAAGAGAACAAGTACGAATACAACCCCGAGGAGGGTTACGATTACGAAAGAGAGGAGAACGAGGCGATTAAAAAGTCGCTTCGAGGCTACCGTGTTGTGATTATTCTGTTGGCAATCATCTTGGCAGGTTTGTCTGTTTTGTATTTCAACCTCAACCGCCAGCAACAGCAGGACTACGCCCTGTTGCAGGCCGACCGAGATACCATTCAGAGCAACCTCAACTCGCTGATAGTGGAGTACGACGGTCTGAAATACCAGAACGACACCATCGCTGCGCAGTTGGAGAAGGCAAAGGAGATGGTCGAGCAGCTCAAATATGAGCGTCGTCTCAACTACAACAAGATTAAGGCGTACCAGAAGGAGGTGGGTACTCTGCGTGCCGTGATGAAGAACTACCTTCGCCAGATTGACTCGCTCAACACCGTGAATAAGAAGGTTATCGGCGAGAATGTATCGTTGCGCAAGGAGATTTCGACCGAGAAGTTGCGTGCCGATGTTGCCGAGGAGCGTGCTTCGGAGTTGCAGAACAAAGTTGCACAGGGCTCGGTACTCCGTGCAAGAGATATCACACTCGTAGCGTTGAACGCCTCGGACAAGATTATCTCTCGTGTGAAGAATGCCGCAACTCTGCGTGTCGATTTCACCGTAGGAGCCAACGAGTTGGCAAAGGCAGGCAATCGCCAGATCTACCTCTGTATCACCTCGCCTGACGGCTATCTGCTCTCGACCGATGCAATGCCTACATTCTCGTATCAGGGCACAAACAAGGGCTATTCGGCATCTCGTGAGGTCGATTATCAGAACGAGGATGTGGATGTAAGTATCTACTATAAGGGTAGTGGCTTTATCCCTGGCACCTACAAGGTGGCAATCTATATGGATGGCAACCTTATCGGCTCGTCGGAGATTGCAGTACGATAAAAGTGAAAAAGTGTAATAACGATTAAAAACAGGAACTTATGAAAAAGTATGTTTGCACAGTATGTGCGTGGATTTACGATCCAGCAGTAGGCGACCCCGATAGCGGCATCGCACCAGGAACAGCATTCGAGGATATCCCCGAAGATTGGACTTGCCCGATTTGTGGCGTAACCAAAGAGGATTTCAATCCGATTGGATAAGAGCAAAGCCGAGTCGTTTGACTCGGCTTTGCTTTTAGTGAGTAGTGAGTAGAGAGTAGTGAGTAGTTATTAAGGTAATATTGCAAAAGCGATGCTTTTAGCGCAGTAAAATGGCATGCGCTCCCGTTGGTCGCTGAATGGCAACGAATGACAAGCGTTCGCTTACGCTCACTGAATGGCAAATGCGCATGTCATTAAGCACCTTTGGAGTGCGCTGCCATTAAATGTCATTCAGGGCTGAAAGCCCGCATGCCATTAAATGCCATTTTTATTGGCGCAAATTTGGCGACCGACGCACTTGTGCAAAAAACCACCCGTTCAAAATCGTCAATGATTGAGCTATTTTTTTGCCAAGCTAGGAGGCGAAAGCGCAGCATAGTAAACCTATGTGAGGAATTTGGCGACCGACGCACTCGTGCAAAAAACCACCTGTTCAAAATCGTCAATGGTGAGATTATTTTTGTGCGATGCTAGGCGACAAATCCGCAGCATAGTAAACCTATGTGAGCATTTCGACTACCGACGCACTCGTGCAAAAAAACCACCTATTCAAAATCGTCAATGGTGAGATTATTTTTGTGCAAGGCTAGGTAGCGAGTCCGGAGCATACTTGGCGTATGTGAGGAACTCGCTATCCGACGGCTTGTGCAAAAAGAACTCACCAGAACGATTTTCCTAAAAAGATATAGAGGAGTGTAAATGCTTACACTCCTCTATATCTTAACCTATACCGGTTAGATTAATTGTACTTGAAAGTTGCCTCATCCGAAACAGTCAACTTCTTGCGGCCCTTTGCTCGACGAGCAGCCAATACCTTGCGGCCGTTTGCAGTAGCCATACGAGCACGGAAACCATGCTTGTTGATGCGCTTGCGGCGCGATGGCTGGTAAGTTCTTTTCATTGCCATAATTGTATCGTTTTTATTGTTTTAGTCTCTTGTTTAAGCGCATAATCTCCCTATGCGAGGTGCAAAGGTACAACCTTTTTTCGATTTTGCAAAACCTTTTTCAAAAAATATCGAAAAATCGGGTAGTTTCACCCACTTTCCTTTTCGAAATTACTCCTTAAAGAGGTCTATTTTGCCCTTTTCGACCTTATGGAAGTAGTCGGTGAGGGTTGCGATGAATGGCGAAATCACTTCGAGAGTATCGGCAACCACACTCTCGCCCTCGCCCTTTATGCGGTAGAGCATTGCGGCATAGAGCGCACGGAAGCAGAGCTCCGTATCGCTCATATCGCTCTCCTTGCCGAGGAGCGAGCGCAATGTAGGGAGGTACTGCGTAAGAACGGTATATCGCTGGCGGTACATCACATCCACCTCCTGCTGATTCATCAATCGCAAGTGGAGATCGTGCATATCGGAGATGAGGTGCAAGGTGTGGTCGAGGTGTCCCGACTTCTCCTTACCCTCCTGTTCGAGCAGATGGGCTATATCCATATACCACGCCAAGAGCAACTGCTCCTGTTGCGAGTCGAGGTGACGAGGCTTGACGAGTGTTGCATAGATTGCCTCGGGCGAGAACTGCAAGGCTCTCAACAGATCTTCCAACTGCCACAAATACAAGATGTATTCGGCGATATTCTCTTTGCGTTTTTGCTGTGCTATATCCATACGACCAAGATTTGGAGCAAAGATAGTTATTTTGGCATATTTTTGGCTCTATATCGGGCGAAAATTCTTTTTTACGATGAGAAAAATTGTTATTCACTCGCTTCGTGCCGAGTTTCGAGCCTTGATCAGAGGGCTACTCACCAATGTAAATGCCTTCTTCGTGCCTTCGGCATCTCGGGAGGAGTTGTTTCGCATCTGCCAGACAACCAAGTGCGACCTACTACTCACCGACGATGTGCGGATGTTTATGAATGGTACGGATGCGATGGCTCAAATTCGGCAAGGGGGTACAACTCCTCAAATCTTTGTGTTGTCGCACGACCTCTCCGAAGAGACGGTTACGGCTCTGCTCGAAGAGGGGGTTAATCAGTTTATCACGATGCCCGTAGCTCCCGAGCGACTGCGTTGCAAAGTATCTACTCAACATAAGGAGTTGGTATGACGAACGAGGCGATATTGATAGCTTTTGCGCTGCCATTGGCCGCAACAGCAACACAGGTGGCACATAGCACCTACAAGCGGCTGCGCAACTACGCTGTGGCTCGATGCGTGTGGCGCATATCCAATCTTATTATGGCGGAGGAGGAGCCAAGCGACGAGGAGATGCGGGCACTGCGACTGCGATTTCCGAGCGACGTAATGGTCGATTCGGTGATTTTTATCGCCGAAAAGATATATGGATATACGCTCTACCGCCTTGCGCTGATTGTCGAGGTGTGCGAGATAGAGTATGTTCTCATTTATCGGATACGCCACTCGAAGGGGGCAGCTAAGGCTCGCCTACTCTCCAAATTATCCGCAATGAGTCACACTGTTATTGCCGAAGAGGCCGAAGCATATATCGAGGAGGAGGAGGATCGCAACACCCGCTTCTGCGCAATGGCAACTCTCGTATCGGCTCGCCCCGACCGAGCTATACACTACATCGCTAAATTCGATGCGCCAATAACGCTTTTGGAGGCAGCATTGCTGACACAGCTTATGCGTCGCAATGGTGCACCGATTGCCTATACCCCACTGCTCATCTCGCAAAATAGGAATTTGCAGATGTTGGGCATCTATCTTAGCGGACACTTTTCGATTGCCGATGCGGAGCCTCACCTGCAACGACTCGTCGGAGAGGAGGATAAGGAGGTGGCATATTTAGCATTGCAAACGCTATGCTCTATTCGAGGTAATATCTCGACCTCGCAAGTGAGAAACTGTCTGCAACAAATGGCGTCGCATCAGCGATTTTCGTTTCTGCGCCACGCCGTGCAAAATTGCTACTCACTACGGTCGTGCGCTCCTCTCCTCACATCCGAAGAGCGTACCCTCTTTGCTCAGCAAATTAACTCCTACAAATGTCGAATAGTATGCAACTAATCTCCGTTATACTCTTTCTATTTTCGCTTGTAGCACTTGTCGGGGCGATAGTTTTTGTGGTATCGTGGCAGCGCAACAGTCGCCACTCCTCGCTTGTTCATCAGTTGCGTGGAGGCATTGCCCACATAGGTGTGTCGGCAGTGGTGGAGTACCCCGAGACGACGGCTCCGCTTGTAGCGCTACTCGAAGAGGAGTATCCCCGCAGTGAGGCGGTCGTCGTTACCGACCTGGAACAGACTCGCTCGACCTTTGGCGAGTTGATATCCCGCTATCACCTTATCAGGGTCAATCATTCACACCTTGACGGCGTGAGGGCATTGTACCGCTCACGGCACCGTGCCTATCGCAGGATCGTAGTGGTCGATTTGCCGACAGAACATCGGGAACAAGCGGCGAAAATCGGCAAAAGGGTTGCCTCCTACGACTACACTCTACACTTGCAGGGCGAAAGCATTGTGGAGCCCGATGCAATAACCTATTGCGCCAATCTTATCGCCTCGCAACCCTCCTTCACCGCCATATCGTTGCGGAGTATCGTGGGAGCTTCGGCACACCTCGAAAAGGGGCTACACAACCCTTCGGGGAGGGCTCTACAACTCTACGCCGACCACGCTTTGGCGTGGCAAAGAGGAGGGGTCGGAGTTGCTCTTACAGCTCTCCTATTGCCAATGGCAATAGTTGTTGCTGCCCACCTATCGGGAAGTTGGTTGCTTTTTATCTCCGCTGCAATTACGATGGTAGCAATCGGTCTCTTTCTGTATGTTTCGTGCCGTGTGGTGACGGAAAAGGGTATATTTATACGGCTCGACACAATATTGCGGAATTTTTATCGCTATTTAATTGAAAGAGTTGAAAATTTTTACTATCTTTACAAAGGAAGGGAGTATGGGAATAGTGCCCTTACAAAGGGTATTTCGATACTCCAAAACCGACAGCGAAACCACAATCGAAGAGCGCTATGATAAACCAACAAGAGAGAGCCTACCTTTTACCTTTTGCATTCAATGCTGCGGTGCGTGCCGGAGCCGAGATTATGAAGGTCTATAACAACAGAGAGGGGTACGACATCGAGGTCAAGAGGGATAACACTCCGCTGACTGTTGCCGACCGCCTTGCCCACAACAAGATCAAGGAGGTGTTGGGCGAAACCCGTATTCCGATACTCTCGGAGGAGGGCAGAGAGATGCTCTACGATGAGCGCAAGAATTGGGATATGTTCTGGCTGATAGATCCGCTCGACGGCACTATCGAATTTATAAAGGGAAACAACGAATTTACCGTAAATATCGCCCTAATGGCAGACAACGAGTGTGTCGGAGCGATTGTATATGTTCCATACCTCGGCAAGATGTACTTTGCCGAGCGAGGTTGCGGTGCAATGGTGTTGGAGAACATCGTACCCGACGAGAATGCCACTTACAGCAACGATGCCATACGCCAAAATGCAAAGGCGTTGCCGTTGGCTTCCGCCTCGCACGACAGATTCCGCATTGCGGTATCTCGCTCGCACCAAACCGCTGAGACAGCCGATTTTGTAGAGCAGATGCGCAAGATTTACCCCGAAGCAGAGGTTGTCGAGCAGGGCAGTTCCTACAAGTTCTGCCTTATGGCAGAGGGCGTGATAGACTACTACCCTCGCACCACTACGACCTACGAGTGGGATACGGCCGCTGCCGAGTTGATACTCGCAGAGGCGGGCGGAAAGACTCATTCGCTACCCGACCATAAGCCACTACAATACAACAAGGAGAATCTGCATAATCCTTGGTTTGAGTGTTTCGGATGTAGATAGATTTTCTACTCGGCGAGGGTCGAGAACTCACGATACTCCTCTTTGCCCTTTTCGGGTGCGAGTACGAAATAGACCTGCACGCTATCGCACAGCCTCTTGGCAAGTGCGATAGCTTCGTTTTCGTCAGAAGCCATAAAGGCAGTAGCCAACGCATCCGCCACCGAGCAACGAGGTGCAATAACTGTTGCCGAGAGGAGCGAAGTGCTCTGCGAACGACCTGTTTGAGGGTTTAGGGTGTGCGATATGCGCTCGCCTTCGGCATTGTAGTAGAAGCGGCGATAGTTGCCCGAGGTGGCGAGTGCCCGACCACTAATCTGCACCACCTTCTGCTGGTGTGCGCCCGGTGTATTGTTATTATCAAATGGAGTATCCACACCTACACGCCACGCTATACCCTTGGCATTCACGCCTTTGGCACAAATCTCACCTCCGACCTCTACGATATAGTTTTCGCTGCCTTGCGCATCGAGCCACTCGGCAATCAGATCGACAACATAGCCCTTTGCCACCGAATTGAGGTCTATCTGCAAACGGCTATCCTCTTTGATGATGCGGTTGCCTTCGAGGTGGAATTTTGAAAAGCCCACAAACTGCACAAGCGAGTCGATATTGGGTTTTGCCTCACGATTTTTGGCAGCAAAGCCGTAGGCATCGACCAGAGGTTTGACGGTAATATCGTAGCGAGGGGTTAGGGCATTGACCTTCGATGCAACCTCTATATTTCGTGCAATATGGATATCCACCGAGTCGGTTTCGTTGCGGTTAATGCGACTGAGCAACGAGGTCGGATTGAAGATTGACATCGAGGCTATCGCTTCGCTGTTTATGCGTTGCATCTCCTCGAAAATATGCTGATTCGAGAGCGTTGTTTCGGCAACGATATGGTATGTGGTGCCGAGCATCGCACCATCGACAGTGCGATATTGCGGAGTCTGCGAACAAGAGCTGACTGCCAGAAGCGTCAGTATGATAATTAAAAACCTCATTTTGTACCGTATTTTCGTTCGAGCAACGCCTCGGAATCCCTCACGGCGTAGCGATACCAATTGTAGAGTATGCGTGTGCGTACCTCGTCAGAGAGTTGCCAATCGTTGCATTCAAGGCGCATTCGCTGCGAGAGCATATATATAAGGATAGCAGCCGAAGCCGACACATTCAACGAATCGACCATTCCGCACATCGGAATCTGCAAAAACTCATCCGCCTCCGCCATAATCTCCTCCGACACACCCGTCTTCTCAGTGCCGAAAACAAGCACAAACTTACCCTTCTTTACATCGAAAGTTTCGGGCGTACAACTCTGGTGGTGTGGCGTGGTGGCGATGATGCGATAGCCCTCGCTACGCAGAGCCTTCACAGCATCGGCAGTCGTGGCGTGACGCTTTACATCTATCCACTTATCGGTGCCGAGTGCAATATTGAGCGTAGGCAAAAATGGGCATAAATCTTCGACCGTGTGGATATTCTGCACACCAAACGCCTCGCAATGGCGCACAATCGCACTTGCATTCTGGGCGTGAAACATATTCTCGGTCATCACGGTCAGATACTCGGTACGCATATCGAGCGCACGATTGAGTGTGTCGATACGACTCTCCAACAGGAACGAGGAGAGATATTCGATGCGCTCACGCAACTCGTCAAGCGAGAGATTATTTTCGGTATTTGTCATCTTCATCGAGTATTTTCAGGTAACTTTCGTAGCGCGAGAAGGCTATCTCCTCACGCTTCACCGCCTCAATCACGGCGCAATGTGGCTCGTGGGTGTGGGTGCAGTTGAAGAACTTGCACTCGCCAGCCCTCGAAATCATCTCGGGGAAGTAGTGCCACAACTCCTTATCGTCAATATCAATCAAACCAAAGCCCTTCACGCCTGGCGTGTCGATGATGTAGCCATTGGCAATGCGGTACATCGTGGAGAAGGTGGTAGTATGCTTACCCTTGTGGAACGAGTCGGAAATCTCGCCCGTGCGGATATCTATCGTAGGGTCTATTGCCCCTATAAGTGTCGATTTTCCAACGCCCGAATTGCCCGAAAGCAGGGTGGTCTTGCCCGACAACATCGCCTTTACTCGCTCTACGCCAATGCCTTGGGTTGCTGAGATGTCGATAACCTCGTAGCCTGCACCTTCGTACACACGGTGGAACTCCGCCACCGCTTCGGGGTTATCCTGCAAGAGGTCAATCTTTGCCAAGAGGATGGTTACAGGCACTTTGTACGCCTCGCAAGTGACGAGGAAACGGTCTATAAATTCTACTGCCGTAACAGGCTCGACGAGCGTTACGACCAACATTGCACGGTCGATGTTCGAGGCTATGATGTGCGACTCCTTCGAGAGGTTCGATGCACGACGAATGATGTAGTTGTGGCGTGGTGCAATATCTACAATCACCCACTCGCCATCTTCACCACACTCGCAATGCACGGTGTCGCCAACCACTACGGGGTTGGTCGAACGGACACCTCTAAGGCGCAACTTGCCACGCATACGGCAACGCAACACCTCGCCCTCGTGCAGGACTTCGTACCAACTGCCTGTGGCACGCATTACCAATCCTTCAACTCTCTGCATCGGCTACGCATTTGGGGTTTGTGAAAGAACTGCCTGCTTCGCCTCGTTCCAGAAGTTGAACAACGGCTCGGCGCACTTGCGCACAAGGTCGAACGATATGGAGTTGTCGAAGTATTGCAGTTCGAGGAGTTGCAAATTGGCATTCAGTGCGTAAATCGCAGCATAGAGCATACTTAACACGATAAGTCCTTTGACTATCGAAAGTGCGATTCCGAGCAGGGTGTTTATCCAGCCTAGACCTATGAACGAGAGCACTTGTGCGATGGTTTTGGCGAGAATGGTTGCCAGGATAAGTGTCACAACAAAGGTTATCAAAAAACCTGCAATAACCGAAAATCGTGGGTCGATATGGAACATTGCGCCCACGGCAGCACCATAGCGCACCGAGAGCACCACTCCGAGAATTATGCCCAACAGACCGAGCAACTGCGACACAAAACCGCTTCGCCAGCCACTTATAACCGCCCAAACGAGGGCAATAAGGGTTAGAATATCAAAAAAATTCATCTACAAATCTCTTAAATAACCGCACGAAGTTAGCAAATTATTTTGGAATTGGGAGCGTTTGTATCGTAAAAAGCGACCACACAAATCAATCTGCGTGGTCGCCTCTAAAAAATCGGCTATACAACTTTTTGAAATATAAGCGTCTCTTTGTCGTTGCAAATGGTTGTTTTTAGAGTTAAATTCTTGTCTGATAGCTCTACAATAGTATATTCATTCTCGTGCTCGTTGCGAACTAATCTCAACCGCCCACTATCCAACACCCATTTGCCGATTATGGTGTGTAAATTGATGTAGTCGCAAGCATATATACCATTTGTCTCGCTCTCGTCCATTGCTGCAAATGACCAGACCTCCTTCCAATGAGGATGATGTTTCTCACCTTGCGAATCGACAAGCGATATCAATCTCCAACTCCCTATGAAGGAAATTTTAGCATCTTTGCTTGGTTCTTCGCTCTTTCTTCCCTTCAAAAAGCATATAATACGAAGCAAAAGTCTCTTCATTGTTATAAGTTTCTCTTGCCCACCAACCCCGAATGTGCGGTTACCATAAAAAAGAAAGTGTGAGGTTGATTCTTGTCTATCTGCGTAGAGGTTCTGGAATACCTATGACCAAATAAACAATACCCCACACCCGTATTGGCAGGTATAGGGCAACGAAAGTGCCAATACACCAATACACGGTGACGAGTGTGTTGCTCTCCTTGGTCACGATGAAATTTTCCAGATTTCTACGCAAGGATAAAAGCGAATACACTTTCATCAAATATGTCTGCAATCCATCGGACTGCACCACAAAATTATAAATTTATTTCAAAAATTGCAAAATTTCTCTCGTCTCTCGTCTCTCGTCTCTCGTCTTTTTACTATCTTTGCACCAATAAACGGTGAGATTATGAAAAAGTTTGCACTATATATACTGCTGATATTGAGCATTGTTTCGACTGTTTCGGCACGAGAGATATACTCGCTCAATAGCGGTTGGAAGTTCTTCTATGCGGAGGAGAATTCGAGCGACAACGCTCGTGAGATTGCTCTGCCGCACACTTGGAACCTCGATGCCTTTGTGGGTAATGGCACCTACCTCCAAACCTCGGCAAACTATCAGCGCACCCTCTTTGTGCCTGCCGAGTGGAAGGGCAAAAGGGTTTTCCTCCGTTTCCACGGAGTGCAGAGCGTTGCCGATGTATTCGTAAATGGTCGCCACATTGGAGAGCACTATGGCGGCTACACCGCCTTCGCATTCGAGATTACCGACAAGGTGTCGTATGGCTACAACAACGCCCTCTTGGTGGCGGTGAGCAACGCTATGCGCAACGATGTGATGCCAACCTCGGCAGAGGAGAATCGCTATGGCGGAATCTATCGTGATGTGGAGCTTATCGTAACCGAGAAGACCACCGTATCGCCCCTCTACTACGGTACGGAGGGTATTATGGTGCATCAGACCGAGGTGTCGAAGGAGCGAGTTTCGGGCAAGGTGGATATCGCACTGCTCGGCAAGAAGGACTCCTCGCACAATGTAACCGTCGATTTTCTTGCGCCCGATGGTTATGTGTCGTTGTCGAAGACGGTGAAGGCAAAGATTGACGATAATTTGCTCTCTGTGCCATTCACAATCGAGAATGCGGAGCTATGGTCGCTCGGCTCGCCACGCCTCTATACGGTGCGAGTTACAATTGGCGATGAGACGGTAGAGGTCAAGACAGGATTCCGCAAAATCGAGGTTACTGCGGAGAAGAAATTCACGATAAATGGTCGCCGAGTGCGTGTGCGTGGCGTACTGCTCGGACATGACCGAATGCCGAAGGGAAATGCTGTATCGAAGGCGGAGATAAACTCCGACCTTGCCCTCGTTCGTGAGATGGGCGCAAATGCCGTGCGCTCGATGGTGGGACCTCACTCGCAACACCTCTACAATGAGTGCGACCGCCTCGGAATGGTGGCGTGGGTAGATTTTCCGTTTGTTCGTGCGCCATTTTTGAGCGATATACCTTACTACTCGACACCTCGCTTCGAGATGAATGGCGTGCAGCAGTTGCACGAGATTGTCTTGCAGAACATCAACCACCCATCGGTGGCGATGTGGGGCGTATTCTCGATGTTGCGTGGTAACTCCAAGCAGCAGATGGATTATATCCGCAAGCTCAACTCTACCGCCAAGAAGCTCGATGCGACCCGCCCTACGGTGGCGATGAGCAATCAGGATGGCGAGATAAACTTCATCACCGATTTGATTGTTTGGCAACAGGCAGTGGGTTGGCAGAGTGGCGAGATTACCGACCTCGATTTGTGGCAGGGAGCATTGCGCACTTCGTGGAATCATCTCCGCCAGGCGGTATGCTATGGCGAGAGCAGCAATGGCGTGCGATTTAGCAGTGTAACAGCCGTGGGTTGCAACAACTCCGTGGCAGCAAAGGCTCGTCAGCAGCGCTTCCACGAGGGTTATTCGCACTTGGTGGATGAAGATCTGTTCTGGGGTGTGTGGCTCAACTCGATGTTCGATATGGGCTCGGCTCGTTATGTGCGTGGTGTGCGTAATTCGGGCGTAGTTGAGGGCGACCACAAGAGCCGCAAAAACCTCTTTTACCTCTACAAGTCGCAGTGGAACCGTCGCCAGCCGACACTCCACATCACCGACAAGGAGCGCACTATCCGTGCCGAGGAGAAGCAGGTGCTGACCGTCTATTCATCGCTCGGTCGCCCTGTCTTGACCATAAATGGCGACACCGTAGCGTGCGAGAATGTGGCACGCACCATATACCGCACCGATACCTTGCAGTTGAAGGGTGCGAACTCTATAAAGGTGAGTGTGGCTGATAAGAGCGACGAGATGACGCTTACAATTGGCAACTATTCAAGAGTTGAATAGCCTCACGACCTTCGCACATCAGCAGATCGAGCATCGAAGCGTTCTCGACAAACGGAGTGCGATCCATAAACATCTGGAAATATTGGGGAGAGCAGAAATTGCTCTCTCTTTTTTTATCTCGCAGGTCTGCGGTTGCCTCGCTCGGCTCGACATAGTGCTCCGAGAAGCGGTGCTTTGGCTCGATGCCGAGGATATCGAATACGGCTTGCAGAATTTCACGATTGAGGTCGATGAGATACTCCCACTCACGCTCATAAATCGGCTTGATGCGGTCGGCAACATAGTCGAAGTAGGGCGATGAACGGTATGCCGAAAGAATCGCCACCCAATGCTGGTGTTGCCAACGCTTGGAGTTGTCTATACGAATCTTTTGCATAGGTGTTCGTGGGCGATTTGCCTTCACGAGCGGCACCGACAAAACCATTCCGCCCGTAGGTGTAACAATCTCGGTGCGGTTACGCTCCGAGCGCTTCACATAGTTCTCGCCAAGGTCAATAACCGCCTCCTCACCCGCTTGTAAGAGGTTGGCAAAATGCTCAATCGAGCCCCAATATGTAAGTGGTAGGACTACCATAAAAATTCAGAATTCAGAATGCAGAATGCAGAATGTAAAATTAAAAATTAAAAATTCCTCTAACGCCTCTAACGCCCCTAAATCTTTTCTTTCCAATCTCCGTTGGCTTTGATATGTTCAATCAGGTGTTCGAGTGCCTCCTCTTGTGGGATGTTGCGCTCGATACACTCCTTGCCCTTGTAAAGCGAAATGCGACCTGCGCCGGCACCGACATAGCCATAGTCGGCATCTGTCATCTCACCAGGGCCATTTACGATGCAACCCATAACACCAATTTTCAACCCTTTGAGGTGCGAGGTGCGGGCCTTGATATCAGCCAACGCCTGTTCGATATTATAGAGCGTGCGACCGCACGAAGGGCAAGCGATATACTCGGTATGCGAAAATCTTGCTCGTGCTGCCTGCAAAATCATCAACTCGATATTGTGCAACTCCTCCTCGGTAATTTGTGGAGCATCAATCCATACTCCATCAGCCAAGCCGTCAAGCAGAAGTTGTCCCATATCAGCAGCGGCACGGAGCGCAACCTCCTCGGCAGAGCCTTCGTACTTGCGGCGGATAACTACGGGTTTATCGTGCTCGGCATTGAGAATTGCCGAACGCCACTCGGCAGTAGGATTACCGCTTACGGCATCGACAACTACATATTCATCTGTAATCTCGCTATGCGCCACAATCGGAGCAGAGGTGCGACGACGATACTCGAATGGAGAGTATTTTTCGGGGTGCTTGACCTCGAACTCGCCCTCACGATTTTGGAAATGTTCAACCAACATCTGCGCCACGGGCACCTCATTTTCGGGCGCTTCGGTCAGCGACACACGGATTGTATCGCCCACGCCATCCGCCAACAATGCGCCAATACCTACGGCACTCTTAATTCTGCCCTCGATGCCGTTGCCAGCCTCGGTAACGCCCAAGTGGATAGGGAACGCCATACCCTCACGCTCCATAGCCTCGACCAAAAGGCGGTAGGCGTGCACCATAACTCGGGTATTGCTCGACTTCATCGAGACAACCACTTGGTCGAAATTCTCACGCACGCAGATACGCAAAAATTCCATTGCCGATTCGACCATTCCCGCAGGGGTGTCGCCGAGTCGGTCGACAATATGACGAGCCAACGAGCCGTGGTTGACACCAATACGCAACGCCACTCCACGCTTGCGGCACTTCTCGATAAGAGCCTCCAACTCGCTACCGCTTGTGCGGTAGTTGCCCGGATTGATGCGCACCTTATCGACCGACTCGGCAGCGATAGATGCAATCTCGGGAACAAAGTGGATATCTGCCACAATCGCAGTCTGATAGCCATCTCGGCGCACCTGTGCAACAATATTGCATAGGGCCTCGCCCTCCTTTTTGCCCTGTGCCGTAAGGCGCACGATAGGCGCACCGGCATCGGCGATGCGCTCGATTTGTGCCACGCTCTTTTCGACATCGGCAGTAGCGGTATTTGTCATCGACTGCACCGCAATTGGGTTGTTGCCACCAATGGTGGTCGCTCCAATCTTAACCTCGACGCTTCGGCGTCTTGTATATTTTGTCAACTCCATAACGCAAAGATACAAAAAAGTGCGCAGAATAGTAACCCCAAAAACTATTTTGTTGGTAGCGAAATAAAAAATTCCTCTTTTCGATTGACTATTAGCAATTTTATTGCTACCTTTGGAAAATTATGAACTTAAAACCAAAAACTACAACCATTATGTTTAACGAAAATCAGATTCACGAAATCGAAGCTCACGGCTTGACCGTGGCACAAGTGAAGGCTCAAATCGAGGCATTCAAGCGTGGTTTCCCGTCGCTCGAAGTTGTTAAGGCTGCTTCGCCCGAGGATGGTATCACCATACTCTCCGAGGAGCAGTGCGACAACGCCGTAAAATACTACGACACAGTTGCCGAGCAGCTCGAAGTGGTAAAGTTTGTACCTGCGTCGGGTGCTGCAACCCGTATGTTTAAGGAGTTGTTCGAGTTTGTGAACGACGACAAGCGAGGTAAGGGCATCGACACCCTCTTGCAGAATATCGAGAAGTTCGCCTTCTACGAGGAGTTGAAGGCTACGGGCGTAGATTTCGCAGACGATAAGGCAGTCGTTTCGGCAATCATCAAGGCAGGTCTTAACTACGGTGCTAAACCAAAGGGTTTGGTTACATTCCACAACTACGAGGAGGGTGCTCGCAAAGCTATCGAGGAGCACTTGATGGAGGGCGCACAGTACGCCGCATCGAAGGGCATTTCTCGCCTTCACTTCACCGTATCGCCAGAGCATAAGGCTGCATTCAAGGCTCTGCTCGACGAGCGTGTAGCACACTACGAGGCGAAGTTCGGCATCCGCTACGACATCTCTTTCTCGGAGCAGAAGCCTTCGACCGACACTATCGCAGTAAATCCCGACAATACTCCATTCCTCACCGACGAGGGTACGCTTTTGTTCCGCCCTGCGGGTCACGGAGCGTTGCTTTCGAACCTCAACGACATCGAGGCGGATGTGATTTTCGTTAAGAATATCGACAATGTAACAACCGACGCTCTGCGTGGCGATACCATTCGCTACAAGAAGGCGTTGGCTGGCGTATTGCTCAACCTCCAAGCGCAGGCATTTGCCCACTTGAAGGCGTTGAACGAGGGTACGGCAAACATTGCCGAGGTTGCCGAGTTTGTAGAGAAGAAACTCTGCACCAAGCTCCCTGCCGAGTACAATGCCGAGTTGTTGAAGGCGTTGCTCGACCGTCCTATCCGTGTCTGCGGTATGGTACGCAACGAGGGCGAGCCTGGTGGTGGCCCATTCTGGGTAAAGAACGACGACGGCACACAGTCGTTGCAGATTGCCGAGTCGAGCCAGATTTCTGCCGAGGATATGCCATTGATGAAGGAGGCAACCCACTTCAACCCTGTTGATTTGGTTTGCGGTGTGCGCAAGGCCGACGGCACGAAGTTCGATTTGATGGGTTACACCGATCCAAAGACGGGCTTTATCTCGTCGAAGTCGAGCGGTGGTCGTGAGTTGCGTGCGCAGGAGTTGCCTGGTTTGTGGAACGGTGCAATGGCGAAGTGGAACACCATCTTCGTAGATGTGCCTATCTCTACATTCTCGCCTGTGAAGGTTGTGCAGGACTTGCTCCGCCCACAGCACCAATAAGCGAAAATTAACAAAAAAACATAAGATATGAAGAATTTGAAATTTGCACTCGCTTGCCTTGTTATGGTGTGCTGTGCAGGTGTGCTCACAGCACAAGAGTTGATTCCTACCCCTGTGGAGGTTTCGTACAAAGGAAAGAAGAAGGTTAAGGTAGAGCAGGTGGATGCCAAGGTGGATGCTTCGCTCAACCTTCCAGATGAGGGTTACACCCTCGAAATCAAGGGTACAACAGCCGTACTCCGTGCCAAGACCGCACAGGGCTTGGTTTGGGCAAAGGCAACCCTTGCACAACTCAAAGATGAGGAGGGTTTGGTGCGTATCGCAAAGATTAAGGACTACCCAGCCTTCCCAATTCGTGGCTTTATGCACGACACAGGTCGTAACTTCCGCTCGGTGGAGAACCTCAAAAAGGATATCGACCTCTTCTCGGCATACAAGCTCAATGTATTCCATTGGCACTTGACCGACAACCCTGCTTGGCGCATCGAGAGCAAGTGCTACCCACAGCTCAACGATCCGAAGTACTGCCCTGCGGCTCGCAACCCTGGCAAGTTCTACACCTATGACGAGATTCGTGATGTGATTAAGTATGCCAAGGAGCGTGGCGTGATGATTATCCCGGAGCTCGACATCCCAGGTCACAGCCAATACTTCTGGACTATCTTCGGTTGCTATATGGAGAGCGAGAAGGGTATGAAGATTCTCGACAAGCTCTTTGCCGAGTTCTTTGCCGAGATTTCGGCTGAGGATTGCCCTTACATCCACCTCGGCTCGGATGAGGTGCGTCGCAAGATGAAGGATGCCGAGGGTTTTGTTCGCTACTACGAGCAGTTCCTCGCAAAGCACAACCGCATTCCGCTCGTTTGGGATCCGGGAATCAAGCCGTCATCAACCACCGTTTGTCAGATTTGGAACGAGGCTATCAAGAATAGCATCGCCGAGAACAAGACCTACAAGAATCCGTATGTAGATTCGTATATGGGCTACCTCAACCACAGCAACCCTGTGAACAATATGCACCGCCACTTCTTGCACCAGATGTGTGCAGCCGAGAAGGGCACAGACCGTGCTTTGGGTGGCATCCTCTGCTTGTGGAACGATGTTCGACTCGCCTCGGAGGAGCAGCTCTTCCCTATCAACGGTATGCCTCTCGTGATGCTTCCATTCGCCGAGCGTGCTTGGGTAGGTGGCAAGGGTTATGACCTCACCTACGATATGCTCGTTCCGGGCCCTGAAAATCAGGGACACCACGACCTCGTAGCCTTCGAGAAGAAGTTGGCTTACCATCGTGACCACCAATTCAAGGATGTTGATTGCCATTGGGTAGCCAACGCACATATTCCTTGGCAGGTGACAATCCCTGCGGCAAAGGGCACCAAGATGGAGGATATGAAGTGGGAGAAGGCTTATGGTGGCTCGGTAAATCTCCACGCCTTTGCAAAGGCACACGAGGGCAACACCGGCAAGAGCCGTATCGCCTACCTCAAAACCGAAATATACTCTGAGGAGGATCGTGAGATTAGTGCTTGGGTATCGCTCGAAACACCTTCTCGTTCGACCCGTCGTTCGGCCGGCATTGGCGAGCAGGGCGAGTGGGAGACCGGTGGTAAGGTCACTATCAATGGCGAGCCTGTCGTTCCGCCAACCCCTTGGAAGGAGCCTGGTATGTACTCGTACCATTTCAGCACCTACAAGTACGCAGATATTCAGAACTTGGCTTGGACCAACGAGCAGTTGTTCTGGATGCGTGAGCCTGCAAAGATTAAGTTGAAGAAGGGTTGGAACACCCTCCTTATCGAGGCTCCGCTCCACTACTCTACTCCATTCTGGTATGTATCGTTCTCGCCTGTCGAGGTAGGCAAGGATGGTCGCTGGACCGAGGTTAAGGGCTTGCAGTACCGATAGGTTATACCTATGTATATATAATAAGAGGGGCCGATACACTTCGGCTCCTCTCATTTTTATGCCATTTCGCCCCATTCTATGCCATTTTTATTGCGAATACAAAAATCTATTCTTATATTTGTATTCGACCTTAAAGTGTTAGAGCTATGAAACGACTCTTTTTACTACTTGCCGCCACTACAACACTTTGTACTTCGTGCGGATTGCTCCCTGCCCTCAATCAGACAACTATGGCCGCCGGCATTACCGCTCCGCTTGCCAACCATTTGAAAGCGACCGAAGACCCTGGCACAGGTTTGTACGGCTATCTCAACGACTTCGGTATGTGGGCTATTCCTCCAACATTCCGCTCCGCCAAATCTTTTAACACCGAGGTAGGTATGGCTGTGGTACAGTTGCAAAATGGCTTCTGGGGTGCGATAAACACGCTCGGCAAAACCGCTATTCTGTTCAACTTCACATCGTCGTTGGATGTCGAAAGTGCTATTCGCAGCATTGCAAAGGGTCGCTATCAAGGTATTGACCTCTGGGAGGTGCGTGACCACGCAACAGGGTATTGGGGCTACCTGGACTATACGGGAAATTGGTTCCTGCCACCTATATACAAATCGGCAAAGGCGATGTCCGACAGAGGTATTGCCGTAGTGCAGTTTCAGGATGACCGCTGGGGCGCAATCGACCGCAAAGGCGCAATAGTTATCCAACCGAACTTCTCGTCGTGGTTGGATGTCGATAGTGCAATCAGAAATCTACACTTAAACTAAAAAAAAAGACCTCTCAATTTAACGAGAGGTCTTTTTAATATGATAAGTGCAACTCTACAACAATTTTGAGAGCGACGCCAAGTTCTTCTCGTTGAGAAGTTGCTTACCCTCGGCAGTGTAGGCGTAGTCGATACGGTCGGCAAAGTGCGACTCAACCTTGTTGCGTACAACCTTCATTGTGCTATTTACGAGTCCGTTCTGCTCGGTGAACGCCTCATCCACGATTGCCAACGCTGCCGGTAACCAGCGGTCAGGGAACTCCTCGCCAAACTCGCCACCTGTGCGGTACTTGCGAATCTCCGAGTCAATCAACTCTGCCGCCTTTGCAGCATCGTTACCCACCTCACGACGCAACGCCTCCTTGTTAGGCACTACGATAGCGATAGTATATGGATTTTGGTTGTTGTGCAGAATAATCTGGTCGATGTATGGCGACTTATCCACCATAGCCTCCTCCATACCCTCGGGGCTATACTTCTCGCCATCGCTCGAAATCAAGAGGCTCTTGAAGCGACCCAAAACATAGAGGAAACCATCCTTGCCCATATATCCCATATCGCCCGTATGTAACCAGCCATCAACCACAGTCTCGGCAGTTGCCGAAGGGTTTTTCCAATAGCCCGCCATAACATTCTCGCCCTTGATAACGATCTCACCCTTCTCGCCGAGTGGCAACTCGTTGCCCTCGCCGTCGAGAATCTTCAACTCCAAAGGCTGGATAACCATACCCGACGAGCCGAAGCGATGACGACCCTTGCCAAGCGAGTTAGCCGAGATGATAGGTGTAGCCTCCGACAGACCATAGCCCTGCAACATAGGCATACCCACAGCGTAGAAGAAGCGTTGCAACTCCGCATCGAGCAATGCGCCACCTCCAACGAAGAACTTGATATTTCCACCGAAGCCCTGACGCACCTTCTCGAAGAGAATCTTGTCGAACAATGCAACGAGCGGTTTCAATACAAAACGCCAGCCCTTGCCCTTGGTGTAACCATCCTGATTATACTCGTAGGCAACCTTCAAAGCAAACTTGAACAGCTTCTCGACGGTTGCGCCCTGCTTGTGAATCGAAGTCTCGATATTCTTGCGGAAGTTCTTCGCCAAAGCCGGCACCGACAACAACACATGCGGCTTAACCTCACGGATATTGCCAGGAACATTCTTCAATGTTTCGAGCGGAGTGCGACCAACCTGCGTGGTTGCCACCGATGCACCACAAGCCACCATAATATAGAAGCCTGCCACATGAGCAAAGCAGTGGTCGAGCGGAAGGATGATAAACATTCGGTAATCCGACGGAATCGAGATGCGGGTCAAAGCCTGCTCGACATTTGCGGTATAGTTGCGGTGGGTCAAAATCACACCCTTTGGATCTGCCGTAGTACCCGAAGTATAGGTAATAGTAGCGTAGTCGTCGTTCTGCACCGCCTGGCCGATTGCGAGGAACTCCTCACGATGCTCGGCGAGGTGCTTCTCGCCCATAGCATTCAACTCGGCAAGCGACATCTCGCCCTCCTGCAACTCGATATCGCCCCAGACGATGATATGCTTCAAGAGAGGCAACTGCTCACGAATGGCACGAATCTTCGGAAGCTGATTGCGTGACACGAAGATTGCAACCACATCGGCGTGGCGCAAGCGGAAGAGCAAGTCGTTTGCCTCCTCCAACTTAATAGACAACGGCACGCTGATAGCACCTGCATAGAGCAAACCCAACTCCGAGGTGATCCAAGCGTTGCAACCCTCTGCCAAGATCGAAACCGCCTGCTTGGGTTCGATACCGAGCGCCACCAAACCCGCACCCGTCTTCAATGCGATTTCACGGGTCTCGGCGTAGGTCGTAGGCTCAAATTCGTTTGTCGTCTTTTCGAGCAAGAATGGCTTCTCGCCAAACTTCTCTACCGACGACTCAAACAAATCGATAATTGTCTTTTTCATATTTTTGAAGCTCTTAGCCATTGACCTTTGGTCTTCACTGCTCCGCTTCGGCAAAGTCTGCAAGCAGCCTATGCACTCAGCTTAATCGCAGCGGTGGCCATTAACCATTAGCTAAATTAAAAAATTATAGTTTTCAATCCTTAATCCATTTTCAATACTGCAAGGAAGGCAGTCTGCGGTACCTGTACCTGACCAATCTGGCGCATACGCTTCTTACCGGCCTTCTGCTTCTCCAAGAGCTTGCGCTTACGAGAGATATCGCCACCGTAACACTTTGCGGTAACATCCTTACGCACCGCCTTCACGGTTTCACGGGCGATAATCTTTGCTCCGATAGCTGCCTGGATAGCGATATCGAACTGCTGACGAGGGATGAGCTCCTTCAACTTCTCGCACATCTTGCGGCCAAAGTCGTAGGCGTGGTCGGCATAAATAAGCGACGACAGCGCATCGACCGGATCGCCATTTAAGAGAATATCCAACTTCGCCAACTTACTTGTTTCGTAGCCCGTGCGGTGGTAGTCGAACGAAGCGTAGCCCTTCGAGATACTCTTCAACTTGTCGTAGAAGTCGAATACAATCTCCGACAACGGCATCTCGAAATTGACCTCAACACGGTCTTGTGTGATGTATGTCTGATTTTTGAGAATTCCTCGCTTGTCGATGCACAACTTCATCACAGGACCAAGGAAGTCCGCCTTGGTGATAATCTGCGCCAAGATATAAGGCTCCTCAATCTTTGCAATCTTGGTAACCTCGGGCAGACCCGACGGGTTGTGCACCTCAATCTCCTCGCCCATAGTCGTGGTAATGCGGTACGACACATTCGGCACGGTGGTGATAACATCCATATCGAACTCACGGTAGAGTCGCTCCTGGATAATCTCCATGTGGAGCAAGCCCAAGAAACCGCAGCGGAAACCGAAGCCCAACGCCAACGAACTCTCCGGCTCGAAGGTGAGCGAAGCGTCATTGAGCTGCAACTTTTCGAGCGATGCTCGCAAATCTTCGTACTGGTCAGCCTCGACAGGATAGACACCCGCAAAGACCATAGGCTTAACATCCTCGAAACCTGCAATAGCCTCCACGCAAGGGTTGGATACCGAAGTGATGGTATCTCCCACCTTCACATCTTTCGAGTTCTTGATACCCGAGCAGATATATCCTACATTGCCCGCCTTCAACTCGGCACAAGGTTGCATCTTCAACTTCAAAACGCCAATCTCGTCGGCATCGTACTCCTCGCCCGTGTTGAAAAACTTCACATGCTCGCCCTTTTTGATTGAGCCGTTGAATACACGGAAGTAGGCGATAATACCACGAAACGGATTGAACACCGAGTCGAAAATCAGAGCCTGCAATGGTGCATTCTCGTCGCCCTTCGGAGCAGGAACACGCTTTACGATAGCCTCCAACACCTCATCTACGCCCTGACCGGTCTTTCCCGAAGCGCAGAGGATGTCGTCGTGGTCGCAACCGAGCAGGTCGACAATCTGATCCTTCACCTCGTCAATCATTGCCGACGGCATATCGATTTTGTTCAGCACAGGGATAATCTCCAAGTCGTTGCCGAATGCGAGATAGAGGTTCGAGATGGTCTGCGCCTGAATACCCTGCGAAGCATCCACCACAAGCAGAGCACCCTCGCACGATGCGATAGCACGAGATACCTCGTAGGAGAAGTCGACATGTCCCGGGGTGTCAATCAGGTTGAGTGTGTACTGCTCGCCATCCTTTGCCACATAGTTCATCTGAATGGCGTGCGACTTAATCGTAATACCCTTCTCTCGTTCGAGGTCCATATCATCGAGCACCTGCGACTGCATCTCTCGTTGATTCAAAGTGTTTGTAGCCTCCAACAAGCGATCCGCCAAGGTAGATTTACCGTGGTCGATATGGGCTATAATGCAAAAATTTCTTATCTTCTTCATAATCTCTGCAAAGATAGAAAAACAAACGGAAAACGGAAAACGGAAAACGGAAAACTTTTAATTAGAAATTAAAAATTAAGAATTGACAGTGGTTTTTGTGGCAAAAATGCTCTATTTTTTTGCGTTTCCGCTATTTATAACTAAATTTGTTGACACAAAAACAATCATATAACCATTTACTATGAAAAGAGTTTTGATTTTGTTGGCCGCTGTGGCAATAGTGTTGCCATCGTGCCATAATGAGATGCCGGAGTGCGACCACTCGTGGAAAGATGGCGTATGCGAGATATGCGGTAAGAAGTGTCAGCACTCGTGGAAAGATAGCGTGTGCGAGATATGCGGCAAGGAGTGCGACCACTCGTGGAAAGATGGCGTATGCGAGATATGCGGTAAGGAGTGTCACCACTCGTGGAAAGATAGCGTATGCGAGATATGCGGTAAGGAGTGTCACCACTCGTGGAAAGATGGCGTATGCGAGATATGCGGCAAGGAGTGTCAACACTCGTGGAAAGATGGTATATGCGAGATATGCGGTAAGTTGTACGATCTGTATGACGAGGCAACCAACACCTACTACGCAGCTTCGATGAAAGGCTTGCGTGCTTGGTGCGATGCAGTAGTCACGAATCCATCTGCAAATCTCATCATCGCAAGAGATATAGTTTGCGAAGAGTATTGCGATTGGTATGCGTCAGATGCAGAGGGTCTGATAGAGGGCAACGGCCACACCATCAAAGGGTGGAGCGGCAAATTTTTTATCCTTGACCTCCAAAATGGCGGTGCTGTACAAAATCTCAATTTCGCAGATGTAAACATCGAGAATACCGGCTTCTTCGGATGTATTATAGCCAGAGTAGATGAACATTCAAGGGTATCGAATTGTCGTGTTTCGGGATTCATATGGACCAAGCAAGATTCTGCAGGAATAGTCGGTATCAACAGCGGAACCATAGCAAATTGCATCAACGAGGCTGAGGTCTATGCCGGATCTTATGGTGCCGGTGGCATCGTTGGTGTCAACTATACCGGGGCAAAAGTCGTCGCTTGTCTGAATCTCTCAACCTCGGTGTCGGGAGGTCAAAGTAGTGTCGGATCTATTGCAGGACAAAACTACGGTAACATATATGGTTGCTTGGGTGTTGTCAGCACAAGTGGCGAAGGCGCAAATAAAGCCACCAATTGCGCAGGTTACAATGCACAAAATGCAAAGACTGACGGTTGCGTAGTGGTGAATAGTATGGCAGATGTTACAGCTGAGCACATCGCAACAATGAACGATGCTATCGCTGCTCTGGGCTATAGCCATCGCTGGGTAGCAGGCGAGAACGGAGAGGCTCCATCATTCACTTCGGCAGAGTAACGACCATCGCATATAAAAAAGTGTGCTCGTTAATTCGGGCACACTTTTTTGTTTTACATCATCTACAACGCTATTTCCTTGACAATCTTCTCGGTTGCACCTCGGTGCTGTCCGACATAGACCTTGGCGAGAGCTGATAGGCGAGCCAGGTACTCCTTGTCGCTCTTCAATTCGTCAAACCACGCTTTCAACTCCTCGGCATTCGCTACCGAGCGGCCTGCACCAAGCTCTATCAGATCGCAAGCCTCCCTGAACTTGCGATAGTTCGTACCAAAAGCCACAGGCATACCATACACCGCAGCCTCCAAAGTGCTGTGGATGCCCACGCCGAAGCCTCCACCCACATACGCCCACTCTGCCGAGCCATAGACACGAGAGAGCAGACCTATGGTGTCGAGAACAAGCACCTGCTTGTCGGTAAAATCGCCCGATAGCTGGGTATAGCGCACCGCTCCACCCTTCACCTCTCGCAAGAGGCGTTCGATACGGCTCTCATCCATCTCGTGCGGAGCAATCACAAACTTGATGTCGGGATTTTCGTTTATCAACGGCAATAATATATCCTCATCGGGTCCCCAAGTTGAACCTGCAACAAAGAGTTGCTTATCGCCCTTGAACTGCTCGATAATCTCCACCTTTTCGGCTTGCTCGGCAATAGCCGACACTCTATCAAAGCGGGTATCGCCTGCCACAACCACATTCTCAACGCCAATCTCGGCAAGCAACTCTTTCGAATGTTCATCCTGCACAAACAGCGTATCGAACGAATGCAACGCCTTGCGCCAAATATCGCCAACGGGGTTAAAAAATATAGAATTGCGACGGAAAATTGCCGATGCCAAGTAGGTGCGGATATTGCGCCTACGCAGTTCGGCAAGCATATTGAGCCAAAACTCATTCTTCACAAAAATCGCCACCTCGGGCTTCACCGTGTCGAGAAATTGTCGCACCCTTCGTCGAGTATCGACAGGGATATAGAAGACATAGTCGGCATTTGGGTAGTTCTTGCGCATCTCATAGCCCGAAGGCGAGAAGAAGGTGAGCAAAATCTTATATTCGGGATAGTGCGCCCTGATATAATCAACAATAGGTCGCCCCTGCTCGAACTCGCCAAGCGACGAGGAGTGCACCCAAACGATATGCTCCGCATCGCCAATCGCCCGTTGCAGACGCTCGGTCAGCCCCTTGCGCCCCTCGCACCACAGCCGAGCCTTCCTATTGAAAGGGGCAACCAAGCGGATAAGCAGAGCATATACCGCAATGCAAAAATTATAGAGATATATCATTGTTACCAACCATATTGTAGTGCATCCTCGACAAAACGCAACGACTCCACCCTCTCGCCCACCATCTCGATGGCTATGAGCGAGAATTTGGGTTCGAGCATCGAGTGGTGTTGCGCCATATATGCCGAAGCGGCACGACGCATAGCACGCAGTTTCTGCTCGTTGATAGCCTCCTCGGGGGCGGTCAGCGAGCCATATTTTCGAGTTTTGACCTCCACAAAGTGGAGTTCATCGTGACGAACGGCTATTATATCGACCTCGCTACGAGCGATGCGATAGTTGCGCTCGACAATCATAAAACCCTGTTGGCGGAGGTAATCTACCGCCGCCTGCTCACCTATTGCGCCACGCAATTGCTTTTCAGTCTGCATTTTTAGCCACTAACATTTTAGGGAGTTTAGATAAATTTGGCGCAACACTAAATTCACTAAACTCATTAAACTCCCTAAATTCACTATTTTTGCGCCTAATTACAACAAGAACGACAGATCATCGCCAGCATTTACCTCATACGCAGGCTGTCCCTTCTTGAAAATTCGCATTGGGCGAGAGCCGATAAGCTCCAACTTGCCGTCGATATAGCGGAGCATACAACCCTCACGCAAACCTACAACATAGCGGCGTGGGTTAGCCTCGATATACTCCTCAATACGCTGCTCACGAGTCTCACCGGCGTGTCCTTCGGGGTTTACATCGAGGTAGTGAGGATTAATCTGGAACTTAACCGCACCGATAGCCTTGAACGACTCAGGCTCCACGATTGGCATATCGTTGGTGGTGCAGATTGTAGGGCAACAAACATTGCTACCTGCCGACCAACCTACATACGGAACACCCTCCTTCACTCGCTTCAAGATAGCCTTCATAAGACCCTGCTCCTGCATCTTCTTGGCGAGGGCGAAGGTGTTACCACCACCCACGCAGATAGCTTGCGCCTCTCGGATAGCCTTGCGAGGGTTCTTCTCACGATGAATAGAGCGCACCTTCACGCCAATCTCGTTGAAACGCTCCTGCACCTTGCGCTCGTACTCGTTATACGAGAAGGTGACGGCTGCGTATGGCACAAAAATAACCTCATTTACACCCTGCAAATGGTCGCCAATTTGGCCAATCGGGTACTTCAAATATGCCTCGCCGGCATTAGTTGAATTTGAGATAAGAAGTAATTTCATATATTTAACTGATTTTTAAGTATTTACAATTCTAAAATCGTCTTTTGTTCATAAATTATTTGTAAATTTATGCCAAAGATAAGAAAAAAACACTACATTTGCACCGTTGCATTCCCATAATTTCGAAGCATTTTGCAAGAAATTCGCATCAACAATAGCGTGAGAGTGCATTTTGGATAAGAAATTGAAAGAGAATTTTATACACAACTAAACTATTGTTAAACTAAAAACTGAAAGTTATGTCAGAGATTCAAGAAAAAGTTGTTAAGATTATCGTTGACAAGTTGGGCGTTAAGGAGTCGGAGGTAACCCCTGAGGCTACATTTACAGGCGACCTCGGTGCTGATTCGTTGGACACCGTAGAGCTCGTTATGGAGTTCGAGAAGGCATTCGGCGTTCAGGTTGAGGACGAGGCTGCTGAGAAGTTCCAGACCGTAGGTGATGTTATCACTTACATCGAGGAGCACAAATAATCTTACACACATTTGAAATTTCAAACCGACATACAGTGCATATGAAAGAGGCAAGACGAGTTGTTATTACGGGCGTAGGCACTATTAACCCAATCGGAAACAACATCGAGGAGTATTTCGCAAATCTCGAAAAAGGCGTTTCCGGTGCGACAGAAATAACACTCTTTGATGCCACAAATTTCAAATCACGCATTGCATGCGAGGTTAAAAATTACGATTGGACCAGCCACTTCGACCGCAAAGAGGCTCGCAAATATGACCGTTTTTGTCAGTTTGCACTCATAGCGGCAACCGAAGCAGTCGAGGATGCAAACTTCGACTTTGACACTCTCGACAAAGAGCGTGCAGGCGTTATTTGGAGTTCGGGTATTGGTGGTCTTCAATCTTTGCAAAACGAAGTAGTGGGCTGGGCCGAGGGAGATGGTATCCCTCGTTTCAGCCCATTCCTTGTACCTCATCTTATCACCGATATCGCAGCAGGTCACATCTCTATTAAATATGGATTGATGGGACCAAACTACTGCGTCACATCGGCTTGTGCATCCTCAAACCACGCTATGATTGACGCCCTCAACCTTATTCGCTGGGGCAAGGCGGATGTCATTGTAACGGGTGGCTCGGAGGCCCCTGTAACGGTCACTGCCGTAGGTGGTTTCTCGTCGATGCACGCTCTTTCGACTCGCAACGACGACCCTTCGCACGCCTCTCGCCCATTCGACGCAGGTCGTGACGGTTTCGTTATTGGCGAGGGTGCAGGAGCACTCGTATTCGAGGAGTACGAGCACGCCAAGGCACGAGGTGCAAAAATCTATTGCGAGGTTGTCGGTGGCGGAATGTCTGCCGATGCCTACCATATGACCGCCCCTCATCCCGAGGGTAAAGGTGCAATAAAGTCGATGCAGGAGGCTCTCGACGATGCCGAGTTGAAGGTGGAGGATATCGACTACCTCAACACCCACGGCACATCCACTCCGCTTGGCGATATTGCCGAACTCACAGCCATTCAGTCGCTCTTCGGAGAGCACGCCTACAAGATGAATATCTCTTCGACAAAGTCGATGACGGGTCACCTTTTGGGTGCTACTGCCGCAATCGAGGCGTTGGCTTGTATTATGGCAATCGACAGAGGAGTTGTTCCTCCGACCATAAATGTAGAGGAGCTCGATCCGCAGATCGACTCGAAACTAAACTTAACACTCGGCAAGGCACAGAAGCGAGAGGTGAAGTGCGCTATGAGCAACACCTTCGGCTTTGGAGGTCACAACTCGACCGTAGTGTTCCGCAAAATCTAATCAACAGATTATGTTAGACTTTATACTCCGTCCGATACGCCGTAATTTCGGACGCAACAAGTTATACTATCGAATCATCGACGATATGTTCGGCTTCATTCCAAACAATATCGAACTCTATAAGTTGGCACTTATCCACAAGTCGGCATCGGTAGAGATGGGTGGTCGCAGCATCAACAACGAGCGACTCGAATTTTTGGGCGATGCCGTAATCGAGAGCGTAACTTCTGACTACCTCTTTATCGAGTACCCCGACTACGACGAGGGCAAGCTCACAAAGTTGCGCTCGAAGCTCGTGTCACGCCAATCGCTCAACGCCATCGCTTGCAAGCTCGGCTTGGATAAGCACATCATCTGCTGTCACTCGATAAATGCTACGCAGAAGCATATCTTTGGCGATGCCTTCGAGGCGATGATGGGTGCAATCTATCTCGACCAGGGTTACAACTTTGCCAACCGTCTGCTTATCAATGATATATACTCGCAAAACCTCTCGCTCGAAGAGGTCGATGAGACCGAGACCGACTTCAAGAGTCGCCTTATAGAGTGGGGTCAGAAGAATCACCACTCCGTAGTATTCCGCACCAAGGGTACGCCTACGGGACCAGGTGCAACACGCTCGTTCCGTTGTACGGTATTGATTGACAATTTGGAGGTTGGTCACGGCATTGGCTCTTCGAAGAAGGAGGCAGAGCAGCGAGCTGCGCAGTCGGTATCGCACGAGCCAAGCGACGAGGAGGTTGCACGAATGCTCGACCGCTTGGACAAGATGAGCAAATAAAGGCGCAAGGCTATGCAGGATATTCGCAATAAATTGTCTATCAGGGGCTTCGAGTCGTTGAATGATGCGGAGTTGCTTGCCCTTTTATTGGAGGACAGAGCCCTTGCCGAGGAGTTGATTTCGGAGTGTGGCTCGTTGGCGAATATCGCAAAACTGCCCGCATCCCGCCTTAGAATGGTTGCAGGGCTCGGAGCGAAGCGCACCGAACGCATTCAATCGGCTATCGAAATAGGTAATCGCATATCGTCGGCAAGCCGTGCCGTAGAGGAGAGCATCTCGTCGAGCGAGGATGTAGTTCGCATTATGCGACCAAAATTGCAAGACAAAAAGCACGAGGAGTGCTGGGCTATCTTCCTCACAAACTCAAATCGCATAATCGAGAGTCGTTGTATGAGCCAAGGTGGCGTTCAGGCTACCGTTGTCGACCACCGTCTTATCGTAAAGAGGGCTTTGGAGCTGCTCTCGACACGCATAATAATCGTACATAACCACCCTTCGGGTAGTGCTACGCCGAGCGGTGCCGACTTCGATATCACAAAGAAGATTAAGGAGGCGACCTCACTCTTCGACATTCAGTTGCTCGACCACATCATTATAAGTGCGACCGAAAGCTATTCGTTCAAGAGCAACGGAAAATTATAAACTCTGATTTTTTGTATTTATACAAAATCTCCCTTATCTTTGTGGAAGTAAACATCTAAAAACAGATATGAAAAGATTTTTTTGTATTGCAGCTCTATTAGTTGCGTTCGTTTTAAGTTCGCAGGCTCCGGCATTTGCCGTAAATAACCACAAGTCGGCATACTCCGTAAAGAAGGGCATGATTCATTTCAAGGAGCCAAAGCGTGCTAAGGGACAAACTTCGATGCTCGGTTTTGCGGCAGAGAAGATTGACACCGTTCGTGTCGGCATCATCGGCTTAGGTATGCGTGGTAAGGGTCCATTGAAGCGTATGTCGTTTATTGACGGAGTAAAAATTGTTGCTATCTGCGACCTCCACCAAGAGAATATCGATAAGAGCCAGGCTCGTCTTGCAAAGTATGGTATGCCTCGTGCCGAGGAGTATGTTGGCAAGGATGCTTGGAAGAGAGTCTGCGAGCGCAAGGATCTGCATCTCATCTACATCGTAACCGATTGGGAGTCGCACACTCCTATCGCAGTATATGCTATGGAGCAGGGCAAGCACGTGGCTATCGAGGTTCCGGCTGCAACCTCTGTCGAAGAGTGCTGGCAGTTGGTTGACACCTCAGAGCGTACTCGTCGCCACTGTATGATGCTCGAGAACTGTGTCTACGACCACTTCGAGCTCACCACTCTCAATATGGCTCAGCAGGGTCTCTTTGGTGAGATTATCCACGCCGAAGGTGCCTACATTCACGCACTCGACAAGTTCTGGAAGGGCTACGATAAGAATTGGCGCTTGAAATACAACCAGGAGCATCGTGGCGATGTATATGCTACTCACGGCCTTGGTCCTGTATGTTTTGCACTCAACATCCACCGTGGTGATCGTATGACTCACCTCGTTTCGATGGACACCGACTCGTGGGTAGGCAAAGAGCTGGCAAAGAAGTCGCTTGGCACCGAGGAGTTTGCAAATGGCGATCACACATCGACACTTATCCGCACCCAGAAGGGTAAGACTATCGAGCTTCAGCACAATGTCTACACCCCACGCCCATACAACCGTCTGTATCAGCTCACCGGAACAAAGGGTTTTGCAAATAAATATCCGGTACAGGGTATTCTGCTTGAACACGATAAGATGGCGGATAGTGGAGTCGTACCTAATCACGAGGATCTCTCTACGCACAAGTTTTTGCCAAAGGAGGCGTTCGACGCTTTGATGAAGAAGTATCGCCACCCTATTCAGCAGGAGTTGCTCGAAAATGCAAAGAAGGTGGGCGGACACGGAGGTATGGACTTTATTATGGACTACCGCCTCATCTACTGCTTGCGCAACGGTTTGCCACTCGATCAGGATGTATACGATGCAGCCGAGTGGTCGTGCATTGGCGAGTTGACCGCAACCTCCATCAAGCACAACTCTATGCCTGTAGCATTTCCTGATTTTACTCGTGGCGAGTGGAATAAGCTCAAAGGTGTAACCTTCGCAAAGTAATCGAGTAGGTTGACACCTACAATGACATATTTCAAGGTGGCTCTGTCAGCTCCTGCGCTCCATTTCAAGCGTTTGAGGTTGGCAGAGCCTCTGCTTTGCAACGGTCAACCGATTGTAAGGCGCACATACTCGGCAATCGAAGCGGAGATTACGCTCGAGGAGCGACACTTTCTGCTTATGCTGCCATTCGAGAGCGAGAGTCTGCATCGCATCGAGGAGTTTGAGCGTATGGCACAAGAGCGTAGCCGTGGGCCACTGCTCGAAAATCGCATTCTGCACAACGAGTTGGCCCTGTTCGACTCGCTCGGGCATAGGCACGAAGTCGATATCGTCTTGCAAGAGTTGCCTTCGGGTGCAACGCTAAACGAGGCTGTCACTCGCTATCGTGCCGACCACTTGAAGGCGATGATACGGGTGATGAAGGAGCGCATTGACGCTATTGGCTTTCGCCACAACAACCTCACGCCGTCGAATATACTCATCTGCAATAGCGGTGTAGCTCGCCCACTGCGCTATTGGTATGCCGAATGGGAGCTCTTCTCCAACAACGATATAACCCCGCTGCTCGACTTTATCGACCAAAACTGCAACGAGGGTGGTGATGCGGAGTGCTCGTCTTTGTTGGCCCACGATTACGAAGCTAAATACACCTCTGCTCCAACCAGATACGACAGAATTACCCTGCTCTGCAAAGGGAATCGCTACGGCTTTGTCGATTGCGATGGGCGTCAGATTACGCCATTCATCTACTCGTGGGCAAGCGAGTTCGAAGAGGGGCGTGCCGTGGTTGCCAGAAACGGCAAAATGGGAGCCATAGACAGCAACGGCCACTCGGTCATTCCGATAATCTACAAAAGCGTTGAGTTCGATGTCGAAACGGCTCTTTTTCACGCTACAAATGCCGACTACCGCTACATCCTCGACTACGAAGGTAAGATTATTCGTCGCACAAGAATCGAAGAAGAGGAGTATGCCAACACTGCGATTAACCATTTTTAGCTTTTAATTTTTAATTTTTAATTAAAAAGTCGCAGACTTTTCTTATCTTTGCGCAATGATTGGCGAGGTAGCCACCTCCCAAACACCCAAAATTGGAGGTGATTGAGGAAATTTTGTGCTAAACGAGGGAGCGAAAGCGCAGCATACTAATGCGTATGTGAGCATTTCGCTATCCGAAGAGCAGTGCAAAATTTACCAATCAGAACAATTTTAGAACAAAATATAAAACACTATATAGTTATGACACAGGAAGAGTTGTTTAAGAAGTTGATCGCACACTGCAAGGAGTATGGTTTTATCTTCCCTTCGAGCGAGATTTATGATGGTTTGGGCGCAGTCTATGATTACGGTCAGAATGGCGTTGAGTTGAAGAATAACATCAAGCGTTATTGGTGGGATTCGATGGTTAAGCTCCACGAGAATATCGTGGGTATCGACGCCGCAATCTTTATGCACCCACGCACTTGGGAGGCTTCGGGCCACGTTGCAGCATTCAACGACCCTCTCATCGACAACAAGGATTCGAAGAAGCGTTACCGTGCCGATGTCCTTATCGAGGACTACCTCGCAAAGTTAGACGAGAAGGTTGAGAAGGAGGTTGAGAAGGCTCGCAAGCGTTTTGGCGAGTCATTCGACGAGAAGCAGTACCGTGCAACTTCGCCTCGTGTAAAGGAGATTTTGGAGAAGCGTGAGGGTGTTCACACCCGCTTTGCCGAGGCTTTGAACAATAGCGACTTGGCAGAGTTGAAGCAGATTATCCTCGATTGCGAGATTGTTTGCCCTATCTCGGGTACTCGCAACTGGACCGATGTTCGTCAGTTCAACCTTATGTTCTCTACTCAGATGGGTTCGACTGCCGAGGGTGCTAACACCATCTACCTCCGCCCAGAGACTGCACAGGGTATCTTCGTAAACTACCTCAATGTGCAGAAGACCGGTCGTATGAAGCTTCCGTTCGGTATTGCGCAGATTGGTAAGGCTTTCCGTAACGAGATTGTTGCTCGTCAGTTCATCTTCCGTATGCGTGAGTTCGAGCAGATGGAGATGCAGTTCTTCGTACAGCCTGGCACCGAGATGAAGTGGTGGAACGAGTGGAAGGAGACCCGTATGGCTTGGCACCGAGCTCTCGGCTTTGGCGATGCGAACTACCGCTTCCACGACCACGACAAGTTGGCACACTACGCAAATGCTGCAACAGACATCGAGTACAACTTCCCATTCGGTTTCAAGGAGGTGGAGGGTATCCACTCTCGTACCGACTTCGACCTCGGTCGTCACCAGGAGTACTCGGGCAAGAAGATTCAGTACTTCGATCCGGAGCGTGGCGAGAACTATGTTCCTTATGTTGTTGAGACCTCGATTGGTGTTGATCGTATGTTCTTGCAGATTATGTCGGCTGCATACTGCGAGGAGAAGTTGGAGAATGGCGAGGAGCGTGTAGTATTGCGCATCCCTGCTTGCTTGGCTCCAACCAAGGTTGCCGTTATGCCACTCGTTAAGAAGGACGGACTCCCAGAGAAGGCTCGTGAGATTATCGATTCGTTGAAGTTCGACTTCAATGTAGCATACGACGAAAAAGATTCTATCGGTAAGCGTTACCGCCGTCAGGATGCCGTAGGTACTCCGTTCTGCGTAACCGTTGACCACCAGACTTTGGAGGACAACACCGTGACTATCCGTCACCGTGACTCGATGCAGCAGGAGCGTGTTGCTATCGCAGACCTCTACTCGATGGTCGAGAAGGAGACCTCGTTCCGTGAGTTGTACAAGAAGTTGAAGTAATTTCGGAACAGACCTTATGGGGCGTATCTTGGCAATAGACTATGGCGTTAAGCGCACGGGCTTGGCGGTTAGCGACCCGTTGCAGATTATTGCCGGAGCGCTCGAAACGGTCGAGACCAAGCAACTCGAAAAGTTCGTTGCCGACTACTGCGCCAAAGAGGATGTTACGACGATTGTCGTGGGCAAACCTTCGCAGATGAATGGCGAGAAGAGCGAAACAATGCGCTACATCGAACCGTTGGTTGGTCGCCTGCGACACAATTTTCCCGATAAGGAGATCGTTATGTATGACGAGCGATTTACCTCGGTGATGGCACAACGAACAATCCGTGAGAGTGGCATCGGTAAGATGGCACGCCGAGATAAGGCATTGGTCGACAAGGTCGCAGCAACGATAATTTTGCAGTCCTATATGGAGTCTGCAAAATAATTGACAATTGATAATTGATAATTGACAATTAAGGTATTTTATTATGATATATCCAATTGTAATTTACGGAAATCCGACTTTGCGTAAGGCAAGTGTAAATATCGACGCTTCGTACCCCGACTTCAAGAAGTTGGTTGACGATATGTGGATTACACTTGGCGAGGCGAGTGGTGTAGGTTTGGCTGCGCCACAGATTGGCAAGAATATCCGCCTCTTTATCGTGGATTGCACACCGTGGGCAGAGGAGAACCCCGAGTTGGCAGATTTCCGTAAGGTATTTGTAAATGCTGAGATTTACGAGCGTTCGGCAGAGGTGTCGCACTTCGAGGAGGGTTGCCTTTCGATTCCGGGCATTCACGAGGATGTGGTACGCCCTGTATCGATTCGTATGCGCTACCTCGACGAGAACTTCGTGGAGCACGACGAGGAGTTTTCGGGCTACCCTGCACGAGTTATTCAGCACGAGTACGACCACCTCGAAGGCAAGGTCTTCACCGACCACCTCTCGGCACTGCGTCGCAACCTGTTGAAGAGCAAAATTCTGAAACTCGCCAAAGGGCAGTACCGTTGCAGTTATAAAACAAAATAGAGTTGGAGATTTCCAACTCTATTTTGTTTAGCTTTTAGCCATTAGCCATTAGCTTTTTACAATATTCGCCTTGCTTTGGCGTGAGGGGTTAGGGTAAAATTCTCCAAATCGACGCCCGAAAGGCAGACCACGCCACTGCGTTTGCCAACCTCGATTGAGCCATACTTGTCCGCTATGCCGAGAGCCTTCGCTCCGTTGATTGTTGCCCACTGCAACAACTCAGCGAGGGGGATATTGCGGAACATCTTCAACTCCTCGACCATAGACAGCGACCAATTCGACGAAAGCGAGTCGGTACCGATACATATATTTATATTAGCACCCGCCTTGCGCAGTAACTCCACGTTGCGAGGCTCCACGCCCGAGATATAGGCGTTGGAACGAGGGCACAACGCAAACGAAATAGGCGCAGAGAAGTGGTTGGTAAGCACCTCAATATCCTGCTCCGTAATCTCGCAGTTATGCACCAGCAAAACCCTCCGTTCCTTCGGCATACACTCGACAATTCGCTTTGACGGCGAGCCGTAGTGCAGAAAATCGCACTCGAAGCCCACCTTTCCGTACCACTCGTACAGTCGGCCTTCGCCACGATAGAGTTCCGTCTCAGCACTCGATTCGAGGAAGTGGATAGACAGTGGCATCTCTGCATCGTCGTTGCACACCTCCTTAAATGGCGCATCTTGCACCGAGTATGTCGAGTGTAGTGTAAGCGAGGTGTTCGGATAGCCCAACAGCGCACGCTGACGCTCCAAGTTGCACACTCGCAAGCCAAATACCTCGGCAAAATTTTTATAGTAAATCGGGCTTTTTGCCTTTGTGGCAAAGGACATATCGCCATTTACGATATCGCCAACGGCATCGACGCCCTCCTGCCACATCGTGCGGTCGGTCTCAACGATAGCCGACAGTTGCTCCGCCTCGGAAAAGGCATCACGCACCTTGGCAATGCTATCGGCAAAGGCTGCATAGCCCCCACCCTCGGCAATTGCTCCACGGAGGTACGAAAGTTCGATATGTGAATGGGCATTTACAAAGCCGGCACAGAGTATTCCCGAGTGGAACTCGACACCAGGCGTGGAGTCCAACCCCTCGCCATACTGCTCTACCGCCACAATCTCGTGCGAGCCATCCTCAAAGCACTTAACGGTCAGGAGTGGTCGTGGTTGAAACCCTTGTGGAGTCAGGAGATAGTGCGAGGCTATCCTTCTTAATGAGAAATCCATCGGCAAAAATCTTTATATCGACATAGCGACCGAACAGCGAATCTATGGCTGCATCGGCATTGAGCTTGTAGCGCACTCGCAAGTTGCGTATTTCGAGGTCTTGGAACTTTGGCGGAAGAGGTTTGCTACTCTTCTTACCCTTGCGACCTCGTTTCGAGGTGCTCTGCTCCGCCTTTTTTAGGTCGGTATATTTTCCGAGATTAAGCACCAAATTGCGACTATTATCCTTTGATACGAGTGTTCGACTCACCATTCCCGTCTTGCGCAAAGTTAGCATAGTGCGACTCTTCTGGTAGCCATTCTCGTCGGTGAAGTAAAACTCGGCACTGCGTGGGTACTTCTCCAAGTCATCCTCGCACTTGTAGCCATAAGTTATGATATATTCGCCCTGCGGTGCCGGAGTAATCTCTATGCGCAAGGCTGTTGAGTCGGCTCGCTTCTTTGCCGTAATCAGGGTGTCGCTATATATGGTGCGTGTAAATGTTCGCACCGCAACATTACGGATAGTGTCGAGGATAACAACCTTTTTTTCGTACTCTTTGCTCTCCCTCTCCAACCTCGAAATCGCCTGCTCGACCACTGTACCGAGTCGGGCACTCTTGCGACGGGAGAAGTTTCCGACCGTATAGACCACATCCTTTGCAGTGTAGCCATAGCGGTTAAAAATCGGCTCATAGACCTGCAACGAGTCGAGGTTTATGCGCTCCTCGCCAATATAGGCATTCACGACAAATGCATCGTGAAAGATATCGGCAAGAATATTGTCGGGGATAATATTCTTCTTGGCGCAGCCCGTAACGCCGAGCAACACCGCCAAAAATGCTATATATAGGGTTCTCTTCATCTTCTATCTTCGCTTTATCATTGTCGATGTTGCCACGACCGACACCGCAAGTGCCACCGCCACAAACACCGCAAAAATCACAAACAAATCCGTCGCCTGCAACTCCACAGGATAGTTCTCGACCAGAAAACTGCTATTCGGCATCTTCACAAAGCCGTAATGTTGTTGCGCCAGAGTTATCGCCACACCGAGGAGCAGACCTATCGCCCCACCCACGCCGGCAATCAGCAGACCTTCACGCACAAAAATTCCTCGAATAAAGCCATTGTCCGCACCCATCGAGCGGAGTGTCGAACGCTCATCCTGCTTCTCGATAACGAGCATAATAACCGTGCCGATTATCGAGAGCGATGCCACCACCAGCACCAACACAGACACAAAGAATATCGCCCACTTCTCATAGCGCATTATGGCGTAGAAGCTCTCGTTTTTATCCTCTCGGAGCACCACTTTATACTCCTCGCCCAACGCCCTCTGCAACTCGTCGGCAACCTTTCGGTGCGACACATCCTCGGCAACCTTCACAAGTGCCTTGTCGGCACGCTCCTCCGTTCCGAAGATGCGGTTTGCCGCCCTCAACGAGGTCAATGCAAACGAGGAGGCGTGTTGCTGGTCGATAACCAATGTACCACAGACATCGAGCTTTTCGCTATGCAGAGCAAAGGTCGGCATAAACGAGCCTATATGTCCGCCACCAAGCGAATAGACCTCGACATCGCCTGCCGCCATCGAGAACATACCCAATTCGTAGGCGACACCCTCGCCAAGCATCAAACGATCCAACTCGCCCAGCTGCACCTCGCAATTTCCGAGCGAAGTGTATCGCTCGATAGGCACAACCTCTTTGTATCCCTCATCCACACCTCGCAACTGCACCGCCACACGATTGTCACGATAGGAGAGCAGAGCCTGTCGCTCCACCACAAACGAGAGCGCCTTGATGCCCTCCACGCCCTCAATCTTCTGGCGCAAAGCGACATCCGAAGTCGAGATGCTGTGCTCGGAGGTAACCTCGATATCGGCATCTATAACCTTGTAGAGGTCACGCACCAACGACTCGAAGCCATTGAATACCGAAAGCAGTATCACCATAGCGGCAACAGGTACCACCACGGCGAACAGACTCACCGTGGCGATGATATTTATCACCGAGTGCGACTTACGGGATGTAAGGTATTTCAGAGCAAATCGCCACTGCATATTCGGCTCTTCGGGGTAGGTTGAACGACTTCTACTTTTTTAGCAACGAGTCGATATTCTCGATATACTCCAACGAGTCGTCGATAAAGAACTGCAACTCGGGAATAACCTTCACCTGAAAGCGCATACGACGACCGAGCGCACCACGAATAAGCTTATTCTGCTGCTCGATAATATCGAGTGTAGCCTGCGCCTTATCGAACGGAAAAACGCTCACATAAATCTTGGCGTAGCCCAAGTCGGGCGATACTCGCACCGCAGTAACCGTAGTCAAAACTCCACGCAACGACTCGGCGATGTCACGCTGAAAAATCTCGGCGATATCACGCTGAATCTGCTTTGCAATCTTCTCTTGTCTTGTATTCTCCATATTGTTTTGCTATTAGCTATTAGCTATTGGCCATTAGCTGTTTTTATTATTGTTTTGTATTACAAACTCCCACCCTTGTTGCGGCGCAACTCTTTTAGAGGCGTTAGAGGCGTTAGAGGCGTTAGAGGATGCAAAATGAAAAATGAAAAATGAAAAATTAGTTTTCCGTTTTCCTTTCGTCTCTCAACTCTCAACTCTCAACTCTCAACTAAAATGTGTATTTGAACACCTCTTTATTCTTTGGCAGGGCTGGTCGTTTCCACTTCCACTCCTCGAATCCATCCTTGCCGATACGGAAGCCCAACTTAACCGAAACGGTAAGGTTGTCGAGCGGCGAACGCAAAGGCGAAATCATAAACGGATTTTCGCCAGGTTTCTCCACGCCGTCGATATTGTTCGAGTAGTACTTATTACGATTTTTCAAGATATCGGAGTAGCCAAAGTCGTACATCGCTCGCACTCCAAACTCGAATTGACCGAATATCAAATCGAAACCCGCACCGCCTCGCAAGCCATACATAAAGCGGTTATCTCGCTCGGAACGGAACTCATACTTACCCTCTTTGATTGCAGGGTAGCCCGTAGAGGTCGTGCCGTCATCGTTCAGAGCGTAGATTCGCTCCTCCTCGTTGTAGAACTTCGACGAGAAGTTGAAGGAGAAGGTAGGTGCCGCCTCCAAATAGACACGCAGATGGTTTTTGAAGAGGTAAAAGTGCGGTTGCCACACTATCGGAACAACTATCGAATTGAGGAGGCGGGTGTAGTACTTATACTCCTTCTTGCTCTCGTAGAGATATGGGTATGGTGCAAACGAGAAGCCTCGTTGCAGCAGCTCCACATCGATACCGAAGCAGGCGATAAAGCGTGGCATCGAGTAGTATCGCCACGAAAAACCTGCTTGGTAGGTTCCCCATATCGCCTTCATCTCCTGCGCAGGATATGGGCGTGCCGTAGCAAAACCCGTACCGCCCGTTACGGCTATGGTGTGCTGTGCCGAGCTCTCGGCAACTACCGCTACCGAAAGTGCCAGCACCAAGGTCAATATCTTTACTATTCGCTTCATCCTTCTACTATCTAAATGTGTTTGTAGCATTTTTCAGACCTCCTGCCATACCGCCGAAGCCCATTCCTCCACCTCCGCTCTGGTGTCCGTGGTCGTGCTCCTTGCCTTTGCCCGACTGTTGCTTCTTCTGCCACTCCTCGTAGAGTTTCTGCAAGCGTGACTCCTCCTTATCGTCGAGCATCTTGACCAGATTCTCCATAGTAAGCGGCACAAACACCTTGTTCATATCGATATTTATCTCGAAGTCCCAATTCATCTTTGTGGTGAAGAGGTCCTCGCCTCGCTCATTGAAGTAGGCCTCGGCACGCTCGGGTTGCAAGCCTGCGATAACATCGCCCGCATTCCACTTGCCGTCGCCATTCTTATCCTCGATAATTCGCAGACGAATATCGCCCGGGGTGACATAATTGAAGCGATATTTGCCCGTGCCGACATCCTTCAACTCCTGCAATGTCTTGCCCGAGTTGTCGGTGAGCAGCAATATATAGCGATTCTTGCCCGAGGCTTGCACATTCAACGATACGGTAGCGAACTTCTCGGGGTCGTAGGTTGCGAACTCCACCACCGTGGAGTCGTTCTCGTAGCCCATAACATCGGTAATCGACTGCTTTGGGATATAGAGGCTATAATTGGTCTTCTCCTTCCACTCGGCAAGCACTCGCCAGCGGCACATATTGAGTGTATCTCGCTCCAAGCGCCACTTTATAGGGGTTTTATTCTTTTTTTCATCCACTATGGCAAGTTCGATAGCCGTAGTATCGAGTTTTACGGCAGGAGTGCCAAACGAGATGTCGAATCCCTTCTCGGGATTGACCTCTTTACCCGCCGAGATAGACAGTTTGAATGGATTTTTGTAGTTCGGATCCTTGTACTCTCGACCCTCCGCCTTTGCCTTCTCTTTCTCCTTCTCGATGCGCTCACGCTCCTTCTGCTGCTCCTTGGTCTCGACCAACTTCCAAGCAAGTTTCAACGGCTCTCGTGTCTTGGAGAGTTGTCGCAACGAATCGTGACGATAGTAGACAATTTTACCCTTGATGGTGTCGGGCAGCTTCTCCGCCTCAACATTAAACCACAACGCCAAGGTATCACGACCATTGGTCTGTGGGTCTATCAGCACCTTATCGCTCGGAATATTGTCGAACACCAACGAGTCGATCTTCGGATAGTCGGCATTGAAGTAGAGCAACGCCTTCTTCTGCTCGGGGCGTTGTGCATCGACCAATCGCTGATTGACAAACGCCTTGTCGGTGAACATTCTAAAATAGAGCTGTGGCTCGGCACTCGGATACATACGCAACGAGTCGAACCAGATGGCAAACTCAGGCATCTTGGCAGGGTTATAGACCGTGTCGAGCAGACCGACCATATCGGTACCAGCCTCGTAGAGCTGATTGTCGTTCTTGTCGCCAATGGCGTAGATGCGATAATTAACAGGCTTCAAGTTCTGTGCGATGAAGATACCGTTGTTCTGTGCTCTCGCTATCACATCGGGCTTGCGATTGAAGATTGTCGAGTCGTAGCCAGGTGTCTGAGGCAACGAGTCGGCGATATAGAACCAGATAAATGTACGGCTCACCGAGTCCGCCTTGTAGGAGTCGGCAGTGTAGCCCGAGCACATCATCGAATCGACCTTATCGCCCGTCGAGAAGACATAACGCATAGCGTTGAGAGGGTTGCTCTCGTTGTTATCACGAATTGCCGAGCCGAGGTCGATAGCGTAGGTGGTATTCTCCTTCAATGTGTCACGAATGGTTATGACGATACCTCTGCCTCGTGTGGTCAGCAGTGGCAACTTCTTCATAGCCGGCGAGACGAACATCTCCTTGTTTTGGTCCTTGATCTGCACAAACTCGTTGAACTCGATATATATCTTCTTCTCCTTGAAGTTGGTGGCAAAATTTCCGGGTTCAATCTTCACGATTACCGGTGGAAGTGTATCCTTCGGTCCGCCGTCAGGGGTCATAATATTGGCACAACGAGAGAAGAATGCCCCTCCAAACAGGAGCAATACCGCTGTGCGCAGAGCTATTTTGCAATTCTTTGTCATCTCTTACTCGTTCTCATCGTTTGCGGGTGGAGTTGCTGGCGCTTCGGGAGCAACCACCGTCCATTTGTAACCATCTTTCGACCCCTCGGTATATTCGCCCGTCTTCCACTTGTGGAAGATGAGGGTCAGGTAGGTGTATGTCAAGTTCTCCGCCTCGGCCTTGCGGTAGTTGTAGGCGTACATCTGCGCCTCGGGATATACCACCACAACCAAAGCAGGTGCTTTGTCCTGAAATATAGAGAGGTAGTTCGTTGTTGAGCCCTCGGCCGACCACACCTCGCTCTCGCCATTCGGCTCGGAGAGTTTTTCGCCTGTTTCGAGGTTGGTTATTATCTTGTTGGCTGCATCCTCATACGAAGCCACAGTCCAATTCTCCTTCTCGGTGTAGTAGATGTAGGCGTAGCAATCCTCGGCTGCCAATCGCTCACCACCCGACTCAGCCTCAACAAGCGTCTTTATTCGCAGCGTGGTGTCGGTGGTCACCTTCTTGAAGCAACCCGTAAGCGACAACATCGCCACCAAGGCAAAAGCCATATTTCTGAAAACTCTAACCATAAATCTTCTCTATCTTCTCCGCCAGCTGCTCCTTGCTGCACTGCAACAACTCGCAAGTCGGCGTAATAACAAATTCTCGCTCCATAATCAGCGGATGCGGAACACTCAATCGCTCGGTCGAGATATGCTCCTCGTCGTAGAAGAGAATATCCAAGTCCAAAGTGCGTGAGCAATATCTCGCTCCCTTCTGCTCTTTCTCCCTCTGTTCTACCATTCGGTTGCGCCCGAGCAGAGCCTCAACCTCTTGCAGCGCATCAAGCAACTCTTCGGGTTTAAGTTCGGTCAGAACCTCCCAAGCGGCATTTGTAAAGAGCATCTCACTCTCAAAGCCCCACGCCTTGGTCGAGTAGTTCTGCGACCTGCCAACAACCTCGACACCTCGTTCGGCAAGTAGTCGCTCCGCCTCGACAAAACGAGCCGCAACATCGCCAATATTACCCCCTGCCAGAACTATCGCTCGGTGCATCACTTTCCAAAATTTATGTAGCGACTCGTAGCCAACGCAAAGTACGAAAATACGATGCGAGGGTCGCCATTCTGTCGGAGTCGTCGCATAGCCTCCTCCAACAACTCCAAAATTGGTTCGATATTCTCCGAACCGATATAGGGCGAAAACTTCGAACAGAACTCCGCCTCCTCGCCCCAGAGGTACGATGCTTCCTTCACACCTGCGTGAGTTATGTACGCCTCACGCAACAAGCGTGCGAAATCGGTCATCAACCCCATCTGTCGCTCACGAGAGAGCGATGCCACCTCGTCGGCCCACGCCAAAAGTTCGAGGTGCTTATTCAGGTAGCAGTGGCGCATCATTGTGCGGAAGAGGTTGAAATTCTCATTTCTGATTTCGTCTTCCTCGCCCGAGAGCAACTGCTGCAACTGCAACAGGTCGCCACACGCCAAGCGGGCCATATTGCGCACCTCCGCCTCGTCGGTAACACCGTGTCGGCGAATTTCGCTCATCAAATCCTCTGCCGAAAGGCGTGGTACGGTAACCTCCTGTGTGCGGGAGAGGATTGTGCCCAAAATCTTGTCGGGTTGCTCCGCCACAAGGATAAAAATTGTATCCTCCCACGGCTCCTCCAAGATTTTGAGAATCATATTTGCCGCCCTTTCGTTCATCGTCTCGGGCAGCCAAATAAGCATAGTCTTATACTTCGATGCGAACGATTTGAACGAGAGTTTGCGAATCATCTCCTCTGCCTCACGCACCGCAATTGCGCCCTTCAAGGTCTTGCCCAAGTCGAGCGAGTCGTACCACTGCTGTGCCGAGAAGTAACCACCCGTGCGCTCGAACAGCGAACGGAACTCCTCGATAAAGTCATTTGCAACCAAACCATTTGTCGGCTTCTTGCCCTGCTTGTTCACAGGGAATACCAAGTGAAGGTCGGGGTGAGCCAACTTCTCGATCTGTCGGCACGACGGGCACTCGCCACACGAGTCGCCATCGTGACGATTGGTGCAGTGGAGATACTGCGTATATGCCAATGCCAACGGAAGTGTGCCCGAGCCTGCCGCACCCACAAAGAGTTGTGCGTGGCTGATACGACCGCCATCAATACCCGCTGCGAGTCGTCGTTTTAGCTCGGTATGCCCCTTTATATCGCAAAATCTCATCGTTTTCCTCTCTTCAAAATATGGTTAAACATCGCTCGCAAATCTATCTTCTCACGCCATACGGCATAGCATAAATAGAGAACGATAAATGCGGTCGAAAGTGTATATTGCAACAACTCATTCGGCATCTCTATCCACTCCGCAACAAAGAATATCGCCAATGCCAAAACGATATACTCCACCATTCTACCAAACTGATATGGTGTAGGATAGTACAATCTATTCAGTACAATGCTCACCGCCACCATCACCGCCTCGGCTGCAAAGCGACTACAAGCAGCACCATAGTATCCCATTCTCGGAATGAGCAACACGCCAAAGCCCACCGAAGCGACCAAGCCCGTGAGGGTTATCCACAAAGCAAACTTGGTCTTCTCCTCACGCTTGTACCAGAACGAAAGGTTGAGCCATACGCCACTCAGCACATTTGCTCCGAGCACCACAGGCAGAATATGTATTCCCTCTCGGAAGTTGCGACCCACAATCAGCGCAAATACATCACGATAGAGGGCGATGCCGAGGAAGATAAACATCGACACCATAACAAAGTACTTCAATGCCGCAGCATTCATCGCCTTGAACTCCTCCTTGCGATAGTTTGCCAAGAAGAATGGCTCGGCTGCCAAGCGATACATCTGCGTAAAGAGGGTCATCACCACGGCAATCTTGGTAATTGCGCCATAGATGCCGAGTTGAGCCAACGACCCCGCCGGAACGAGGTACTTTATGAGTTGGCGGTCGATAAATTCGTTTGCCGTACCCGCAATGCCCGACAAGAGCAACGGCAACGAGTAGCCGAAAATCACAAGCAACAACGCCCAATCAATTCGCAACGATATACGCCCCGATGCAGCGACCACCGCCACGAGGGTTATGGTGCTTGCCAACAGATTAGCGACAAATGCCCAACCCACACCAAACTCCGTATCGAACAAACCAACTGCCCAGAATACCACCGCCAGGCCCACCTGCAAGACGATATTGAAGAGTTTGAGCGATACGAAGGTCAGAGCCTTGCCCTGCTCACGCAGTCGTGCAAACGGAATGCACGCCGCAACATCCATCATAACAATCGCCGCCACGGTAACGACATAGAGTGGATTTGCCACATACGCTTCGCCCATCAGAGCCGAAGCCTCGTTGCGGAATAGGAATACCACCGCAAAGAATAGCAACGCAGCCAACGATGTTATGCCCCAAGTGGTAGCAAAGAGTTTGCGTTTGTTCTGCTCGACATTGCCACCCTCCGACTCTGCCTTTGCAGCGAAGCGGAAGTAGCTCGACTCCATACCCATTGTGAGCACAACGAGCGCAAACGGAATCAAGGCGTAGACATCGGTGATGATGCCATACGACTCGACACCGAAAATACGGGTATAGAATGGCGTCAGCAGATAACTCAGCATTCTGCCGAGGATGGTGCTGATACCATAGATTGCCGTCTGTTTTGCGAGTTTTTCGAGCATAGTCTTCACGCATATGTGCGTATGCGCACACATACCAAGTTGCAAAGATAGGAAAAACTTTTAGTTTTTTGGGCATAAACGGCAAAAATCAACCATCTAACAAGAAATTTTATTATCTTTGTGAAAATTTAAAAAATAAACACGATGAAACCCAATCAGAGATTACAATCCATAGATGCTTTGCGAGGTTTCGATATGCTCTTTATTATGGGCTTTTCGGGCTTGGTTATTGCAATATGTTCGCTCTTTCCTAATGGTGCCGAAAGTTGGCTTGCGCAGACAATGGACCATGTTGAGTGGCACGGCTTTGCCCACCACGATACTATATTTCCGTTATTCCTCTTTCTAGCAGGTCTGTCGTTCCCTTTTTCGTATGCCAAGCAGTGTTCGGTAGGTGCAACACGAAGTCAAATCTATCTGAAAATATTGCGCCGTGCGGTGATTTTGATTCTGCTCGGATTAGTCTATAATGGACTCTTTAGATTCAACTTCGGGAATTTGCGAATATGTAGCGTTTTGGGACGAATTGGCGTTGCGTGGGCTGTAGCTGCAGTGCTATACATAAACTTTAACTGGAAGGCTCGCGCCACAATTTGTGCGGTTATATTGCTGGCGTATTGGCTCGTTGTGGGATATATTCCAGCACCTGATGTTGAGGGTGCTGACCCTCTCTCGATGCAGGGTTCGATAGTTGGCTATATTGATCGTATGATTACTCCGGGAAGGCTCTATAATGGCAATATCTTTGACCCAGAGGGGTTACTCTCGACCATTCCTGCCGTAGTAACTGCAATGATGGGTATCTTTACGGGAGAGTATGTTCGTGGCGACAAACATTCGGGTAATCGTAAGACACTAATGATGTTTATGGTAGCCCTTATAATGTTGATTTTAGGCTTGTTGTGGAACATCGTTTTCCCAATCAATAAGTGTTTGTGGACCAGCTCATTTGTTTTGGTGGTGGGTGCTTACAACCTTGCAATGTTTGCACTATTCTACTACTTGATTGATGTGCGAGGTTGGAGCCGTTGGTCGTTCCCATTGCAGGTTGTCGGCATGAACTCCATAACAATCTATTTGGCACAAAAGATTATCAGATTTCATAATTGCAATAAATTCTTCTTTGAAGGTTTGGCAAACTATCTGCCCGAGGAGTGGGGAACCGTATTGCTCAAAGCTGGATATGTTGTAGTATGCTGGGTTTTCCTCTACATACTCTATCGTAAAAAGATATTTTTGAAAGTATAACAAATTTAACCTACAACCACTATGAAATTAAAAACCCTTTTCACTTTGATTGGACTATCGATTTGCGCAATAGCAACAGCGCAAAATCTCCCAGTTCAATTAGAAGAGCTTACAGCCGTACAGTTCAAAGAGGCCGTGAAGAAAAGTTCTCAAACAGCGATTATTCCGATTGGCGTGATAGAGAAACACGGCGCACATCTGCCACTTGGAACCGATTTGTTCAATGCAAGGGCAATCTCGTTACGAGCAGCGCAAATGGAGTATGCTGTAGTCTTCCCTTGGTACTATTTCAGCCAAATTAACGAGGCAAGACATCAACCAGGTACCATTGCATATTCGCCAGAACTCCTGTGGAAGATGCTTGAAGAGACCATCAACGAGCTACATCGTAACGGTTTTACTAAGATAATACTCGTGAATGGTCACGGAGGTAACAAATCGTTCCTCGACTTCTTTATGATGTCGCAACTCGCTGAAAAGAAGGATTATGCTGTGTATTATTACAGGCCAAAACCAACTTACGAAGCCGAAGTTGTGGAGAAGGTTAAGGGTATGACTATGGACGATAAAATCAACCAGCATGGCGGAAATAACGAAACTTCGGCTCTTAAGCATATTGTTCCCCACTTGGTTGATCCGAGTATAGCTAGTACACAATCTGGCGAGCCACTCAATCGTCTTGGCAATCTCTACCTAGCCAAGACGGCTATATGGTGGTACGCTAAGTTTCCTAACCACTATGCAGGTGATGGCTCAAAGGCGACTGCCGAAGCTGGAAAACTCTTGGTGGACAATGCTGCTTCGCGACTTGCCAAAGCGATAAAGAGTGTGAAGGAGGATAAGAACACAATGAAGCTTATGAAGCAGTTCTACGAGGATGCCGAAAACCCTCTAAACACAAAACAACCATATTAAGAATTTACTAATTTAATAATACTTCTATATGAAACGAGTACTCATTTTTTGCGTTGCAACAATTCTTGCAGCGTCGGCGGTAGTGGCACAGCCACAGCTTACACCAAAGAACATCGACAAGGTGGTCAAGGCGATGACCCTCGAGGAGAAGGCGCACCTTGTTATCGGTGCAGCTCATCTCAAAGAGAATGAATTTATGGCCGGAGAGGTCGGCTACACAGGCCTTATCATTCCAGGAGCAGCGGGAACTACCTACCCTATCCCACGCCTTGGCATTCCTGCCATCGTTTTGGCAGACGGCCCTGCAGGTTTGCGTATCTCGCCAAAGCGTAAGGGCGACTCGCAGACTTACTACTGCACCGGCTTCCCAGTGGGTATTCACCTTGCATCAACTTGGAATGACGAAATCATCTACAAAGTGGGCGAAGCAATCGGTCAAGAGGTTAAGGAGTATGGCGTTGATGTATTGCTTGCACCAGGTGTAAATATTATGCGAAATCCACTCTGTGGTCGCAACTTCGAATACTACTCGGAGGACCCACTTTTGGCTGGTAAAACTGCCGCTGCGATGATTAATGGCGTGGAGAGCCACGGCGTTGGTACATCGCTCAAGCACTTTGCTGTTAACAATCAGGAAATCAACCGCTTGGCTAACGACTCGCGATTGTCGATGCGTGCTTTGCGCGAGATATATTTGCGTAACTTCGAGATTGCAGTAAAGGAGTCGCAACCTTGGACAATTATGTCCTCGTACAACTATATAAATGGTCGTCATTCGTCGGAAGACCCTGGTCTTCTCGAGACCATTTTGCGCGACGAGTGGGGCTTCGAGGGTTTGGTTATGACCGATTGGAATGGAGGTTACGATGTGGATAAGCAGGTTTCGGCAGGTAACGACCTTATGATGCCTGGCAAGATGTTCCACTACGAGGGTATCGTAGAGGCGGTAAAGAGTGGCAAACTCGCCGAAAGCGACCTCGATATCTGCGTTAAGCGAGTGCTCGAATTGGTGGTTCGCACCCCTCGTTTCCAGGGCTATAAGTTCTCGAACAAGCCCGATATGGAGGCTCACGCAAAACTCACCCGTGAGGTTGCATCGGAGGGTTTTGTTTTGTTGAAAAACGATAATGTTTCGCTCCCTCTTGCAGAGAAGAAGGTGGCACTTTTCGGTGCAACATCATACAACTTCATCGCAGGTGGTAAGGGCTCTGGCGATGTAAATCGTCCTTATGTTGTCGATTTGCGTGACGGTTTGCTTAACAACGGTTTCGAGCTTAATGCTCCGCTCGATGCAAAATATATCAAGCATATCAACGCCGAGAAGAAGCGTCTTGCACCGCAGAAGGCGTTGCGCAAGTGGTATGTCTACGACCTTTTGCCAAACGAGATTCAGTACCTCCACGACGACATCGCAAAGGCTGCCAAGTCGGATAGCAAAGTGGCAATCATCACCTTCGGTCGCAACTCGGCAGAGGCCTTTGACCGCCATATCGAGCGAGATTTCTTGCTCCGCCCAGATGAGGAGGCTCTCCTCACCGCAGTAAGTCGTGAGTTCCACAATGTGGGCAAGAAGGTTGTCGTGATTTTGAACATCTGCTCGCCAGTGGAGATTGCTTCGTGGAGAGATAAGGCAGATGCCATTCTCGTATGTTGGATGCCGGGTCAGGAGGGAGGAAATTCGGTGGCAGATGTATTGCTCGGCAAGGTTTCGCCAAGCGGTAAGCTCCCGACAACATTCCCTATCAGCTACGAAGATGTTCGCTCGGCAAAGAACTTCCCTCGCAATGTGCCTGAAACGGGCTACAACCAATCTCGTTTCAATATCTCGAAGTTGGGCAAGATTTACGATGTTAAGAACATCGACTACACCAACTACGAGGAGGATATCTATGTTGGCTATCGTGACTACGCAACCCGCAAGGTAGAGGTGGCATATCCATTCGGATATGGTTTGACCTATTCGCAGTTCGAAATGGGCAATATGCAGGTGGCTGAGACAAAGGATGGCTACAAGGTATCGTGCGAGGTTAAGAACATTGGCAAGGCGGCTGCAAAGCAGGTTGTTCAGCTCTACTCGTCGGAGCTTGCACCAGAGGTTGATCGCCCTGCTATCGAGTTGCGAGGCTACAAGAAAACCCCACTCTTGCAGGCAGGCGAAAAGACTGTGGTTGAGATAGTTATCAAGAAGAGCGATTTGATGACCTACAACGAGAAGGCAAATGCTTGGAAGCTCACCAAGGGCGACTACCTTCTCTCGCTCGGCTTCGACTCGCAGACCCTCCCGTTGAAGCACAAAATCAACATTTCGAAGGAGGTCTTGCTCCCTGTTTCGACCGAGATGAAGCCTGCTTCGAGCGAGATTTTCATCAAGTAGGCAGGTTGCAAAAAATAGCCAAAGGTTGTTAGGGCAAAAAGCTCTAACAACCTTTTTTGTGCTGAAAATCAAAGATTTTGCATTTTGCATTTTGCATTTTGCATTTTAATTTCTACCTTTGCAGTCCGTGTGTGTACGCACATACGCATATACGCACGCAATTCACTAATTATTAACTTTTTAACGAGCGATTGTATCGCAAAATTTAATTGTATGGAGAATACAAAAGTAGCAGTCGAGAATTTCGATTGGGCAGCGTTTGAGAATGAGTCGGGCCTTTACAACCAGACTAAGGAGGAGATCGAGAAGGCGTATAGCGACTCGATGTCGAACATCGCAGTAGGCGAGACCGTAGAGGGTGTTGTTGCTGAGATCAACAAGCGTGAGGTAATCGTAAATATCGGCTACAAGAGCGAGGGTGTTATCGCAGCATCTGAGTTCCGTTATGATGCAGACCTCAAAGTTGGCGACAAGGTAGAGGTTTATGTTGAGTCGGTAGAGGATAAGGGCGGTCAGCTCCTTCTCTCGCACAAGAAGGCTCGTCAGCTCAAGTCTTGGGATCGTGTTAACGAGGCATTGGAGAAGGACGAGATCATCAAGGGTTATGTTAAGTGCCGCACTAAGGGCGGTATGATTGTCGATGTATTCGGCATCGAGGCATTCTTGCCAGGTTCGCAGATTGATGTTAAGCCAATCCGTGACTACGATGTATATGTTGACAAGACAATGGAGTTCAAGGTTGTTAAGATCAATCAGGAGTACCGCAATGTTGTCGTTTCGCACAAGGCTCTCATCGAGGCTGAGTTGGAGGCACAGAAGCAGGTTATTATGTCGAAGTTGGAGAAGGGTCAGATCTTGGAGGGTGTTGTTAAGAACATCACTTCGTATGGCGTATTCATCGACCTCGGTGGCGTTGATGGTCTTATCCACATCACAGACCTTTCGTGGGGCCGTGTAAATCACCCAGAGGAGGTTGTAGCACTCGACCAGAAGTTGCAGGTTGTTATCATCGACTTCGATGAGACCAAGAAGCGTATCGCTCTCGGTTTGAAGCAGCTTTCGGCTCACCCTTGGGAGTCACTCGACGCAGAGTTGAAGGTTGGCGACACCGTTAAGGGTAAGGTTGTTGTTATGGCTGACTACGGTGCATTCGTTGAGATCGCACCAGGCATCGAGGGCTTGATCCACGTATCGGAGATGTCGTGGAGCCAGCACTTGCGTTCGGCTCAGGACTTTATGAAGGTTGGCGACGAGGTAGAGGCAGTAGTTTTGACCCTCGACCGTGAGGAGCGCAAGATGTCGCTCGGTATCAAGCAGCTTTCGGCTGATCCTTGGGAGGCTATCGAGGCTAAGTATCCGGTAGGCACAAAGTGCACTGCTAAGGTTCGCAACTTCACCAACTTTGGTGTATTTGTTGAGATCGAGGAGGGTATCGATGGTTTGATCCACATCTCGGATCTTTCGTGGACTAAGAAGGTTAAGCACCCAGGTGAGTTCACTCAGGTAGGTGCTGATATCGAGGTTGTAGTTCTCGAAATCGACAAGGAGAACCGTCGTTTGAGCCTTGGTCACAAGCAGTTGGAGGAGAACCCTTGGAACGAGTTCGAGCAGCAGTACACTGTTGATTCGGTTCACACAGGTACCGTTGTTGAGTTGACCGAGAAGGGCGCTATCGTATCGCTCGGCGAGAACATCGAGGGCTTCGCACCAGCTCGTCAGTTGGTTAAGGAGGACGGCTCGACTATCAAGAAGGGCGAGACCGCTGAGTTCAAGGTAATCGAGTTCTCGAAGGCTACAAAGCGTGTAACTTTGTCGCACACTCGTATTTTCGAGGAGGCAAAGCGTGCTGAGGTAGCAGCTGAGAAGGCTGAGCGTAAGGCAGCTGCTGATGCAGCTAAGGCTTCGATGAAGAAGATCCAGCAGTCGGTTGAGAAGACTACTCTCGGCGACATCGCAGGTCTTGCAGAGTTGAAGGCTCAGTTGGAGAAGAAATAATCTACTCCACACATAAAGCAGAGAGGCTGTCGAACATTCGACAGCCTCTTCTGTTTTTGCTATTTAGCCGTTGGCCATTAACCGTCGGCACTTATAATCACTATTTGAAAGCGGTTTTCAGACTCTCGACCATTCCGCTCTCGATAGTACGCTTGGTGGCAAGAATCATACTCTTGATAGCCTCGGCAGTCGATTTGCCGTGACCAATGACCACAGGAGCATTGATGCCAAGCACCGGCGTTCCGCCGATATGCTCGTAATTTACCCCCTCCCAAAAACGATTTGTAGTGCCCAATTTTGCATTTATGGCGAAGAGTCCTTCGGTCAATTTAAGCACCGTATTGCCTACAAATCCGTCGCATACGACCACATCCGCAACCTTCGATGTGAAGATATGCGATGGCTCGATATTACCCACAAAGTTGTAGAGCCCCGACTCGTTGCCCATCTGCATAAGCTCGTATGCCGCCTTGGTTTGGAGGTTGCCTTTGCTCGGCTCTGCGCCTATATTCAGGAGCGCAACACGAGGCTTCGACACACCGAGTACCGACTCGGCATAAATAGAGCCGATAAGGGCATATTGCTCCAAAACATCGGGCTTGCAATCGACATTCAATCCCACATCGAGAATCATCACAGGCGCACCTGTAACGGTAGGCACAACGGTCGAAATTGCAGGGCGGATTACGCTATCCACAACCCTCACAATCTGCGTCGAGCCGACCATCATTGCACCCGTAGAGCCTGCGCTCGCAAAGCCGTCAATCTTGCCCTCGGCGAGGTGGTGAAAACCGACTACAATACTCGAATCGGGCTTCTGCTGGAAAGCACGAACAGGATGGTCGCCCATACCTACGACCTGCGAGGTTGCAACAATATCAAATCGTTCCTCCGCACACTCCTCCTTTGCAAGGAGCGCACGAATAGCCTCCGCATCGCCAAAGAGGACAATGCGACTATTGTCGTCGAGCGAGTCGAGTGCCATAACCGCACCCTTCACCGCCACCTCGGGGGCAAAATCGCCACCCATAGCGTCTAAACCTATCCTAATCATACGCCAAAGGGGTTATCGAATATACCAAAAAGCCCGCTACCACACAAAAAAGCCCGCTACCATATTATGGCAAGCAGGCTTTTTCCTTAATGTGCATAAACTCGACTATGCCTCTACCTTCTTCTCGATAGCCAACTTGCCACGGTAGAAACCGCACTCTGGGCATACACGGTGATAGAGAACTGCCGAACCACAGTTCGAGCAAGTTACAACTGTTGGAACAACAGCCTTGTAGTGAGTTCTGCGCTTGTCTCGACGGGTTGACGAGACTTTGTGTTTTGGATGTGCCATAATTGTACTCTATTTTTAAGTTTTACTTATTATTTTTCTCTTACTGAGTTAAGTTTTACTCCTCTGTATCCTCCTCCGCTACCGTAAAGCGAGCCACCATCTCGGGGTTGCAACCACCCTCCTCGTGTACTCGACGATATGGCAACGAGATTACGATGCTCTCGTAGATATACTGCTTCAACGAGAGCTGATCACCCTTCGCAATCCACATTACATCGCCGTCGTAGTCGTGCTGCAAGTCCGAAAAACGAACAGTCAACAATCCCGAAAACTCAACCGGAATATTGCAGTCGTCAAGACAACGGTCGCACTCTACAATTACGCTACCCGAAATCACGACATTTACATCGAGCTTCGAGTCGGAGCAGTTGATGCAGGCGTGGACCTTGCAGTCACCGCCCTTGATCTCGTTCGACTCCATCTCGCTGAAAAGGGTGTCATCCACCTCAAAATCAAAGGTGTGAAGACCGCTCGACAACGACATATAGTCGATTGAAAACTTGTTATTTGCTCCCATAATTGCGTAATTAGCGTGCAAATGTACTACAAAAAAGCAAATTGTGCAAAGTTTTCTCACGAAAGTTGCTATATTTGCAATAAATAACGCCCGAAAGAGGGAAAAAGAGGGATAAAGTATAGAATATGAGCAGTTTTAAGGTGTCAATTTCGAGCAATTTCGAGGAGTTGTGGCGATACAATATAGTCTTGGTATGCGAGGTTTGCAGTGCCCAAGATGAGCGCATAGAGTATCTTTCGCAGGAGAGCCATATCGCCCCCGTAGGTGCCAATCTCACCGCTCCGCCTATCGACTACGACACAAATCGCACGCTCTCACTCTCTACCAAAGAGGGCGACTATCTCAACATCTTGGTATATGTCGTACCCCACACTCTGCCCACCACAAACGACATCATAAAGACTAAACCATTCCCTCTCATCGTCAAGGTCGTGGATGAGAAAAAGGAGGTTTTGGTCAATCAGGTGTTTAAGGTAAATCAGTGGTCGGGCGACAATATTTCGCTCAAAAAGGTGGGCGCAAAAGAGTAAATATCAGACGATTATGAAACAGAATTGGAAACCTTGCGCAATAGTCAATCCCGTACCTGCGGTATTGGTTAGTTGTGGCGACCAACCCGAGAACTACAATATGCTGACCGTGGCATGGACAGGCACGATATGTTCCGAGCCGGCGATGGCATATGTCTCGATACGCCCCGAGCGCCACTCCTACGAGATTGTGAAGCGCACGGGAGAATTTGTCATAAACCTCACCACCGAGGCGTTGGCCGAAGCGACCGATTGGTGCGGAGTACGCTCGGGTCGCAACTTCGATAAGTTCAAGGAGTGTGGTCTTACACCCGAGAAGTCGGCAGTTGTAGCAGCACCTTCGATTGCCGAGTCGCCAATCTCGATTGAGTGCCGAGTTAAGCAGATTATACCGCTCGGCTCGCACGATATGTTTATCGGAGAGGTGGTAAATGTAGCTGTCGATGAGGCATATCTCGACCCCGAAACGGGCAAACTCGATGTCGAGAAGATGCGACTTCTCGCCTATGCCCACGGTGGCTATTTCACTCTGGGTGAGAAGATTGGCACCTTCGGCTGGACAGTCAAAGGCTCGACCCTTCGCAAGGAACTTAAACAAGGAAAACGCAGAGTCCGCAATGAAAAATAGATTGGCAATTTTCGACCTCGACGGCACGATGCTCGACACCATTGGCGACCTCGCCGAGGCGTGCAACTATATGCTTTCGTTGCGTGAGCTCGGCTCGCACACTCGTGAGGAGTACGCCAAAATGGTCGGCAATGGCATCCTAAATCTTGTTAAGCGAGCCCTGCCCGAGGAGCTGCGCACGGATGAGTATGTAATGGCTGCTCGTGCCGATTTTCTCGACTTCTACACCGCCAATATCGATCGCCACACTCGCCCTTACGATGGCATTTACGAGGTGCTACGCACGCTGCAAGACGAGGGTTGGTCGTTGGCCGTAGCGTCAAATAAATTCGACGAAGGAACGCAGAAATTGGTGCGCTCGATATTCCCCGATATCCACTTTTCGGCAATATATGGCAACAAAGAGGGCTTCCCTTTGAAGCCCGATGCGGCACTACTCGATTTGATTATAAAGGAGTGCGACGCAGATGTCGCAACTACCTGGATGATAGGCGATTCGGGCGTAGATATCCAGGCCGCAAAAAATGCCGGAGTGCGCTCCATTGGTTGCTCGTGGGGCTTCCGCCCTCGCACCGAATTGGAGGAGTTTGGAGCCGATTATATCGTCAATGCTCCGTCGGAAATCTTGCAGATTTTGGGGTAGAAATCACCCTACGATAAAAGAGATGCCGAGTATCGTTGTTTGATACTCGGCATTTTAATGCGGTAGATTTGATTATAAAATTTAATTCGGCTGTGTAATTCTCCACACAGTTTGCCACTCGCCAAAGTTTGGACTTTCGTCTACATTGTAGTAATCGTCAGCAACCTTGACATCGATAGTGTACTCTTTTGTGTGGTCGGTGTCGTTAGGCGCAAATTCCACCCAAATATTTGGGTCGCCGGTCATTCTATCCGACTCCTTGCCCGCAACGCCATCCTCGACAACACGATAACAATAACACTTAAACGCCTCGCCTGGCTGGAAGCGTGTTCTGTCGGCTACCTCATAATCCACGACCTTAAACTCAAAACGACCACCCTCGCTCGGAATTGTCATTGTCGCCACCTCGGCGGGTATTGTATCGTAATATACCGTTCCGCACGATGTCGGAAATGCGAATACCGCAATGAGCAGCAGGATATCCAAAAGCCGTTTCATAGGTGGAAGAATTTATAGTTTTGTAGTACGAAGATACAAAAAATTATTATCTTTGTAATGCCAAAGGTCTAAAAACCTTCGGCAGACATATTTCAAAAGAAGCGTTATGCTAATCTTGTAAGTCGAGAACCTAGGAAATTCAATGACATTGCACAAGGATTGCATAGCAGTTCTCACGCTTATGGCGTGGGCTGTTATATCATATTCGTGCATTAGGTTTTCCTAGGACCTTCGACTTAGAGTGTGGCATACGGCACCACGCTCTCTTTGTTTTTGATGGCAACTTGGTGGCGGTTGCGATAAATTAAAACAACTTTTATGAAGAAACAAATTCTAAAATTCGTGATGTGTGGAGCAATTTTATCTCTTGCTACCTCTTGCGCTTCAATCTTTTGCGGAAGCAAAGCGAAAGTAACCTTCGATTGTAATGTCAAAGAGGGTGTTGCTCTAACCATTGATGGAATTAAGCACTACAATGTCAATTTCCCATTTACTACAAAGGTCAAGCGAGGTTTTGACGATACGATTGTCAAAGCAGAAGCGGAATCTTACCAAACCGAAACAATCGTAATTGACAAAAAGTTTAATCCAGTAGCAATAATTAACCTTTGCGAAGTTTTAGGCTGGGCAATTGATGCAGCAACAGGTGCAATTACAAAACCTGATAGTAACTATTATCAAATCGAATTGAAGAAATAGGTATTTATATCTCTCTCAAACTGCGGGTATCGTTTTCGATACCCGTTTTTTTGTGTGGAGTTAGGCTTTGAGCCTATTATCCCTATTATCCCTAAATTCCCTAACGACTCTAACGCCCCTACTCGTTCGCTTAACTTACGGCACGCTATAACGGAAAACGGAAAACTATTTTTCACTAACCTCACCACAAGCAACAATAAATACCCCGCACAGGGACTGACGCTGCGGAGCGAGAGCAGAGAGTGCTCTCACTCTTTGCCGAGCCGCAAGGAAGAAGACGAATGTCAAGGGGATTTAGGGGATAGGTAACACAAATGGTGGCGGCAAAATATTTATCGGTGGCAAGGCTTAACTTACGGCACGAGCCTGCGGCTCTATTGTGCCGTTTCGATTGGCTGCACCTCGGCAGAGTACATACCATATATGCACTCTGCGCTCGGTTTGCACAATCGTTCTCTGTTCCAGAGTGTTAAGCCCACTTGCCACCGATAATACTTCGTTCTTCGAAGAAGAACAAGTTTGCCGCCCTTCAAGTCAAACTCTACATCAGGGTTTGGCTGATATGTAGTAGTTGAATATAATGCAAAAGAAAAAGCCAAACCCTGATGTAGAGTTTGGCTTGAAGAGGCGGCTACCTACTCTCCCACGGGAAAACCGCAGTACCATCGGCGCGAGTGAGCTTAACTTCTCTGTTCGGAATGGGAAGAGGTGGAACCTCACCGCTATAACCACCTAAATTATGTTTAGGTCTTGTATTATC
>JBGVMU010000024.1:0-56400 GCA_045124955.1 Alistipes sp. | reverse complement strand
GCCTCTTTTGCTTTTAGTAGATAAGGTCATCCTCCTCCGAGCCGAAGCCTGGGAGCATCGAGCCGACGCCACCCGAAACAGGCTCGCTTACATTGTAGCCACGCTCGGCTACAACCTCGAAAATATTTACCTCAGGAGCAGAATAGCCCAAAATATTTCTTTTCATAATGCCTTCAAAATTTAATGGTTAAACTACTCTGTTAATTATTTTGCTGCCGGTGCTTGTGGCAACGAAGGCTTCGCTGTCAAGAGGTAGCAACCATCATCTGTTGCCTGAGCCTCGGTTACAGCGTTGCTGTAGATGTACTTGAACCAGTTCTCAGTAGTGATTGGAGTGAGGATATCGGTTTCAGTTTTCTCTACGGTACCTGAGTCCGCGTCTTCTATCTCTGTTGTCTCCACCGCAAGCACCAAATTACCGCCAACACCGCAAGTTGCAGCCTTGGTTGCAGCAGCATAAGGAGTACCTGTAATAATACCCGCGTATGTTACGCCTATAGCGTGAATAGTACCGTAAGACTCTGCGTTCGATACAGGCTTCTTTGTTGTCTGACCAATGATACCACCTGCATACTGAGTACCGCTACAGTCATTAATCTTAACAGTACCGATGTTGACATTCTTGCCTGCGAATGTACACTTTGTAGCATCCGAGTATCCGATCAAACCGCCGGCACGCAAGTTGTTGGTTGTTGTTACGCCCTCAATCGAAATTGTACCTGAGTTACCGCAGTTCGAGTATGTGAAGTTAGGTGTACCACTATTATACGTATAGCCTGTAATACCGCCCAACATTACATAGGTGCTGGTTGTGAACGACTTAGCGGCAATATTACCCTTGTTGGTACAGTAGTCGAATGTGATGGTCGGACTATTATCAGTTCCTGCTGCATACGCATCACCTACGATACCGCCAATTCGTACGTTTGCCTTTACCGAAGTGCCCTTAGTAGGCTCGAATGTGATAGAGCCCTCGTTGTGGCAGTCGTAGAAGTCGCCGATACCTGCAATATCTGCAACGATACCACCCATACTCTCACGCTTGCCCGATACGAAGTATGAGCCGCCAATTGAGAGTGCACCATAGTTCTTCAAACCAACGTAGTTTACATCGTGCTCTGCCGAGTTCTTCTTGAACCAGTAACCACCGATGATACCTGCTACGAAGAGACCCTCACTCTGACCCGACTGAGAAGCAATGCTCGAATCTGTAACTGCCGATGCCGATACAGCACCACGGTTTACACAATCCTTGAATGTAACATTCTTGTTGGTTGTACTATTTGCGATACCGCCAAATACGCCGGCCATAAAGATGTTGTGTCCGCTCTTGATATTCACAGCCTTCACTGCGCCCTCGTTATTACACTCGGTGTAGTTGAAGTTGTGAACTGCATTTCCGAAGCAACCGCCGATATGAAGACGACCGTTCTTGTTCGACGAGTTAACAGCCTGTGCGTGGCCTGTAACGGTAATATTACCGTGGTTCACACACTGATACCACTCGGTTACATTATCCGCAGTTGCGGTACCATTTGCGACATATGCTGCAATACCACCAATATACTGGCTCGAAGCGTTGGTCGAAGAGTTGGTGATGTTAATGTCTCCGTAGTTGTTATTTGACGACCACTTGTTTGTCGGAGTATCGATAGATGTAAGATATGCACTTGAAGCAACACCGGCAATCCATATCTGATTCATTGCGAGGTTTGTAATGGTGATGTCACCGCTTGCCTTGTTCTCGCACGAATGCATATAACCATATACGTTATTCGATACACCACCGACCATAAGGCTTGCGAGAGTGGTCTTTTCAGATGCGTTACCGATAGTGATAGAACCACTATTTGTACACGATGACATAGGAACATTTTCGGTCTTATAATTTACACCTGAAACATAGGTAGTTCCATTTGTAACGAGCTTACCAACGGTAATGTTACCTGTGTTATCGCAGTTCGAAATAGTAGTGTAAACAGAACCTACACAACCTCCGATATATGGAGAGTGGCTTGATGTTGTACCTGCTGTTACAGTAGCCTTGTCACCAACGGTGATAGAACCGCTATTGTCGCAGTTGTCAACAGAAAGACCCTCACCCGCTGCATTTTTAGCGAAGATACCGAAGATGTTCAAGTTGCCGCTACCTGTAACATTATTTACGCTGATATTACCCGAGTTTGTACAATCCTTAACGCTACCCTTAGGTGTTGCTCCGATACCTGCTACATAGAAGCCCGAAGCCTTGAGAACACTCTCGCCACCAACGGTGAGATTACCGGTATTTGTACAATTGGTAATATCCTTCGAATCGATACCGTTGATACCGCAAATGTAGGTGTTACTATGAGATACCTCCTTGCCTTCGTCCGTCCAAACGAGGGTAGTACCGGTGTGAGTGATGTCACCTGTATTGTGGCAGTTGTTGATATTTACACCGATAGTACGAGCGTGAATACCGGCAAGGAATACCGCCTTCGCTACACCGTTGTGCGAAATAGGAGCGTGGTTGTAGCAACCAGAAACGGCATCCTTAACAGGGTCTGCATTGTTCGATGTTGCGTGGTCAGCATTGTCACCACCCGAGATACCGCCAATATATACATTACCACCTGCAGTCTCTGCAATATTGTAGAGAGCACCAGTAGCGTTGTTTGTACAATTAACGATACCTGCAGCAACGTTGTCACCATTGATACCGCCCATCTGCAAAGAGGTTACATAACCCTCGTTGTAGATAGGAGCATTGTTTGTACAATCCTTGATAGTAGAATAGTTAACCCAACCTACGATACCCGCCATATTTGTATTGCCAGCCTTACCGCTGTTGTGGATAGGAGCATTGTTGGTGTTGTTCGAGAAGTCGGTCATATCCTTCACCATGCTTGGTACAATACCACCGATGGTGAGTGTGCCACAGATGTTACTTGCAGCTGTGCAAACCTCGCCGTAGTTATCGCAGTTTGTCATAGCGGTAACCTCTGGAAGCTCAAGCTTGAAGTTTGTCATCTGACCGAGTACACCTGCGATGTTGTAGTTTGCAGTTGTAGGGTTGTCGATGAGAACCTTACCGTAGTTATCGACATTGTCGAACGACGACTTCGAGTGAGCACCACCCGCTACACCACCTACTGCAGCATAAACCTTTGTCTGCTCAGGAGCTGCCAACGAGTTGATGGTTACATTGATACGGTTTGTACAATCCTTGAAAGCTACGCCCGATGCCTGACCAACCATACCACCAATACTGATAACGGTGTAAGACGACATCGAAGAGGTTGTTGTAAATGTAGTGTTATTTACGGTCAAAGTACCCGAAGCCTCGCAGTTTGTCATTGAACCGTGGAGGATGCGAGCAACAGCACCAACGATAGGCTGCTCGGTCTCAACGATATTTACGCCTGTGAGCTTCAAGTTCTGAATCTTAGCAGCAGTTGTGTTGAACAACGGAGCAGTCAAGCCCTGAATCTCGTAACCCTTGTCCGAGCCACCATCGAATACGATAGATGGGAAGATGTTGATTGGAGTCCAATTAACATCCGACATATCGATTGTTGCGCCAATCGAAACCTTGGTTACACCGCCCAACTGACCAACCTCCGACAACTGTGCCAAACGCTTCATCTGAGCAGCATTCACGATTACCAACTCGCCCTCCTCGCCATTGTTAGCGTTTGGAGTGAAGGTAACCTCGCCAAACTCCTTAACAACGCCAGGAACAACAGGGTGGAAGTCGCTGTTGAAGCGAACAATCATAGTGTTGTCGGTCAATGCGTCAGAAACGAGTGTGATGGTGTAGATGCCGTGCTCGCCCGCAGGAACTGCTACATAGATAGGGGTAGCAACATCTGCGTTGAGCTTCAAACCGCCCTCAGGCAATACAACGGTGATGTTGTTCACAGCCTCCTCGTGTGCGGTCAAAGTGCCGGTCTTGCAGTCGATAAGGAATGTACCTGCGATCTTACCCTCGGCAGCAATAGTCATTGCAGTGAGGGTGATGTCGCCCTTAACAGCCAAACGAAGAGCGCCCGAGAGGTGCTGCATCTGAATTGGAAGCTGCTCCTCGCCCTCGGCAGCCTCGACGGTGTATGCGTACATAGGAGCCGACTTAGGTGCAAATGTGCCAACGGTGTAAGGCTGAACATTTGCGAATGTTACAGGATAGGTGTTCTCCGGAAGAGATGGCTCCGGAGTTGGCTCTGGTGTTGGCTCTGGAGTTGGCTCCTCCTCGGTAGTCTCATCCTCGATAGCAACAGCCTCTGGTGCAGGATAGACAACGCAGTAAGGATAAGCTACATCGCCGCTAATCTGGAAAGTAGCCGATGTCTGACCTGCTGCCTCGGCTGCAAGTGGAGTCGAAATAACGCCATTCACTGCGATAGCGTCGCCCTCGCTCCAATAAACAGGATACAAGCCGTCAGCCTTCTCGCCGAGCTGGGTACGGCTCTCCTCCAACGAAAGGGTGATCTGGGTATTACCCCCCCCCTTGCCGACCTCGATACCGAGGTCCTCAGTTGTGTCTGTAACGCACGAGAATGCAAACATTCCCGCCACAACCGCCATGAAAATTTTTGTCAAATTTTTCATCTTGTTTTGGTTTTTAGTTAATAATAAGTTGATTGAGTTTTATGTTTTTGTATGTTTTTTACAATACTTAATATACAAAGGTATGAAAAATAAATATTTATTGCAAAATTTTACCTATTATTTATAATAATAAACTGTTTGTTGGCGTTTAATGGGTAGTGCAAAACAGTTGTCGTGGAGTTCTTGCAATCGATGTGAGAAAAAGGATAGTACAGGCGCATAAAAACTTTGAAAACTTTTTTGGTGTTTTGAGTTTTCTTTCGTATCTTTGCACCGTTGAAAAGTGTGAAAGAATGGCTAAACGAGCAAAAATTATCAAGCGTGCTGCCGAGATGATTGCAGAATTGGGTGTTAAATCGTTGCGAGTGGATGATTTGGCGCACGATTTGGGCATCTCGAAGCGTACTCTCTACGAGATGTTTGGTGATAAGGCAGAACTGCTCTATCATAGCATCAAATATCTCTTCCAAAAGGAGGAAGAAGAGGTGCGAGCGTCGGTATCTGCATCGCAGTCGGGCATTCCGGTACTCTTCGAGATGTTCGATGCTATGATGGTGCGAGGAGCTACTCGCAAGCGTGTTATGGAGAATTTGGCAAAGTTCTATCCCGAGTTGTACGAGCGAGTAATGACAGAAAATCGTGATCACGGATTGAATCAACTTCGTACTAAATTGAGTCGTTTGGTCGAGGAGGGGCTGATTTCGGAGATAGTCAATATCGACCTCTCGATTACGATGCTCTACTATACTTCGATGGGTTTGATGCGTCGTCACGGTCGTTTGGTGTTGCCGAATGGGGTAACCGAGCAGGAGGCGTTCCGCTACACGATTATCAACTTCTTCCGAGGTATCGCAACTTTGAAGGGTGTCGAGCAAATAGATAAATATTTGGCAGAGAAGATAACAGAATAGTATAAATATATATGATTGGTAAGATGAAAAAACTTGGTTTATTTTTGGGTTTTGTTACCTATGCGATGGTTTCGGTGGCACAAAGTACCGAGCAGTCGGCTTTGACCTTGACTTTGGAGCAGGCGCTCCAAATTGCGTTGACCGAATCGCCAACAATTAAGGTTGCCGAGCAGGAGATTGAGATTAAGCGTTTTGCAAAGCAGGAGTCGTACTCTGCGCTCTATCCTCGCTTCGACCTTACGGCACAGTATCAGCGAGTGATTGCAAAGCAGACTATGGCGATGGACTTTGGTGGTCAGACTCAGACCATTAAGGTCGGTCAGGACAACTCTTTCAATGGCGGTATCACAGGCTCGATGCCCGTAGTGAATGCGCAGTTGTGGGAGAGCCTCAAAGTGTCGGTGGCAGATGTTGTGCTCGCAATCGAGAAGGCTCGCTCGTCGCAGATCGATATGATTGAGCAGGTGTCGCAGGCATACTTCTCGGTGTTGTTGGCTAAGGAGTCGTTGCTGGTATATCAGCGAGTCTATGATAATGCCGTTGAGAACAATAAGAACATCAAGAAGCGTTACGATGTAGGCTCGGTGTCGGAGTTCGACTTTATCTCGTCGAATGTGTCGGTGCAGAATGCAATTCCGAATGTTATCGAGGCGCAGAATAGCGTGGTTTTGACCTTGTGGCAGTTGAAGGCGTTGCTCGGTATCGATTTGAACAAGAATATCGATGTTGCCGGCTCGTTGGCAGACTACGAGGCGCAGATGAACTACGCCAAGACCCTCTCCGAGCTCGATTTGTCGAACAACTCGACTTTGAAGCAGCTCGATATCCAGCAGGGTATGATCGAAAGCGCACTCAAAATCTCGAAGTTGGCAAATGTTCCAACCCTCTCGATTAATGCCGCTTACCTCTACACCGCACTCGGCAACGATGGCAAGTTCTTCCAGGGCAAGGCTTGGAATCCATACTCGTATGCAGGTGTGCAGTTGAATATTCCGATTTTTGCGGGTGGTCAGCGTCGTGCCGCTATCAAGCAAGCAAACTTGAACCTCTCGAACTTGAAGTTGCAGCGTGAGAACGCCGAGCGTCAGTTGCAGGTGGCAGTGGTTCAGTCGCTCAACAATATGCAGACCAATGTTAAGAAGTTCTCGTCGGCTGCGGCTACCGTAGGTCAGGCACAGCGTGGCTACGAGATTGCAGTTAAGCGTTACGAGGTCGGTCGTGGTACTTTGGTCGATGTCGATAACTCGCAGTTGGCTCTTACTCAGGCGGAGTTGGGTCGCAATAGCGCAATCTACAACTTCCTTATGGCGAAGATTTCGCTCGATAAAATTCTCGGCAACCACGAGGTTAAGAGCAATCACGACTATATCGAGAAGTATGAGCAGAAGTATGAAAATAAATTCGGAAATAAATAATAAAAAACAGATATAACTATGAAGAAGATTTTTTTGAATTCGATGTTTGTGTTGGCAGCTGCAGCGATGGTATCGTGTGGCTCGAAGCAGACTGCAAAGCAGAGCGTAGCAGAGGAGGTTGTAGTACTTCCAAAGGTTGAGGTGCAGACAGTAGCAAGCCGTATGGTATCGCAGGAGGTAACCTTTACAGGTACTGTCGAGGCTCAGGTTGTGAACAATATCGCACCGCAGCAGCCATTGCGTATCAAGGAGATTCGTTTCGATGTGGGCGACCACGTAAAGAAGGGTGATTTGCTCGTAAAGCTCGATAATTCGTCGCTTGTACAGGCAAAGGCACAGTTGGATAATGCAAAGAAGGAGTACGAGCGTACAAATGAGTTGTACGAGTTCGGTGGTGCGTCGAAGTCGGAGTGGGATTCTCGTCGCTTGCAGTACGAGGTGGCACAGACCGCATATAATAATCTCGTTGAGAATACAACCCTCGTATCGCCTATCTCGGGTATCGTAACTGCTCGTAACTACGATAAGGGTGATATGTACAGCGGAGCATCGCCTGTATTGGTTGTTGCGCAGATCAAGCCGGTTAAGATTATGATAAATGTGTCGGAGCCATTCTTCGGCAAGGTGAAGAAGGGTATGCCTGTATATATCACTCTCGACGCTTATGGCGAGGAGGTATTCAAGGGTAAGATTGCTCGTGTATATCCTACTATCAATCAGGCAACTCACACCTTCCAGGTAGAGGTGCAGATTCCAAATGCAAACGAGCGTGTTCGCCCGGGTATGTTTGCTCGTGTAACACTCCCTTATGGCAAGAAGAACAATGTGGTAGTGCCTGATCGTGCCGTTCAGAAGTTGATGGGCTCGGGTGACCGCTATGTATATGTTTACAACCCTGCGGATAGCACTGTTCGCTACTCGAAGGTTGAGCTTGGTCGTCGTTTGGATACCGAGTTCGAGTTGTACTCGGGTGTTAAGAGTGGCGAGATGGTCGTTACCAAGGGCCATATGGCACTCACCAACGGTGCAAAGGTTGAAGTTGTTAAATAGTTAAAGAATCTTTTACGATGAATATCTATAAATCAGCAGTCAATAATCCGATAACGACAATTCTGGTTTTTGTCGCTATCTCGATTTTTGGTATCTTCTCGTTTACGAAGCTGCCAATCGACTTCTTCCCGCATATCGAGACCACCAATATTATGGTCATCACCGCCTATCCTGGTGCGAGTGCTATCGATATCGAGGAGAATGTTACCCGACCATTGGAGAATACACTCAACAGTGTTGAGGACTTGAAGCATATCTCGTCACAGTCGAAGGAGAATATCTCTATTGTAGTGCTCGAATTCGAGTACGGAATCGATAGCGATGTCGCTACGGCAAATATTCGTGATAAACTCGATGTTGCAACCAACATCCTCCCCGACGATGTAGATAAGCCTATTATCTTCAAGTTCTCGACCGAGGAGGCTCCTATTATGCTCATGGCAATCAAGGCGAAGGAGTCGTGGAGTGGTTTGTATAAGATTATCGACGAGCGTGTTACAACACCTTTGGCTCGTGTTAAGGGTGTAGGTACCGTGTCGGTGTCGGGTATTCCGGAGCGTCAGATTCAGATCTATTGCGACCCTTACAAGTTGGAGGCATACGGTATGACAATCGAGCAGATTGCGCAGATTGTCGGACAGGAGAATGTCTCGGTGCCTGGCGGTCAGATGGATGTGGGCTCGAATACCTACTCGTTGCGTGTCGATCAGGAGTTCAACGGTGCGGAGGAGATGCTCGATATCGTTGTGGGCAGCCGCAATGGTGCGAATATCTACTTGCGAGATGTTGCAACCGTAACCGATACCCAGCAGGAGCGTGCTCAGGAGTCGTTCAACAATGGTACCCGAAGCGGTATGATGATTATCCAGAAGCAGACCGATGCTAACGCCGTTCAGATTTCGAAGAAGGTGCACGAGCGTTTGGTGGAGTTGCGCAAGGATCTTCCGTCGGATGTTACTATCGAGCCATATATCGATATGTCGGACAACATCTTGGATGTTGCAGGCTCGTTGAAGGATACCATCTTGACCACCTTCATCGTGGTTATGTTCGTGGTTATGATGATGCTCGGTCGCTGGCGTGCGATGTTTATCATCGTCTTGACCATCCCTATCTCGATGCTCTCGGCATTGATTTACCTCTTGGCTACGGGAAGTACGCTGAATATCATCACTATGTCGTCGCTCTCTATCTCAATCGGTATGGTCGTGGATAATGCGATTGTGGTGTTGGAGAATATCACCTCCCATGTCGATAGAGGCGCACGAGTTAAGCAGGCGGCAATCTTCGCTACCAAGGAGGTGGGTGTCTCGATTATCGCTTCGACTTTGACCACTTTGGCGGTATTCCTTCCTTTGACTATGATTACAGGTATGGCGGGAGTGTTGTTCAAGCCTATGGGTTGGATGGTAACTATCACCTTGACCGTCTCGATGGCTGCTGCATTGACCTTTACTCCGGTGCTCTGCTCGTTGATTATGAAGCAGAATCCGAAGAAATCTCGAATGCAGAAGTATGTGGATGGCGCAATGGGCTGGTTGGAGAATATCTACGGCAAGGCTCTCAATTGGTGTGTAAATCACCGCAAGACCTTCCTCTTTGGCGCATTGGCATTGTTCGTTGCCGTTATGGTAGGACTTGCACCTCGTATGAAGACCGAGTTCTTCCCTGCACAGGATAATGCCCGTATTGCCGTGAAGATTAAGTTGCCAATCGGTACTCGTCAGGAGATTACTCGTGACTTGGCGTTGCGTATCGACGAGCAGTTCCGTCGTGACTATCCTGAGATTGTCGCAATCGGTATGAGCGAGGGTTCGGCAGATACCGACAATACTTACGCTTCGATGCAGGAGAATGGTACTCACTATATCTCGATGAATGTTCGCCTCTTGAAGAAGACCGAGCGTGAGCGTTCGTTGTCGGAGATTTGCGACTTGATGCGTAAGGATTTGAAGCAGTATGCCGAGATTCGTACCTTCGAGGTTATCGAGTCGGGACAGAAGGGTGGTGCCGGAGGTCAGCAGACTGTGGATGTCGAGCTCTATGGCTACGATTTCGATACAACAGACCGCATTGCTGCCGAGATTAAGGAGCGAATGCTCTCGCTCGAAGGCTGTACCGAGGTTACAATCTCTCGTGATGAATATACCCCTGAGTATCAGGTAGTATTCGACCGTGATAAGTTGGCTCGCAATGGTTTGAATGTGGCTACTGCTGCAACCTTCCTCCGTAACCGTGTAAATGGTGCTGTGGCTTCCTACTATCGTGAGGATGGCGAGGAGTATGACATCTTGGTGCGCTACGACCGCCAATATCGTGAGTCTATCGAGGATTTGGAGAATATTACCCTCTATTCGCAGTCGGGACAGGCTGTTAAGGTGCGTGATGTGGGCCATGTAATCGAGGCTCAGACTCCTCCGACAATTCAGCGTAAGGACCGCTCTCGTTATGTGAAGATTTCGGGTGCTATTGGTCACGGCTATGCAATGTCCGACCTTATCGGAGGTATCAAGGCGGAGCTCGATAGTATGGAGTTGCCTGCGGGTATCACCTGGGAGTTCGGAGGTTCGTTCGAGGATCAGCAGGATACCTTCAAGGATATGTACTTGCTCTTGGCGTTGATGGTAATCCTCGTATTCGTGATTATGGCTTCACAGTTTGAGTCATTGACCTATCCATTCGTGATTATGTTCTCGTTGCCATTTGCGTTGGTGGGTGTAATCTTCGGAATGTTGGCATCGGGCACAGCGATGGGCGTTATGGGCTTGCTCGGTATTCTGATGTTGGTGGGTATCGTGGTAAATAACGGTATCGTGCTTGTCGATTACACTCGCTTGCTCGTAGGTCGTGGTTACTCGATTCTCGATGCTGCCGTAGCAGCAGGTCGCTCTCGTATGCGTCCAATCCTGATGACCACCTTGACCACCGTACTCGGTATGGTGCCTATGGCAGTTGGTACGGGCGTTGGTGCTGAGATGTGGAACTCGCTCGGTATGTCAGTGGCTTGGGGACTCTCGTTCTCGACCCTTGTAACACTCTTCCTTATTCCTGTTCTCTTTGCAATGTTCGCTCTCAATGGCGAGAAGCGTCGTGCAAAGAAGGCAGCCAAGGATGCAGCAATGTTGAATGCGTAAATCTAATTGATAATTGACAATTGATAATTGACAATTAAAGGTTTTTTGTTATTATAATGTTGTGAAATTATGAAAGCTCTATTTATAGCCTGTGATCAGGCACTTTACGACGAGGTACAGCAGACAATGAAGGAACTCGGCGTTCGTGGTTATACCTCGTGGGAGGAGGTTATGGGTTGCGGTACTGCAACCGGTGAGCCTCACCTCGGCGATGCTGTATGGCCGATGATGAACTCTGCGATTATCTCCATCACCGACGATGAGCGTTGTTGGAAGTTGCTCGATGCGTTGCGTGCGCTCGATACGGCCAATCCAAAGCTCGGACTCCGTGCATTCTGGTGGGAAGTCGGCGGAACACTTTAATTTAAAGTGTTCCAGGTGTTACCCACCCCCTAAATCCCCCTCCTGTGAGGGTGACTTGAAAAATTAAAAGTTTTTAAGTATTATGACAAAACAGAGCATATTCCCATACTATGCCGATGCATTGCGTGAGGTGAGGGGCGTCGAGATTATCGACATCGAGGGCGCAGCAATGATGCACTTTGCCGATGTCGAGGAGTCGAAGTCGCAGGTGCTGAAATATCCGTGCCGTATCGACGCCTTGATTATGGTGTTGTGTGTGCGTGGCGAGGTGTCGTTCTCATCGCAGATGAGCGAGTACCACCTCAAAGCCGACCAATTCTTCCTCTCATCGGCTTCGGTGCTTCAATTCCACTCGTTGGCAGATAGCGAATTCTATATGCTGGCATTCTCGCCCAAGTTCCTTGCCAAGATGAATGTGGATGTCCGCTTTATCGCCCGTATGGTGGCACAGCTGAGGGCAAATGCCTATATTGCCCATATCGGCAAGGATGATATGCACGGTGTGTGCCGCTTCTTCGAGACACTGCACGAGCAGTACTCCGCAAAGGAGCTCTCCGACTATCAGGAGTTGGCGTTGCATCACCTTTATTGCGCTATGATATACCGCATTGCCGATGCAGTTATGGATAAGGCGAACGCAATGCCTCCTATGGGTGTTAAGGAGCGCAGTTCGGAGTATTTCGAGCGACTTATGACGCTGCTTTCGGAGCACTATCGAGAGCAACGAAATGTGGAGTTCTATGCCGAGCGGATGAATATCTCGTCGAAGCACCTTTCTCGTGTTATCCGCAACTTCACGGGCAAGTCGGTGCATCAGTGGATAGACGAGTTTGTTGCGCTGGAAATCAAACACTTGCTGAAATATTCCAATATGAGTATTCAGCAGATTTCCTTCTATCTGAACTTCCCAAATCCGTCGTTTATGGGACAGTATTTCAAGCGAATTACGGGTATGACACCGGGAGAGTACAAAAAGAGTTAGCCACACGGCTAACTCTTTTTGTAGTTGAGAGTTGAGAGCGGAAAACGGAAAACGGAAAACGGAAAACGGAGAGCGGAAAACTAAAAAAAAAGCGAAGCGCACCCCAGTAAGCACCGAAGGTGCGCCCCTAGTAAACCCCAGTAAACCCTTAATTCGTTGCGCCGAGATAAGGGTAGGAGTTCGGAAAACCAAAAAACTTTCAGCGCATTCCCTATAATCCCTATTGCCCCTATAACCCCTATTGATGTTGCACCGTGATACGCTTCGGAGTTCATAGAACTCGAAAAACGCAAGCCCTCTAACACCCTCTAACACCCCCTAACACCCTCTATCACCATCCACCCTCCCCTGTTTATTTTAGTAAAGTGCCGATTCGTTGAAAAAATTTTTTTGTATAAAAATGAAAGAGTATATTTGCCTCGATTTTTTGAGAATTGTGTAGATACAATAATTACAAATTACAGATATTTATGATTTTTAACACAAACAATGAGGAGTACACTGCACCATCGGTGATGGTTGTAGATGTAGCTTGCGAGGCCGGCTACAAGAGTTCGACTGGTGATTTGACATTTGGCGATGGCGTCGATGATGGTTGGTATGGTCTTTAATTAACAAATGCTAAAAGGAGGAAAAATTATGAAGAAGTTATTTGTTTCGATTTTGGCTCTTGCGGCATTTGCTGCTTGTCAGAGCGACTTGGACAACGATTTGAATGTAAACGTACCACAGCAGGGTGGTGCTAATGTTGGTGGTTCGCACACTATCTACGCCGAGGTTGGTATCGGCGGCGAGACTAAGGCTACCTACGGCGACGACTTGAAGGCTACTTGGGAGGAGAACGACCAGATCGCACTCTTGCAGGAGCACGCTGACTACAACAAGCCATTTAGCGTAGTAAATAAGTTGACTATTAAGTCGGGTTGGGGTACTAACTCGGCAGCTTTCAATGGCGATATCTCGGTTGATGCAACCTCGCCACGTGTATATCACATTGCATATCCTACATCGGCAGTGTCGTTCAATACCTCGTTGTCGTTGACAAAGGGTGAGAGCACATATACGACTCAGGATTCTGGCTCGATTTTGGGCTCGACAATGGCATACTATGCAGCAGCTGCAACCTACAATTACAAGTATGTTGCAAACCTTAATATCACTGTTCCAACTGAGCAGAACGGTATGTGGGAGCCATATATGTACGCTTCGACTTCGGAGTCGGTATCTTCGAATGGTATTGGAGCAAAGGAACTCACAACCTTGACCGGAGCTATCGCAATTCGTGCTTTTGAGCCAGATGGCGTAACTCCAAAGCAGTTGAAGCAAATCACCATCACTTCGAGCGATGCAGCTATCGCAGGTGCTTTCACCGGCTCGTCTGAGAGTTCTGCTTCGTTGCACATCCAGGGTGCATACACAAGCGATGACTATTCGACCGTTCGTGATGAGGATACCGGTTCGACAATGCCTGGTCGTACAAAGGGTAAGGCTGAGGCTGATAAGTTGCTCCAGTCGGCTGCTCAGGCTACTGAGCCAACCTCTACTTCGGTAACTAAGGTTATGGCACTTTCGTTCGCAGGTAATGAGCGTGTTATCACCCTCACAAACCTCGAGAATATCCCAATGGATAGCGAGGGCTACTATACCTATTATGTAAATGTTGCCCCTGCAACTGTTGGCACACTCGAGATTGCAGCTTTGGATATCAATGGTGGAGAGCTTGAGCGTGAGGTTTACGATGTAACATTCGCTGCAAGCCACCGCAAGGGCTACAAGCTCACTTGGGAGGATGCTTCGTTGGTTCCTGGTACTATTGAGACTTGGTACGACAGCTGGAATGTATCGTCATTCGAGCTCGCTGGTAACACAATCTACGCACGCAACATTGGTGTAAATGGCGTTCCTGCGGATCACGTTTTGGCTCTCGGTATCGAGATTAACGGTCAGCTCCACGAGGCTTCGGCACAGAGCGGTGTTCTCTCGGCTGAGGAGATTAAGATCGAGGGCTATCCAAGTGGAACATACTCGATTTGCACCTACGCAAAGATTATGTTGAACGGTCAAGAGACAGTTCTCAAGAGTGATGCTAAGACTATTACCGTAACCTCAATTCCAACAGCAACTTACAACGTATATACTTCGTACTCGAACAATGGTTCGAAGGCTTTGCGTAACGATGTTTACGGTAACGAGTATCGTGCTCGCGTTGATATCTCGGATGCATATATCCAGACCAACTTCGTTAAGTCTACTACCCTCACTTATGGTGGTTCGACTGCAAACTTGACTCCAGGCTCGGAGTGGAAGACCACTTTGGGCTACGGCTCTTACAGTTCGTCAATCAAGGTTGTTTTGAAGAATGGTTACACCCTCACTTCGCCAACCTACGCAACCTATGTAACAGGTATTCCTTACACTATGAATGTAACTGCAAATGATGGCACTTGGAGCGAGAGCGGAAATGTTGCCTGGAATAATACGTCTAGAGGTACAGCTCTTCGTCTTGGATCAGCTGTGGGTTCCAGTATGAATACAGGCGCATCTTCTGTAACTAAGACCTTCTACCTTCCTGCAAATACTAATGTTGTTGTGAAGGGCGAATCAGAGGCACAAGGATCAAGATTCATATCGAATATTGAGACAACGTATAACTGTTATATCAGTGGCACTTCTGCCGGCTCTGCGTCTGCAAAGGGTAATAATAACTACTCATCGGTAACTATCAACAAAACGATGACAATGACATCGTCAAACCCTGTAATGCAGCACCATAATAGTAACTCAACCAATACGGCTTGTTCGTATGTTAAGAGTTGTAGTGTAACATATGCGTTGTAGTAATAGGTCTATTTTAGCAACAAACCGCTCTACCTGCAAAGGTGGGGCGGTTTTTTTTGGGGGGCACCTGTGGTGCTTGATAGGAAAAGCCGATGACTCGGCTTGATAGAGCTGCGCACAGTTAGGAGACGCACCTATGGTGCTTGATAGGAGATGAGCATTCCGCTCTTGATAGGAGAGGCCGATAAGTCGGCTTGATAGGAGGTTATTTCTCTTTGTTGCGATGAGCAAGCCGCTCCCGAGTTAGCCTCTCTCGGAAGCCACCTTCTTGTAGAAAATCGTTATAGCGTTTGCGGAAATAGCCGTTTAGTAGGGTATCGGCCTGATAGATTAGCACAATGACCATATTTGCCACAACCTCGTCACTGCGAGTCTGCGCCAACGAAAGAAAATATGCGCTATCTTCGTGCTCGATGCCGAGTTTTCGCATTGCGGTAACCTCTTTTGATCTAGGGCTCCATAATCTGAGATTTCGAACTCGCAAATAGTCTTCGTAGTCGGCAAGGAGTTCTTGAAGACTCCCTTGCGCCACATCTAACAACTTTAAGAATGTTTCGGTAGAGGTATTTGCGACTTCATTGCCTTCGATGATGTTTTGTTTGCCCGAACGAGCCGCTTGTACCATTTGGTCTATGGTGCGGTCGCCCTTGCGAAGATATTTGCCACAAAAATAGAAAGTGAGATCGTATATAATCTCCGCTTTGCGATAGACCTTCAATCTGCGATAACTTCCCGTATGTGAGCCAGGTTTCATATAGACAAAGGTAGCCTATTTGGGCTTATTTTGCAAATATATGGTCTGTTTTTTCTCCTATCAAGTAGCCTTTGGCTACGCCTCCAATAAAGCAATCTCTGATTGCGCCTCCTATAAAGGGCACAGCCCGCCTCATAAAAATCACTTTTAATTTTTAATTCTTAATTTTTAATTGAAAAGTACAACTTTTTTTCTTATCTTTGTGCGATTATAGAAATTTTTGAATAGTCTCTTTGATATTATGTTAAGCAGAAGAGTTCTCCGAACCAAGGTCGTGAAGGCTGTCTATGCGCACACTCAGTGCGAGGGTTTGACACCCGTAGCAAGCGAGAAAAACCTCGTTGCATCGATCGATAAGGCCTACGACCTCTATTTCCACCTACTCGCTCTCGTTCCCGAGATTGCCGAGTATGCTGCCGAGCGTATCCGCATCGGCGAAAACAAGAAGTTACCTACATACGACGACCTCCACCCAAACCGCAAGTTTGTGGAGAATAAGGTTATCGCCCGTCTCAACGAAGACGAGGAGTTGCAGGTGCAGTTGAAGGCACGAAAGTTGTCGTGGGCAAACCATCGTGACCTTATCGTGGCGCTCTACAACGCCCTTATCCGTCAGCCGTTCTATATGAAGTATATGGCATCTGACGAGCGTTCGTTCCGTGAGGATGCGCAGCTCGTGTCGGACATCTATATGACGATGCTCGAAGAGTTCGAGCCACTCGACAGAGTGTTGGAGGAGCAGTCTATCTTGTGGAACGACGACTTGGGCTTCATCTTGACTATGGTATCTCGCACCATCCTCTCGATGCGTGAGGCGCACGAGGCGATTAAGCTTATGCCACAGTTCAAGAGCGAGGAGGACCTCGACTTTGCAAAGTCGTTGTTGCGCAACGCCATTGCTGGCTTTGAGCGTATCTCGCTCCTTCTCGACAACTCTATGCAGAATTGGGATATCGAGCGTGTGGCGTTGATGGATCAGATTATCCTCGTCACCGCAATCGCCGAGGCAGAGAACTTCCCTTCAATACCTGTGCGAGTAACGATGAACGAGTATATAGACATCGCCAAGTGCTATTCTACCGATTCGAGCGGTGGTTTTATCAATGGCTTGCTCGACCGTATCATCGCACGACTGACCGAGGAGGGTAAGATTGTAAAATCGGGCAAAGGCTTGCTCTAAAAATGACAAATTTTTAATTTTTAACTTTTAATATTTAATTCGTTATGATTTCACTTTTGCAGGCAGCCGCAGGTGCTGCTCCACAGGCAGGAATGGCAGGTAACAACTGGTCGTTCTGGATTATGATTGCCGCAATGATTCTTATTATGTACTTCTTTATGTGGCGTCCAGAGTCGAAGCGTCGCAAGGAGATGGAGAAGTTCCGCAATGGTCTCAAATCGGGCGACAAGGTTATCACCGCAGGTGGTATCTATGCAGTTGTAAAGAAGGTTGAGGATACAACCCTCCTTATCGAGGTGGATAGCAATGTTACTCTCCGCATCGACAAGACTATGGTAGTTGCAGCACCAGTACCAGCAGAGAAGAAGTAAAATCGTTCTGATTGGCTCTTTTTTTACCAATCTGCGGTCGCCAAATTCCTCACATAGGCTTACTATGCTGCGGATTTGTCGCCTTGCTTGGCAAAAAAATAGCTCAATCATTTACGATTTTGAAGTAGTAGGGGGGGGTAAAGAATTTAGTGAATTTAATGAGTTTAATGAAAATTACCAATTTCTCTAATTTCACTAAATTCCCTAAATTCCCTAAATTCCCTAAACTCTCTATTAAAAAGCTAATGGCTGATGGCCAATGGCTAAAAGATAGAAAAATACAACTAACCAATAACGAACAAAAAACTATGAAAAAACTGATTCTTTCGTTTGTTGCCCTTGCATTGGCAACATCGGCATTCGCAGCTAAGAAGGGCGAGATGATGTCGTGGGATGAGGCGACTGTTAAGGCTAACGAGGTGTTGGCTACATTGTCGCTCGATGAGAAGATTGAGATGACTCACGGTCACAACAAGTTCTTCCTTCCGGGAGCTCCTGCAAAGGGCTTGCCACACGTATTTATGGTAGATGCTTCGGCAGGTGTGCGTATCAACCACTCGTTGCCAGATCAGAACGAGGTGCGCCACCCACAGAAGACCACCCAGTTCCCTGCAACTATCGCTCTCGCATCGACCTTCAACCCCGAGTTGGCACACGCTTATGGCGAGGCGGTAGGTTACGAGACCCGTATGGCAGGTGCAGGCGTGTTGCTCGGCCCTGGTATGAACATCTATCGTTCGTCGCAGTGCGGTCGTAACTTCGAGTATATGGGCGAGGATCCATATTTGGCTGCTCGTATGGTCGAGAACTATGTTACAGGTATGCAGGGCACAGGTACAATGGCTTGCTTGAAGCACTTTGTATGTAACAACACCGAGCTCTATCGTAAGCTCTCGAACTCAATCGTTGACGAGCGTGCGATGATGGAGATCTACACTCCTGCATTCAAGGCCGGTATCGACGCAGGTGCCGGCTCTGTAATGACTTCGTACAACCTCGTAAATGGCGAGTGGGCAGGTCAGAGCAAGTATGTTATTACCGACCTTCTCCGTGGCACACTCGGTTTCAAGGGTTTGGTAATGACCGACTGGCGTTCGGTTTATGATTGGGAGAAGGTAGTTCTCTCGGGCCAGAATGTTGAGATGCCTGGTAACCCTAACGAGTACTACCACATCAACTCGGTGCGTGGTCTCTTGAAGGAGGGTAAGTTGACCGAGAAGAATATCGACGATATGATTCGCCCAATGGTTGCAACTTTGATTCGCTTCGGCTTGTACGAGCGTTTCAAGAATGGTCAGCCAAACGAGGATGCACTCGAAGTTAAGTTCCCTCACCACGAGCAGGTATCGTATCAGACTGCTGCCGAGGGCTCAATCTTGTTGAAGAACGACGGTATTCTCCCATTGAAGGAGGGTCAGCAGGTGTTGCTCGTAGGCCGTTGGGCAAAGGTTGCTCCACAGGGTGGTGGCTCTTCTCGTGTTAAGGGTTTCAACTGCGTAACTTCGGAGCAGGCACTCCTCAGCGCACTTCGTGCAAAGGTTAAGGCTATCGAGAAGCCAAACTTCATCGAGTTGCAGAAGGCAGATGTTGTGGTTGTTGCAACAGGTACTTTCGACACCGAGGGTCAGGAGCGTCCATTCCAGATGATGGAGGAGGACGAGGCTTTGGTTCGTATGGCTTGTGCAGCAAACAAGAAGGTTATCGTATTGGTTCTCTCGGGCTCGGGTATCGATATGAGCGCTTGGCACGACAAGGTATCGGCTATCATCTACGGTTGGTACCCAGGTCAGGCAGGTATGCAGGCTATTGCCGATATTATGGTAGGTAAGATTAACCCATCGGGTAAGCTCCCTGCAACTATCGAGAAGTCGTTCAAGGACTCGCCGGCATACGGTATGGTACCAAAGGGCTTGCCTGTAACCTACAAGAGCCGCAATACTAACGAGTTGTGGATTGCTCCAAAGCACTACGATGTAGAGTACAAGGAGTCTGTTCTCGTAGGTTACCGTTGGTACGAGTCGAAGGGCATTGAGCCTTTGTTCCCATTCGGTTTTGGTTTGTCTTACACCACTTTCGAGTTGAGCAAGGCAAAGGCTGCAAAGCAGATTTCTGCCGAGAAGCCGTTGAAGGTTACTGTTCGCTTGGAGAATACAGGTAAGATGGCAGGTGCAGAGGTTGTACAGCTCTATGTTCAGGAGAATAACCCAACCGTACTCCGTCCAAAGAAGGAGTTGAAGGCGTTCAAGAAGGTGCACCTCGAAGCAGGTAAGCACACAACCGTTGAGTTCGAGTTGAAGCATTCGGATTTGGCATATTGGAACGACAAGACTCACGCTTGGGAGGTAAACAAGGGTACCTACACAATTCACATCGGTAACTCGTCGGCGAATATTGCGCAGACTCTCACTGTTGAGGCTTTATAAAATAGCTTAAATATAATAAAGTGGAGAGCTGGGAACTTCTCAACTCTCCACTTTCAACTCTCAAACTTATGAAAAGAGTTATATCCTTCTCGTTGATGTTAATGGTCGGACTTGTGCTGTCGCAAATCTTACCTATGCTTATGGGCGAGGCGTATGCCGAGTTGAAGCATATGGTCGAGGTTACGCTCGGCATCTGCTTGGCATTTATTATGATAAATGTCGGCAGAGAGTTCGAGATTGACAAATCGAACATTCGGGTATATGTCAAGGACTACCTTGTGGCGATGTTGGCTGCGGCACTGCCGTGGATATTCATCGCTCTCTACTACATCTTTGCGCTTATGCCGCAGGAGTGGTGGGGTATGGGCGAGACCTGGAAGGAGACTCTTTTGTTGAGCCGATTTGCAGCCCCTACTTCGGCGGGAATTCTCTTCTCGATGCTTGCAGCAATGCAGTTGCAGAAGAGTTGGGTATATCAGAAGGCGCAGACCTTGGCAATCTTCGACGACCTCGACACCATCATCCTTATGGTGCCGTTGCAGGTGGCGATGATTGGCGAGATGAATTGGCAGATGATGGCGATGCTGATAACTATCTTTGCGATGTTCTTCATCGGCTGGAAGTTTATGTCTCGCTTCGAGATGCCCCAAAATTGGTACGCCGTATTTACCTATGCAGTGTTGGTATATGGCGTGACCTACCTTATCTACACCGTCACCAAGCACTTCTTCGGTGCTCAGGGCGCAATTCATATCGAGGTGCTTTTGCCGGCATTTATCTTCGGTATGATTATCAAAAATCAACATATCGGAGGCAAGGGCGAGTTGGCATTTGCGACCACTATCTCGGTTGTCTTTATGCTGCTCGTAGGTATGAGTATGCCATTGATCGACTTTGGCGATACAACACCTTCCGCAGGCGAATCGACAAGCCTTATTGCCACCATTCCGATGATGTCGGGCTGGATGATTGCGCTTCATGTGTTGGCGGTAACGGTGTTGTCCAACTTGGGCAAGTTGGCACCTATGCTCTTCTATCGTGACCGTTCGCTTACCGAGCGATTGGCGCTCTCGGTGGGAATGTTCGCTCGTGGCGAGGTTGGTGCAGGTGTGATTTTTATCGCTCTCGGCTACAATATCGGAGGACCTGTGCTTCTGATTTCAGTGTTGGCATTGGTGCTGAACCTTATTCTCACCATCGGCTTTGTCTATACGGTTAAACATCTTGCTCTCAAAGCAGAAAAGGCGAAATAGTATGCGTAAGTTGGTTGCGATATTGTTCTTTGTTCTCGGAGTTTTTGCCTTCGAGTGGGCCGATATCATACCAACTGCAACCACATCCGAGTGTGAGGTGGTCGATTTGCATCACGAGCAAATAGTATGCAATCATCGCTATAATATCGACGCAGAGCGCACCTCGACGATTGTAGTTCCGTCGGTGCGTACAAGCGTAACGCCCTCTACTCGATATCAGCAAAATCGCACTCAACATTTTGCGGTTGTAGGGCGTTCTATTGCTACATCAAACTATCTTGTAACACGATTTATTCATCGCCTTGGCACCTGTGCCCGTGCGGTGGATTTCTATCTCTATACGCTATGTAGGTTACGACTGTGATTGCACCTTTATCCCATAAAATCGCAATCATAAAATAGAATTAAGTAACTAACATAACATATAGAAAACAATGGATATCAGAGAATTTAACGAGGCGCTCTACGCCTCGTCAAACGGCGTTGTCGTAGAGCGTCGTCAAAATATTTTATTACCTATTATTATACTTGCAGTAGGCGTCGCCCTGCTCGTGTTGAATAGCTTTATCGAGAATGGTAGCGATGCCAACAACCTCAAATCGGCACTCGTGCTGGTGGGTGGAGCAATCTTGCTGATTGGTGTGGCACTTTGTGGTGTGCGAATCTTTGGCGGTGGCGCACCATATCACACAAAGGATAACTGCTTCCTTGTTCGTCGTCAATACTCCTTCGACCGTGCGCAGCACAATGAGGTTGTAAAGGCGGTAGAGTCGGGCGAGAAGTCGGCCATAGATGCCCTTAGCGAGAGCGATATTGCAGGCATTACGGTTATCTGCTACTACTCGCCACAGAGCAACTTCTGCGCTATGCAGGCGTTTGCCTACGAGGAGTTTGTCTATAAGCCACAGACACCGATGGTTATCAAAGCATAATAGCAGCGAGGTCGGCATTTTTGTCGACCTCGCTTTGCTAATATCCAATGGCTAATGGCTATTTTTTATTTCCCCTTGCCTTAAAGACCTTCGACTTGTAGATAATCTCGTAGTCGAGCGAACGGTCGTTCAAGACAAAAATCTGATACTTCTTTCCGCCGTTATAAACACGCACCACGATGTGTCCCGCAGGACGAATAGGGTCGGCAAGACCCGCCTCGGTGAGCTTTGCGAGATTCTCCTCGGTCATACCCGCAGGGAATACCTCCGTGACGCCATTTTTGATAATACGCTTCATAGCGTTAGGATGCGGATGATAGAGATCCCACACGGGCAAAACAATGGCATTTGCATTCAATGCTTTGAGCAGATTGTCGTTCATCGAATCACGATAGCCGTGGTGGTCGGCTACTGCAACATCCACCGTGCCGATAACCTTGCTCACAGGGGTCTGCACATCAGTCCAATAGTTATTCTTTTTCTTGGAGTATGTACCTCGGATGTCACCGCCCATATAGTAGGCGAAGTCGCCATATTCGAGGCGGAAAACGCAACTCGACGAGTTCTCATCGACAGTAGCACCCTCGGGTGCTCCATCGGCGATAATCGAGCGAACACCGCTGCCTTTGCCTGTCCAGAGTTTGCCATTTCCGGCAATATTCTGAATGCGGAAAGTGGGGTAGTCGGCAGGCGAAGTGTTCAATACCAACTGCTTGTCCGAGCCTACGGCAAACTGCTCGTTCTTCAACCCCTGAGTCTCACGCTCTCGGATGAGCATTTCGTAGTTGAGAAACAACTTGCCATTGCGCTTGCGGAAGGCTGCGGGCGAAGGATAGTCGTAGTTGGGATAACCCCTGTCAATCATTGTGCGGATAGGCACAAGGTTTGCCAAATGGGTCATACCTGTCAGTTTGTATGGCTTACCCTCCATCGAAAGAGCCAAATGGTCCAATCGGCCATAGTGGTCGGTGTCGAAGTGGGTAATCATCGCATAGTCGAGGTAGAGCTCCTTGTTGAGCGGCTTCGAGAAGTGCTCGATGTAGCGAGCAATCCACTCGGCAGGTCGCTTCTCGGCACTCGGCACAGCCGGCATAATCTCCTTGTGCTTCCAGCGAGAAGCATCGCCCAAATCGCCAGCATCCACCAACAATCGTGTGCCGTCGGGCAAAATGTAGAAGAATGCAGGACCACGACCTGTGCTGATGTGGTGAATATCGAGCGTACCCTTACTCCATGGCTTCATCTGCTTGGGCTTCGCCTCGACAGAAGTGGCAACCAAGAGCAGAGCTATAAGTGTAAAAATGCTTCGTTTCATTTTGTGATTGATTAAAAAGCTAATGGCTAATAGCTAATGGCAAAAATACAAAAGGGGCTATTCTCTTGAATAACCCCTTTTGTGCTATTTTTAATTATTGGATACCCTTCAACTTCTTGTAGAGGGCGTTGTACTTGTTGTACTTATCCATAATGCCATCCTCGTTGCGAAGACGGAAGCAGAGAACCTTCAAATACTCAGCGCAATCTACGCTCTCTGGCTTCAACTCCATAGCCTTCTCCAACCAAGGCAACGACTTCATATAAGCGGCATTTACCTCCTTCAAACCTGCCTGGTACTCCTCCTGCGAGTTGATGCTGTCGAGACGAGAGTTGAATGCACGATTAACCTCGTCGCCCTTTGCCATATAGAAGTAGCCAAGGTAGAAGTTTGTATCGTAGTCGTTTGGCTTCAAATCGTTGATTTTGAGGAATGAAGCAATACACTCGTCATAGTTCTTCAACTTGAAGAATACCTGACCACGAGCAAACCAGAGGTCTGCATTGTCCTGCTTCTCGGCGAGCATCTTGTCGATGCGCTCAACCAAGTCGGCAGGGTTGCCTACGCCCTCCTCCGAGGTGTAGAGCTGAATCAAACCCTCCATAATGCGCTCGTTGCGTGGATACTTCTCGATACCCTCCAACAAAGCATTCTTTGCCTTTACGAGGTTCTCCTTATTCTCGGCACGCTGACCATAGTAGCAGTGGAAGAGGAAGTAGTAGAGGTTGCCCTGCTCATCCTTGTAATCCAATTCGAGTGCCTTGTTGAGATACTTCTCGCCATCTGCGAAGTATTTTGCATCCTGTGCACCGAGGAATGCAGCCAACTGACCTGCGAAGAAGTAGTAGCGTGAATCCTCCTTGCCAATTGCAGGGTTCTGCTGCAAGCCTACCGCCTTCATATAGGCGTCGATAGCGGTCTTGTACTCCGATACATCGAGGCTTACCGAGCCCAACTCCGAGTAGTGGTTGATAAGTACATCCAATGCAGTCTTAATCTTCGCTGCCGATGCTGGATCCAACTCGTAAGCCTTCAAGAATGCCTCCTTAGCAATCTCGTAAGCATTTGGAAGCACCTCCTTCTTGATACCCCAAGCCACAACCTTACCATTCTTGGTGTGGATATCAACCCAATCGAACGAGTGAATGTCACCCTTAACCTCGGTTGCAGGTACGCCAAGGCTCATAGCCAACATATTGGCATCGAGACCCGAGAAGATGTTTTTTGTAGGGGCAACGATAGCATCTACGCAGATCTTACCACGGTTGTACCAAGTAGCCGACTTGCCCGACTTCTTTGGATTCTCGATATCGAGATTACTCTTCTCCAACTTCGCCTTGAATGCGGCGTCGTTAATCTTCTGTGCGGTAGCGGCTGGCACAGCCAATGTTGCCAAAGCCACAGCCAATGTTATAATCTTCTTCATAGTGTTATAACTGTTAAAGTTTGAAATTTATTGTTCATTTTCGTTTGTTGCAGCCTCAGTTGCAGGAGCCTCAGCAATTACCTCTGCGCCCTCTGCTACTACGCCCTCTGCGAGCTCCTCCTCTTCGGTTACAGGCACTACGGCAACCGATGCAATCTCATCGCCCTCACGGAGGTTGATGATGCGAACACCCTGAGTTGCACGACCTGCTACACGAATCTGCTCGATAGAGGTGCGGATGGTGATACCCGAGCGGTTGATAATCATTAAATCGTTGTCGTCGGTAACAGCCTTGATAGCAACCAACTCGCCGGTCTTCTCGGTGATGTTGATGGTCTTGACACCCTTACCGCCACGATTTGTTACACGGTACTCATCCACATTTGTACGCTTTCCGAAGCCGTTAGCCGAGAGTACGAGTACATCCTCGTTCGACTCAGGCTCGATACAGATCATACCGATAGCCTCGTTGTCGCCTTCGAGCGATACACCACGCACACCAATCGAAGTACGACCTACCTCACGAACGGTTGTCTCGTTGAAGCGGATAGCCTTACCCTCACGGGTAGCAATCATAATCTCTGCTGAGCCGCTTGTGAGCTTAGCCTCGATAAGACGGTCGCCCTCACGCACCTCGATAGCGTTGATACCATTGGTACGAGGACGAGAGTATGCCTCCAACTTGGTCTTCTTAACGGTACCGTTCTTGGTACACATTATAATATAGTTAGAGTTGATATACTCCTCGTCGTTGAGCTTCTTGCAGTTGATGTATGCACGCACCTTATCATCTGGCTCGATGTTGATGATATTCTGGATAGCACGACCCTTCGACGAGCGTGTGCCCTCAGGAATCTCATAAACCTTCAACCAGAAGCAACGACCCTTCTCGGTGAAGAACATCATAGTGTTGTGCATCGAAGCTACATAGATGTGCTCGATGAAGTCCTCGTCACGGGTAGCTGAGCCCTTCATACCTACGCCACCACGGTTCTGGGTGCGGTAGTCTGCCAACGAAGTACGCTTGATGTAGCCGAGGTGCGAAATGGTGATAACCATATCCTCGTCAGCGTAGAAGTCCTCAGGATTGAACTCCTCCGACGCATATACAATCTCCGAACGACGCTCGTCGCCATACTTCTCCTTGATTTCGAGCAACTCCTCCTTAACGATGCTGAGCTGCATCTCCTCGCTGCCGAGAACGGCTGTGAGGTAGTCGATAGTCTTCTGCAACTCCTCGTGCTCGTTGCGGAGTTTCTCCTGCTCCAAGCCCGACAAAGCACGCAACTTCATCTCGACGATTGCAGTAGCCTGAATCTCGCTCAAACCGAAACGCTCCGAGAGGGTAGCCTTTGCCAAATCGACACTCTTCGAGGTCTTGATAATCTGTACAATCTCGTCGATGTTGTCCTGTGCAATAATCAAACCCTGAACGATGTGCATACGCTCCTCAGCCTTGCGCAAGTCGAAGCGGCTGCGACGAACAATCACCTCGTGACGGTGCTCTACGAAGTGGCGAATCAAATCGAGGAGGTTCAATACCTGTGGGCGACCATTTACGAGTGCGATGTTATTAACCGAGAACGAAGTCTGCAACTCGGTGTGCTTGAACAACATATTCAATACCACATTCGCTACGGCATCCTGCTTCAAGGTTACTACTACACGAGTACCCTGGCGGTCCGACTCGTCATTTACATCGGCGATACCCTCCAAGCGACCCTCCTTTGTAAGGGTGGCGATGTGCTTGATCATCTCCTGCTTATTTACCATATAAGGTATCTCGGTGAAGATGAGCTGGGTACGACCTGTTGCGGTGGTCTCAACCTCGTGACGAGCACGCATAACCACACGACCACGACCTGTCAAGAGAGCCTCCTTAACACCTTCGTAGCCATAGATGATAGCACCGGTTGGGAAGTCGGGACCCTTAACAAAGTGGAGCAAATCCTCGCAGGTGCACTCCTTGTTGTCGATATAAGCGCAACAAGCATCGATAACCTCCGAGAGGTTGTGCGGTGCCATATTTGTTGCCATACCTACGGCGATACCGCTTGCACCATTCACGAGCAACAACGGAATCTTGGTAGGGAGTACGGTAGGCTCCTTCTGAGTATCGTCGAAGTTCATTGTCCAATCGATAGTGTCCTTATCGATATCGGCCATAACCTCGTTGGTAATCTTCTGCATACGAGCCTCGGTGTAACGCATAGCCGCTGGCGAGTCACCGTCCATCGAACCGAAGTTACCCTGACCCTCTACGAGTGGGTAACGCATAGCCCAAGGCTGTGCCAAACGCACCATTGCATCATAAACCGATGAGTCACCGTGTGGGTGGAACTTACCGAGTACATCACCGACGATACGAGCCGACTTACGAGTTGGCTTATCGTGGTAGAGATTCAACTCCGAGTTCATATCGAACAAGATTCGACGATGAACTGGCTTCAAACCATCTCGAACATCGGGCAACGCACGAGATACGATTACCGACATCGAGTAGTTGATGTAGGACTCCTTCATATGGTCTTCGATATTGATCTGCTCAATACGACCCATAGGAGATACATTTGTTACTTCTTCAATCATAATTTTGTGTTATTTGTGTTGTTTTGTGTTTTTTGCTCTTTTTAATATGCGCAAAAATAGCGATTATTCTTCGAATAATCAACTTTTGTGGTTGAAATTTTTTGGTTTTGGAAAATGATTTTTCGCAAAAATGCGATTTTTGCCCCTTTTTAGGCGATTTTAGCCACTTTGAGAAATCGTTTCGACACCCTGTCGAAGCGAAAATAACGGAAAACGGAAAAGTGAAAACGGAAAACTATTTTTTCAAATTCAATTTCGAGCCCTCTGCCGAGATTTTGCCCTGTTTGATGAGTTGGCGAACCGCCTCGATGATGCTCTGCTCGTTGCCCTTTATCTTGGCGACAAGCTCTTTGATGCTCATCGGCTCGGTGGCGAGGAGTGACAAAATCTGTTGCTCGTAGTTTGCCGAAGTGCTCTTCTCCTTGCGCTTGCGGGCAAGGCAGTTATCGCAGATGCCACACGGCTCCGACATCCTGTCGCAGAAGTATTGCTCGATAATGCGACTACGGCACTCCGACTCCTCGTTGGCGTAGTGGAGCAGGTGGTTGAAACGCTCCAACATCAACGACTTACGGCGTGAATAGGTCGCAGGGGCGATGTATATATCTCGTGCCGGCAGACGCTCCTCGTCGAGGAATATCAGAGGGTCGTGATTGGTCGGAATGTAGCGAATTATGTTGGCTCGCCATAGGCGTTTCAGGAGCTCGTGAACATCGGTGTGCGAGTGCTTCGACTGCGAGGCAATCTCCATCTCGTCGATAGGGCGGAATTCGCTGAAAATGCCCGTGTAGAGTCGCAATATTGTGCGCAGAATCTCCTCCTCCTTTTCGCTCTGCATCTTTACCTGATAGAGCTCGTCACGAGTGACCATAAACATCACTCTTGCAGGGTGCTCGCAGTCCTCTACAAGTGTCAGATAGCCATTTAGTTGCAGCAGCTTTATAATGTTATGAACAGTTACGAGCGGAAGCTTTATGTGGCGGCAAAATTCGTAGATATTGAAGACAAACGAAGCCTCTTTTCCGTCGCCGATTGCCACACCCAGATAGGAGCACAATTCGTGATAGACCGTGCGGATAAGGTCGATATCGGGAAACTCCTTTTCGAAGAGGTCGATGATGCGATTATTGTCGTCGGAGGCCATCAGAATTACGGCATAACTGCGCTCTCCGTCACGGCCTGCACGACCCGCCTCTTGGTAGTACGATTCGAGCGAGTCGCTCATCGTGTAATGGACTACAAATCGCACATCTCGTTTGTCGATTCCCATTCCGAAGGCGTTGGTAGCCACCATAATACGGGTCTTACCGCTCACCCACTCATCTTGTCGCAAAGCTCGCTCGGCATTTGGCAAACCGCCGTGGTAGAACGATGCCGAATAGCCCTGCTCGATGAGGAAATTTGCCACTCTCTCGGCGGTATTTCGCATACGGACATAGACGATTCCGCAACCAGGCACATTGTTGATTATTCGCAACAACTGCCCCTCCTTGTCGTCGGTCTCTCGCACGCTATACGAAAGGTTTGGGCGGAGGAACGAGGTCTGCAAAATATTCGGCTCGGCAAATGCCAACTGCTCCATAATATCCTTTGCCACTTGTGGCGTTGCCGAGGCGGTAAGAGCCAATACGGGGGTGTCGGGGATAAGTCTGCGTAACTCTTTGATTTTTAGATATGCAGGGCGGAAGTCGTAGCCCCACTGCGAGATGCAGTGAGCCTCATCGACTGCCAACAACGACACATTCATCCTATCGACTCGCAGACGGAACATCTCGCTCGAAAGTCGCTCGGGTGCGACATAGAGAAATTTGACATCGCCATATACGCAGTTGTCGAGTGCAATATCAATCTGTCGGCTCGACAATCCCGAATGAATAGCCACGGCAGGAATACCCATACGACGCAGTCGGTCGACCTGGTCTTTCATCAGAGCGATAAGCGGTGTTACTACGATGCACAAACCCTCGCTCACAAGTGTCGGAAGTTGATATATTATCGACTTTCCGCCACCCGTAGGCATAAGTACCAACGTATCACGCCCCGCCAATACCGCCTCCATTGCCTCTTGTTGCATAGGGCGGAACGAGTCGTAATGCCAATACTTTTTGAGTGTTTCGAGTAACTTCTGCTCCATAGTTGCAAAGATACTATTTTTTTAATTATCACTCTTAATTTTGCGTGGAAATATGACTATTGAGAGCGAAGTGAAATTGATAATTGATAATTGATAATTGACAATTATAGGTGTTTTTCTTTATATGTAATTGAAAAATAGATAGATAGATCAAAAAACAAAGTTTTTTACCATTAATTATCAATTGTCAACTGTCAATTGTCAATTCAATTCCACGACATTAAATAGTCGGTATGAGTTTTTTTTGATAAAATGGGCTGTTTTCTCGGAAAATATACCTATATTTGTAGTATGATTCTGCACGCTAACTGCAAAATAAACCTCGGACTCGATATTCTTCGCCGTCGTGAAGATGGATTTCACGACCTCGAAACGGTAATGATACCCGTTTCGGGGTTGTTTGATGTTGTTGAGGTAGAGATGGTTGAGGGTGTATCGACCTTCGAGCAGAGGGGTTTGGTCGTGGATTGCGACGCAGAGAGTAATCTCTGTATGAAGGCTCTGCGCCTGATGCAACGACTCTACGGCATTGGCGAGGCGAAGATTACCCTCGATAAGCGAGTCCCTTTCGGCGCAGGCTTGGGAGGGGGATCAAGCGATGCTACGGCTGTGATTTTGGCGTTGAATGAACTCTATGCGCTCGGTTTGAGAGAGGAGCAACTTATCGAGGTGACAGCGATGATTGGTAGCGACACTGCATTCTTTGTTCGCAATACTCCGCAACTCTGCACAGGTCGTGGCGAGGTGATGTCGCCTATCGAGTTGCCGTTGCAGGGCAAGTATCTCGCCATTGCAAAACCCGAGGAGGGCGTTTCGACCAAGGAGGCATATTCGGGCGTGAAGCCGGTTGTGCCATCGGTGCGCCTGGCGGATGCGTTGCGAAAATCGATAGGGGAGTGGCGTGCGGTTGTTAAAAACGACTTCGAGAAGCATATCTTCGAGTCGCATCCTACGATTGCCGAGTTGAAACAGGCGATGTACGATGCGGGCGCCATATACGCTTCGATGTCGGGTTCGGGCTCGGCGGTATTCGGAATCTTCGAAAGTGAGCCTGAGTTGAGATTGGTAGATGCTAACTACTTAAAAATAGTGAAATTATGAGAAAGATATTTCTTGCTGCGGTGATGGCAGCATTTGCCTTTTCTGTAATGGCGCAAGAGCTGAATGTGGCATCGTTTAACATAAAATGCGGAACCTCGCACGGTATGGGAAATGTTAAGGGCTACAATGGTTGGGACGACCGCAAGGGTTTTATCTTCGATTTGATAAACTTTGCGGCCTTCGATGTCTTTGGCGCACAGGAGGTTCGATATGGACAATTAAACGATTTGGTTAAAGCGTTGCCCGACTACGCATATATCGGTGTTGGTCGTGACGATGGCAAGACAAAGGGCGAGTTCTGTCCAGTTTTCTATCGTCGTGAGAGATTTAAGTTGCTTGATAGTGGAACATTTTGGCTCTCTGCTACTCCGGAGACCGTTTCGAGAGGTTGGGATGGCGGATGTAATCGAGTGTGCTCGTGGGGATATTTTCAGGATAGGGCTACCAAGGCTAAGTTCTACTTCTTGAATACCCATCTTGACCATAAAGGCCCTATGGCAAAGACCAAGGGTGCCGAGCTGATTGTAAAGTTCATAGAGGAGCATTGTAAGGGCGTTCAGGTTATTGTTACGGGCGATATGAATGTCTATCAAGATAGCGAATGGTACAATATCTTCGCAAAAAGCGGATATTTGAAAGATACCTTCAAGGCGGCACGATATCGTTTTGCGCCTTCGGGAACATTCTCTACATTTACTCCGACACGCTACTCCACAAATCGTATAGACCATATCTTTGTGAGCGAGGATGTAGAGGTTAGCAGCTATGGAGTTCTGACTCTTCACTATTGGCGTGCTTCGGAAGATGAAAATGCATACGAAACAAGACTTCCTGCCAATATCGAAAAGAGAGCGGTGCATCTTCTTTCCGATCACTATCCTGTGCAGGTGAAGCTACGCTTGAAGGGTGCCAAGAAGTGGTAATGATTACAAAAACTAACAAATCTTATAAACGCAAAAAAACAGTATGAAAAGAATTTTTCTTTGTGCCGTGATGGCAATGTTTGCCCTCACTGCAATGGCGCAAGAGCTTAATGTAGGCTCGTTTAATGTTCGTACCGGTGGTCCTCTTCGTGAGGGTCAGGAGCGACCAAAGAAGGGCGACTACTCGAAGTTTAACGGCTGGGATGACCGCAAGCAGTATGTTTGCGATTTGATTAACCTCGAAGCATTCGATGTATTCGGCTCGCAGGAGGTTAAGCACAAGCAGTTGATGGATATGGTGGCGATGTTGCCCGACTACGACTATGTGGGCGTAGCTCGTGACAACGGAGCGGAGAAGGGCGAGTATTGCCCTGTATTCTATCGCAAGAAGGAGTTTAAGTTGCTCAATAGCGGCACTTTCTGGTTGTCGGAGACTCCCGACGAGGTGTCGAAGGGCTGGGATGGTATGTGCCGTCGTATCTGCACTTGGGCTTACTTGCAGCGCAAGAGCGATAAGGCTCGTTTCTACTTCCTCTGCACCCACCTCGACCACCGTGGAAAGACGGCTCAAATCGAGGGCGGTAAGTTGGTCGTAGATTGGATCAAGCAGAACTGCAAGGGCGAGAGTGTGATTGTTGTGGGCGACTTTAATGTTACGCAGATGAGCGACTGTTACAAGATCTTCTCTGAGAGCGGCATTTTGGAGGATACCTACGAGAGCGCAAAGTATCGCTTTGCTCCAACGGGAACATTCAACGGCTTCAACCCTCGTCGCTACACCACTCACCGTATCGACCACATCTTCGTGTCGAAGGGTACAAAGGTTAGCCGTTATGGTGTTCTGACCTACCACTATTTCCGTGATATGAAGGCTACTGAGGAGGCTATGGATACCCTCGCTCCAAAGGAGATTAAGGGCGAAAATCGTGATACAAAGTGTATTTCGGACCACTACGCTATTCAGTCGTTCATCACTTTGAAGGGCGGTAAGAAATCAAAGAAATAGTCTGCTATGAAGCGTATAATTTTAGCAATTTTTGCAGTTGCAGTTGCTCTTTCGGTATCGGCCGAGGAGCTGAATGTCGCCTCCATAAATATCCGAGTTGGTCGCCATATCCGCAAAGACGGTGTTCGTAAGGGCGACTATAAAAAGTTCAACGGCTGGGATGACCGCAAGCAGTACCTCTGCGATATGATTAACCTCGAGGCTTTCGATTTGTTCGGAGCGCAGGAGGTGCAGAAGGTGCAACTCGACGATATGCTCGAGATGTTGCCCGACTACGACTATGTGGGCGTAGGTGCCGACGATGGCGTATTCAAGGGTGAGATTTGCCCTGTGTTCTACCGCAAGGAGGCGATGGAGAAGTTGGATGGCGGAACTTTCTGGTTCTCGCCAACTCCCGATGTTCCGTCGAAGGGTTGGGATGCGAAGTATCAGCGTATCTGCACCTGGGGCTTGTTCCGCCAGAAGGCGACAGGCAAGAGGGTCTGCTTTATGAATATCCACCTCGACCATATCGGTCAGCAGGCACGCCTCGAATCGGCGAAGCAACTCGTTGCCTATGTTAAGAAGCACTGCAAGGGCGCAAGCGTTGTGATTGTTGGCGACTACAATGTATCGCAAACAAGCGAGAGCTATCAATACTTCGCTTCGAGCAAGATTTTGAAGGACACCTACGAGGCTGCAAAGTATCGCTTTGCCCCTACGGGAACATTCAACGGCTTCAACCCTCGTCGCTACACGACTCACCGCATCGACCATATCTTCGTATCGAAGAGGTTGAAGGTTAGCCGTCACGGAGTACTTACTTATCACTATTTCCGTGATATGAAGGCGCCGGAGGAGGCTATGGAGACCGCTGCTCCAAAGGAGATTAAGGGCGAAAACCGTGATACAAAGTGTTTGACCGACCACTATGTAGTTCAGGCATTTGTAACTTTGAAATAGAGAAAACCAAACTAATTTAATTAAATATGAAGCGTATAATTTTAGCACTTTTTGTTGCCGTGTTTGCCTTCTCGGCAATGGCGCAAGAGATGAATGTTGCGACATTCAATGTTCGAGTAAGTGGCCCATTAAAGCCGGGTCAGGCACGCCCTAAGAGGGGTGATTACTCTAAGTTTAATGGCTGGGACGACCGCAAGGACTACCTTTGCGATATGATTAAGTTCGAGGCTTTCGATGTCTTTGGCGTTCAGGAGGCAAAGTATCCGCAGATTTCGGATATGCTCGAGCGCATGCCTGAGTATGCCTACATCGGTGTAGGTCGTGACGATGGCGAGCAGAAGGGCGAGCACTGCGCTATCTTCTACCTCAAGAAGAAGTTCAAGGTGCTCGAGCATGGCGACTTCTGGTTGTCGGATACTCCGGATGTTCCTTCGTATAGTTGGAATGCAAAGTATCGTCGTGTCTGCACTTGGGGCTTGTTCCAGAACAAGAAGACCAAGGAGTTGTTCTATCTGATTAACACCCACGTGAATTGGGGTAAGTCATCTGTTATGAGTGCTAATATGTTGGTTGACTTCGTTAAGACAAAGTGTACCAAGACCGACAATGTTATCCTTACTGCCGACTTCAATGCAACACAGGATAGCGACTTGTACAAAATCATCACAAGCAATGGCTTCGAGGATACCTACGAGTCGTCGAAATATCGCTTTGCACCAAACGGTACCGGTAATGGCTTCCGTATCAACTACTTCACTGAGCGTCGTATCGACCACATCTTCGTGAAGAGTGGCATCAAGTCGAGCCGCTATGGTGTTTTGACATATCACTACTATCGTGATTTGAAGGCGAAGGAGGAGGCTATGGAGACTGCTGCACCAAAGGAGATTAAGGGCGAGAATCGTGCAATCCACTGTTTGTCGGATCACTATGCTGTGCAGTCGTTCATTACATTGAAGAAGAGTGATAAGAAATCTAAAAAATAATCAGATATGAAGCGTGTAATTTTAACACTTTTGGTAGCGTTGTTTGCCCTCTCGGCATCGGCGCAGGAGTTGAATGTTGCATCGTTCAACATTCGTAACGGAGCTCCACTCAAAGAGGGTAAGGAGCGACCAACAAAGGGTAAAAGCGATTATGTCAAATTCAATGGTTGGGATGATCGCAAGCAGATTCTTTGCGATATGATCAACTTCGAGGCATTCGATATCTTTGGTTCGCAGGAGGTTCGCAAGGTTCAGCTCGACGAGATGTTGGCAATGTTGCCAGACTATGACTACATCGGTGTAGGTCGTGATGGTGGCGATAAGGGCGAGTTCTGCCCTATTTTCTACCGCAAGGATGTATTGGAGAAGATAGATGGTGGTACCTTCTGGCTCTCGCCAACTCCGGATGTTCCGTCGAAGGGCTGGGATGCAAAGTATAACCGTATCTGCACTTGGGGTCACTTCCGCCACAAGGTTACAGGCAAGAAGATTTGCTTTATGAATATCCACTTCGACCACCGAGGCGTGCAGGCTCGCATCGAGTCGGCGAAGATGATGCTCAACTACATCAAGAAGAACTGCAAGGGTATGAGCGTTATCGTTTCGGGCGACTACAATGTTACCCAGACAAGCGATAGCTATAAGGTGTTGGCGGATAGCAAGATTTTGAAGGATTCGTACGATGCTGCAAAGGTTCGTTTTGCTCCAACAGGAACATTCAACGGCTTCAACCCTCGTCGCTACACCACTCACCGCATCGACCACCTCTTTGTGTCGAAGAAGTTGAAGGTTAGCCGTTGGGGAGTCTTGACCTACCACTACTATCGCACTCCAACCGCTGAGGAGGTAGCTGCTGCCGAGGCTAAGTTCCAGGCTGCACTTGCGAAGAATCCTAATAAGAAGCGCCCGGGTGGCGAGAAGCGTGATGTCAAGTGTTTGTCAGACCACTTTGCAATTCAGGCGTGGGTAACACTTAAATAAAAATTGTTCTGAGCGGTAAATTCCGCACGAATCTGCGATAGCCGAGTTGCTCACATAGGTCTACTATGCTGCGCACTCGGCTTCTTGCTTCGCACAGAATTTCCTCGCTCATAAGCAATTTTTAGGCTGAGGAAATAAAAAAGCTAATGGCAAAGAAAAAGCGATGAGTTTTTGCTCATCGCTTTTTCTTTATATCTTTGTCAAGATTTCATCGATCGCCTTTCTCTTTTTGAGAGTTGGCGTGTCGGTGGCGTAGCCGATAGGGATGATTGCGACAGGGTAGACAGTCTCGCCATCGATGCCCAAAACCTCGCTTACGATTGCGGGGCGGAAGTTGCACACCCAGCACGAGCCGAGTCCCACCTCGGTGGCTGCGAGGCAGATGTGTTCCGCTGCGATTGCTGCGTCGATGTCGGCGTGGTCGTGGCTATCCTTTTTGCGAGTCCACGACTGCGAGTGGTCGCCACAAACTACGATATAGAGCGGTGCCTGCTGAAACCACTCCTGCGCATATCCTGCGTGGAGAGCGGTGCGCTTCTCCTCGCTCTCTACGAGGATAAATCGCCACGGCTGAAAGTTTACTGCCGAAGGCGCAAGTCTCGCACATTCAAGTATATAGTCAATCTTCTCCTGCTCCACCTTGCGGTCGCTGTACGCACGAGCCGAGTAACGAGCCTCAATCAATTCTAAAAGGTTTTTCATAGTTGTTCTGTTGTTTTCTTGGCGCAAAGATACAAAAAACCTGCAAAAAATGCTCTGATTGACTCTTTTTGCACCTTACTTGCGGTGCAAATGCTCATTTACGCCGAGTAAACTCCGCTTTACACCACTGCGTAACGCACAAAAATAGCCTAATCATTTACGATTTTGGGGCATAGTTTTTTGCAAAAACCTGCAAAAAATGCTCTGATTGACTCTTTTTGCTTTTTAGCCATTAGCTTTTTTAGTGAGATTAGAGAAATTAGGGAGTTTGGCGATGCGCAATTCTCCCTAATCTCTCTAAATTCTTTACACTCCCTTCTGCTGGGTATCGTTTTCGATACCCACGAGAGTGTGTGCTTATTTCTACTCCAACCCCAAAAAGGCTTTTAATCCGACCTTGTTAAGATGCTTGATTAGGGATGCCGATATTAAGAGTGGTGGGAAATAGAAGCCTTGTTGCTCATATACATCTATTATATCCACACCCCTGTTTGGTGATTCTATCTCGAATGCTATCATAGGCGAAGTCGCAGAGTGTTTATCTATAATAGATATCAATCTGCCCCCATTTAATTCTAATGGGCATATCTCACCATTTGGATTTAATAGATGGTAGTATTTACACGATTCAGAGGTGTCGCATATAACATAGAACAGCACATTTTGGGTATTATGGCGCAACTTTTCAAATGTCGGCTGCATAACCATAGTTCCATTTGTGTAAACCGCAAAGTACAAAGCAGCTAAATTTATCTCCACCAGCACCAAGTGGTATTAAAAAAAGAAAGCGTGGTGCTGAAAACTTATTTTAGGATACGGGTTCTGACAAAACCTCGACAATAAAACAAGCAACAACTCCACGCCATACCAAGTGGTATGACGCAGCAAGATGTCTGCCTATTCTTTTGTCTTTGAACTGTCAGATTCGTATCCAAGAATAAACTTACACTTTCTGCGTAATTATGTCCACAATCTTGCGATTGCACCACAAATATAGCAACTTATTCCGAAAAATGCAAAAGTGCGCCAAGAAAATAGAGGGTGTTAGCGGTAGTTAAGGGTAGTTAAGGTGGCGCACACTAACAACCTCTAAATACCTCTAACAACCTTTAACTACCTCTAAAAAATGCGCCACCAAAAAAGCTAATGGCTAATAGCCAATAGCTAAAAGCCCCTAAAAATACAATTCTTAATTTTTAATTTGAAAAGTCCCCAACTTTTCACTATATTTGCACGATTGTATCTTTGATACAAAGTTTTTGAAAGAAATGAAAGAGCAAAATATAGATATTAAGACCACAATCGAGGAGTCGGACTACAAGTATGGCTTCACCTCCGATATCGACACCGAGTTCATTCCGAAGGGTTTGAACGAGGGCGTTATTCGCCTTATCTCGGCGAAGAAGGAGGAGCCAGAGTGGATGCTCGAACTGCGCTTGAAGGCCTACCGCCACTGGCTCACTTTGAAGCACCCGACTTGGGGTCATCTCGATATTCCCGAAATCGACTTTAACGACATAATCTACTTCGCCGCTCCGAAAAAGAAGAAGGAGTTGGCCTCTATGGATGAGGTCGATCCCGAACTCAAAGCGACCTTCGACAAGCTCGGTATTCCGTTGGAGGAGCAGAAGGTGCTGGCAGGTGTGGCGGTGGATGCCGTGTTGGACTCGGTGTCAGTAAAGACCACCTTCCAAAAGGAGTTGGCAGAGCGTGGAATTATCTTCTGCCCAATCTCGGAGGCGATACGAGAGTATCCCGAGTTGGTGCAAAAGTACCTCGGCTCGGTAGTGCCGTATGCCGACAACTTCTACGCAGCGCTGAATACGGCGGTCTTCTCTGACGGCTCGTTCTGCTACATTCCAAAGGGCGTGCGTTGCCCCGTAGAACTTTCGACATACTTCCGCATCAATGCGCAGGGTACAGGTCAGTTCGAGCGGACCTTGATTGTTGCCGACGAGGGGTCGTATGTGAGCTACTTGGAGGGTTGCACCGCACCACAGCGAGATGAAAATCAGTTGCACGCTGCCGTGGTGGAGATTGTCGTGGAGCGTGATGCCGAGGTTAAGTACTCGACCGTGCAGAACTGGTACCCAGGCGATAAGGAGGGTAAGGGCGGTATCTACAACTTCGTAACCAAGCGAGGCTTGTGCAAGGAGAATGCCCACCTCTTCTGGACTCAGGTCGAAACGGGCTCGGCAATCACTTGGAAATATCCGAGCTGCGTTTTGATGGGCGATAACTCGGTTGGTGAGTTCTACTCGGTGGCTATGACCAACAACTTCCAGCAGGCGGACACGGGTACGAAGATGATTCACATCGGTCGCAACACTCGCAGCCGCATAGTGTCGAAGGGTATCTCGGCAGGTCAGTCGCAGAATGCCTATCGTGGCTTGGTGAAGGTTATGCCGAAGGCTGAGAATGCCCGCAACTACTCGCAGTGCGACTCGCTCTTGATTGGCGACAGGTGCGGAGCACATACATTCCCAACGGTCGATTGTCGCAACTCCTCTGCTCAACTCGAACACGAGGCTACAACCTCGAAAATCTCGGAGGAGCAGCTCTTCTACTGCAATCAGCGAGGACTCTCGACCGAGGATGCCGTTGGCTTGATTGTTGGCGGTTATGCTCGTGAGGTGTTGGCGAAGTTGCCGATGGAGTTTGCGGTCGAAGCGCAAAAGTTACTATCAATCAGTCTTGAAGGCTCGGTAGGATAAAATCGTTCTGATGAGTTCTTTTTGCACGAAGCTTCGGATATCGAAATGCTCACATACGCCCAAGTATGCTCCGCTTTCGCTACCTCGCTTCGCACAAAAATAATCTCATCACCTCCGATTTTGAGAATGTTATGATAAAAAAATAAAATTAAAAATACCTTTAATTGTCAATTATCAAGTGTCAATTATCAATTAAAGAAAATATGTTAAAAATTAAGAATTTGCACGCATCGGTCGATGGTAAAGAGATTCTTCGAGGTATAGACTTCGAGGTTAAGGCCGGTGAGGTACACGCTATAATGGGGCCTAACGGCTCGGGTAAGAGTACGCTTGCTTCGGTGATTGCCGGACATAGCAAGTTCGAGGTCGAGGCCGACGAGCTCTCGTTCGAGGGTGAGAACTTGCGTGATATGTCTATCGAGGAGCGTGCGAGAAAGGGTTTGTTCCTCGGATTTCAATATCCCGTAGAGATTCCTGGCGTTACGATGGCAAACTTTATGAAGATTGCCGTAAATGAACAGCGCAAATCTCGTGGCGAGGAGCCACTCACCGCAGCCGAGTTCTTGAAGATGATGCGAGAGAAGGCAAAGGTCGTAGAACTCGATGCCAAGATGACTGCTCGTGCCGTGAATGAGGGCTTCTCGGGTGGCGAAAAGAAGAAAAACGAGATTTTCCAGATGGCGATGCTCGATCCAAAGTTGGCTATCCTTGATGAGACCGACTCGGGCTTGGATATCGACGCTTTGCGCATTGTGGCTACGGGCGTGACGAAGTTGCACACTCCGCAGAATGCTACCGTGGTGATTACCCACTACCAGCGTCTGTTGGACTATATTGTGCCGGACTTTGTGCATGTGTTGTATAAGGGCAAAATCATCTATTCGGGCGACAAGTCGTTGGCATTGAAGCTCGAAAAGGAGGGTTACGATTGGCTTATTAACGACTATAAGGAGTAACAGATTATGGTCGAAAAATTGATATCGGAGGGTCTGCTACGAACAACGAAGGTGGGGCGCATTGACGATAAGTGCGACCTTTCGTTGCCACTCGTGGTGATAAATCCTCGAAAAGGCGAGATTGAGGTGTCGGTTTCGCATAGGGTGTCGCTTGTGGTGTGGCACGACGATGCGAAGGAGTGTGCCTTGACCATTCGACTTGCTCCGCATACGCAGTTGTCGCTTACGGAGGTCTATGCCTCGGAGAAATACGCCTCGCTCACAATCGAGCAGGGCGAAGCGAGTGAGTGCAATGTAACGACCGTTATGTTGCGAGGAGCACACAGTGCCTACGAAACATTATTGAACGCTCCGCACTCATCATTTACGATGAATTCGGCAGTTGTGGCAACGGGTTTTGACCACGCACAACTCTCGCTCGTTACTCGCCACAATGTTGCGGATTGCAAGAGCGATTCGACGGTTAAGAGCGTCGCTTCGGGCAGAGCCGTAGCAGAGTTTAAGGGGTTGGTCTATGTGGCACAGGATGCACAGCACACCGATGCCAAGCAGCTCAATCGCAATATCGAACTCGGCTATGGCCGTGTGGTGTCGGAGCCACAGTTGGAGATATATGCCGACGATGTGAAGTGTTCGCACGGCTCGACCGTCGGTCAGCTCGACGAGCAGGCAATATACTATATGCGCCAGCGAGGTATCTCGAAGGAGAGTGCCGAGCGACTGATGTTGGAGGGCTTTGTGGGCGATGTCGTGGCAAAGTGCGACATCGAACCACTCGCCGAGATGTTGTATGAGGCGTTGCAAAAGAGATTAAACGAATAGTATGTTCGAGATAGAGAAGATAAGAGCGCAATTTCCGATTTTGGAGCGTGAGGTATATGGTCGCAAACTGATATACCTCGATAGTGCCGCTACGGCGCAGAAACCACTCTGCGTGGTGGAGCGGATGTCGGAGTTGCTTCTGAACGATAACGCCAATATCCATCGTGGCGTGCATCTCTTGTCAGAGGAGATGACCGCCAAGTACGAGGAGGCTCGTGAGGTTGTCCGTCAGTTCATCGGTGCGGAGTGCCGTGAGGAGGTGGTTTTCACCTCGGGTGCTACGATGTCGCTAAACTTGGTGGCAACGAGCTACTGCGAGAAATTCCTGCACGAGGGCGACAATGTGGTTGTCAGCCATATCGAGCACCACTCCAATATTGTGCCTTGGCAGTTGGCGGTGGAGCGCAAGGGTGCGGAGTTGCGAGTTATTCCGGTGGCGGATAATGGAGCGTTGGAACTCGACACCCTCGACACTCTTATCGACGAGCGCACAAAGGTTGTGGCGGTGACGCAGGCATCGAATACACTCGGTACTCGCCCCGACCTTCCGAAAATCATCGCAAAGGCTCACTCGGTGGGCGCTGTTGTGGTGATTGATGGTTGCCAGGGTGTTGTGCACGGAGGAGTGGATGTCAAGGCTCTCGACTGCGACTTCTACGCCTTCTCGGGACATAAACTCTATGGTCCTACGGGTATAGGTGTGTTGTATGGCAAGCGTGAGTTGCTCGATAAGATGCCCCCATATATGGGCGGTGGCGATATGGTCGATAAGGTGACCTTCGCAAAGACTACCTATGCACCTCTGCCACTGAAATTCGAGGCTGGAACATCGAACTATATCGGTGCGGTAGGCTTGGCAGAGGCGATAAAGTTCTTGCAACAACTCTCGGCTGAGGAGGTCGAAAAGCACGAAAAAGAGCTGCTCGACTACGCTACTGCCGAACTGCAAAAGATTGAGGGTGTGCGTATCTACGGTACAACCGAGGATAAGTCGCCTATCATATCGTTCAATGTCGAGGGTTGCGACCACTACGATATTGGAATGATTCTCGACAAGCAGGGCGTTGCAGTTCGTACCGGACACCATTGTGCCGAGCCTGTGATGGCTCGCTACGGCACCAATGGCGTAGTCCGTGCCTCGATAGCACTCTATACTAATAAGGAAGATATTGATACTTTTATTACCGCTCTGAAACGAGCAGTTAGAATGTTGAGGTAAGACGAGAGACGAGAGACGAACCGACGCAGCGGAACGAGAGCAGAGGTTGCTTGCACACTATGCCGAGTCGCAAGGAGGAAAAGACTGCGAAGCAGGATTAAAGACGAGAGAGATTTATATAATTATATACCTTTAATTGTCAATTATCAATTGTCAATTATCAATTAAAGAAACTTTATGTTTATTGTACTTGAAGGACTTGATGGCGCAGGAAAGTCAACCCAAATAAAGAAGCTGCGTGAGATGTTTGCCGAGCGAGGTATCGAGAGTGAGTATGTCCACTTTCCACGCTTCGACGCTCCGATTTATGGCGAGTTGATTGGTCGCTTCTTGCGTGGCGAACTCGGCTCGGTGGAGCAGGTCGATCCATATATCGTGGCTCTGCTCTATGCAGGCGACCGTGCCGATATGGCACCACAAATTCGCAAATGGCAGGAGGAGGGCAAGGTGGTAATTGTTGACCGCTATGTCTATTCGAATATTGGCTATCAGTGCGCCAAGATTGCCGACAAAGAGGCTCGCTTGCGATTGAACGATTGGATATTGAACTTGGAGTACGAGGTGAATAAGATTCCTCGCCCAGATGTGTCGTTGTTCCTCGATGTGCCGTTTGCCTTCACCGAGAAGCGCCTCACCGAGCAGCGTGAGGGCGATGACCGCTCATATCTCAATGGCGCAACCGATATCCACGAGCAGTCGCTCTCGTTGCAGCAGCGTGTGCGTGAGGTCTATATCGAATCTTCGGAGCGAGATAGCGAGCTCCTGGTCGTAGATTGCAGTAATGACGAGGGTGCAATGGCTTCGCCCGATGAGATTTTTGTCCGTATCGAAAATACTATATCCCCACTCTTGAATAAGTAGCAGAATGGCTCACGCATTGAGAAATAGACGATGGTATCGCTACCTGTCGCACTTTTGTAGAGTAGTGTTTGCTCTGACATTCCTTGTGTCGGGCTTCTACAAGGCGATAGATCCGTGGGGTACAATACTCGCAATGCGCAACTACTTGGTGGCGTATGATATCACTGCGCCTGATTGGTTGGTAACGACTCTCTCGATTTGGCTGAGTTGTGCTGAGCTGATGATGGGATGTATGCTCCTCTTTAAGGTGCGCATTCGTATGGCATCGGTCTTTGCCGTGCTCTCGATGATATTCTTCACGGTGCTGACCTTTTTGAGTGCAACGATTATTCCAGTCGAGGATTGCGGATGTTTTGGCGAGTTGGTTAAGCTCACGCCGTGGCAGTCTTTTGCCAAGAATGCGGTGCTGCTCCCTATGGCGTTGTGCTTCTGGTATCGCTATCGCCCCGATAGAATTTTTGCCTTCTCGAAGTTGGAGTTCTCGCTTATGTGCTTCTTCTTCACCTTTGCAATGAGTATGGGCACATATCACTACCTCCACCTTCCGCTTATCGATATGTTACCCTATAAGGTGGGTGTAAATATCGCCGAGGAGATGGATAAAGCACGAGCAAATCAGAGTGCCGAGGAGGTTGTTCTCCTCTATCGCAATATTCGTACAGGTCGTATTCGTGAGTTCTCGCTCGACGATAAGGCTTGGCACAACGACAAACGCTGGGAGTGGGTTGAGACCCGTGTCGAGAGCGACAACAATAGTATCGAGCCGATGATTTTGGAGTTCTACATCAGCAACCACGAGGGCGATAATACTGCGGAGATACTTTCGCACGAGGGCAAACTCTATATGCTCTTTATGGTGAATTCGGAGTACGACGAGGCGGTGCAGGAGCGTTTCGAGTCTGTCGAACAATATGTTGAAAATAGCGGTGGAACAATAATCTACATCACCCCCGAGAATATCACCGACCCCGACTCCAATATCTACAATATGGACTCCAAAACAATGAAGACCATTCTCCGTGCCGACTATGGCTTGGTGGAGTTGGAGAATGGAACAATCATCGGCAAATACAATTATCGAGACATTCCATATTAGTGAGTAGTGAGTAGTGAGTAGTGAGTAGTGAGTAGTGAGTAGTCCTCTACTATCAACTCCTAACTCCTAACTCCTAACTCCCTCAATTTCCTCCGCCCAACGCTTTGCAGAGCGTTATGTAGTTTATGTATTGCTGTGCCACAAGGTTTTCGGCTTGCATCTGCGAGGTGTAGAGCGAGCGCTCGGCATCTATAACATCGAGGTAGCCCGACAGACCACTACGATAGAGTGCATAGGTCTTAATCGCAATGTTGCGATACGACTCCACCAACTCGGCATAGCGAAGTAACTCGTTGCGAGAGGTGGTAATAGCCACCAATGCACTCTCCACATCGTTTAACGCCTCGATATAACTCTGCTCGTAGGCAAGCAAACTCTGTTTGTATGCCTCCCGTGCCGCCAACTCTCGACGGCGTAATCCTCCGAAGTTGTATATCGGCTGTGCCAACGACGCCAACGCATCCGCCACCCAACCCTTGCTCGAAAAGAGCTCGCCTATCTTGTTGGTCGCTGTTCCTCCCGAGAGAGAAATCGTAATTGACGGTAGTCGAGCAGAGCGAGCCAAACCCACTGCTGCCGCTCGCTGCTGCATTGTGTAGTATGCCGACATCACATCGGGGCGACGATGCAAGATATCCGACGGTACGCCTATGGCGATGTCGTAGGGGCGGTAACTATTCGTTATAGCCCTCTCGCCCTCTATACCTATATTTATAAATGCTTCGGGCTTGTCGCCTGTGAGCGTAGCCAACGAGAGCAATGTCTGAGCTACAGCCTTTTCGTAGAGCGGAATATCCGCCTCGGAGGTGTAGAGCAGACTCTGCGCTTGTTCGAGATTTACGCCCGAAGCGTAGCCGTAGCGATAGAGGGAGTCTATTAGAGATACCATTTCACGACGCAACTCACTGCTACGACGAGCGATAGCGAGGTCTTGGCGATATTGCAGCAGAGTGAAGTAGGCGGTTGCGACCTCGGCTTCGAGAGCAAGTCGCACTCCTCGATATTGCCACACTTCGTACTCGATTGCCGCCTTTGCCGCCTTAGTGGCTTGGCGCAACGAGCCAAAGAGTGGAAGCTCCCAACTCGCCTGTGGCAAAACCTTATATCTCTGCGCAATGTCGTCGGTCGTGCTATCGTACTTACCTTCGGCAGATATTGCACCCGAAATAGAGGGCCAATATTGCGAACGAGTTACTACGAGGTTATGACGAGCCTCCTCGATGCGTGATGCCGCAATCTCTATATTCTTGTTTTGTGCTAAGGCTCGCACAACAAGGCGGTTGAGTGTCGTATCGCCAAACATCTGCCACCAATCCTCGCCGAGGCGTATCGAGTCGCTCGAAAAGTTGTTGCCAAAGAGGTACTCTCGCTGGGTGGCGAGTTGCGGTGCGGAGAGTCGTGGGTTGCAACTCACGACCACCAACGCTAATAATATATAAGGTATCCTACGCATAGTTTTTAGTTTTTCGTTCAAATCGTGAAATTTTGCCCACCATATAGAATAGAGCAGGGTAGAGCAGTATGCCGAAGATGGTGGCAAAGAGCAGACCTCCGACCAACGATACACCCATAATGTTGCGAGCGGTAGAATATACGCCCGAGGCGAACACCAACGGCAACATACCGAGAATGGAGGCAAAGGCGGTCATAAGTATTGGTCTGACACGCATCTTTGCGGCGTTTATGGTGGCATCGAGCAGCGATTGTCGCTCCTCGAAGAAGAGTTTGTCGGCATATTCGACCACCAAAATGGAGTTCTTCGCCGCCAAGCCTATAAGCATTGCCAACGAAATCTGCATATAGATGTCGTTGATAAATTGTGGTGCAACAAGGTGCGCCAAACCAACAGCACACAACGCTCCGAGTACCGCCAACGGCACACCCAACACAATCGACATTGGCAGACTCCAACTCTCGTACAATGCCGAGAGTGTGAAGAATACGAATATGAAGGCGATGAGGAATACCCACGCCCCTTTTCCGCTCTCGCTGCGCTCTTGGAACGAAACACCGCTCCACGCAATGGCAGTGTCGTCGGGCAGAATTGCTTCGGCCACACGCTCGATGTCGTTCATCACATCGCCCGTGGATACTCCTTCATCGGGCGTAACATTTATGCCGATTGAACGGTAGAGATTGAATTGCGATACATATTGCACACCCGTCGTATCTCTCACCGTCACAAACGATGCGAGTGGCACACTCTCGTTGTTGCCATTTTTCAGAAAATAGCTGCTGAGCGACGAGGCGTCGGTGCGATACTCCGGCGCAGCTTGCAGATAACTCTGATAGAGACGACCATAGAGGTTGAAATTGTTTATCATACGACCTCCGAGCAGGGTCGCCGTTTCGGAGTATAGCGACGAGAGCGACACGCCACTCATCTGGGCGTGTTGCTTGTCGATGTCGAGGTGCTTCTGCGCTACGCCATTGCGAAACTCGGTCGTTGCCGACTTTATGCGAGGCTCTTGGCGAAGTGCCGAGAGCAACTTCTCGCTCTGCTCGGCAAGGTAGGTGGTGCCCTTACCTGCCCTATCCTGCAACTCGAATGTTACACCCGAGGTTACGCCCAAACCTGGTATCGAAGGCGATACAAATGCGCCACACTCCGCTTCGGGAATAGCAGAGTATAACACCTCGTTCAACTTTGCTACCGCCTCCATTGCCGATAGTTTGCGCTTGCCGAAATCGACTAACTTGACGAATACCACACCACAGTTTGTCGATGCCACACCCGAGATAAGGTTGAAACCCGACACTACTCCTGTGCTCTCAACTATTGGCAGTGTCGCTTTCGTTACCGAATCGACCTTCGCCATAATCTGCTCGGTGCGTGAGAGGGCGGTGTTGTCGGGGGCAGTTACCGAAATGGTGAAGAATCCCAAATCCTCCTCGGGCAGAAAACCTCGTGGCATAATCTTCAATATAGCCCCAATTGCCACCAACATCACCGCCACCATCGCTATCGTGGTGCGCCAGCGACCTACAACCTTGCCGATGACCGAGCCGTAACGCCCCATCGCCTTGTCGAAAATGCGGTTGAAGGTTCCGAAAAAGCCCGTTGTGCGCTCCTTGCGAGGGCGCAACAGTATGGCGCACAACGCAGGCGAGAGCGACAGAGCGTTAATCATCGAGAAGATGACCGACACCGAAATTGTCACGGCAAACTGCTGAAATAGGCGAGCCGAAATGCCTCCCGAGAATGATATAGGCAGAAATACCGCCATCAGTACAATCGTTGTGGCGATAATTGGCGAGGTGACCTTTCGCATCGCCTCCTCGGTCGCCTTGCGTGAGTCCATACCACGCTCGATATTTGCCTGTACCGCCTCGACCACCACAATTGCATCATCCACGACCAGACCTACCGAGAGGACCAAGCCGAGCAACGAGATGATATTTATGGTGAAACCCAAGAGCGGGAAAACCATAAATGTTCCGATGATGGAAACGGGTATGGCGATGAGAGGAATAAGCGTAGCACGCCAATCTTGCAAAAAGAGGAAGATTATCAGGATGACGAGCACAAGGGCGATGATAAGCGTCTCGAATATCTCACGAATACCAGCCGATATGCTCTTTGTGCCATCGACCAACACCTCGTACTCCACGCCATCGGGCATACGCTTTGCCAACTCCGCCATCTTCGACTTTACAGCCTCGCCAAGGGCTACGGCATTGGAGTTTGGCTCCTGATAGATGGAGATAATTGTTGTAGGCTTGTCGCCAAAGCGAGAACTCGCACCATAACTCTGACTGCCGAGTTCAACGCTCGCCACATCTCGCAGTCGCACCTGTGTTCCCTTCTCGGTCGTGCGCAAAAGAATATCGCCAAACTCCTCTGCGGTCGAAATCTGTCGTGGCATTGTTACCGTATAGGTGTATTGTGTCGAAGGCGGTGTCGGCTCGGCACCAAATTCACCGGCAGGGTAAATGCCTGCCTCGGTCGAAATGGCATCGAGAATCTCGCTCACCGATATATTATAGTAGTCGAGGCGGTCGGGTTGCAGCCACACTCGCATAGCATACTCGCCTGCACCCATAATATCAACTTTGCCTATGCCGTTGATTTTGAGCAATTCGTTTTCGAGGTTTATGTAGGCGTAGTTCGAGAGGAAGTTCTCGTCGTATCGCCCATCGCTATACAGAGCATAAACCATCAGAAAACCCGTCTGCGTCTTGCGTGTTACAACGCCCTGCTGCGTAACCGAAGAGGGGAGCTTTGCCATTGCCGTAGCCACATTGTTCTGCGTAAAAATGGCGTCGAGGTCGGCATCGGAGCCGATATCGAAGGTTACTTGCAAGGTCATCGAACCATCGTTTGCACTCGTCGCCTGCATATAGAGCATATCGCTCACACCCATAATGCTCTCGGCAATGGGTGTCGCCACGGCATTATTTACCGTCTCGGCATCGGCACCTTCGTAGGTGGCACTAACCTCCACCACGGGAGGTGTGATGTCGGGGTACTGCTCTATGGCGAGGTTGCCAATAGAGATTGCACCCAACAATACAATAATCACCGATAGCGATATGGCGAATACGGGTCTGCGAATAAAGAAGTTTTTCATACTCTGCTATTTTGTTGTTGTGGTGACCTTCATTCCGTTGCGCAACTTCTGCAAGCCTGTTGTGGCGACCACCTCGCCCTCTTTGACTCCGCTCTCCACTATCCACCACTCGCCTGTGGTCGAACCGAGCTTAACCTCTCTGTATTCGGCGGTCGAGTCGGGGCGTATCACCCATATCGAGGAGATATTCTGAATTTGACTGACCGCCCTTTGCGGTACAACGATGTGCTCTCGATCGGCTCCGAGCGAGGCTGTTATTCGGGCAAACTGTCCCACTTTAAGGGCATAGTCGGGATTTTTGAAACCAACCACCAAGACTATTGTACCCATCTCGCTTGCGATGCTTTGACGAGTGTATTGATAGAAACCCTGCTCGGGGTAGTCGCTACCATCTGCCACTCGCAGACGAATATTTGAGAGTAGCGATGCGTTGTCATACGAGAATGTTTTGCGGCCCGAAATACGCAGATACTCACTCATTGGGATAGCCAAGTCGACACCTACGGTATCGATGTTCTGAATGGTCGTGAGCGTCGAAAATTGCGTGCCTGGTCCTATGTAGTCGCCAGGTGTGGCTGCCGACGAGGATATAATACCGCTGATAGGGGCATATATAAGTGTGTAGCTCTCGTCGAGTCGTGCATTGCGCAGTGTCTGCTCTGCCGACTTTACCGAGGCTATCGCCGAGAGATTTTCGGCGGTGTATTGGTCGAGCTGCATCTGACTTATGGCATTTATGCGTGCCAACGGAATGGCTCGTTCGTAGTTTTGCTTGGCTTGGGCAGCCTTTGCCTTTGCCGAGGCGAGTGCAGCCTCGGCTGCCAAACGATTGGCTCGCTGAGGTGCATCATCCATCCTGAAAATCAACTGCCCACGCTTTACCGGCATACCATTCTTGAACGATGACGCCACCAGAAAGCCCGAAATTCGAGGTTGCACCGTAGCGGAATAGTTTGCCGAAACGGGGGCGATAAACTCTTTTGTGTAGGGTATCATCTCGCTCCTTGCCTTGGTCACTTCGACAGATAAAGGCTCACTGATACTTTTGGCGTGCTGCTTGCAGGAGAGCAATACGAGCGCAGTAAGCAATAAAATAGGATTTTTCAAGCGATAAATCATAGTTGTATATTCTTGTAAGAAAATTGTTTTCCGATGCAGCAAGTCGCAAAAAATATACCTATATGGCTCTCAAATAGTGTAAAAAAGCGTTTTTTTATACGAAATGTTTGGCGAAAAATTTGTTTTCTTAAAAAAATGAATTACATTTGTATCACACAAAACCAATTAACACTAAAAAACTTATAAGATTATGAAAAACTTGGTAGATCAGATCAATGCACAGGTTGCTGCTTTCCAGGCAAACGCTGCTGCTCAGGTAGAGAAGAACAACAAGGCTGCTGGTACTCGTGCTCGTAAGGCTGCTTTGGAGCTTTCGAAGCTCTTGAAGGAGTTCCGCAAGGTATCGGTTGAGGAGGCTAAGAAATAATCTCTCCCTACTTGCAAGATTAAGTGCAATCTTCCTTTTTGGAGGGTTGCACTTATTCGTTTTTGGCTCAATAGTTGCGGTAGGGGAGTGTGCTATGATGAAACACCTTCTCGAAATACTGCGCACCTATCGCTTTATCGACCGTGCCATTCTATTTCTGCGACTCTTTGTCGGCGTGCTTATCGCTCTGCACATTATCGATAAGTTGCAGACCTACAACTTTGTGCTCACGGGCTATCCCGCACTACTCTTCGATAGCAGCTGGGCAACCTTCGTAATCTTCACCCTCTTGGAGGCGGCATTTGCCGTGATGATTGTCTTGGGCTACGGCACTCGCTTCGCAGCCTTTATTATGGCACTCGGAATGTTTGTCGAGATATTTATAATCTACCCCTCGCTCGGTTGGCTTGGTGTGGAGCGGCAAATATTATATATAGGTATCTATGCTACGCTGGTAATTTCGGGCAGTGGTCGCTACGGCTTGGAAACCCATCTCGACCGAAGACGCAAAAGTGTTAAATTTTGAGGTTGTTAAAAAAAATATTACCTTTGCGCTCGAAAAACACAAAACGACCGAAATTATGAGAAAAGTATTGGCACTGTTAGTGTCGTTGTTTATTGGAGTACAGGCTTTTGCTGATGGTGTAATCGAGCCACGCAAGGTGGAGAATGTAACAATCAAGGATTTGTATGGCAACTATACCAATTTGCCACACTATGGAGAGAAAAATCTCCTTATCTTCTATGTTGACCCCGATGCCTACTTGGCAATGAACAAGAATAATAAGTTTGCCGAGGAGTTGGAGGAGAATGCTCGTGCAGCAGGTCCCGAGATTTACGGTTTCGGTATCTTGAACTTCCCTGATACCTGGTTGCCAAAGAACTTCTTGCGTAAAATTTGCCGTAAGCGTGTCGAGAAGAATGGTGCAACCATCATCGAGGACCCTGACCACACATTCAAGAATGCGTGGAAATTGGGCGACTGCGACAAGAAATTTATGATTCTTATTGTTACAAAGGAGGGTAACCTCGAATATGTCCTCAAAGAGGAGGTTGATCAGGAGGGTAAGGATTTGTTCTATAGCATAATCGACAAATACCGTTTTTAATTGAATTCGTTTAGAGCGTATATACTTGCACTTCTCACACTGCTTTCGGCAGAGGTGATGGCGCAAAACGATAGTATCCTTGTCATGGGCAGGGATACTGTCGCATATAGATATACGCCAATCGAGGAGTCTGCCAAGCCTAAGAGGGAGCGCAAGGGCTGGGATAGGTTTGTGGAGTATGTGGCAGAGAGTGCCACCGACGAGAGCTTCGAGCGCAAGGTCGATATGACGTTCGTGCCTACGCTCTATTACTCACCTTCGACCTCGGCGGGTTTGGCCGTTATGGCGGCAGGTCGCTATCGCCTCGATAAGAGCAATCGCTCTATCCCAGCCTCTAACTTCTCGGTCTATGCAACTGCTTCGCTTACAGGCTTCTATCGTGTGGGTGTGCAGGGCTGCAATATCTTCCGCAATGACAATCAACGCATCCTCTATAATGCCGAATTTTTCTCGTTGCCGACCTCGTTTTGGGGTGTGGGCTACGACTCGGCAATGCGTAACGATGCAATAAAATACCTCTCTTCTCGGTGTATTGTAGAGGGAAAGTTTTTGCAGAGAGTAATAGGAGGGCTGTATGTTGGTGCTGGTGTTGACTTTAATTGTCACTTTGGTAAGTTCGGTGGTAAATATTCTTCGCAGACGGCGTTAGAGGAGCGTATCGACGGCGAGAGGGTAGAGTATAATGCCACGGGAATATCGCTCTTTGTGGAGTTCGATAGCCGTGATGCAATCTCCAATCCGCAACGAGGAGTATATGTTGCTGCCCAGGCGAAGGTACGCCCAAAGGGTATGGGCAATATCGGACAGACATTGTGGAGCGGTCGTCTGGTGCTTGACTACTATCAGCGATTGTGGCGAGGTGCAGTGCTGGCTCTCGATTTGCGAGGAGAGATAAATAGTAAAGGTACTCCTTGGGTATATAATGCTACTATCGGTGGTACTTCGGCTATGCGTGGCTACTATGCCGGCCGCTTCAACGATCTTTGTGCAGTAACTTTGCAGGCGGAACTCCGCCAAAATATCTATAAACGCCTTGGCGCAGTGGCGTGGGGCGGTGCGGGAAATGTATTTCACTCCTTCCGCACCTTCTCTTGGCACAAAACTCTGCCAACCTATGGCGTAGGCCTGCGCTACGAGCTCCGCAAGGGCATAAATCTCCGCCTCGACTACGGCTTTGGTGGCAAGGACTCGCACGGCAAACTTATCCACGGCGCAGTATTCTCTCTCAACGAGGCGTTCTAATCTTATCTTTGCACTATGAAACAACGAATTTTATTTGTCTGCCTCGGAAATATCTGCCGTTCGCCGATGGCGGAGGAGATTTTCCGTCAAAAGGTTTTCGCTCGTGGTCTTGGCGAGCAGTTCGAGATTGACTCCGCCGGCACCTACTCTGGTCACGCTGGCGAGTTGGCGGATCCCCGTATGCGTGAGGCTGCGCATTGTCGTGGCTACTGCCTTACCCACCGCTCTCGCCCATTTCGTGTTGGCGATTTCGACGACTTCGACCGCATCGTCGTGATGGATGACAGCAACTACGAACGAGTGGTACGCCTGGCTCCTACACGAGAGGATATCGACAAAATCTATCGTATGCGTGACTATTTTACCACCTACGCCGAGCGTTACGACTATGTGCCCGACCCCTACTACGAGGGGCGTGAGGGTTTCTATCTCGTAATCGAGATGCTCGAAGAGGCGTGCGAGAAGCTACTCGACGAGATGGTGAAATAAAAAAAGAGGGCGAGATTTTCTCGCTCTTTTTTTGTGCATTTAGAAATAAATCTCTAAATTTGTAGTGCAGTCGCTGGACTGTGGACATATATTGATGAAAGTGTATTAGCTTTTGTCCTTGGTTCGAAATCTGGAAAATTTCACTTACCACAAGGAAAGCAACACACTCGTCACTCCGTATTGACTCTTCAATAGGGGTGCTTTGCCCCATTCTTGTAGATAAATACGAGTGTGGGGTATTGTTTATTTGTGGTATAGGTATTCCAGAACCTCGAACCAGATGAACTAATCGACCTCACACTTTCTTTTTTATAATAACAGCACATTTGGGGTTGGTGGGCGAACCTAAATTTATTTATTATGAATACAAAAAAGGCTATGACCTCAATTATTAGAGTTTTGAAGATTATCCTTTATCTTGTTTTAGCATTTTTGGTAATAAAAAGCTTTATTGAATATGCTGATTTAGGTTTAATCGTTACAGGCCTATTATTTGCCGCTATGTGTTGGATATTGATATCCGTTCTCAAAGTTGTTAAAGAGATAATAGAAGAGCGAAAGTAGTATAATTGTTAAACCTTAAAAACTTAAAGCTATGACAGAAATTGAAGTAAAAGCCATAGAGGGCTTAAATCTCTTAAAACAAGGAGATAATAGAGGTGCTTATAGAGTATTTGTACAAGCGTACAATGAAATGAAGTATGATGTAGCCAAATTAAATGATATTACACATTTTGCGGAGGTTGGAGCTGCATTTGCATCACTTCTTACATTTAATCAGATTGACGATATTGATGTTCAACAGCGAGTTGCAAGTATTTCATATCTATTTCTCTCAAAAGCGATCAAACAATCGCATGAGAGAAAGGAACTCTTTATTGTTATAGAAAATCTATATGGGTATCGAATAATTTTAGTAGAAAATTATGGCAAAGCATTATCCTACACAGCAATGGAGGCACTAAATATTGATGGCGGAGTATTTGGTGCAGGTATGGCACATGCAGAAGCTTCAGATGCCTTGGGTGCCATGCAATATTACGATTTAAGACATTGTCCGACTTTGATAGAAAGAAGTTCGTTTTATTCTAATATGAAAGATGCGTTTGAGCGTTCTATATCAGGAAACAATCCTTTGGGAATAAAAAAGTCTCCTGCGGAGCTTATTGAACGGGGACAAAATAATCACACAAGGATGTTGGAATATCTTGAAAATAAGGTATTGAAAAATGAGGACATAAACTTTTAAGACATAACTATGAATCGGAATAATTCACATATAGAGTCAGCTGAAAAAATTCTATCGCAACTTGAAGAGTATGGTTTGTTTAATACAAAAGATATTCTAGAGCGTGCAATTAATATATACGAAGCAAATTCAGACACGGTTACTCTTGCTCAAGAAAAAGCAATTGTTGAAAGCCTCAAACTTTTTGTAGAAGCATATAAGATCGATAAAATAGAATACGAGGGTAGGGTTTCTGTACTTAAAACTGCAATTCTAAAATTTATCGCTTTATGCAACTATAAGATTAGAAATTTCAATCATGCATATTGTATTGCAAAGCAGGGTTTAGATGCTATTGATGACGCAGTAGAGAATGGCATTATTTCGGGTGTCCCACGTGAAATGTATGGTTCGGAAATATTAGAAGAACTTATTAATAATATAGAAGAGGACTATTTTTGCGAATTACACGATGAAGAGAATTACAACAATATAGATCCTGCTGATATTGATTTGACCAAACATAATAATAGAATGAAAAAGTTTGAAGATAGTACAGAATCCAATGCAGATTATTGTGATATTTCTGTTATTCCTTCGAAGTCAAAAATCGTCGGACTAATAGAAGCTATCTCTAACATACAATACGAATTCTCCAAAATATATAAACAAACAGGAGATTTAAGAATACTTGATATAAATCAAACTTTTGATTTATTTAAAATGCCATTATATTTTGCATGGAGAGCATATAAATATGGTTGGCACACAGATTTTTGCAAGTTTGGAGAATCTTTAGCTCCATTTTTATTATTTGAAAAAAATTGTGTAGATAACACCCAAAAACTGATTAGTCAACTAAGAAACGGATCAATATTCGACCATGTTGAGCAGGGGCCAATAATTGCTAAATCTTTAATTGAAGTATATACTATGTTTGTTGACGATCTTAATACAGGGCTTATTAAATTATGAAAACCATGAAACCTCTATTTATCCTCCTCTCCCTTTTGTTATTGGGAGTGCAACAAGGAGTTGCTTCGGATAAGCGAGCGGAGAAAATTAAACCTACACGCCAAACAAAACTCGAAAAGGAAGCGGCAAAGGGCGATGGCATTGCCAAAGGTGTTCTCGCTGCATTAAATCCTGAGCCGGTTAATATCGTTGCTGTACACGAATTTCTCCAAAAGAATGGACACAAGTCCGTGTTGGAGGAGGCTACTACTGAGAAGTATATCACTTTTCAGGTTGACAGCCTTGCCGGACACATACATATCGAGGATGAGTATATTACTTTTCAGACAAGCCTGCGCAATCCTGCCGGTTATGTTGCGAGAATGCGAAATCAAACCCAAATAGGTGGTAGGGATATTGCAATAACCTATAAGGCTTGTATAGATTTGATGAATAGCACAAGATGTGTGAAGACATCCTACTTCGAAGATGAAGATTGGGTGAGTGTGTATATCGAAACATATATCCCGACGATGCCTATCTTTGAACGCTATTTCAAACTGTATATGGATATATTAACCCATTCGAGCGATAAGTTTGTAGAGCTGCTTAATGATAATATAGCAGCAGATCAAAAATAACGGTTTTGTGTCGAAGATGCCCTCGCAAAACTGCGAGGGCTTTTTATTCCCCCTATTATCCCCATAACCCCTAATTTCCCCTATACCTATATATAATATAAAAGAGGAAAAATAGATTATTAAAAATTTTTAATAATTTTCAATCTCTAAATAGCTGAAAACTAACCACCTATGCGGGAAGGGGGCAAAAGGTGTAGAAAAAAGTGCTAAAAAGATTTGGAAGTTTCATTTTTTTGCCGTTACTTTGCATCCGCTTTCGGGTTGAAAACTGCGGTTTGAGACACAGAAAAGCAAGGTTCTAAAAAGGCAGAATTAAGGTTCTGAAAAATTTTTTGAAAAAAGTTTCCGAAAAATTTGGAAGATTAAAAAACTTGCCTTACCTTTGCACCACTTTCGCACTACAAAATGTGCGGGGTGCAAAAATTGAAAGAGAGGGCCGCAAGGCTTAATCAAATAGAATACGTTCTTTGAGGTATTTGAGCAGCTAAATAAGTTTTTTCCTTCTCTTCGCAAGAAGAGAAATTTCAAAAACAATACCTTTGAGATTAGAGCTATGATTTAATTAATTCTTTTTTTACAATGGAGAGTTTGATCCTGGCTCAGGATGAACGCTAGCGGCAGGCTTAACACATGCAAGTCGAGGGGCAGCATAAGACTGTGCTTGCACAGTTTGGTGGCGACCGGCGCACGGGTGCGTAACGCGTATGCAAC
>JBGVMU010000023.1:0-41030 GCA_045124955.1 Alistipes sp. | reverse complement strand
ACCCCCTCCGCTACGCTCGTCCCCCTAATTTAGGGGGACAATACTTTATTTTATATTCCTCCCCTAAATTAGGGGAGGTGGCTGAAAGCCAGAGGGGTATGTTCCTTTATGTTTTTACAACACTAAACTATATAATTCCGTTTTTTTTAGTGGTGATGATGCTCCAAAACCGTATGTGGAATATTACCGTGCGAGATAATCTGAATAGGGCAGTGGTAGTTCTCCAACTGCTCGGCTGTGATGATGTTCGAGTCGTGGCGATGAACGGTGCGATTGACGCAAACAATGCTCTTTACGACGCTTGTAATCGTTCCCAGGTCGTGCGATACCATAACTATCGCCATACGCTCGTTAAGGTGGTGTAATAGGGTGTAGAGCTCATTCTCGAATTGGTTATCCACAAAGTTGGTCGGCTCGTCGAGGATGAGCAGTTTAGGCTCCAAGATGACGGCTCGGCAGAGCAATGCTCGTTGCATCTGTCCGCCCGAAACCTCGCTGATTTGGCGCTCGGCAATACCCTCGATACCTGCTATTTTTAGCAGTTCCATCGCACGCTTGCGGTCGGCTGCGGTGTAGCGTTTTAAGACCCCTTTCTCCGCCTGTAATCCCGACATTACAACCTCAATGACCGAAATCGGGAACGAACGATCGAACTCCGAGAGCTGCGGAAGATAGCCTATGAGAGGGTGGTTGTGCTCGAAAAGAGTGGGGGAGTAGGTCACCTCTCCGTCGTAGGGAAGTGTGCCTAAAATAGCCTTGACAAGGGTGGTCTTGCCGCCTCCGTTTGGACCTATAACACCCAGGAAATCAGTGGGGTAGATATCGAGCGACACCCCCTCCAATGCAACGGTGCTGTCGTATTTGACAGTGACATTTTTCAGCGAAACAAGTGCCTCCATTGCTACTCCATTATAAGGGTTACGATATTACGGATATTTGTGAATATATCCTCGTCTAATGGGTTGATTTCCACCGCAGTAGCATCGATGTCACGGCATATAATCTCGACCGAAGAAGCGGGAAACTCCGATTGGTAGAGTATATGCTTGATTTCCTTCTCACGAGCCAACTCGATGATGTGTGCGAGGTGCTTTGCGCTTGGCTCCTTGCCCTCATTCTCAACCGCCACCTGTATAAGTCCGTAGTCACGAGCAAGATAGGTCAGAGCAGGGTGGTATATCATAAATGTTGTGTAAGGCTTCTCCCAACACTTCTCTGCAACCTCTTTATGAAGGTCTGCCAACCTGATAACCAGGTCGTTATATGCCATTTTATACTTTACCGAGTCGGGCATTTCGGTGATGATGGCGGAGTAGATATTTCTCGACATACCGATAAGGGACTTTGGCGAACACCAGATATGCGGATCGACGCCGTGGGCGTGATTGTGGTGTGCGTGATGGGCGTGCGAACAGCTGCCCTGAATCAACTCAATGCCCTGTGAAGTGTTGATAATCTGCTCGTTACGGGCGATGCGGTGGAGCAGTTCCTGCTCAAATTCGAGCACTCCTGTACCGAATACAAAACGAGCCGTTTCGACCTCTCGCAACTGCTTTGGCGTAGGCTCAAAGGTTTCTGGCGAAGCTCCTAATGGCACAAGCACCGACACCTCGAAATCGTCACCGAGGATGCCCTCTACAAGCGGTTTAAGCGGTGCAATCGACACCACAACACGATTTTCAACAACAACCTTTCGCTCGGCACAACCGGCAAGCGAGAGAAGCAAAATCGCAACAAATGATAATATTCCTAAATTCTTCATAATCAGCTCTTAATAAATCGTTAATCAGGTAATCCCTAAATAAAATTTAACATAATACACATATTGCGTCACAGCAATATGATAGGAGGGTAGAGCGCTGCCCTGGTCTAATCGACGCTATTTATGTCGCAAACCAATCGACACTATTTATGCCTGGATTTAGTCTGCTCGACCTTCCGTAGCACAAAGATAAGAATAATTTGCTTTTTTTAAGTACGCTTTGCCGATTTATCGTTGGATAAAAAAGTTTTTATCTCTCCATAAAATCGTTGCTTTCTCGTTGATAATTAATAAGTTACACGCTATTGCATTGTAACTTTAACTCGCTGAGAATCGCATATTTTATTTTGTATGTGCAACGATGCGTGAATTTTTGCTCGAAAATAGGCGAAAATATACCTTATATATAATAAGGTAAAAAAAATTAGGGTAGTCGCAACTACCCTAATTTTTTTGGCTTCAACTCTTCGAAGGTCCGATCGCTATAAACTATAATAATCTTCTCTATGTCGGAACGACCAAATGTCGGCAACGCCAAATTTTCGGTTGGTGTCGTCGTATCCGAATTTTTCACCGGCACCGATTTTTGCTCTCCCAAATCAAAGAGGGTTGCACTTGTTTCGCTCGATTGTTCGGATGTTGAAAAAGGAACATTCGGATTGCGCATCTCCTCTGCATCACCCAGCAACCAATAAGGATTGATCTGCGGAAAGCGATTGACAATTTTACACAACAAATCGAAGCTCGGTTTGTTGCGTCCGCTCAAAATATGGGATACGGCAGCCGGCTTTATTTCGAGAATTTCTGCGAGTCTGCTCGCCGTCAAATTCTCATTTTGCATCAAAATACGCAATTTTTCGTTCATCTTCGTGAGTTTTTACAAAGGTAAACAATTTTTACGAAACGCACAAATAAAATTCTACAAATGTTAAATGTTAATAACTGTTAATAAGTGTTACAAATGTTAATAATGGGGAAATGGTTAAATCGGCAAATCGTTGTTATATATCATTTAACTTGATATATTATACATCAAAATACTGATAACTAATACATTGTATTATATTCAAATAGTGTAATTTAACAATATGCAGGATATATCGCCTATGTCCTATTTAGCCCATATATTTTACTTAATATAAATATCGTAAGTTGCTGATAATTAGTATATAAAATAACACAAATTCAATATATGAATATAAGTGAAGCGGCGTGAAAAGCCCTTAAATCTGCCCTTCTATTGAATTACAAATGTAAAGCTGTTTTTCAGTTGTTAACAGCTATTATGTATTACAAATGTAAAATAATATACCCTTTTTACATCTGGTTATTATTTACAAATGTAAAATAGCATCTCGGATTTAGGTTAATTTTGAAAAGAAAGGGGTTATTCGGGTATTCGGACTACCCTATGAATTTTGATTTTGTGGAGATCAGCTATATTATGTTAAATATCTATATGCAATAAGCAGAGCGTACATTGCGTATCACTCTGCTTATTAGTGTGTTACAAAGTTGTTAACACTCCCCTACTCTCTCAGTGCAGCAGCTATTTCTGCAAACTCTTCCGGAGTTAAAACAAGCTTCTCTCGGCTGAAATCGACATCTTTTTCGCTATTCATAGGGATAAGATGGATGTGTGCGTGGGGCACTTCCAGGCCCAAAACTACCGTTGCTACCCTATTGCAGCCGCTAAATGCCTTGATTTTTTGTGCAATTTGCTTTGCGAAGACGATCATACCCTGCAATGTCTCGTCGTCGAGGTCATAGAGATAATCTACCTCCTGCTTGGGAACAACGAGGGTGTGACCCTTTGCGAGCGGGTTAATGTCAAGAAATGCGTAATAGTGGTCGTTTTCTGCCACTTTATAGCTCGGAATCTCGCCGGCTATAATTCGTGAAAAGATTGTTGCCATACATTTATCTTTTTTATACTTTGAATTTCTCACTTCTCCCCTACTCCACTATCTCCTTTTTAGAAATCGTAGCTGTTGTTGGGATGATTAGTCGCAATAACGCTTGTGTCTAAAATGTTCGATTTGTCGCATTTTGGGGAACTGCCCCATAAAACAACCTACTCCATTTCGTTATTTTCGATACGCTTCACACTCTCCAAGCCTTTTATCTGACGGAATTTGTCCATCAGGGCGTAGAGAGCATCCACATTTTGCACATAAAGGCTCAATTTACCCTCGAAAATACCATCGTGGCTGCGTAGGTGTATCTCTCGCATATTGATGCTGAAATCGTCGGAAACGATGTGTGTAATGTCCGACAGCATACCCATTCGGTCTATTCCTCGCAACTCGATAGTCGAAAGATAGGCGGTAGCCTTGTGCTGCGACCAGGTAATCTTGTCCTTGATGATATTCTTGCCGTACTGCGAAGCAAGGCGATTAAGCTCGTTGCAGGTCGCTTTATGCACCACAATCTTGTTCGATACAGGGTCACGGAAACCTACTACATTGTCGCCAGGCAGAGGGTTGCAACACGAGGCGATAACGAAGCTATCGTCTGTCGAAGGTTTGCTCTCGTGTTCGTTATTATCCTCTATATCCTCCTCATCTTCTCGGCCCAATTTCCAGAATTTGAGCAACTTGCTTGCTGACGATGATTTGAGCACCTTCTCGATATTGTCGAGCGAGATGATACCTGCGCCGATATGGCTGTAAAACTCATCCTTATATTTGCAACCGTACGCCTGTATTGCCTTGCGGAGAACTCTACCGCTAAGAGCTACATTGAACTCCGCCAACTTGCTTTCGAATATGGCAATTCCATTCTCGACATTGTTCTGCTGCTCTCGTTTCAGATAGGCGGTAATCTTCTGCTTTGCCTTGGTTGTGGTTACAATTTCGAGCCATTCCGCCTTTGGCTTTGCGCTGTCGGCAGTGATAATCTCGATCTGATCACCCCACTTCAAAGGCTTGGTTATAGCCTCTATTTTGTGGTTAATCTTTGCACCAATGGCGTGGTCACCCACTTTGGTGTGGATGTCGTATGCGAAGTCGAGCGCAGTTGCTCCATTTGGCAATTGACGCTGCTCGCCCTTTGGCGTAAATACCGTAATTTCAGAGGTATAGAGCGACAATTTGAAGTTATCGAGGAACTCTACGGCACTCTCGGTCGGGCTGTTCAACGCATCCCTAATCTTTTTGAGCCAGGTGTCGAAAGCGTCGTCATTTTGCGAAAGCGTAGCCTTCTTGTACTTCCAATGCGCCGCAAAACCTCGCTCTGCAATCTCTTCCATTCGCTGGGTGCGAATCTGCACCTCAACCCAATGTCCATCAGGGCCCATAACGGTCGAATGTAACGCCTCGTAGCCATTCGCCTTCGGCATCGAAATCCAATCACGCAGACGATCCTGCTTTGGAGCGTAAATGTCTGTGATATTGGAGTATATCTGCCAACACTGCGTCTTTTCGGATGGGAATGGCAAGGTCTGGAATACGATGCGGATAGCAAACAGGTCGTAGACCTCCTCGAACGGAATCTGCTTGCGTTGCATCTTTGTCCATATCGAATATACGCTCTTTACTCGGCCCGAAATCTCATATTTGATGTTGTTGCGGTCGAGCGCCTCGATAATAGGCTTACAAAAGCGGTCGATATACTCTTGTCGCTTCTCGGCTGTTTCTGCCAGCAAACTGCTAATCTGCTTGTACTCCTCGGGGAAGCGATACTTCATACAGAGGTCTTCCAATTCGCTCTTTATAGGGTAAAGACCGAGGCGATATGCCAGCGGAGCGAAGAGGTAGATGGTCTCGCCTGTAATCTTAATCTGCTTATTCAGAGGCATATACTGCAATGTGCGCATATTGTGCAAGCGGTCTGCAATCTTGATGAGAATTACACGCACATCATCCGAAAGGGTGAGCAACACCTTGCGGAAATACTCCGCCTGCTCCGAGGTGTCGGCATTGAATACGCCCGACATTTTGGTCAAGCCATCGACCATCGAAGCGACCTTTGCGCCAAAGATGTGTTCGATATCTTCGACCGTGTAGTCGGTATCCTCGACCACATCGTGCAGCAGCGATGCCACAACCGATTTAACACCCAAACCAATCTCATTTACAGCGATTTGGGCTACGGCAATCGGGTGAAGCAGGTAGGGCTCGCCCGAACGACGGCGAACACCTGCGTGCGCCTCCTTTGCAAGGAAAAATGCTCGCTTAATGAAGTTCCAATCATCTTCGCCCTTGCAAATCTTTTTGCACGATTCGAGTAGCTCTTCCCAAGCCTTGCCAATCAATCTCTCGTCTTCCGCAGTATAATTGCTCATAACCTATACCTCTAAAAACCAATATAGAGAGCAGTACCGCTGAGGCGGTACTATGCTCTCGTTTTGTGGGGCTTAAAGCCTCTTATTTGCTTGTCATTGCCTCTCGCAACTTTGCCTCAATCTCGTCGCACAAAGCCTTGTCTGAGGTCAAAAGCTCCTTCACGGCATCTCTACCCTGGCCAATCTTCTTATCTCCGTAAGAGAACCACGAGCCCGCCTTCTTGATAATCTCGTAATCAACCGCCAGATCCAAAATCTCGCCAATCTTCGAGATACCCTCGCCGAACATAATGTCGAACTCTGCCTTCTTGAACGGAGGTGCCACCTTGTTCTTCACGACCTTAACTCGTGTGCGTGTTCCGAGCTGCTCCTCGCCATCCTTAATTACCGAGGTGCGACGGATGTCGATACGAACGCTGGCGTAGAACTTCAATGCGTTACCACCGGTAGTTGTTTCTGGATTACCATAAACCACGCCAATCTTGTCACGAAGCTGGTTGATAAAGATGCAGACAGTCTTTGTCTTTGCGATGCTTGCGGTCAATTTACGCAATGCCTGCGACATCAATCGAGCCTGCAAACCCATCTTCGAGTCGCCCATCTCGCCCTCGATTTCAGCCTTTGGAGTAAGTGCTGCTACCGAGTCGATAACGATAATGTCGATTGCGCTCGAACGAATCAACGAGTCGGCAATTTCGAGTGCCTGCTCGCCATTGTCTGGCTGCGATACGAGGAGATTCTCTACATCTACGCCCAATTTCTGCGCATAGAAGCTATCGAAAGCGTGCTCTGCATCGATAAATGCAGCGATACCGCCCGCCTTCTGCGCCTCGGCAATAGCGTGAATTGCCAAAGTTGTCTTACCCGATGACTCAGGGCCGAAAATCTCGATTACACGGCCCTTTGGGTAGCCACCCACTCCGAGTGCTACATCGAGGGTAATCGAGCCGGTAGGGATAACCGGTACATTCTCGACATTCTCGTTCGACATCTGCATAATCGAACCCTTACCGAAATCCTTCTCGATTTTAGCCATTACCGCCTTCAAGACCTTCATCTTTTCGGCATTTTGTGTTGTCATTTCGCTCATAATATATTCGTTTTTATAATCTATTTCTCTCTAATCTCTTTTTCCAAAGGAAAAAACTTTCTCAAAGTTAAGAATTTTTTTTGATTCTTGGTGCTATTATTTATGATTTTTAACTCTTAAATTGTCAATTATCAATTATCAATTGTCAATTTGGGAGTTTAGTCCCAACACAAACTGCCAACAATCTGCTCATTGAACTCCTCCTCGGTGTTGTTCAAGCGCTTCATACACTGCGGACAACGAATTGCCGTTTCGGTCTCTACGTGGCAGAAGCCATCCTCGCAGTCAAATCCCATAAATCCCAAGCCGGTCAAGTGCATAAACTCTGTACCGCAATGCTTACATCTGATAGTGTGTCCTGTTCCCATAGTTCTAATATTTTAAGGTTGTACTTTACTTTCACGATGCAAAGGTATGAGGGCATTTTGACAGGTTGTGTCAAAACAAAAAAAAGTGCGAAAATTTTTCGCACTTTTTTATCACTCTTTCGTTTTTAGTTCTCAACTCTCAACTCTCAACTCTCAACTATTTAAGTACTACCCTCTCGGCAACGCTACGGAGATATTTTGCAACCTCGGGTTTGAGTCGGATAGGAGTATCAGCCTTGAATGGCTCTTTGAAGAGTGTGAGATAACCCACCGCAGCAGCGAGGTATGAACCTGCATCCGAAGGGTGTGAGCCATCCTTGACATACAACTCAATATCTGGTCGCTCACGGCGAACAATCTCCCACGCAACGCCCACAGGCGAGAGTCCAACGCCCAACTCCTTCGCCATAGCGGTGGTGTTGGCAATGATAACCTTCTGCATAGCCTCGTAGCTTGCGAAGAACTCGGGGTGAGCCTGAACGAGTGGTTGCAAATTCTTCGACTTAGTTGCATCGTTACCATTTCTGCGACCCCAGGTCATCTCGATAATGCACTTGGCGTTAGGGCTCTTCTCCTTAACCTTTGCAATCATCTTACCCATCTCGCCCACCACATTCTGATCTACCGATGTGCCGATGCGGAGTGTCGAAAGGCTCTGATCCTGCAAAAAGGCGTAGTCGAAACCGCCCTGTGCAACAGTCTCTTGTGAAACATGGTCGGCAAGGTGCTGCTTGATTGTATAGCCGCCGTGCTGATAGGTTACGCCCTCGATATTGTGACCCTCGTACCACGCAAGCTCCTTCACCATCATCGGATATTCGTTGCAGTAGGTGTAGCTGTTACCTATAAATAATATACGAGTGGTATCCTTTGGTGTGCTATTGTCGTAGATGGCAATTTTAGGCGAATTTCCCGACGCTCCACCATAGAGCGAACTCTTTGTCACCTCCTTGTCGCAGTGGCGCAAACGGATAAGCAAATTGCCGTTTCGGATGCCCTTTTCGAGCTTGATAGAGCTCCAAAGGAATCGAGGCCACTTCTTCGAAGTGGTTGAGTAGCAGTTTATTCCCTTCTTGTCAGCAGGCAAAACAGGCTTCCACTCTTTGCCGTCGAGGTACTCCCACGCAAAGGCGTGAGGTGTATCGCTCGGCTCGGCGAGGAATGGGAACCAAACATCAACGGTTGTGCCCGCCTCGATATTCTCGACAGGAATAGTCATCAACCAATAGTCGCCCTTGCGAGTACCCTCGGCTGCGGGATAGCTCTTTCTTACGCCAACGGCAGGAACGGCTTTCTTGCCGACAAACTCAATTTCGCCTTTACCTTTCGAGGCGTGATAGTGACCCTTTTCGAGGTAGTGCGCAGTGCGCTTTGTCGAGAAGCCCCACTCGGTATGCTTAGGAGTCTGTGCCGACAAAGCACAGACCCCCGCAATAGCTAAAACTGTTAAAATAAGTCTCTTCATAACTATCTGTTATTCAAACGAATGAATTACAACTCCCGAGCGCAACTTTGGCTCGAACCAAGTGGTCTTTGGAGGCATAATATTGCCCGTGTCCGCAATGTCGATAAGCTGGCGCATCGAGACAGGATAGAGCGCAAAGGCAACCTTCATCTCGCCATTATCAACTCGTTTTTGCAGCTCGCCCAAGCCACGAATACCGCCTACGAAGTCGATGCGCTTCGATGTGCGCAAGTCTTTGATGCCGAGAATCTTATCGAGCACCAAGTTCGACAAAATCGTTACATCGAGCACGCCAATAGGGTCTGCATCGTTGTAGCGACCCTCCTTGGCTGTGAGGCTGTACCACTCGCCACCCAGATACATCGAGAAGTTGTGCAGAGCCTGTGGTTTGTAGATCTCTGCGCCCTCTTTCTCTACCACAAAATCCTCCTGCAAGGCTGCGAGGAACTCCTCCTCGGTCAAGCCGTTCAAATCCTTCACTACTCGGTTGTAGTCGATAATGCGGAGGTGCGACTCGGGGAAAGTAACTGCCAAGAAGTAGCAATACTCCTCCTCGCCCGTATGGTTCGGATTGTTTGCCTTGCACTCTGCACCAACACGAGCCGCTGCGGCTGTACGGTGGTGACCGTCAGCAACATACAACGCCGGAATAGTTGAGAAAACAGTGGTTATATGGTCGTTGTACTCGGTAGGCACAACCCACAAAGTGTGACCAAAGCCGTCCTCTGCTACGAAGTCGTACTCCGGCTCCGTTGCGGTAACCTTCTTGACGATTGCGTCGATGTCGGCGTGGTCGGGATATGCGAAGAATACAGGCTCGATATTCGCCTTCTGGTTACGAACATGGTGCATACGATCCTCCTCCTTGTCGGTGCGGGTAAGCTCGTGCTTCTTGATAGCTCCCGAGAGATAATCCTCGAAGTGACAGCACATTACAAGACCATACTGCGTGCGACCGTTCATTGTCTGCGCATAGATGTAGTAGTGCTCCTCGCCATCTTGCTGCAACCAACCCTCATTGCGCCACTTGGCGAAGTTCTCTACCGCCTTGTCGTAGACCTCTTGCGAATGCTCGTCGGCAATAGGGTCAAAGTCGATTTCGGGCTTGATAATGTGGAGCAACGAACGCTCTGTCGCCTCTGCCTTTGCCTCTACCGAGTTCAAAACATCGTAAGGGCGAGAAGCAACCTCCTTCGCCAACTCCTTCGGTGGGCGAATACCTTTGAATGGTTTAATCTTTACCATAATTACAAAAAATTAGTTAATTGACAATTGACAATGGATAATTGACAATTAGCGGTAAAACGATAAGTCGTTTTTGAATTATAAATATAAAATACCTTTAATTTTCAATTCTCAATTTTCAATTCTCAATTTTTCCAAGTGGACTATTTGTTCACTTGGAAACGAGTGTTTCCATTAACGAAATAATCTACAATCTGTCGTGCAGCAGCCAAACCTGCGTTGATATTTGCCTCGGCAGTCTCGGCGCCCATCTTCTTCGGTGTTCCAAAGTAGCGCTTGCCAAACTTCTCGGCATACTCCGCAGCAGTATCGGGAGCGACATCAGTGATATATTTCAAGTCCTCACGCTCCTCCATAGCCTTTGCCAAGCCTGCCTCGTCGATAACCTCCTTGCGGGCGGTATTTACGAGTGTAGCACCCTTCGGCATCGACATTGCGAGGTCGTAACCGATTGAGCCCTTGGTCTGCGGTGTTGCAGGGATGTGCAACGAGAGGAAGTCAGCACGGCGGTACAGCTCCTCGATAGAGTCGACCTTCTCCACTCCGTCAGCCTCGAATACGGCAGGGTCGGTGATGAATGGGTCGTAGGCGATAACATTCATACCGAGAGCCTTACCCTTGCGGCCTACCAACTTACCAACATTGCCATAGGCGTGAATAGCGAGGGTCTTGCCGATAATCTCGTGACCTGTGCCTGCGGTGAGCTGGTTGCGTGACATATAGACCATAAAGCAGAGAGCCAACTCCGCCACGGCGTTCGAGTTCTGACCAGGAGTGTTCATCACAACGATGCCACGCTGCTTTGCCTCTTCGCAATCTACATTGTCGAAACCTGCACCGGCACGAACTACGATTTTAAGGTTCTTGGCAGCATCCAAAACCTCCTTGGTTACCTTGTCGCTACGCACGATAAGTGCATCGACATCGGCTACGGCTGCGAGCAAATCGCCTTTGTCGGTATATTTTTCGAGCAGTACGACCTCGTACTCTGCCGCCTGCAAAATCTCTTTGATGCCATTTACAGCCTCTTTTGCAAATGGCTTCTCGGTTGCAATAAGAACTTTCATACCCTTCAATAATGATGTGAAATATACTACTTTCTCCTCCTTTTTCTCGTAGGTATAAGGAACGATTGTTGCCATAAACTACTTGGTTTTGAGTTGCTCAAACTCCTGCATACAAGCCACGAGAGCCTCTACCGACTCCTTCGGACAAGCGTTGTAGCACGATGCACGGAAGCCACCTACCAAGCGGTGACCCTTGATGCCTACCATACCACGCTCCTTAGCAAACTCCAAGAACTCTGGTGCCAAATCCTCGTTACCCTCGGTCATCACGAAGCAGATGTTCATCAACGAACGATCCTCCTTCTCTACGGTTGGGCGGAACAGAGAGTTGCGCTCAATCTCGTTGTAGAGAATCTCTGCCTTCTCCACATTGCGACGATACATCTCATCCACGCCACCAATCGACTTCAACCACTTCAATGTCTCGTTCAACACAAAGATTGGGAATACCGGCGGAGTGTTGAACATAGAGTCGTTCTCCACATGGGTATTTACATTCATCATAGTTGGCAATGGGCGCACCACCTTGCCGAGCATATCCTCACGAATGATTACGAACGATACACCCGCAGGAGCCAAATTCTTCTGCGCACCGCCATAGATGAGCGCATACTTCGAAACATCGACAGGACGGCTCAAAATATCCGACGACATATCGGCAAACAAAGGTACAGGGCAGTCGATATCCTCCTTATACTCAGTGCCATAGATGGTGTTGTTGGTACAGATGTAGAGATAGTCCAAATCGGCAGGAATCTCAAATCCCTTTGGGATGTACGAGAAGTTCCTATCCTCGCTCGATGCGACAACCTCTACCTCGCCATAATATTTAGCCTCCTTAATAGCCTTCTTGGTCCAAACACCGGTATTTACATAGCCTGCCTTCTTGCCGAGGAAGTTTGCTGGAATGTGGAAGAACTGAGTGCTCGCACCACCGCCTACAAAGTAGATTTTGTAGTTATCCGGAATATTCAGCAACTCCTTGAAAAGGGCCTTTGCCTCTGCCAATACCGCCTCAAACTCCTTTGTGCGGTGCGAGTACGAAAGTACCGAAAGGCCTGTGCCTGCGAAATCAAAAATTGCTTTTGCTGCGTTTTCGAGGGCTACATCAGGTAATACTGATGGTCCTGCGCTGAAATTGTGCTTTTTCATACCTTTTAGTGTTTTATAGTGTAAATAATCATTTTGCTCTTAGCTTTCAAAATCGTTCTGATTGACTCTTTTTGCACTGCTCTTCGGTCGCCAAACTCCTCACATAGACTAACTATGCTCCGGGTTTGTCGCCTCGTTTAGCACAAAAATAGCCTAATCATTTACGATTTCATCTCTTGGGACTAATTATCAATTTTGCATTTTGCATTCTGCATTTGATATCCGAGCAACAAATCTCGTACTGCCATACGCTTCTTGCCTGCTACCTGTAACTCCTCGATTGACACCAAGCCGTCTGCGCACGCCACCTTAATATATGTTTTGTTGTCGGTAAAGATTGTGCCAACCTCTGCCGAGTGCGATTTCTCCTCGAAACGAGCCTTGAAAATCTTCACCGAGAGCTCCTCCTCGCCACGCTGCAATATGCTCCACGCCGCAGGGTAAGGCGACAAACCACGCACGAAGTTGACAATCTGTGTGCCATTTGCGCTCCAATCGACCTCGCACATATCCTTGAAAATCTTTGGCGCTGGGCGGAGATTTGCATCCTCTTGCGGTTGCTCGATAGGCTCGATATTGCCACTCGCAATCTTCTCGACACTCTCCACAACCAACTCTGCGCCCATCATCATCAGGCGGTCGTACAACTCGCCTACGCACTCCTCGTCGCCGATTGCGGTGCGCTGCTGACCAATTATTGCTCCCTTGTCAATCTCGTGGTTGAGGAGGAAGGTGGTGTTGCCACTCTCCTTATCGCCATTTATAATCGCCCAATTTATAGGCGCTGCGCCACGATACTCTGGGAGCAACGATGCGTGAAGGTTGAATGTGCCGAAGCGAGGCATTGCCCAAACCACTTCGGGCAACATACGGAACGCAATTACAATACCCAAGTCGGGCTGCAATGCACGCAGAGCCTCCAAAAACTCCTCGTCACGCAACTTCTCGGGTTGTAAAATTGTAGAAATTCCCAACTCTTTGGCTGCACGCTTTACATCGCTCTCTTGCAACTTCATTCCACGGCCTGCGGGCTTATCGGGCATAGTCACCACGCCTACAACATTGTAACCACCCTCGACCAATGCCTTCAACGAAGGCACTGCAAACTCGGGCGTACCCATAAATACTATGCGAATATCTTTTGCGTTCATCTTTACTTCTTATTTGTTTGTTTGCGTTTTGGCATCTTCGCCTTGATGATATCTCGGTAGTGCTTGTAGCGACCTATGTGCCAATCAATATCGAGCAGTGCCGAGTCGTTGTTTGCCTTGTGCGAGAGGTATATTGCCAACGGCGTAAGGATAATTGCCGAAATCCACATTCCGAGCAATGAGCTCCAAGTACCCTCTTTGGCAAACTTCTCGCCCGAAATCGAGATGATGTAATAGACCACGAAGAATGCTACCGAGATTACTATCGGCATACCCAGACCACCCTTGCGGATGATAGCTCCGAGAGGTGCTCCGATAAGGAAGAATATCAAAATCGAAATCGGCAAAGTGAGTTTGCGATGCCACTCGTTTTTACTGCGATAGAGCTGATTTAGAGCCTCTTTCGAGGTGCTCTCATCGAATGAGAACATATTTCGGGAGCTACGAGCCGAGCGCAAAGCACTCTCGAAAACTCTATTCTTTGTGCGTGTGTCGAGCTTTGGAATAGAGTCGAGCAACTGTGCTCCAAAGGTCTTGTGGGAACGGTCTATCTCAATCGAATCTGGTGGTGCTACCCCATCGGGATCCTGTGCGAAAATCTGATCTCGCAACAACGGATTGTAGGCGGTTGCCGTGAGGTTATTCACAAGCATATCGAGCGAGTCGATGTTGTGTTGCAGGTCATTGATATCCATCGTCTGGCTATTGTTGCCGAACATATTTTCGTCGCTGCGCTGAAAATCGAAGCCCGACATAGGAATTTTTCCGTCTTGGCGTTGGAACTTGTGGTGACGCAACGAACTCTTTGTAAACCATTGGTAATTACGGCTTTGCTCGTATGTTTCGCCATTGAATAGCGTGACGAGCAGGTATCGCTTGTCGTCGGATAGACGGATGTAACCTGAGTCGGCTATCGTAGTGGTCATATCGCCATTGCGAGAGCGGTTATCGTAGATAAGTACCTTTGTGAGAAGCTTTGTTTCGGGGTTTTGCTTCTCCACTCGGATGCTCATATCGTCAATTCCGTTGAAGAACAAACCGTCTTGGAATTCGAGCGCCTGGTTTTGCTGCTTGATGTCGTAGAGTGTGGCAAACATCCTCTTATTTGCCCACGGCACCAGGTCATTTACGATGAAGAACGAGCCAAACGAGATAATGCCGATAACCCAGAAGAGGGGCTTCATAATCTTCATCAGCGACATACCTGCCGACTTCATCGCCAGCAACTCATAGTTCTCGCCGAGGTTACCCATCGTCATAATCGTAGCCAGCAAGATTGCCAATGGCAAACCCATCGGAATCATATTGATTGTGGCATACATAATGAGTTCGAGGATAACCGTAGGCTCCAAGCCCTTGCCTACCAACTCGTCGATGTATCGCCACACAAAGTTCATCATCAGGATAAAGATGATGATAAAGAAGGTCAATACGAGCGGACCGAGATATGATTTTAGTACGAGTAGATGTATCTTCTTCATCTGTCTGTCTTGGACTCTATTTTGTCGATTTTGATCGTTTTACCCACAAAGATAACAATTTTATTGTTACAAACAACATTGTGAGCACGAAAATTATTGCTGGACCCGAAGGAACCTCGGCGTGATAACTCAACGCAATGCCCAAAACTCCGCCAATTATAGCGATTGCAACCGCCATAGGTGCAATTTGCTTGTAGTTCTTAAACAGCACATTAGCCGTAACTACGGGCATAGTCAAGAGCGAAATCAATAGTACAATTCCCATCGTGCGAATCGAAAGTACGATTGTCAGCGCAGTGATGACCGCCATAGCATACGAAATTGCCCGTGTCGGCACTCCCGAAGCCTCGGCAAAGTTGCGGTCGAAGGCGGTGAACATTATCGGGCGGTGCCACAAAATCGCACCCACAATCAACGCTACCGAGAGCGCAGCCAAAGCGATGATATCGCCATTTGTTACGGTCAGAATGCTTCCGAAGAGGAAATTTGCCATATCGCCCGATGTGTAACCGGGGCGCAGGGCGATGAAAAATGCACCTATCGCCATACCTATACCCCACACCATTCCGATAGCCGAGTCAGGGCGAATTTTCGAGCGAGAGTTGCTCCACTCGATACCGAGAGCCGAGAGAACGGCAAAAATTGTCGCTCCGAGAATGGGATTTGCACCAAAGTAGAATGCAATGCCCAAGCCGCCAAACGAGGCGTGGGTGATACCTCCGCAGAGGAATACCATTCTGCGAGCCACGATGTATGTGCCTATAATTCCGCAAGTTATGCCCGATAATACGCACGCCATCAGCGCATTCGACAGATAGTTGTATTGGAGTATGTCTGCTAAAAAACTCATCTTGTTCCTATTTTTACACGCAAAAATAGTGAAAAAACGGAAAAGTTTCAAGTTTTTGTGGCGCATTTTTAGGGGTTGTTAAAGGTTATTAAAGGCAGTTAAAGGTTATTAGTGTGCGCCACTCTAACTCCCCTTAACCACCGCTAATAACCTCTATTTTCTTTGCGCACTTTTGCACTTTCGAAAATAAGTTATAGAAAGAAAAGGAGTAATTGCAAAGGCAACCTTAGGTCGCTTTTTTTGTTGCTCTCCTTCACCCTCTTGGGTATCGAAAACGATACCCGACACACGAAAGTCGCTTCCCTCCGCCCTCTTGGGTATTAAAAATCATACCTGGCAGTAGAAGATGGCTCTCCTTTTATTCTGGGGTATTAAAAATAATACCTGGCAGTAGAAGATGGCTTTCCTTTTATTCTAGGGTATTAAAAATAATACCTGGCACACGAAGATTACCCTCCCCCTACTCTCGGGTATTAAAAATCATACCCGGCAGGAGTAGGGGGCGCACCAGAGGTGCTTGATAGGAGGCGGAGCACGGCTCCTTTATGGGAGATAGGCTCTGCCTATTATAGGAAAAGCGACTGTCGGCTTGATGGGATTGAGCAGAAAAAAAACAGCCCTATCAAGTAGTCGTAAGACTACGCCTCCTATTAAGCAATTCTCTGAATTGCCCCTCCTATCAATGGCATAGCCCGCCTCCTATTAAATCCTAAAAACAAAAAAATCTTTCGTCTTTCGTCTTTCGTCTTTCGTCTTTTTACTATCTTTGTGGCGAATATGAGAAAGGTTAATTTCCATACACTTGGTTGCAAGCTCAACTTTTCGGAGAGTTCTACCCTCGCACGAGAGTTCGAGGCGGGTGGATTTGTGCGTGTAGGTACCAACGAAGATGCCGATATTTCGATTATAAACTCCTGCTCGGTGACGGCGCAGGCGGACAAAAAATGTCGCAATCTGATACGCAAAATTCATCGCCGAAACCCCGACGCAATCATTGCGGTTACGGGTTGTTATGCACAGCTCAAACCCTACGAAATTGCCGAGATTGAGGGCGTGGATATTGTGTTGAGCAACAATAATAAAGGCGATTTATATAAAGAAGTGCTTAAACTGACCGAGCGAGGCAAAACGAAGGTCTTTTCGTGCGAGACAGACGAGATAACTTCGTTCTTCTCCGCCTTCTCTTCGGGCGACCGAACTCGTGCCTTTTTGAAGGTGCAAGATGGTTGTGACTACTGCTGTGCCTACTGCACCATTCACAACGCTCGTGGAGCGAGTCGAAACACTCCGATTGCCGAGGCGGTGAAGCAGGCGGAGGAGATTGCACGAGGGGGGCAAAAAGAGATAGTAATCACGGGCATAAATACGGGTGATTTCGGTCGCACTACGGGCGAGAGTTTTCTCGATTTGTTGAGGGCTTTGAACGATGTTGTGGGCATTGAAAGATATCGAATTTCTTCGATAGAACCGAACTTGCTAACTGACGAGATAATAGCATTTTGCGCCTCGTCACCTAAATTTCAACATCACTTCCATATTCCTATCCAATGTGGCTCGAATAAGGTGCTCGGTTTGATGCGCCGCCGCTACACTGTGGAGAAGTTCGATGAGCGCATAAATGCGGTGCGAAAAGCGATGCCCGACGCCTTTATCGGAATAGATGTAATTACGGGTTTTCCGGGTGAGGGCGACAAGGAGGCGGAGGAGTGCTATAACTTCTTGGCGAAGATAAACCCTTCGTTCCTGCATATCTTCCCATTCTCGGAGCGTGAGAACACCCCTGCGGTCAATTTCCCTGATAAGGTGTCGCCAGAGGTTTCGATGGCGAGAGCGAAGCGATTGGAGGAGTTGAGCAGCCGTTGCCACTACGACTTCTGCAAGCAATATCTCGGCACTACGGCAGAGGTGCTTTTCGAGAGTACAATGCGAGGCGGAATGATGACGGGATTTACGAGTAACTACCTGAAAATCAAAGTACCATACGACAAGCGATACATCAATCAAATCGTAAAAGTGCGCCTTTTGGATATAGAGCCAAATGCCGATATTTTGGGCGAGATAGTGGAATAGGGTCGTTAAGGGCGCTAGGGTCGTTAGAGGTACCGAGCAGAAAAACTGCTCGGTTTTTTTTAATTTATAATTAAAAGTCCGTAACTTTTATTATCTTTGCCGAATAAACAGAGATAATAATTTATTTTTCGGGATATGAAAGGTATTGGAAAGAGAGTTACGGTGGCATTTTTGAGCATTGTTGCACTGCTTACAGCATCGGGTGTGATTTCGTTGTTCGAGTTGAGTAATTTGAGTTACGACACCGATGCGATCCTCTCGGCAAGCAGCCGAGATATGGAGATTTCGAAAAACCTGCTGCGCTCGGTGGATGATCATCGCCGTGCTATCATCGACATCGCAATTTTTGGCAAAGAGGATAAGTCGGCTTGTTGCAAGGCATCGGAGGAGCTCGATTCGCAGATTTCGTCGGTGCGTGACAATGCTCCGATGGTATTGCAAGACTGCTTGGATAGCTTGTCGATGTATAGCGCACGACTTCGCTCATTGACCGAGAACTACTCTTCGACCGAAACGGTCGTGATAGATTCGCTGACGGTCGAGGTGCGCAAAGTGGATGGTCGCAGATGGTATGTCGAGGTCTATGAGCCGTCGCACGACCGCTTTGTCGAGCAGATCAAGCGTTACACTACCCTTTCGCATAATCAGATTGCTCCTCGTGCAGCGCAGCTCTCGAAGAATGCCTATCGTTCGGTGGCTCCGGTGTTGATTTCGTTGGCGGTGATGATTGCTATCGTGTTGATGTTCTACTTCTTCGTCTATATTTATGGTGTGAAGCCGATACTTCGTATCAATAAGGCTCTTGCCGACCATCTCTCGTTCAAGTTGCCGTACAAGGCGAAGGCGGAGATGATAGACGAGATTAAGGAGTTGAACGATAATATCGAAAACTTGATAAACATATCGAAGTCGAACAAAAAGCAAGAGGGCGATGCGATTTAGTGTAATTTTGAGATATGTGGGCACGGTGATGCTCTGCCTCTCTGCTATTATGGCTGTGTCGGCAGGCATATCGCTTGTGTCGAACGATACGGGCTTCTATCCGCTTTTGTTGTCGGCGCTGCTGACGCTCTTGCTGGGTGTCTTCCCGATGATTTTTGTGTCGAAGGCTACGAATATCACCACCAAAGAGGGCTTTATGATTGTTGTAGGCTCGTGGGTGGTGTCGTGTGTGGTTGGAATGTTCCCATACCTGATTTGGGGTGGCGAGTTCTCGCTGGTAAATGCGTGGTTCGAGAGTGTTTCGGGCTTTACCACTACGGGAGCTTCGATTTTGACCAATATCGAGGCTCTGCCACAGGGTTTGCTCTTTTGGCGTTCGGCAACCAATTGGGTTGGAGGTGTCGGCGTGGTGATGTTTGCATTGTTGGTATTGCCGTCGCTCGGAACTAATAAAATGGCGTTGTCGGGTATCGAAATGTCGTCGTTGGCAAAGGATAACTATCGCTATCGCACACAGATGGTTGCAAAGATATTGCTCATTACCTATATCGGCTTGACGATAATCTCAACTCTTGTGTTGAAGTTTGCTGGTATGCGTTGGTTTGATGCCGTAAATCACGCAATGTCGGCGTGCGCTACGGGTGGTTTTTCGACCAAGAACGCAAGTGTTGGCTTCTATGATAGCCCGCTTATCGAGTGGATATTGATAGTGATTATGTTCTTGTCGAGTCTGCACTACGGACTTATCTACTCGACCTTTACACGCAAGGCAAACAATATCTTCCGCTCGGAAGTGGTGCGTGTATATGTTGCGATAATTGTCGGTGCAACCTTCTTTATCGCTACAAGCCTCTATTTTGCTGATATCTATCCGAATATATTCACCTCGTTGCGACAGTCGGTATTCCAGGTTGTATCATTGATTACGACAACAGGTTTTGCAACGGCAGACACCAATCTCTGGACTCCGTTTGCGGTGGTTATATTGATAATTCTCTCGATTATTTGCGGTTGTGCAGGCTCGACTTCGGGAGGTGCGAAGGTCGATAGAATATTGCTCTATTTCAAAGTGTTGGTAGCTCGTTTGCGTGGTCAGCAACACCCTAATGCCGTTATCCGCATACGCCTTGACGGTATTTTGCAGGAGGACCGACAAGTTAATACGGTAACACTTTTCCTTACGACATATTTTGTGTTGATATTGCTCGGAACATTGACAAGCACCTTGTTTGGTTTGGATCTGCTTACAGCATTCTCCTCGTCGGTGACATTTATCGGCAATGTCGGCCCGGGTTTTGGTGCGGTTGGCTCGTTGGATAACTATGCCGAGTTGCCGTCGTTGCTGAAAGTTCAGGGCTCGGTGCTTATGCTTATGGGTCGTTTGGAGATTTTCGGATTTATTCAGTTCTTGTTTATCAGAATGTGGCGATAATGAAACGAACAATTATATTTGCTTCTGTTTTGGCGTCGGCTATGAGCGTACAGGCTCAAACCGACAATGAGTTGGCGAGAGCCGGTTTTGTGCGTGATTCGGTGGCGGAGGTGTTGGCAGAACATCGTGCCAACTACGCTCGCAACGAGTCGATGCGTGAGAAACTATCCCCTACTATCCTCTCGTTGGAGAAGGAGGTGGAGCGTTTGCAGGCGGAGTACGAGGCTGTGCTTGCCAAAATCTCGCAGAGAGATGCCGAGAAGGCATTGGCAGCGTATAACAATGCCCAAAAGGAGCAACCTGCCGAGAAGAGCGAGAAGCCTGAGAGTGAGGAGAAGCGAGGTGTATATACCCCCGACAAGGCTCGAATGAAGCGTGATTTGGTGGCGAATGACTACTTCTCGGAGCGACTTTCGCAGAGCGATTATAAGGGGTTGTGCGATGCTCAAAAGCGAGAAGCGAAGGTAAAGGAGGCGGTGGAGCGATATTTTGCGAAGTATGGCGAACTGCTCGCTCTGCAACGCCGATATATGGAGGTACCAACCCGAGAGGAGGCAGACGAGTTGGCGACACTGTTTGCGGCAAAGAGGGGTGAGATGGCGTCGATAGACGATGAGATTGCTTCGTTGTGGTCGTTGCTCTATTTTAATAAGATTTATGCCTACGACCTGCTGATGGAGCGTGAGGGCAACACCTCGATGCTCGACTTTTCGGCAGAGGCGGCGGCTCGTGCCGAGCGAGAGATAAACGACAATAGCGACCTCTACGAGTCGAATGCGTTGGTGGGCTATTTTGCCCGAAAGAAGGCTCTGACGGAGTACGAAATGCAACTTGCATCGGCTCTGTCGCTGACAACCTCTCGTGACTCGTTACGCCTTGTATCGACGGCATTGAAGAATAGAGATTATCGACTATCGAAACTCTCGTTGCAGCGTCGCAGTTTTATCAAGTACGAGGATATCGAGGTTAAAACTCCTACCATCTACAACTCGAAAAACCCTGTACCGCAGACAAAGATTTACGACTACGGTACAATCTATCGTATTCGCATAGGTCTATTCTCGAAGCGACCAAACATCTCGGCACTGCGAGGTGTTATGCCGTTGTCCTACTCGGATGCCTACAATGGCGGTATGTATGCCTACTTTGTGGGAGGTTTTCGTACCGAGCAAGAGGCAAAGGATGGTGTCGACTATCTCAAAAAGTTGGGCTTCAAAGAGCCTATCATTGCCGTGTGGGTCGATGGCGAGTACTACCCTACACTCGAAGATATGCGTCGTTCGCAGAGCCAATACAACATTGAAATATCGGGCGTACCAACCCTTACCGACGATGTGAAGGCGTTGATTCTCTCGCATAAGAGCGATTGCGCAATATCCCGTATCGGCTCAACCTTCGTGGTGGGTACTTTCGAAGGAAAGTCGGTTGCCGAGTCGGTTGTTGCCGAGTTGAAGGCTGCAAATGCCGATATAAAAGCGAATATCACAAAGAAACCATAAAACAATACTAAGATGAAACGAGTTCTACTTTTTGCAGTTGTGGCTTTGCTGTTGCCATTTATGGCATCGGCAGAGAATTGTCCGAAGGCAGACGAGAAGGCGCAGGTGGTGGCCGGCAATGCCCGATTTACAGTTCTGACTCCGCAGATGATTCGTATGGAGTGGTCGGAGGATGGTAAGTTCGAGGATCGAGCAACCCTGACCTTCGTAAATCGTAAGTTGGAGGTGCCGGAGTTTAAGGTAAAGCAGACCAAATCGAAGCTGACTATCTCGACCTCGAATGTGACTTTGACCTACCTCAAAGGTGCAAAGTTCTCGGCAGAGAACCTCTCGGCAGAGATATTGGTTGCGGGCAAGAAGGTTGTTTGGCACTATGGCGACAAGGATACGCAGAATTTGATGGGTACAACTCGCACGCTCGACCGCTACTACGGCTCGCAGGAGCATCCACGAAGCTACAAAAGACGAAGCTCGATGGAGCAGGGTCTGCTCTCTCGTGGCGGTTGGACTATTGTAGATGACTCCGAGCGTCATATCTTTGTTCCCGTAGAATCGCATTGGAAAAATTGGGTTGAGTGTCGTCCCGAGGGTAATCGCCTCGACTTGTATCTCTTTGCTTATGGTCACGAATATACCAAGGCGTTGAAGGACTACACTCGTGTGGCCGGCAATATTCCATTGCCACCGAAGTACTCGTTTGGTTATTGGTGGAGCCGCTATTGGCAATACTCGGACAATGAGTTGCGTGATTTGGTCGAGACTATGCGCTCGTTGGATATTCCGCTCGATGTGCTGATTATCGATATGGATTGGCACGAGACCTGGGGCTTGACTGCAAAAAATACAAAGAAGGATGAGTATGGTCAGCGTTTGGGATGGACAGGCTACACTTGGAAGCAGCAGTTGTTCCCTTCGCCCGAGAACTTCTTTGCGTGGTGCAAGAAGCAGAACTTGAAAACTTCGCTCAATCTTCACCCTGCATCGGGCATTATGCCTTACGAGGAGCCATATAAGCGCTTCTCCGAGGCATACGGCTGGAAAGAGGAGGGCAAGAGCGTGCCTTACCGTATGTCGGAGCAGAAGTGGGCAGATGCCTATTTCGATACCGTGTTGGGTCCTATCGAGAAGCAGGGAGTCGATTTCTGGTGGCTCGATTGGCAGCAGTGGCCGACAAGCAAGTATGTGAAGGGTTTGAGCAATACTTTCTGGCTCAATCACACCTTCGACCACCATATGGCAGAGAGGGGCAACGAGCGACCAATGATCTACCACCGCTGGGGAGGTCTTGGCTCACATCGCTATCAGGTTGGCTTCTCGGGCGACACCTACATCTGCTGGGAGTCGTTGCAGTTTATCCATTGGTTTACTCCTACCGCATCGAATGTGGGCTACGGCTATTGGGGACACGATATCGGTGGTCACTACTTCCATAGCGAGGATAAGCACGAGGTTGATCCCGAATTGTATCTGCGTTGGTTGCAGAATGGCGTATTTACACCGATATTCAAGACTCACTGCTCAAAGGACCGTACTATCGAGCGTCGTATATGGCAGTTCCCTAACCATATGATGGATATGCGTGCAACTATGCACTTGCGCTACGCATTGGTGCCTTATATCTATGCTGCGGCACGCCAGACCTTCGATACAGGCGTTTCGATGTGCCGACCTATGTACTACTTGCACCCCGAAAGCGATATGGCATACTCGTCGAAGACGCAGTATATGTTTGGCGACGACCTGCTCGTAGCCTCGATTATCACCCCTGCCGACAAGGTTACAGGCTTGGCTACACGCAAGGTGTGGTTGCCAAAGGGCGAGAAGTGGTTCAGTATGGTTAGCGGTAAGATGTACGAGGGTAGCGACAGCGAGATTGAAATTCACTGTACGCTTGGTGAAAATCCATACTTCGCAAAGGCGGGCTCGATTATTCCTATGTATCCGAAGTCGGTGCGCAACCTCCAACAGAGTATCAACTCCTATGTCTTGACCTTTATACCTGGTGGCGATGGCGAAACAACCATCTACGAGGATGATGGCAAGTCGAAGGAGTACTCTACTGCATACGCCACAACAAAGGTGTCGAAGCGTACCGAGGGTAACAAGGTCGTTATCACAATCGCTCCTCGCAAGGGCGACTTCGAGGGCGCAACTGCTACAACATCTTACGAGTTGCGTCTGCCAGCAAACTACCCTCCAAAGGCGGTGCGTGTGGATGGCAAGGAGATTAAGTATAGCCGCTATGCTGAGGCTGGCGAGTGGGGCTACGATGGCTACACGCTTGCACCTTATATCCTCCTTGGCGAAATTGACAACAAGAAGGGTTGTACCGTTGAGGTTGAGTTTGCTGAGAGCGATTTGGCAAAGCTGGATAAACTGTATGGTATGCAGGGTATCGTAAATCGTTGTGTGGCACTTACCGCAGAGTTTAAGATGGCGTATGGTGAGCACTATGACTCGATGGCTATGTTGCCGGACTTCTATATGAATATTTCGCAGGCTCCAAATTTCATTACGGAGTTCCCGCATAATATCCACAAGTGTGTTGAGGAGTATTACAAAGCCCATTCGGAGTGCTTGGTGGAGATTGCAAAGATGGATAAGTTCCCTGTGGAGTTCCGTCAGCGAGTAAAAGCGTTGCTTACAAAACAATAAAAAGATATGCTTAAAAATATAGTTTTCGACCTCGGAGGTGTGGTTGTAGCGCACAACGAGGAGGGTTTCAGAGAGCAACTCGGAAAGTTCTTCGACTTTGTGTTTGGGCCCGATATGAAGTGTGTTCCGTCATTCTGGTGTGATTACGACTTGGGGCTTCTTACGATTGACGAAACGGCTGCCGAGGTGGCTAAATTCCGTGATTGCGACGCTGCAACTGCCAAGGCGCATATGTTGCAGGCAATCTCATTGCAAGAGGAGGTTGAGCCAACCGTGGAACTTATCAAGGAGTTGAAGGCAAAGGGATATAAGTTGTATGTGCTCTCGAATATGTCGAAGGAGTATATCGAGTATCTGCGCAAATTGCCTGTGTTTGAATATTTCGACTATCAGGCGGTGTCGTGTGAGCAGCATCTCGGAAAACCTGACCACAAATTCTACGAATATTTGTTGTCGCATTGCAACCTTCTGCCGTCAGAAACGATATTTATCGACGACCGCAAGGACAATGTTGAGGTTGCTGCCGAATTGGGCATTGTGCCTTTCCACTTCGACCGTCGTAATCCCGAAAAGGCGTGCGAGGAGTTGCGAAAAGTGATTTATAACGAATAGAAGATAGTTGCTAAATGAAGAGATTTGCAATTGGTGCGTTGGCGGTACTCTTGCCGTTGATGGCTATGGCACAGAGCGTGCGCAACGAGGTGCAGTTGGCAGAGGGCTGGCGTTTCTCGCTCGAAAGTGAGCAGATGAAGGCCGAAGGAACAAAGGTTGCTGCCGAGAACTACAACGATGCTTCGTGGGAGGTCGTTGCCGTGCCGCACGATTGGGCAATCAAAGGCCCATTCGACGAGAAGCACGATAGCCAGGTGGTAATGGTTGTCGAAGATGGCGACAAGGTGAAGAAACTCCGTACAGGTCGCACCGGAGCATTGCCGTTTATCGGAGCTGGTTGGTATCGTGTAAAATTTACCGTTCCCGAGGCTTGCGAGCGTGCAATATTGACCTTTGGCGGCGTATTTGGCGAGCCTGCGGTCTATGTGAATGGTCATTGGGCTGGCGAGTGGAAACATCCATACAACACCTTTAATATAGATGTTACTCCGTTTGTTTATCGTGACGGAAGAGAGAATGTTTTGGCAGTTCGTGCCGAGAATTTGAACGAGACAAGCCGTTGGTATCCGGGAGGCGGTATCTTCCGCCCCGTATTCCTCACCACCACATCGGTTACTGCAATCGACTGTTGGGGTTTGAATATGGTTACCCTCTCGCTCAACGATAAGGGTGATGTTACTGCATCGTTCGAGGCGAAGGTTACGGGTTACGAGGGCAAAAATCTTGTTGCTCGTTGGAGCGTAGCAGGCGAGGAGTTCGAGCAGGCGGTAGATGGCAATGGCAAGGCATTTACTGCTCACACCTTTGCAGGTATCACTCCGTGGTCGCCCGAGGAGCCAAAACTCTACGATATGAAGGTCGATGTGTTGGTCGTGGCAGCAGATGGCTCTCGTCGAGTTGTCGATAGTAAGGTGGAGCGCATAGGCTTCCGTACCGTTCGTGTGTCGCCCGAGAAGGGCTTTGAGTTGAATGGCAAGAGCCGCAAGATTAAGGGCGTATGTATGCACCACGACCTCGGAATGTTGGGCGCAGCCGAGAATAAGGCGGCTATTCGTCGACAGCTCGAATTGTTGCGCTCGATGGGTTGCGACGGTATTCGTACATCGCACAATATGCCGTCGAAGTGGCAGATGGACCTCTGCGATGAGCTCGGATTCCTGGTTATGGCGGAGAGCTTCGACGAGTGGGCCGATGGAAAGATGCAGAATGGCTACAACCGCTTCTTCTACGATTGGTACAAGCGTGACTTGGCAAACTTGGTGAATAACCACAAGTTGCACCCTTCGATTGTGATGTGGAGCGCAGGAAACGAGGTTCGAGAGTTGTGGTACAAATCAAAGGTAAAAGGCTTGAATCCGGGTGCAACTATCTCGCAGATGTTGGTTGGCGAATTTCATCGTTTAGACCCTTCTCGTCCGGTAACAGTCGGAATGAATAAGTTGATTATGGATACCGAAATCGGAGCAGCACAAGTCTTCGATATTCCTGGTTTTAACTATCATACACATCTCTACGATGAGGCTTATGCAAAGTCGGGACATGGCTTTATTCTCGGTTCCGAAACCGCATCGACCGTGTCGTCACGAGGTGTTTATCACTTCCCTGTGGTAAATACTTGCCTTGTGGGCAGAGATAAGGAGACTCGTGATTCGTTGAAGAAGGCGGGTATCTGCTACGCTGACTATCACAACACCAGCTACGACACCGAGGTTGTATCGTGGGGCAACTTGCCCGACTATGATTGGGTGGAGCAGGAGAAGCCTTGGGTTATTGGCGAGTTTGTTTGGACAGGTTTCGACTATCTGGGCGAGCCCACTCCGTACAACGATGTTTGGCCTTCACGCAGTAGCTATTTCGGAATTCTCGACTTGGCTGGTCTGCCAAAGGATCGCTACTACCTCTATCGCTCTCGTTGGAACACCACGCAGCCTACAATTCACCTGCTTCCGCATTGGAATTGGGAGGGTCGTGAAGGTGAGATTACCCCTGTATATTGCTACACCAACTACCCTACTGCGGAGCTCTTCGTAAATGGCAAGAGCCAGGGCAAGCGCACAAAAACAACAAATGGCGACATTCTCGATCGCTATCGTTTGCGTTGGAACGAGGTGAAGTACGAGCCGGGCGAGGTTAAGGTTGTCGTGTATGACAAGAATGGCTTGAAGGTTGGCGAGAAGACGGTTAAGACCGCAGGTGCGCCACACCACATCGAACTCTGTGCCGACCGTGGCACGGGTGCCAAGGAGCGTAGTTATGCCGATATGTATAACTCGTGCAACCCTTCGCAGTTCTCGTTGGGTGGCTATTTGAAGGCTGATGGCGAGGATATGTCGTTCGTGTCGGTGCGAGTTGTCGATAAGGATGGCAATCTCTGCCCGAAGGCGTCGCACCAACTTGTTATGAAGGTTACGGGCGAGGGTAAGTTCCGTGGCGTTTGCAATGGTGACCAAACTTCGGTCGAGGTCTTTACAAACCCTACAATGAAACTCTTCAACGGAGAGTTGGTCGTAGGCGTGCAGACCACCAAAACCGCAGGAGATATGGTGTTGAAGGTGTCGGGCAAGGGCGTTGGATCGGCCTCGATAACCCTTAAATCGAAATAGAAGAATCATAGATATAAAATGGAAGAAATTTTGGAAATGGAGATGTCGCACCCACACTACGATGTAGTGGTTATTGGTGGCGGTGCGGCAGGATTGATGGCAGCAGGAACGGCAGCGAAGGTTGGCAATAAGGTCTTGTTGCTCGAAAAGATGGAGAAGCCCGCACGAAAGGTGCGTATTACGGGTAAGGGTCGTTGTAACTTGACCAATGCCCGCCCTGTCGAGGAGTTTGGCGAGAATGTGCGCACAAATGCCGAGTGGCTGAATGTGGCAATGTCGGAATTTACCAACCGCTCGACAATGCGCTTCTTCGAGCGTATGGGCGTAAAACTTGTTACCGAGCGTGGCGAGCGTGTGTTCCCTGCAAGCGGCAAGGCGGCAGATATTGCCAATGCGTTGGAGTTCTACTGTCGTGACTACGATGTGGAGATTCAGTGCAACAGCCGTGTGACCGAGATTTTGGTGGCAGATGGTAAGGTCTATGGCTTGAAGTATATGAATAAGCGTGGCTTCGTGCGCAAGATCGAGGTGGCAAATGTGATTATCGCTACGGGTGGAGTATCCTACCCTGCCACAGGCTCTACGGGCGACGGTTACACCTTTGCCGACCGTGTGGGTCACAAGATTGAGGATGTGCGCCCTTCGCTTACACCGCTTGTGTCGAATCATCCGCAGATTGAGTATATCAAGGATGTTTGGCTCAAAAATATCAACGCACGCCTATTTGTGGCTGGCGAGATGGTGCGTGAGGAGTTTGGCGAGATGTCATTCTCGGATCGTGGCTTGGAGGGTGCAGTAATTCTCCGATTGAGCCGTGATGCGGTGGATGCTCTGCTCGAAGAGAAGAGCGTCAAAATCGAGCTCGACTTGAAGCCTGCCCTGACAGAGGATATCCTGCGTGAGCGTATTAAGCGAGAGGTTGCCGAGATGCGCCCTGAGGATTTCTTTGCCGAGTTGGTACGCCGCTTGGTGCCGAAACCGCTTGTGGTGCCTATCTGCAAGGAGTTGGATGTTCATTCACGCCTCTACATATCGAAGGTGTCGGATAAGGAGTTCGAGCGACTCATCAAGGTATTGAAGGGTTGGTCATTCCCAATCTCGGACTATGCTCCATTCCAATACGCAGTGGTTACAGCGGGTGGTGTAAGTTGTTCGGAGGTGAACGAATATACAATGGAGTCGTTGAAAATTAAGGGTATGTATTTTGCCGGTGAGGTGCTCGATGTCGATGCCAATACAGGTGGATACAACCTCCAAATCGCATTCTCGACAGGTCACTTGGCGGGATTGCTCAAAAAATAGATAAAGGTATGAAAAATAGTGGTCGTAGCCTGAAACACCGCTTGATGATGCTCGGTAATAGGCTCTCACGCATCAAACATCGCAAAGGTCACGGCGTGCATTCGCCATTTGTGTATGGCTTTGTTCGCAGAGTGCTTATGACAAAAAATCTTTGCGAAGGGTCGGGGCAAGTCCTCTACGAGAGCCTTATGGCGGTGGGTGTGACTGAAAAACGAGCCAGAGAGTTGCATAATACTCTGTGTTATATCGAGGGGCAGAGCTACTCTGTAAACGAGGTGGAGTGCGACCTATCCATTCTCTTGGCGGACTACCCTACTGAGAAGTTGCGTGAGGCATACGAGGTGGCAAAGCGTGAGGGTGTAACGCTTGCAATTTGTCAGCCCTACCTCAATCGTGAGCGTCAGAATGAGGTCAAGGCATTGATAGATGAGCACCATTCGACCACGATAGATAATCGTGCCTACATCCTATTTTTCAACAATCGCTTGCCAAAACAACACTATCGTCTATAAATAATACTATTGTCTATTATTGTCTATGAAGCTATATACAAAAGGTGGAGATAAGGGTAGTACTTCGCTTATCGGTGGTGAGCGAGTGCGCAAAACCGATGTTCGTGTCGAGGCGTATGGCACAGCCGACGAGTTGCAGGCAAATATCGCCTACTTGGCGGATAAGATGGCGCACGAGGAGTCGCTCTTGTCCTATGTCGAAGATTGTCGCAAGATTTGCTCATTGCTGATGACCACCTGCTCGCTGTTGGCGATTGGTTGCGGTGGTAAGGGCAAGGTGCCGAGCCTTACCGAGGAGAATATCGCTTGGTTGGAGGGTCGTATAGATGCCCTGCAAGCGGAGTTGAAGCCTGTCGAGTATTTCACTATCCCAGGCGGTTGCGAACTCTCATCGTTCTGCCACATCTGCCGTACCGTGTGCCGTAGAGCCGAGCGCAGAGCAATCGAAGCAGCCGAAAATTACGAGATTGACCACTCTCTGTTGGTCTTCTTAAATCGCCTTTCGGACTATTTCTACGCCTTGTGTCGCACCATTACCGAGCGACTCGGTGCAGAGGAAGTATTGTGGAAGCCTTAAATAAAAAATTATATTATGAAGAGATTGTTTTCTATTGTATTTTCTATTTTGGCATTGCATACGGTTGATGCTGCGACGATTCGTGGTAAGGTGATTTGCGAAGGCGTAGGAGTCGAAGATGTTGTCGTTACCGATGGCATATCTGCTACTCGTACAAATAAAAAGGGTCTTTACAAGTTGAAGACTGACGATAAACGTTCACACTTTGTCTATATCTCGGTGCCGTCGGGCTATGAGGTGCCGTCGGTGCGAGGTTTTATGCCCAAGTTCTACCACGCATTAAAGAGGAATGAGCAAGTCTATAACTTCTCGTTAAAGGCGGTAGATCAATCGAAGTATCACCTTATCGTCTCGGCCGACATCCACGTTCGCAACAGATGTATGACCTTGAAAGAGCCGTTGCGCCAGATGCCGTTGAGTAATCCGGTGGGTGAGATAGACTCGGTAACTTTTGCCCGCACCTATATGGCGACGTTGCGTGATTATGTATCGAAATTGCCTTCGGGAACAAAGGTCTATGGTCTAAACCTTGGTGATGTGAGCAATGAGTCGCATTGGAGCCGCTATGGTGGCGATTTGGATAACTTTGTCGAGGTGTGCCAGCGTAGTGGAATGCCCATACAAACCTATACCGCCATCGGTAATCACGAGCACGATATGAAGGCAAGAGATATCTTCGATGACGACGATACCGAAGCGGAGTTGGAGTATATGAGGGTGTTTGGTCCAACATACTACTCTTTTAATATTGGAGGTGTGCATTATGTTGTGCTCGATAATGTGAAGTACTGCAACCATAAATCGGAGGGTAAGGATCGCAACTACGAGGTGCGTTTTACGCAGGACCAGATAGATTGGGTAAAACTCGATGCGAAGTTGATGCCGAAGAGTACAAAGCATATTGTATTTGCTTGGCACTGCCCATCGTATCGTCGATATTTAGGTGGCAAGGCGAAGCATAATGCAGACGAAATCGTGTCGAACTATGCTCCGTATCGCTTGCCGATGACTATCTTGACGGGCCATAACCATCAATCCGAGGTGGTAACTGTTGCCGATTACCCTAACACTACCGAGTATATTCACCCATCGGTGTCGGGCTCGTGGTGGTACTATCCATTGTGCAACGATGGCGCACCATCAACATTTACTCGCTACGACTTTGCTGGTGGAACTTTGAAGGCTCGTGAGAGTGTCAATTTCACAAACCTTGCCGAGCAAAAGTATCGCATATATAATAAAGGTATCTTCAACAAGAGTGGCGAGCAGGTTATTAGAGTGAATATCTGGGATTGGCACCCTGATTGGCGATTTGATATATACGAGAATGGCAAAAAGGTGGCTGAACCGCACTTCCACAATATCCGAGCTAAAGATAGACTCTACGACGAGATGCGTGAGGCTACAGGCAACGGAATCAAGAAATTTCGCTTTCTGAATACGGCCAGAACATACCATATCTTCGAGTATAAACCGCAAGATGCCGCTGCCGAGATACGAATTGTGGCAACCGACGAATTTGATTCGGTATATTTCGATGTAACAACCCGTATGGAGTAAATAACTATCGAAATATCTCAATTATATAAAAATATATATGCAACTGCTTGTATATTAGAAATTTTTTATACTTTTGCACTCGCTTTTGCAGAAAATACTAATAATTAAAAAGATAAGACTATGTATTGGACACTTGAACTTGCATCGAAATTGGAGGATGCACCATGGCCAGCAACCAAAGAGGAGTTGATCGACTATGCAACTCGCTCGGGCGCACCACTCGAGGTAATTGAAAATCTCCAAGAGATTGAGGACGACGGCGAGTCGTATGAGAGTATGGAGGAGATTTGGCCAGATTATCCATCGAAAGAAGATTTTCTGTTTAACGAAGACGAGTATTAGAAAAACCGCATAGAGTGCGAATTTCTGCGTTAAACAGCGATAGCCGAGATGCTCACATACGATTAAGTATGCTCCGCTCTCGGCTTCTTGTTTGCCTTGAACTTTATCGCTCTATCCGACTTTGGTATATTAACTCTCAACTCTCAACTTTCAACTTTCAACTTTCAACTTTATGGCTTATACACCCTCACTTAAACCTAACACACGAATAGATGTTGCCGATATTTTGCGTGGTATTGCAATCGGCGGTATCGTGTTGATTCACTTTATCGAACAACTCAACTTCTACAAGTTCCCACCTGCATCGTGCGAGTTTATGGCTTCGCTCAACCAGACCGTATGGGATAGCCTCTTCTTTATGCTTGCGAGCAAGATGTACGCCATCTTCTCGATGCTCTTTGGTCTGAGTTTCTTCATTCAGCACGACAACCAAGCGCAGCAGGGCAAAGATTTCCGCCCACGATTCTTGTGGCGTATGGTGCTGTTATTCTGTTGGGGTTTGTTCGACCTCCTGTTCTACAATGGCGACATTCTCACCGTCTATGCCGTGTGTGGTGTGCTTGTAGTGCCGTTCATTCGCGCGAATAACAAGGTGTTGGTTGCTGCAACAATCTTCTTTGCATTGCAGCCAATCGAACTGTTCTATGTTGTAAAGGGCTTGATTGACCCAGCAACGCAGTCGCTTAACCTCGGTTCGAGCGAACTGTTTAAGGCTATTTTGCCGGCGCAGTCGGAGGGCTCGATTATCGATGTTGCGGTAGCGGGTATCAAGTATGGATTCCCTGTGAACTTCACTTGGGCTATCGAGCACGGCCGTATGACGCAGACCATATTCCTCTTCCTGCTCGGTATCTACCTCGGTCGCAAGCGATTGTTCTACGATGAGGGCAACAATGTGGAGATTTGGAAGAAGATTCTTGTCGCTTCGTTGTGCGCATTTGTGGTGCTGTTCCCAATCTACGATGCTGTGCACGACATCGTTAGGGCAATTCCGAAGGCGGAGAGAACTTGCGTGCAGAAGAGTTTGGATACGATGCTCAATATGTGGAAAAACCTCTCGATGATGTTCACCTATGTATCGACCATCGTGCTACTCTACTATCGCACCTCGGCTCGCAACTTCCTTATCAAGATTGCCCCATACGGCAAGATGAGCCTTACCAACTATCTCGGGCAGTCGATTATCGGTGGTTTTGTATTCTACAATTGGGGACTCGGAATGTTCCGCTACTCTGGTCACGCATCGAGCCTTCTCTTGGGTGTAGTTTGTGTAGCTTTGCAGTATATGTTCTGCCGTTGGTGGTTGAAGAGCCATTCGCACGGACCATTCGAGATGGTGTGGCGCAAGCTTACTTGGATTGGTAAAAAATAGCTAATAGCTAATAGCAAAAAAATAGCGGCTTAAACCGCTATTTTTTTATTACTCTTTCGCAACGGGGTCACAGGTGAGACCTATGCCCAACTTTTTGAATATCTTGTGGTCAACCTCGCTCAACATCACTGTGCAATGCACCTGACAACCGTCGAGCTTCGGAAGTTGTTCGAGTGCCTTGCGGCAATTCTCGTCGGTGATGCTCAACATCGACAATGCAACCAAAACCTCGTCGGTGTGGAGTCGGGGGTTTCCTCCGTGCAATAATCCCACCTTGGTCTTCTGGATTGGCTCGATCATCTGCTTAGGAATCAGCTTTATATCGTGCGGAATGCCCGCCAAATGCTTGGCTGCATTGAGCAAAAGGGCTGCACTTGGACCAAGAAGCGAACTTGTGCTTGCGGTGATGATTGTTCCGTCTTGCAACTCGATAGCCGAGCAAGGCACGCCGTCACGCTCCTTACGCTCGGTGGCGGCAACTGTGGTGCGACGGTCGGCAGTGGTGAGTTTTGCCTGCTTCATAATAAGCGAGAGCTTATTTACCTCGTTCTCGTTCTCGCCCTTCTGTGCGAGGTTGCAGAGTGCGTAGTAGTAGCGACGGATAACCTCATCTTTTGCCGCTTTGCAACACACCTCCTCGTCGTCGAAGCAGAAGCCAATCATATTTACACCCATATCGGTAGGCGATTTGTATGGGCTCTCGCCATATATAGCCTCGAAGAGGGTGTTCAATACAGGGAAAATCTCTATGTCACGATTGTAGCTCGATGCGACCTTGCCGTATGCTTCGAGGTGGAACGGGTCAATCATATTTACATCGTTCAGGTCGGCAGTGGCCGCCTCGTAAGCGATATTTACGGGGTGCTTCAATGGTAAGTTCCAAACAGGGAAGGTCTCGAATTTGGCATATCCAGCCTTGATATTGCGCTTGTTCTCGTGGTAGAGCTGACTCAAACATACCGCCATCTTGCCGCTACCAGGACCTGGTGCAGTGACGAAAACAAGCGGGCGAGAGGTCTCGACATAGTCGTTCTTGCCAAAACCCTCGTCGGAGTCAATCAACGCCACATTGTGAGGATAGCCCTCGATGGTGTAGTGGTAATAGACCTTGATACCCTGTCTTTCGAGTCGTTTGCGGTAGGTGTCGGCACTTGCCTGACCATTGTAGTGGGTGATGACTACTCCACTCACACACAGACCTAAACCCTCGAAAACACCTCGCAGACGCAATACATCCTCGTTGTAGGTGATGCCCAAATCGCCACGCATCTTGTTCTTCTCGATATCCAATGCGCTGATTACGAGAATCATCTCAGCCTCGTCTTTCAACTGCAAGAGCATCTGCAACTTGCTGTCGGGCTGAAAGCCGGGCAAGACACGGCTGGCGTGGTGGTCGTCGAACAGCTTGCCACCAAACTCCAAGTAGAGTTTGTCGCCAAATTGAGCAATACGCTTTTTAATCTGCTCCGATTGAATTTTGAGATATTTCTCGTTGTCAAATCCCTGTTTCATAACACAGTGTATATTTGTTATGCTTCGATGTTCGTATTTTTATCCTCCTCCTGCTCGTTGAGAGCCTGTTTGAGGAGCGAATTGAGCTTCTGAGGGTCAATCTTCGACTTAATCTTTCCGCCCTTGACAATGCTTATTGCGCCTGTCTCCTCCGATACGACCAAAACCACAGCATCGGTCATTTCACTTAGACCGATTGCTGCACGGTGGCGAGTGCCATAGCTCTTCGGCACATTGCTCTGCGTAACCGGAAGAATACACTTTGCTGCTACAATGCGGTTATTGTCAATCACTACCGCACCATCGTGCAATGGCGCATTCTTGAAGAAGATGTTCTTGATGAGCGACATTGTGATGTTGGCATCGAGTGCAATACCGCCTTCGATTACAAATTGCAAGTCATCCTTGCGACGGAATACAATCAGCGCACCAATCCTATTTTCGCTCATATCCATACAAGCCGAGACGATTGGCGAGGTGTTGGTGCTGCTATGCTTGCGGTTTAGCGAGAAGAAGCGGGTTACGAAGTCCAACTCCTTCTGGCGCATACCGAGTGTGAAGAGAAAACGACGCAATTCGGGCTGGAAGATTACGAGCAGGGCGATAACTCCCACGCTGATAATCTGTCCGAGGATGGTCGAGAGCAACTCCATATTGAGCGCCTTGACAATTACCCAACCGAGATAGACCATAACAATGCCCACCAAGATGTAGGGGGCATTGGTGCCCTTCATTGCCTTGTAAACAACGAAAAGCAATCCCGCAACGAGCAGAATGTCGATAAGGTCTATAAATGTGAATGGAATAAAACCCATAATCGATTGCGCTGTTTTTCTCCGTTTTGGATGGTTGCCGAACTAACTACTTCTTCTTTGCGCTCTCCTTCTCGGCAGCGTAGAGCTCATTTACCTTTGCGAGAACTGCCTCCGAGATGTTGAGCGACTCGTCTGCATCCAACAAAGAGGTAGCCTGCATAATCATCTTGTACTTCTTGTCGGCATTGATATCCTGGATAGCACGCATAATCAAATCGTTAAGGCGATTTTGGAATACGATATTCTCCTCTTCCAACTCCTTGCCCTCCTTCTGGGCTGCACTCTGCAACGATGCTGCACGCTTCTGCAACTCCTGCTCCTTCTCCTGTGCGTTGCGAGTAGTGATCAAACCCTTCTGATACTTCTCGGCAAGCTGCTGCATCTCGTTTTGGAGGTTCTGCTCCTTCTTCATCCACTTCTGCTGAGCCTTCTCGGTCTTGTCACGAAGTGCCACGCCTTCGCTCTTGAAGATGTTGCTCTCGGCCAATACATAATCGACATTTACGAATGCCAAATCGCCCTGTGCAACAACCTCTGTTGCTGTCTGCTCAACCTCTGCACCCTTCTTGTTCTCCTTGCAGCCAGCGAATGCCAAAACTGCCAATGCTACGATAAAAATTCTTTTCATAATTATAAATTGTTTCTTGTTAATTCACGATATCGCACAAAGATAGTGATTTTTTGTAAAAATCATTTTATTTACGAAAACTTTTTGCTAACTTGCAACAACAATTTATCACTACTATGAATATTTGTAAAAGATACTTTTGGGCATTAGGTCTGCTTGCTCTTGTTGTCGGTTGTACGGGCGGTGAGCCGAGTTACGATAAGACGATAGATTCCGACGAGGAGTATTTGCGTATAAATCTTGTCGGAGGTTGTGGTCACAATGCTGCATCCGACGATGCAGAGCTGACACGAATAGCCTGGACTGATGCGCAAGGAGAGGGTAATCTACTACTCAAATGGGAGCAGGGCGATGAACTTGCATTCATTGTCTCGGATGGCGAGAATCCTATCGTCGGCAGAGTGTCGCCCGAGTCGAATACGACCGCCTCGTATGGTGCGCTTACGGCTACTCCGCAGGAGGGTGATGTCTATCACGCCTACTTCAAGAGTTCGCTCTACTACAACTCGGAGGAGTTGCAGAGTGCAAAATATTGCTATGCGGTAGCGGGTAATACGGAGATCGAGGAGCGAGCAAGCGAGGGCTTGCATATTTGCCATTTCGGGATGCCGTCGGCATTTACGCAGAGTGCTTCGCAAGAGCCCGATTTCCTCCGTGACAATATGCTTATGTATGCCGTATCGACATACAAAGGCGGAAATACTACGCTGAATTTCAATCATATACCTGCCACTTTCCGCTTTGTTGTAAGCAACTCTACGGCGCACGATATTACGGTTGAGCAACTGTCGGTAAGCCTTGCATCCGAGGGCAAAGTGGCGTCGAAATCGGCTGGCGTAGAGCTCGATTGGAAGCGAGGATCGGCCGAGGTTTTGTTTGGTAAGGGTGGTCACGATAAGGTGGCGGTAAATATCTCGAATGGTGCAGTGTCGGCCGGTAAGGAGTATACGGCATACGCTCTGGCATTGCCTCTGTCGGAGGAGAATGCACTGAAAGGTAAAACCCTGAATTTCAATATAAAGTGCGATGGTGAGGAGCAGGTAGCGTTGCAGTTGGATGCCGAGCGATTGGCGGAGTTGAACGGCAACAATCGCTACAATTGGGTTAGCGGAAAGTCCTATACCATCCGTATCGTAATTCGTGAGGATAAAAAGGCAACGGGCGAAATTCTCGACGATAATACTATTGCTGTGACCCCTGTCGAGCCGGGTATCTATACCCTATTCTACGAGGGCGAAGATGGCAAACCATTGGCAGACTATGCCGAAATTTGTACCCTTACGGCAAGGGATATCGCCTACTACGAGGACTTTATTGGCGAGAATGTGCCACCTCGTGAGGCGGCGGTTATTGGCATCTATAACTCGGCTGGCGAGCGTCAAGGCTCGATTGCCTTCTCTGTGGTGCGACCCGATGTCCCTGAGCAGAGGTTGTTGTATAGTTTCGGCTTGTTGTCCGATGTCCATATCGGTCGTGCCGAGATTAACCCCGAAACCGATTTCGAGAGGGCATTGACATTCTTTAATACGAAGGGCGTTGCCCACACCTGTATCTGTGGCGATATTACCCAAAACGGCAAGGAGGCGGAGTATCAGAGTTGGGCTGCGGTGGCAGCATTGGCAGATGCACCTATATATACAGTTACGGGCAACCACGACGCTACAAGTAAGGGTATTAATCCCGAACTTTGGAGTCGCTATACGGGTTTGCCGCTTGTGTTCGAGCGTTCGGTGGAGTGCGACGGCAAGACCGACCACTTCCTCTTCCTCGGTATGGAGTGTTGGAACTTCTCGGCGGCATACCTCGACTATCATCTTGCGTGGTTGGAGTCGAAGCTCGAAGAGTATCGCAACGGGCGTTGCTTTGTCGTTACTCACCTCTTTTTCCCTGACCGTGCGGGCAATCTCAATGGCATATATCCGTCGGGTAACTGGCTGAAAGGCGAGCAGTTAGAGCAACTCGAATCTATGTGCGACCGCTATGTGAATAGTATTTGGTTTAGCGGACATTCGCATTGGGAGTGGTGGCTCCAAAAGTTCCAGGATAGAGCCAATCTCTATCGCACCTACAATGCTACCCTGCAACCAACCTCGGGTTGGTGTGTGCATGTGCCGTCGTGCGGTGCACCGATAACATCCGATGGCTCGACGAGAGTGGATAACACCGCAGGCTCGGAGGGTGCAATTATCAATGTCTATGAGGACTATGTCGAAATCAGAGGAATAGACTTCATTTCGGGCAAGTATCTGCCTATTGCAACCTATCGACTCGACACTACCCCACAGACTGTGTCGGCAAGTACAACTGCCCGCCCAAGCTACTATATCTCCGCTTCGAACTTCACTGAGAATGCGAAGAAAAAGGGCGCAACGGTCAAAGATACGGAGGGAATGCCTAACTATGTGGATGTTACATTTACCGCCAAGAGTCAAGGCTTCTATATCTCGAACGACACATTTACGAGCAGTATCACCAAGGCGAGTATTACGGTGGAGGATGTGCAGGCATTCTCGAATGGCGTGGCGGTGGATGTGCCTGTGGGCGTAGGATTCTATGGCACAAGCGGTTACTATCTGGTTAGCACCAATTCGGCAGAGGTTAAGCCCGACACATACACGGGCGTGCAGTTCCAAACCTCAGGCTCGAAGTATGGCGATGGCCCACTACCGCTCACCCTGCGCATGAAGGTGCAGATGAAGTTCTACTAATGACAGCTACATATACAAAATAAGAAGATGTCCGTCTGACATCTTCTTATTTTGTATTCTTGCGGAGAGTACTGGATTGGCTACTACGCAGATAATATCTGCTTCGTTTAACACCTTTCCATTCCGCTCGCCGCGGGGGCCCTTGCAACCAATTCACTACGCAATAGATTGATATATCAACCTTTTGCTTTGGGGAGTCTGTGTCTGCCAACAAGTTTGCTTCCCCTTCTCCCCAAAACAAAAGGTGTCGAAATTATTCGACACCCTATTGCTTCGTTTCTTGTTTAAGAAGATATAATAGAAATATAATGAGTTTCCCACCAAGAACCTTTTCACATAGTAATTTAAAATATACGCATAGTCTTTGTTATATAATACAAATCATTAATAATCAAAGTATTGAGCAAAGCGATTGTATTAAGCAGAGTTAGTAGTGTTGGGCAAGACCTTTCACAGCAGACTGACGAGGTGTTAAGGGAGGCTCACAAAGATGGGTATACAAATCGAAACATCATCATTATAGAGGATGTAGAGTCCGCAATCAAACTCTCCGAAGAGGAGCGACACGGTCTGAATAAGATGAAAGACCACATCAATAAGAATCCTAAAATCGAATGTGTCTACATATATGAACTCTCTCGCCTTAGTCGTAGGCAGTTGGTACTATTCAGTATCAGAGATTTTTTAGTAGAACGAAAGATACAGCTAATTTGTCTAAAACCCTACTTCCGTTTATTAGAGTTCAATGGTGAGATGTCGCAGACAGGCTCTTTAATGTTTTCGCTTTTCTCTTCCCTCTCTGAGTCCGAAATGATGTTAAAGAAGGAGCGAATGATGAGAGGTAGAAGAAGAAATAAGGAGTTAGGCAGGTCAGTAGGTGGTAGACCTCCATTCGGATACGATGTAGACAAAGAGAAAAGATATATCATAAATCGCTCAGAATCAGTTATTATCTCTCGTATTTTCAATGATTATGGCTATAACAATAAATCTATGAAGGATATAGCCATCGAGTTAAAAGAGGAAGGTTATTTCCCAAACTATCAAATAAACACTATGCGATTGAGGGTACACAATATTTTGAACAATAAAATATATATAGGTGAGTTCCCCTATCCCAAAATCATTTCAGAAGAGTTATACAATCTCGTCCAACATAACATAGAAAGGTATAATCAGAACAAAATCACTCGTAAGAAAGAACCTTTTCTATTAAAGGGTTTAGTATGCGATGCCAGAACAGGCTATCTACTAAGTATTAATGGGGCTCTTAACTCGTATTTTAGTAAAACTCATTCGGGAGTCTCTATCCGTAGGAGCAACATAGACCCTGTGGTTTGGGAGCATTCAAAAGTGATGTACGAGCGATATGTAATGAATAAGGATAAGTTACTCCAACAGATTAAGGAGTCTTACAAAACCACTGCAAAGAAAATATCAGTGGTAGACCAAGAGATAAAGGATATAGCGACAAAACTTGAACGAGTCGAAGAGAGTTATATTCTTGGTCGAATCTCCAAAAAGAAATCAGAACAGTTAAGAACTCGACTCATTGAAGAACGAAAACTAAAAAAGAGTCGTAGAGAGGAACTCGTAGACCTATTCATCAAGAAACAATCTCAACGAAAATGTCTAATTCTCGACTCCATAAATGAAGAACTCCTTACCCACGAGGACAAAGTAGAGATTATAAATAAGGTAGTATCAATCGTAATGGTCGAGAAACCAAATCCAACCTACTCGATAGTCAAGGTTTACAATCGTATAAACTCGTTGGTTTATATCTACGAGGTACACTGTTGGCGACACTCGTGGGAGCTCATTCGTGAATCCACCTCAAACAAAGACCCTCACACCGAAATTAAAGCGTGGGCGACGTAGTTTTCATATTAAAACTCAATTCATATTAACTTAACATTGAAATAGAGTTTAATATCCTGCTAAAATCATATTAGTTTAAGGTTTTATGTTAA
>JBGVMU010000022.1:0-24696 GCA_045124955.1 Alistipes sp. | reverse complement strand
TTCCGATTTCGCAAACTTAATCTGCGACTTCTCCGATGTCATTTTACTTGTCTACCATATTCAATCTATTTCAATCAATTTACAAACTAGGTTACTCGATCACTCTAAATGGAGTACAAATATACACTTATTTTACTTGTCTACCAAGCGTTTTAAGCGTTAATTTTCAGATGGTTACGCTTGATTGTGGACAGTAAAACAGTCCGTTCAAAACAACCTCTCATCTTCTGTAAAGTGGCTAAAACGCTCGTCAGTATCAGAGACTTTCAACAAGGGACGGCACTTCCAGTAACGATAAATTCGTCTTCCATTTTGTAGACAGACATTTATATCGTGAGAATTTAGGTATTGGTTGCCCTGCTCAGTACCGAAATTCATCCAAGTAGCACAATTCGGCAGGTTCGGGTTAGGCTGAACATAGAGGTTCATCTTCTCCTTACCTGCAACGAATATATTATGAATACGCAGATCATTGTCTATCGGAAAACGGTAGGCATAGAGAGCAAAGTCGCATATATCGGTATCAAGAAGGCTCCCTCCAAAGTGCTTCGGTGCTTCAACCTTTAACCTGTTAAATCGTGTTTGGATGTGAGGCCGCCCTCGTATCTCTTCATACTTCTCATCGGTCACGGGCTCTGCTGTTGCGTACACCACCCTGAAACCGTTGTTTGTGCTATCCAGCACCATTACGTGCTCCACGATGTTACCACTCTTATTGATGCTCTCTTCAGCAAGGTCTGGAGATTTCATAACGCAGCACTTCACTAAACCTACGATACATACAATGACCATCAGGATCCCCCAAGGTCCAATGGCTGATGCAACGAATACCGCATTGTCAGCCTTCTGCTTGAAATCTTTCATAGTTACTTTATTTTGATACCTCTCCGCTCAAACTCTCGGCGTAAAGTATTGACCAACTGCGTAATATCTATCACCTCGCAACTCTCGCCACAAGGCTTGCCGTGAAATAGCGGCGTGTATAACAACTTAAAGTCATCGTCAATGGAGAAACCTCCTATGAGTACGATTCCCGCCTTAATGCGGTAGTATTCGCCGTACATTGCATACTTGTCTGTAGTCTTTGTGAACCCATACTCTGGAAGTAAATCCACCAGTGCATCAAGTATGGGCCTTATAACCTCTTTGAGGAAGTTGGGAGATTCTAACTCTCCCTTTTTCGTCCCCTTCTTGGGAGGATTCTCCGCCACCTGTTCGGCGTAGGCAAAGAATCGCTCCTTGTAATCTTGTGTCAGTTTCTGAATATCCATATCCAATCAATTAAGTGTTACTATCCAACCATTCCTGGAGTGTCATCGAGTCCTCGAATCCGTACTCGTCAATCTCCACGAAACCATCAGGACCCATTTCGATTACCTCTTTCGAGAGGATTGTTCCTGCGTGGTTTACAATTACACGGGGCTCTATGGTGGCGAACTCGCCTCCGGTGTCCGACTCACGAATATCGTAGGCGTGGAGCCCCTCGGGAATAATCTCTCTGCTGATGCGCAGGCAGGTAAACAAAACCTCTTTGCCATTTACATTGAGAATATCAAAGTTCTCGCTATACAACTCTTCTTTTGTCTTCATATCTTATTACGCTATTTATAATTGTACGCCTTGTTAAACTCTGTGAGGTTGTCGGCAAGCAACTCCTCTTTCTTCCATTGGGTATCTACGAATGCCTCGATGATACTCTCCGGAGCCTTGGTGTTGGTTCTGAGGTAGTCAATAGCATTTCTGCGCCACTCTTTATGGCAGATGTGCGTGTACTTCTCCCACACCTCGATAAGCGACTTATTGATAATCTCGCTCACGCCGTATGGTTCATCTGTGGCGGTACCAATCTCACGCATACAGCACTCCTCGCTCTCGAATATCTCCTTGAGTGTGCACTCGGCCAGTCGCTGCTGTTCCTCGCCATTCTCATCTTCGGGGTACTCGATGACGGTTACTTTCATGGGTAGCCAATCCTGTGGCTGATGGTTAGTTGCGACGAACACAATGCTGTCGACTAACTTTCTCTGGAGTTCTCGCTCCTGTTCTCTTGGTTTCATACTGCTATTTGAATTTTACCTTGTTTGAATAATTCGTGTTTGTACTTTCTGTGTTCCCGGACAGTCTCCGCCCATTTCTTCTTATCTGGCTTATACATACCCTTCGCCTTGCTACGCTTGAGACGGTGGCGTGATGCCTCCATCTTGTCGGGGTCTATGAGGAATGTTATCAGTCTACGGCTCACACCATACTCTCGTGCCAACTGTCGCTGGCTCACATCTTCGGTGTGGTAACGGTGGTATATCTCCGCACGCTGTTCGGGTGTCAGTTTCTGTCGGCGGTCATACTCTGTACCGCTGATGGATATCTTTTCACTTTTGTACGGCATAGGCTACTCGTTTTGGGTGTTCAGTCCTTGCTCGTTGCAACAGTCGTTGTACCAGCTGAGCAGCGTGTCGAGCCATTCTATGTTAATCTCCGTGAGGTGTCTGTCGGTAAACACCTCGCCCGTCTCGTCGTTGATGAGTGTACAACTGCCGTTGCTTCTCAGTTCCGTCAATCGGTAGCGAGTGAATACGGGATAGTCGCCCTCTTCCTCAACATAGACAATGTGTGGCAACCAACCATCGGGTCGGTGTGGCAGAGCTTTGAGCGTATTGACATACTCTGCCGATAGGTCATAAAGTCGTTGTTGTAGCATAGTTAAAGCAGGTCGTCTTCAAATGAGTGAATATCGGTTATCACAAAGTCCTCCGTACCCTTCTCGGTCATCGACTGAAGGTCTCGCACGGAGTTGCAGTAGAAGAATATCTTGTCATCCTCGCTCTCGTCCACATCGCACGATAGTTTGAAGACAACATCGCAGGTGTCGTGGTCATCTTGCCACTCAATCTCACAATTAGCGTAGCGTGGCTCGTGGCCGTGCTTCTCGCAGAACTCGACAAACGAGTCCTCCATCTTCTGTTGTAATGCACTCATCTTCTCCATCGCTACTCATCTATCATTTCTACCATAATATCGTAGAGCTCTAAGACATCAAGGGAGCTCACAGGAACATTTCTCTCTATACCTATATTCTCATACTCCAAGTGGGCGGTCAGTTCCCCCTCGATTATTTCGAGTGCCACAACCTCGCACTTATCACCATCCTCGTCGTGGAATGTGAACGAGTGCCCATCAGGGTGCTCCATTCGCTGCTCATCGTACTTTGATACGGTCTCACGCATCATCTTGAGCATATCCTGACGCAGGTCCTGCATAGCCTCCTGCATCATCTGCACCTCGTGAATATCTTCGGGAGAGAGCGGACAAAGTATGTCAAGTTCCTCCGCATTTACCTCCGCCTCGCTATGGACATCACCAATGAGGATAATGCGGTCATCGTAATCCTCCACATCCTCGTCAGTGTAGTTCTGATACTTCTCTTCGTGTGCATCGAGGACTGTATATTCGCCCGATGTCTCTCCGGCAGGGTCGTTCCAATAGACTCGCTGCCCATTCTTGAATTTTCTCATATCGTTATCTTGTTTTAGTCGTTGATACCGCAGATCTCAGTCTGCATTTCGTAGTCTTTGTAGTTCTGAAACTCGTAGTCAAGGTTGCTGACTACATCCTGTGCTTCGTCATCGGTTATCTCCTCCACATTGGGGTTGAAGATATCCACGCGCACGGTAAGGTAGATTGTCTTTGATGCTGGCATACTATTCGATTTTTAGGATTTCACAAATGTTGTCACGGATACCGAGCAACCAATCAATGTTGTTTGTTGCGAGTGTTGTCTCGCTGGCATATATTGTCGAGTGCTCGTCTTCCTGATTGTCGTAGACCTTCAGGTACCAATCACCATCCTCGCAGATGCCTATGGCGGTAACTTGTTTCTCGTACCACGCATCGTAACGATTGCAGTAGTCTACCACATAGGTTGGAGACTGTGAGTCTTCGTCAAACTCCAACTGAAGTTCAGTAATGTTTCTCTCTTTGAGGAGCGATACAATCTCCTCCTGCAATGTTTTACGCAGGGCGTTTACCTCCTGCCAACTGATTTTCTTTGTCATATGCTGTTGTGTTTGTTGTTTAAGAGTAGGTGTATAAAACTCGCTTGGGGTGAAGAAATCACCTCAAAAAAGTAAAAAATGACCGCCACGGCGTTTGTAAAACCGTGACGGTCGGTCATCATTATGGCGGGTGATGAACAATTATTCTTCGTCTATGTCCTCGTAGTACGGGACATTATGTCTACATACGGCGGCCTCCATCTCCTCCCACCACACCTCACTGTGGCGGTCATTCTCAAAGTCGATGGGCTCGCCCTCATTCAGGCGGAGTCTATCACGGGTATCTAACTCCGTCTGACGAACAATCTCCTCCATCTGCTCGTCTGTAACATTCTTTGTGCAGAACGGCACTGGAAGCGACTCCAGCTCACCTCGTGAAAGTTCCGACTGACCATATTTGAAGATGCGGTCGTAAAACTCGTCTACTTCGGGTTCGGGGTCCACCTCCAACTCCTCGCAGTAAAAGTTCTCTTCGAGCCCTTGTGTCTGGCGGATACTCTTAAATTGAGCCACAGCATCTCGGTCAATACCATATTCGCGGCTCTTTTTGTGTAGGTAGTCGACTGCCTTCTCAAAGGTTGTGAAAGGTGCGATGAGTGTTAGCGATGCAGTGCTGAGCCAAGCATCGCCACGGTATAGCAGATATATTTTCTTTGTCTCCATATTATATTACTTTTATCTTCTTGAGCTCTCGTTTGTAGTTTGTTAGCGAAGGCTTTGGTCCGACCTCACGAACTATCTGGCGCATCTGCTGCACGGTATATGCCTGACTCATATCGAGGCTGTAATCCTCAGCAAAGGCTGTCATACCGGCATAGCAGAAACCGAACTTCTTATGCAACTCATCTGCCGTGTAGGATACAGGCTCTTCGCCAAGGTCATCCGGCACAGCCATACCCTTAATCTTGTAGAGCATTCCTTCGAGGAGTGTCGCGCAGTTGTCGCTGTGATATGTGAGGTCTCTGCGGCGGGCACAGTAGCCGATTGTTTCACCGAGGAAGGTGTTGCGGAAAATCTCTGTACGCTTGATGTCCTTGATTTTCTCCACACCATAGTAGCCTAATGCCTGCACAGCACGCAGCGACTTATCTACCTTCGGCTTCTCGAAGAGCGGATCATTCTCCGCCACAATCTTTTCGAGCCAGGTGCGATGGAAGGTGCTCACACCGCACTCGAATACTCGTGAGGGCTTACAGTAGCGCGATTCGGCACGGGTCATAATCAGGCGTGCAGTGTTGGGGTTATACTTATCGGTGTAGTAGAAGCCGATGTAAGTGTTGCCAATCTTGCAGTAGGTGTAATCTTCGTGGTTGTTTTTGAAAGTGAGCAGTGAACGCTCGCCGCCGTAGAACTTCTCCGAGAGTCCTGTCTGTTTAACAAACTCGGAGATAAAGTGTTTCGGCACCCAGCAATTGTAGTAGTTCTCACGGTACACCGACTTCGCCATTGCGGGAGTGATGAAACGCTTTAAGAAATAGCGAATGTTGTAGCTGTTGTAGTCGAATGCCGCTTGTGTATTCTTCGGTGTCTGGAACACTGTCGGCATCTGCTCAAACCATTGGTACGACTTGCAGTTCTCCTCACAGTACTCCACAAACTTGCGAGTCCATACCTTCTGCGGGAATGTAGGGCACGAGCCACCACGGCGAACAAAGGCCTTGCAAACCTCTACTGTGAGCAGTCTGCTATCTTTGCTATCCTCCGTATTGATTAAGGTGTAGCTATCTCGTGAACTACTGTCTAACGCCAGCACAAGTCGCTTCGCTGTGCGGAACTTATCGGGCAATGTCTTAAACACATATGCATACCTGCGTACCAACTGGTCAGCAAGGCGGTCATCAAGGAGGTGCAGATAGTGTCCCAATACATATTCGTTATGAACCTTATTGTTATGATCCGAGAATACTGCAGCATAGAGCACCTCGTATGAGATATACTTGTGAGGCACCATCGAGAGGTCTCGCTTAGCAAGATACTGGTAATAGAGTTTGTTCTTGAATTTAGTTGGTGTTGCTCGGTCCACACAGAGCACATCGAGAGCCTCACGCTGAAGCATAGCAGTAAACAGTTCCTGTGTCTTGAGCGATGCAGGTAGATAGCCGAGTACTATCTCCACACGCATTATGGCATTGGTGTAGTCTCCAATACGATGTACATTTCCTATGAGCGACACCATAGCCTCTATCGCCAACTCATTGTCCCATATATGAGCAGGGATTGCCGAGAGGATATCGAGGTCTCCGGCACAATTCTGCACCACCTTAAGAGCCATCTCTCGTGTCATAATGTGGGTAGGTACAGCATAGATGTTGCGCCAGTTCTTCTTTACTGCGTAGGCACATACGCTCTCTGTGCGACACTCCTCGGGGATATGTTTTAGTTTGAAGCTATGCCAACAGTTGTCGCAGTTGGCAATCACTTGTTCAATAAGTTGTGTGTTTAGGAATCGCTGAGGGATATATGATAAGACCTCGACATCCTTACACTTTGCTGCCTCGTTGACCATCTCTTGTGTTACAAACTCCTCGGGCAGATATTCCAATGCTACTTTAATGCTCTTATACATATTTCTTCTCCTCGTTAAATGTTGATGGCTTAATTATTCTTACCAGTCTGCGACCACGGAAGATGTAGAGTATCTCGCCCTCTCGCTCTGCATACTCCTCAATCTCCTGCCAACTATTCATTCGTGGCGCCGGGCAGAGGGATGCTTGTCTATTGCGGAATATGGTAAGGTTGCAGATGGTGTTTTTGTTGGGCTTGAAGTCGTATTCTTCTAAAGGTATTTGCTCTTCCATAGCGAGGTAGTACCACTTACCCTCGGCAAAGAGAAAGCAGTCATCGGCAAAAGAGCGAAACACCTCCACGCTGTCTGCCGTGCGTGGCAGGTGCGTATTATCCCTACGCCCATCACGAATAGCCCCGAAGCAGTGTATCTCATCTCGGCAGTCGGTCCATCTGCCGTATGGTGAAGGACCCAAGCGGTGAATATCACCCAGAGCGATAAGTGCATCAACACGCTCCTCGTTGGGATAAAATCGTTTGAGGACTCTGATGAATCGTTCTGAGAGTTCCTCATTTGTCACTTTGATATGTCGAACAGTGCCGTTCGCGAGTAGTTTTCCAATCTGTATGCTCATAATGTTGAAGTCTTGTAGTTAAAGAGTAGCCGAGCAGCACCCCAAAGGAGTGTCTGCCCGGCAGAAATTATATGTGGATTGACATAAAGACCTTGTCGATGTCCTCCTGTGCCAATCCGATATAACGCCTCGTAGTCTCAATGGTTGAGTGCTTGAATATCTGGTTCAGCAGCACCAGAGCCTCCGGGGAGCGTTTCATAAGTTCGTAAACATACCTGCCGAATGTCTTGCGGAAGGTATGAGTTGAGAATGCTCGAATCTTCATTCGATACTTAGCCTTGAAGACTTTGAGCTGCCGGTTGATATGTACTATCGTGTAGGGCTCACCTGTTCGTGGGTTATATAGTATCAGACTATCCACATCAGGACAACCCGACAGCTCGTACAGGTGCTGTGTCTTCTGTCGCACATCATCACTAAACTTAACCATACGGCTCTTCTTTGTCTTCTTCTCTATGCGGACGAGTTCTGTGCGGTTAAGTACATCTCGCCAGCGCAGTGTCCGCACATCCGAACATCGGAAGGCGGTGCAGAACGAGAGCCAACAGTACGCCTCCCACATATACTGGCCATCGGCTTCAAGATTGTCAATGAGTTTGTAAAATTCGGCTATGGGAAGGTAGTCGGCTGTCGTGAGTTGTCCTTTGATGCGTGTCATATTATGCTGTTGCTATGTTTTGTGAAAGCAGCAACTCCGCCAGCGCTCCATTCTGCGGAATCATCGCAGGAATATCTGTGCGCCCCGGCTTGTAGAGTTCTGTTGCCACATTGTAGATGTCCCAGAGTGTGATCTTGCCCTTCTCGAGGTTGAGTTTGAGAAGGTCTTCGGTAAATACCGAGATTTGTCCCTGATTCAGAGGATAGGTATCCACCTGCGAGGAGAGTCGCTTGTCGGCACTGTCGTGTGATACACGGATAGCCGTGAGAAGACCAATGAAGGCGTACAGTTCCGTAGGCGATACAACCTTTGACTTGAGTCGCTTGATACGCTCACGGTCCTCGGTCATATTGGTGTGGAAGTTAGATAGCCACTCATCCACACGGTCAAACAACTCCTCCGTTGTTACCTTATCACGACCATAGTTTGCCACGCTACGCTCCGGTGAGAGGATACACTGGTTGTGGCATATCTTGACGCAGGGACCGATGGCCGCCTGAATGCCGTCCTGATGGAACGCCACGACAAGTGTTGTGGTGAGTTCGTCTGTCTCCCAGTCGTTGATGCGGATTGTGGTGTAGATGCGGCGGAGGATATGTGCTTCGACAGCCTGCACGCCAAACTCACGCTCCACCTGCGGGAGTACCACCACGCCGGGCTGATTCTTGTTCTTATTCTGTGCCGCGAAGATCTCTTCAACCTCGTAGTTCAGGTTGTGTTTCTCGCAGAGGTCGGCCATACGCTGGATAACCTCGTAGTGGTAGATACCCTTGACGGGCTGACCGTAGATGTCGTTTTCCTTGTGAGTACGACGCAGTGTGTCGAGACTCATTGTTTCGATGTTGTTCACCGAGAAATTGAACTGCGTAGGAGCAGCCATTACCATTTGATTTGCCATAATGATTTTGTTTTAAAAGGTTATTAAAAAAGCGGTAAGCATTGCTGCTCACCGCCGAAATTATTGTGCGATAATATATTAGTGGTTACGATTTGAAACTTTTTTAGGTGTCGTTATGAAAATATTGGAGGTTTCCGCCTCTCGATATCGAATTTTTTGCTAACTTTGCGAGTTGAAATTTTACTATTTTGGGTAATGAATCGTCTTTTTGCGACATACTTTAGCGACACTCTCTCCTATGCAACGGCATCGGAGTCATTGCTCACAACACTTACCCCCCCCCTGTAAACATTCTTATAATCAGATAGTTAGCCGCAACAATACGGCTCAAAGTCATATATTGGCGTTACCACTTGGCATATTGTGCCCGGTGCGTAACGCCTTTTTTGTGCAAATTCTTAAATGTTAAATAATTTCTAACAATCAAAACGTATGAAGATTTTTAAGTTAATGGCAATTGCCCTTGTGGCAATGTTGGGTTTCTCAGCTTGTGAGAAAGATTGTGATCACGATTTCATTGAAGTGGACCACAGCAAGGATCTTGTAGGTACTTGGACTTGTCTTACTGCTGACTATGCAGAGGCATTGGTTATCAAGGCTGATGGTTCAGTAGTTTCAACAGGTGTAGAAAATGGCGAGTATCGGGATGGCGTAAAGGGCAGCATCAAGACTACCAACAACAAGATGACCTTGCTTTTTGAGGACAACGACAACTACGAGGGACGTTTTGAAATGATTTGCGGCGAGGCTTTCACCATTTTCGATGAGAATGGCGAGCACCTTACTTATCGCTATTGCGAGAACGACCTTGCTGATGAGGTTGTAGGTATGTGGGTATGTAATGATGCTCCTAATAACGAAGAGAAAGATATTGCTATTGTTTCTTTTGAGGAAGATGGCACTTCAACTTTAACAGGTATTGTTCCTAATGGAAATGGTTATATGGTAACCGCAAACTCTACCTACAAGGTTGTTGGTGATTTGCAGTTTCAGAAGAGAACAGACGCTGAGAACGCTAAATATATCGTCAGCCGTCTGATCTATTCTCCTAATGCAACTACATCTGGAGATATTATGAATTACAAAATGTATATCACTACTGAGAAAGGCAAGGTTGAAACAACAACTTCTTGGCTTCGTGTAAGGCAGTCTCTCGATCTCGCAGGCAAAACATATGACTACAGTTCATCTTTTGTAAGCAACGCAAAGGGCAAAGATGAGGATTTCTCTATCATGGGTTACAACTTCAACATGTCTAAGATTAAATCTGACAACTTTGACATGATGTTCCGTACAGTTCTCTTCTACTTGACCACAACTGCAAACTCAATCAAGCAACATTTCTTTGTTAATGGTAAAGCAGAGGAAATTGTAACTCCAATCACTGTAGATGGAAATAAGGTTACCTTTAATATGAGCGTTATTGACCCTGCATTCCGCACAGTAGAGATGTATATGTATCAGGATGCTGATAATTGCCAGTTGCATATGTATTTGCCTACCACTTCGTTCATAAACAATTTTGCTAACTTAGAAATTGCTAGTTTGAAAGCTGAGGGCAAACTTGACACAACTGACGCTGCTGCTGTTGCGAAGGTATTCGCTGATATGGAGGCACGCGTTGAGAGTATCAATTTAAGCTTTGTATTGAAACTTCGCTAGTAATATAGCGAATTTAATATCTACAGAACAGGGATGCACTGAACGGTGCATCCCCTTGTTATTTACAGAACCTCCCTATATACCAACATAACCACCCACGCTTCCGAGTCGGCTCGGTTATCTCTCTACAAGAAGTTTGTGTGTCCGGAAGTAATGGCACATCGCCAACTCCACTATGTTGTAGGAGAATATCTCGCACCACCAGTCGAGCAGATCGACATACTCGTCAGAGTTTCCATACTCCTCATCTACACCCTCTGGCACGATATGGTCGCCAACAAAGTCGCTGGCAAGTTCCATCACCGACTCGTGGTCGTAGGTGGCTATGTCGTCAATCTCACGCTCCTTGATGTAGTCGTACACCTCTTTGGCGTGACTATGTGCCTCGTCGCTCTTGATGAGAGACATCTCACCGGTGAGCATATTGACGTGAATGCCGAGATGATGCGCCGAGAAGCCTCGCCCGAGCATCTCCTCCTTAAAAGGGTCTATGAGTGCTATCATACCTCCTTGTTTAGTAGTTTTACAGGAACCCAATATGCAGAGGAGCCGAAGAGCTCAAGACCCTCGTCATCATTGATGAGCATACACTCCTCGTTGCCGATAAACTGTTGCGAAGCAGGCCACTCGACAGCACGGTAGCACTTCTCTCGGTCAGGTGTTCTGCCGAATTGAAGCATATACTCATACTCAGGCACAAGCCTTGCACCGTTATCCTCTCTGTCGAATACAGGATAGCCAATCTCCTCCTGCTCGAAGTAGGTGCCATCATCAGGGAACTCAACCAAAGCATAGATGTTGTTGTCCCACTCCTGACCGCAGTTGGAGCATCGGTTGCACCCTGTGGTTACATCGAAGTAGACCAACTCCGACTCACACTTGGGACAGAAGTCAACCTTGCGTTTAGGGATGCCGAGCGCCTCTGCGATAATCTCCATACTATCCCAGAAAAGTTGCTCGCAGTAGTCGTCTGCCATACGGCGGGCAAGTTCCTGCATCTGCTCATCTGTGGCCTTCGCTGCATCGAAGCCTCGTGCTTTGAGGTCATCACGGCAGATGGATGTTATAGGGAAGAATCCCTCGGCAAGGAGCATCTGGATATGTCGTTCCTGCTCCGTAGGATTCTCAATGGCGTTAAAGTACGCTCTCACTGCTTCTAAAATTCTATTCATTGCTTTGCTCTTTTTTCTCTTGATACTTGATAAGTAAGGTGTGCATTGACCAGCCACACAGTGCCATCAGCATATCCCCGCAGTTATCCTCACGGTATGCCTGAATCAGCTGGTGTGCTTTGTGACGGTAGGTCTCCTCATCGGACTGTATCTCCGACATCACGACCTCCATAAAGGTCTCACAGTTCTCCTCGGACGAGAGTATCTCATCCATTAACTCTTCTTCTTTGTCGTAGTTCATATTGCTGTTGGTTTGTTCTTGTGTCATCTCTTTTAGCCAACGCTTCACATCCTCCATATCCTCCTCCACGGTGTCGTTATGAAGGCAGGAGCACATACCATCACCATCGTAGTAGACAAGCACGGGATGTTTCGTGGCAGGACAGTAGCGGATAAGTAGTTCATCCTTTTTGAGTAGTTCGGTATCCTCGGGATTACGCATCGTGGTAATAACCTTTGAGGAGCGTTCCAAGATGCTCTGCTCGGCAGCAGTGAGTGACTCTTTGCCACCCAGCAGTTGCTCAATGTCTTTCAGAAGTTGATATACCATAGGCTACTCCTCGCTGTTATGCTCCTTGAAGATTGCTCGCTTCTCATCGTAGGATTTCGCCTTCCACCACTTGTTGCAGGCATCTACAAAATCCTGATAGCCCTCTTCGGGTGAGAAGTCATCCTGACGGTAGCCCGTAACCCTCTCCATTGTCGGGAAGTCGGCATCGCCCCACCAAGCCTCCATGCGCTCCACAAACTCTGTCTTCGTGCAGAAGTAGTTGTGAGCCTCACACTCGTTGCACCAGTTATCATCACGGTCAATGCCCGTCTCGCCGATGTACTCGTGGGTGTTGGCATCTACCCACGCCTGTGTCTGAATCTCTGTCGAGCCGCACTCCTCGCACACAATCAAATCTCTCTCCTCCATATTAATACCACGATATTAGTACATACTCATTCTGCTGGTCGCTCTCGTTGATGAGGCGGTCAAGCACCTTTGTGATGAACTCCTCGAGTGTCATCTCAATCTTGGTAAGGTATCTGGTGAGTTCCTCCTCATTCTCCCGATACTTCTCGTCCTTGTCGATAAGCATCTGGCGAAGACGCTTGAGTTCCTCGCGCTCCACCTCATAGTCATCGGTGTAGATATCCTCAGCATTGTTCTCTATCTCGAACATCGAGAAGATATCGTATAGGGCATCCTGCCCATCGCTACCAAACATACCGCCGTAGCCGTATTGTACTTGGTAGGTTGTTCCAAAGTGTAGTTGTCTGCTCATATCTTTTGTTGTTGGTTAGTCAATGTCGTAACCGATAAAGTTCTCATCGTTGATTAGTAGGTAGTAGTAGCCGTTGCCACAGCCACGATACTCCTTGCTAAAGCCTGCATTAAGCACACGCTTACCCGTGGTGTCGCCCTCAATCTCGCAGGGCTCAACCCACAGCGAGCCATCGTAGCCACGGAAGTCGAAGCGTAAAGAGTAAAACTTCTTACCCTCACGCAGAGCCTCACGGAACTGCTGCATAGTGAGCTCTCCGCACCATTTCTCCACTGCTTTGAGCGATATAACCTGACCATCGATGCGTGTACCTGTGGTCAATCCGTTTTCATAAAGCGACTTTGATGGGTCCGGGTTGAGTGCCTTCTTGATATAGGGACCAGTGAATGTCGCCTTGCTTGCCAGGCGCTGATACTTCAGCACCATCTGTCGGTTAGCCTCCTCGGCGCTCTTGGGAGCGTGGTCTGATGGATAAAGCACCTTTTCGATACTATCCCAATCCGTGAAGAGATAACCACATTTTCTCTTATTCGGGGCAACGATGCCTATCTGATTCTGGTCGCGGTTGATAAACAGCCTGCGACGCTTGCCGCCAATCTGTACATGGAGTGATGGCGGGTTTGCTGTATTGCGTAAATATTCTTCTGCTGCGTGCATAATATCCTCCTTTCTATACGGCCAATGCCTGAATGAAATACTCCTCATAGTCGGCTTCGATGCCGAGGTTTGTGCAAGCCAACTCAATGTCGCTATGTTGCATATCATTTACCTCGCGTAGTTCACGAAGATACCTGAGTTCATCATTGAGGTACTCTTGTGCCTGCTGCTCATCGCACGAACAGCCGCCACATATAGCCTGAATAATTCCTATTGCCATAATGATTCTGATTTTTAGTCTAACTCAAACTCGTCTTCATAGACGGTAATCTCTTTGCCACTCTCGCAGATCCTCACGAGCCACTGATTACCGTAGGGCTCGATAAGTTCTATGCGGCGATAGCCCAAGTATGGTACTTTGAGCGTTGCTATTGCACCTCTCTCCATTATGCTACCATCTCAAATTGTACACAGAACTGGAACTCACTGATGAGGTTGCCTACATAAGGCATCTTTACAGGGTCCTCGCCATAGGGACAGAAGATAGTCTTTGCGTGTGTCTTGCAACGGATGCCTTGCTCACGTACTTTTGAGAGCAAATATGCTCTGCGTCGTAGTTGTTTCTTGCTCATAGTTGTAGTTTTTTTGTTGAAAGATATGAATGCCATTCGGGGGCATTACTCTAATTGTTTGATGTAAGCGTCATACGGAAGGATGCCCAACAGCTAATCAAGCTGGGAGGGCATCGTATCCGCAGGACGGTAGTAAATGTGATGGCCCTTCATATCGAGGTTGCCAAAAGTTGGTGGTATGATTGCCGACAGGGGGCATAACTCTAATCAGTAGATGTAACTCCTTGTGATGAACGCGCGAACCGGTTGATATACCGGTTCGCGGGTCGCTTGAACAAGGCCGTGCTAAATATGTCAGCCCATCAATACCTGCTTGCCAATCGTGCCTGGCTACTTCTTTCGCCACTCTGCCATCTTGCGCTTGAGGTCGATGCCGTTATCTTCGAGCATCTTCTTCAATACAGCCAAGAGTCGCCAGCCATCGCCGTTGCGGTACATCTTGGCCTTGGTGGTGATGAACGCCAACGACTGGTATTTGTCCAGACGCTTGCCGGCATCATCGTATGCCACACAGCCGTGGAAGCGGATAAGGTTCTGTATCGTGAAGAAGGCACCCGAACCCTTGTAGGCATCAATCCACGCACTGCACTGCGGGGTCTGCCAGTGCATCTTGAGGCGCAAAGAGTTGAACTCTGCCACAGCTTCATAGAGTTTTGCAGCACCCTTAGCACGGCGAATAGCGTACATAGCACTCTCCAATGGGCGATAGAGTTTACTGTAGAGGTCAGATACGAAGATGTTCTTGCCGGCGATACGCTTATAAGGGACACCCTTGCACTTGCGTACCTTAATCATATCGACACGCTTCTTGAGGAGTCCGATATACTCGCTTGCCATCTTAGTGGCTACCTCGGCGTTGAACCAGCGGTTGCGGTCTGTGAAGTTCTCAGGATCTCGGTGCTCCATCTTCATCTGTGCATAGAGCTCGTCGAGGAGCATCTTCCACTGATACTCGTAGCCCATACGGTGAATCATAGCGGTAACACCCATAGGCTGCTTGGTGCGATAGTCGAGGGCGGTCATCATATGGAACATCTGTGCCATCACCCAACGGCGGAACAGACGAGGATTAGGCACCGTGCCCTGCTTGATGATAAGCTCGAAGAGCGGGTCATCGTCATCGAGGACAACCAACTTGCCGTCCTTGTTTGATGCTACGCACTCACCACCATTGGCACCCTGCATAGCAAAGAGGTGGCTCACATCTACGCCTGCATCTCGCAGCGCCTCGATACGCTCCTTGGCTGTCTTGGGCAGTTTCTTGGCAGGCTTAACCTCCTTGCCAACGACCTCAGCATACACAACACCGATACCGGCATCCTTACCAATCACCGTAGCAACCGTAGTAATAGTCTTGTCTGCGATTGCCAACTCTGCACCACACTCGGGGCAGAGAACTTTTGTCTCATTCTTTTTGCTCATAATTTATTTGTTGTTTGTGGGATTATTTCCCGGGTGAATCCATTGTTTGAGAATTACGAGGTCCTTGTCCTCCTTGCTCTGCCAGAACCATTTGCCCATACGCTCCTCGTTCCACTCCATTCCGAGCAGCACTTGGCAGAGGATGTATAGCTCAAGCTCAATCTGTGCAGGGTCTCGACGCTTGCCGTAGAGCATATCCTCGTCCGAGAGTTCCCGCTCAGGTAATGCTCGAAAGTATTGGCGGGACTTGCTCTCGCTGCGCTCCGAGGGCACCGAGTGTTTGTAGAAGGTGTAGAGGCGTTCCACGGTGTAGAGGAAGTCATCAAGCGTTGCCAGACTCATTCCCAACTTGCCCTCGTACTCTCCGTTTGTGATAATCTTCTTGCCGTCAATCGTAAGGTTTCTCCTTTCGAGGTCAACCCTGAATTTTGCTCCGTCCTTAACGGCTTGGACGGACTCGTGGTAGATGTTATTCATTTGCTTACTTGTTTTCGTGTTTAGCACTCTGAGCCTATGACGCATTGCTTTATCAATCTGATAAATACAGTGGATTCTCGATCCTGAGACCTGACAATCTGCGGGTGTCAGGATCGAAGTAAGAGACTGTATTGTTAAACGAGGCTCCTTGTGCAGTTTTGGTTGCGTTACCTTATGGTCTTGTCAGGGCGGCACATATCTTTATCAAACTGATGTAAGCAGCACTGAATCTGATGGACCCTAAGTCATCTATCGTAATCGCAGGAGATGACTAAGGTTCCATCAGACTGCGAGGGCTGCTCAGTAAATTCCTGACCTTGACCATAAACCTTGTGCGAGGTGTTGCGTAACGGTGAAGAGGTGGCATATACCTCTATGTTGTTGATGTCTCCCGTCTGGGGAAGCCTAAGCAGCGGCGTCGTATAACAATCGGGATTACGACGCCGCAGCGGAGGCTTATTTAAGACGGGACAATGAAGTCTCTCCCTCTATACGCTCCCTATGCCGGGCAGATTCTTATAGCAGTGGCACATAGCTTTATACTTTCGATCTATCCAGCGTGAAGCCAGCTCGGAGGAGTCTCGAAGGAGGTCAATCTGCCTCCTTCAAGACTCGGCGGAGCTGGGTTTGCACGCGGGATGTAAAATGTCTGCTCCTCGAATCTTTGCCGATGTGCTTCGGCGTGGCGAATGTCAGGCAACCGACACATTGCTTTACTTGATTGATAAATACAGGTGGTGCCAGAAGTTACATGGATTCACCTGGGGATAACCAGGTGAATATATCTCACTTCTGGGTTGATACCTGTATTATTGAATTGTTGCTCTTCATTCGCTTGTCGTGTGTTCGACTCGTGTTATAGTGATGCTACCAGCGTGTTATATACCGCACGGCTGGTGAGCAGTGCTTTCTGCATACAACCTATGGTCATATAGCCATCAATCTCTCCGGGCATCTTCTCTCGGTTAGCCTTGACATTGCGACCTCGACCGCGCACGATGCAGCCATCACTCTTATTGCGGACATATCCAAGACCGCCAACCTTGCGCTTGCCCGTCTTCACGGCACGCAGGCAGTCCATAACAAACTTATTCAGTTCGTCGATGTCAGTGCGAACATTGCACACGGGCAATATCTGTGTAGCCCAGCTATGCTCGCCATCACCCTTGTAGAGGTAGCGATTAACCGAGTTGATAGCCTTGTGTAGTGATGTTCGGGGATTGCGGATTGTGCGACGCTCAATCTCTCTTTGGAAGGTCTTGATGCGACTCTGCGATAGAGAGATATTCGCTCCTTTGATGCTATAGCCGAGGAATTTGAACCAACAATCAGCGGTTAGATACTCAACTTTCTTGGGGTTCAGCTGCATAGACTTCTCGGCGAGGCGGTTCTCCAAGAAAGTCATTGCCTGCTCGTACTTCTCACCGATGTAGAGCATATCGTCCGAGTAGCGAGTGTAGAACTCACCCAGAGCGGTAAGCTCCGCATCAAGGTCATAGAGTAACACATCGGCAAGCCAGCTCGCCACGGCACAGCCCTGTTTGAGTGATTGGAACTTGCGCTGCAACTTGTTATCCTCATCAAAGTAGAGGTCGTTGTGGTAGTACTTGCGGAGTACATCAATGACTACGGAGTGTCCGTGCTTTGCCTCGACCTTGTCGAACGCCTCATCGATAAACATCAGAGGCACGCTGTCGAAGTACTTGCTAAGGTCTGCCTTCCAGCCGAGTGTGTTAGTTGTTGAATTGTAGGCGATACGACTGCTCACCTCCTTAACAACCTTACCACAGCCGATGCCTGTCTGATAGGATTTGCACGCAGGGTGTACCATCTCGGGCATAAGGTCAAACAGCAGGTCGTTAGCAATACTGAGGATGATGCGGTCGATAGGCTCGTTCACATAGACGGTGCGGAACTCACCGTTGTCCTTGGGGATTTGTGCCGTGTGTGGCGGGGAAATCTCATACTCACCGTGCTTCATTGCACTCGCAATGGCAAGGCGCGTATGCTCACTTGCAAGGTGTATCAGCTGGTCTTTGCGGATATCCTTGCCTACACCTTTCGCAATGGCCTTCGTCCATCGGTCGAGGTCGAAGAACATCTCTAAAATCTTGTCTGCCATAATTATTAAATGTATGGTAATGAGTATTCACTCATAGGCTCTGCGATGGCTTTGCACATCTTGTGCGATGCCTCGTTGCGTGGGTCTATGCGCCACGACTCGGCATTTGCCATCTTGCAGACACAGCTTCTGACCAATCGGAAGAAGTTCTGCTGCAATGTCCTATGCATATAAGGAATAGCCTCAGCAAAGCGGTCAGGGTTGAAGGAAAATGAATTAATTGCATCTTCCAATGCCCGTGCAGCCTTAAACTCTCGGCTATCTTCAAGATTGTCAGACGGTTTACCGAACTTGGCAATATCCAACTGATTTTCTAAAACAATAATGGCGGCACTCATCATCGCCGCCATAACTTCTCCATCAACTCGGAGTATATTGTCTTTAGACACGATTGTTATCTCGCTGCTACTCTCCTTGAACTGCTCAAGCTCTGTGAGCATACCTTTTATTTGCAGTATCTTTTCTTTGTCCATAGTCTATCTGATTAGTTCGTTTTCACATAGAAGCACATCTCCCACGATGTAGTCAAGGGTGGTAAAATGTTGGTGGAAGATTTTGTCAGCCTCCTCGTTGTAAGGCAGGTCAAGCAACTTGCCCTCCTCGTTAAGGATCATAGATTGCTTCTCGTCGAGTTCTACAATCTCGACCATTCCGCCAACTGCCGCCTGCATCTCTTCAAGAGTGAAATACTCTCCATTGGCCGGTGTTGTGGCAGTGCGTGTTCCGTCTGTTTTGATTATCTCAGCCATTGCTATTTACAGTTTTTATGTTCGTTACACAGTTCAATGAAGTATTTACGCTCGGCAAGGAGACGGTCATATTTTTCGGGGTCCTCCTCGCGGCGCATATCAGGTTTGCCCGCTGCAAAGTGCTCAACAAGCACACAGCCGCAGGTGTGGGTAATCTTTATCGAGGTACTCAGCACCTCAATCTTTGCGCCCTCTTTGGGCACGGCATCACTCTCGATGATGCGTAGTTTATCTATCTGGTACATCACTTTCGGGGTTTAGGCAGCCACGCCGTATGTAGCTTGACACGGCGTAGTTGGTTGATGATATTCTCGAACAGCTCTCTGGAATAGATGCGGTAGTGAAAGGCGGCAGAATACTCGCACACATTACCGTGAAAGTCCACATAATTTCTCTCAGGGTCTATGCTGAAGAGCGAGCCTTGCACTTCGAGGGTGTAGTGGTTCTCACGCAGCCACTTGAAGAACTCAAAGATGTCGGGATAGCGTGAGTGAAAGGTGCAGTACTCGTAGTGGTTCCGGCGCAGATTGAGAAGACGCTCTGCCATCTCTCGGCGGTAGCGTCTATCGTCATACTTATTGCCGCTATCAGAGGTAAGACTGCAAAGAAAGTGTTTTCTCTTACCCAACTGAAAGTAGTATGGCGTGTGCATCACAATCCTATTGTGCCACCCGTTATGGTTGCGGATAGGCTCGCCCTTGATAATCTTCGGGTGTCGCTTCAGTTTCTTGGCAAAGTGGTTTATCTCGGCATCTATATCCTCATTACTGAGTTGTATGTCGCGCAGAGCCTTGAAGTATCTGTCGCCCATACGGAAGCAGAGGTCGTACATCGTGCCTGAGTACGCCTCACCCACAAAGAAGCGGTTGCGACGCTGACGCTTGGGAGGTACACAGTTCAAAAGGTCGTAATAACGCTCCTCGGAAATCTCCTCGAAAGGTTGGCACAGAGCCTTGTCGTAGCGTTTGAGCAACAGGGCTATGCGGTCAGGAGTTACGGTGATAAGAAATGGATTGTCATACCTATCACGCAGCTGCTCCAAAGTCTCACCGCCATAGTCGCTATGCACATCATCACGCATAGAGGTGACGATGACGCTATCAAAGTAGCGTGAGTCGATAACGAGTAACATAGCCTACAATGTTATGTTGAGCACTCTGCGGGCAGCAATCACAGCGTTCTGGGTGAGTTGTCGCTGCCACGCCTGATTGCGAGGTGACCACTTGAAAGCATTACCCTTGAGTTTGGTACGCATATCACTGTCAGGGACTGCATCGAAGAGGATTTGCAGGCGGTCTTCATCGTAGTTATAGACGATAGTTCCACCCTCAAAGGCAATCTCCTTATTCTCTCGATTAGCCTGCTGTTCCAACTTTTCACGCACCTTGCGCACTAACTCCGGCAGTTTGAAGATGCCGTGGCGTGCGGTGACGATAGGTTTCTTCATCGTGGCGTTGAGTTCCTTGATAAGGGCAACAGCACGGTCGATAATCTCTACACTGCCGTTGTTGCAGTGTGTGGCAAGTCGCCCATAGAGGTTGCCAACGATAAGTGAGCGCATACAGGGCAATGTGCCATTGTCGATGCCTCGAATAGTTTCGGCGGTACTCTCAATATCTGCCTTGACCTTCAGCCACGCCTCCTCTGCAAACTCTTCGGGAGTCTTGTTACGCTCCTGAGCCTTGCTGATAGCATCTAACGCACGCTTGCGCCACTCCCTGAATGCCGTTACACTCTTCTCGTAACTGCTGAGGGCTTTGTCGTTGCGCTGGGTATTGAAGCGGGCAGGTCCCGTAATCATTGCACTCGCACAGCGACTATTGGCAGAAATCATCGCCACGAAGTAGCGGATATAGTTCTCCTTGTATCGCTCACGCTGCTCCTCGGGCATAGCAGATAGGTCTTCGTGCAGTTCCTTTTCGTAGGAGGCAATGTCCGACTCGCCACGCTCTTCGGGTGAGAATGATGTGAGGTTGTAGGAGCGGCACGCCTGCTCGAAGTATGCCTCAAGGTATCCGGGGTGGGCAAACTCCACAACTTCCCAATCGGCAAAGGCAGCAGGTGCGAGGATCTTCTCCTCGGCAATATCTCCGATAAGGTGAGCATAACTGCAATAGCCATACTTCTTGCCTCTAAAATGAAATGCCACAGGCTGACTCTCTGCGGCATCTTTACGCCTAATCGTGAGCACACGATGGGCATTAACTTTGGTTAAGGTAATCGTTTCCATTTCTCTGATTTTTATGTTAATACTCTTTGCTCCTTGATGTCGAGAGCAGCAATCCACACTAAATACATCAGTGCATCGTGGCGGCTCTCAATAGTTGGACTATCGCACAGACAGCAGACAGCATATCTGAGGTTCTCGAACGACACATCGGCAAACTGCTCTACGATGTAATCCTTGCTTGCAATCTCATCGCACACATCATCTGCACTGCCCATTGCAGGCACAGCATCGATGTCCTCGGCTTTAAGCCCAATCTCCTTGTAGAGGTAGTCGAAATAGTAGTACTCCATAGCATTACTCTTTTTCGGTAAAGGTGATGCAGGTTGCACCATCGTAGCCGAACTCCGCCTTAAGTCCAAAGGCTTCGGCATCGCAACTGATACTGCATATATCCCAGATTTCAAGACGCTGGGCACAGGTTATGACCGTATTGCTATCACTGATTTGTGGTTGCTTGTCTTTGAGTGAGGCACTGCCACAAATACCTCTCAGTATTATGCCTCGCTGATGTGTCGTTAGTGCCATACGCTAATCCTCCTCTATGCCATAAAGGTTCGACATTGTGCTACGCAGGGCATCACGAAAGCCATCGCTCTCGCCCCAATACTCCAGCAGTTCATCGGCAATGGTCTGCATCTCCTCGTCTGAGGGCATATCGCCGTCATAGCCGTACTCGTCAAGCAAGGTACGGCTGATGATTACACCTGTTACTTCATTGATTTTGTTGCCCATATCTATTCGGTTTAGTTCTGAATATCTTTACATAAATCTCTTCGTCTTCGTGCTGCTCGTTGTAGTCGCACACAGCCTTCTCAACCTCTTCAAAGTTGGTTACCTTGTAGCCCGTGATGTTTTCAATCTCCTTGAAGAACTCCTGCTCTTCGCCCTCTTCGTACTGATACTCCTCGCCGCAATCGTAGGGAGTGATGGTGTATCGCTGAGGAAAGTATTCTCCGGCAGTGTCATTGGTGGCATAATATCCCATTCCCGGCTCCTCGGTAATGAAGTAGAACTCAAGGCTCGGATACTTCTCTTGCAAGAAGGTAACAACCTCGTCAGGGTCATTCCACGCAGTTTCGGTGTCAAAGCGCAATGCTCCATTGTCTTCATCTTTTTGTAGGTCAAGCCACGCTCCTCGGCAGTAGATCGTGTTCCAATCGCCACCCAAGAGGGTTACAAGGTTACCGAGCCAACTCTTGCCGAAGCCATTTTCGACAAGCGACTCCTCACGCTCTTCGAGGGAACGCATCTTCTCGTAGAGGTCGCACACTTCTTTCTCTTCTCCCGTTACGACATAGGAGGTAAAGCACCAATTAGGCATAGTTCACTGTTTTGTTAAAGTATAGAGCCAATAGCCCCATAGCGGTTTTACTTCGGTTGATTTTTCACGCATAGACCTTGCATCTTCTACTGCACAATACCAAGGTGTCGGCAGAGAGCGGATAGGTTTTGTTTAGGTGGTCAGGGAACGCCTCACGAAACATCAGTTCGGCAGTCAGATACTCCTTGCAGAGTTTTCTCTTGCGTTTCTTGCGGGTTGGGAGTGGCACTACGATTGCTCGCTTTTTACGCTCCTTGGGCATACGCCACTTACCTCCGACAAAGACGGCTTGATACTCTCTCTGCAACTCATTGTTGCGGTATGCCGAGATTGATACGCACGGAACATCGCCCAAGATGCCATCGTGAGCAAGGCGGTTAAGCGTATCTTCGGCACTCCTGAAACTTGCAAAGTACCCGAAACTGCGGGTGCGTTTTGCATTGAATACTTCTATCATTTTGCTTCGATTTTGTTACTTGCAGACACTCCGAGGTGCAATCTTGGCATAGTGTGTATTAGTGTCTAAATGAGATGTGCGCACATAGTTCGGGCATAGTTCTCCTCGCTATATGCGCACTCTCGGCAGTGTTCACTCCTCGTCATCGCAGTCAATGCCTGCTACGAGGTTGCAGATCTCTTGCAATGCAGACTCTATCTGCACCAAGTCATCGATGTCGAAACAGATGGCATCATCATCACTTTCCCACACCTCACGGGCAATGTGGATTGCTTCGTGTATGGCGGTGGCAGATGCTTCCAATGCCGTCTTCACATCGTCAATGGTATGCTTTCGCTCTACTTTAGGCATACCGCCGGCAAAGTTCTTCTCGCTACTCACGGTTACGATACCTTATGCCCGAAACAAAAAGAGCGCATTATCGGCATACAGACGATAACACGCTCTTCACGCAATTACGAAATTCTAACTATTGCAGACCTATTTCAGGCAGATTGTCGGATAGTTACTCCACGGATTAAGCCGCTTTTTCGAGGTCTACGACTACAACCTCTTCAGCGGGCTTGGTGGCAGGTTTACGACCACGCTTGGCAGGGGCTTCTGCAGGCTCTGCCTCAACCTTTGCAAGGTTAGGGGCAAAGTTCATTGCATCACGGATTGCCTTGGCTGCTGCGTGGATAGTCTTGGCAAAATCTCTGCTCGACTTCTCAAGGTCTTTCTTGGTTGGCACAAGTCCAATGCGAGCCCACACACTATCCGTGAGGTCGTACTTTTTGATGCGATTGTTACGATTGTCGCAGATAATAATCTCTGCAGGAGTGGTGGCACGGAATTTCGAGCGGATACCGTCTGCATCTGCTCGCAGTTTCTTCTCCTCGGCAACCGTGTGCCAAATGGTTGCAACAAGGTTCTTCACTACACGGAAAATCTCGTTGTCCGAGTTATCTGCAGGCTCGAAGTCCTTGCCCCAGAAATGTTGTGCTGTCTGCACCAATTCTCCGTCCTTGTTGGTTGAGTTGTAAACCAACATTACACCTGCAAACGCACTGAGGTTTGCATACTGTTCTTTGTTCAATTTTGAAGTTGCCATAATGATTAAAATTTTACAAACTCTGCGCAAAATTACGCATTGCGGGCACTCCCGGAGTCGAACCGAGAACCTTACACGCTATAGTGCAAAGTGTGGCAACCATACGCCACGCACCCAAAAATATGCCGTGCATTTCACCCTGCACGGCACATTTTTCGTAACTTTGTCGCACCTATAAGTGTACCCTATAATTGGCTATCCATCAGAGCATAGTGGTGGCATAAGTGCATCAGCACCGGTCTGCTCTGCGTGTCATCGCACAATCTCTGCTTACTCCAATTTCGGCAGAGTGTTTCTTTGGCACACCCCGTATCTTTTGCAATACGGCAGCACACATTCGAGCGGTTGGCGGTTGGTGATTATGGGCATAACATTGGCAATACCCTTTTCTCAGGCTCCGTGCAGGGTGTTTTTCCTGCATAGTAACTTTTATCTCCGAGCGCACAAGGGCGCATTTATGGCATTATTTTGTTACCTCTCTTTTCTACACGGCTCTCGCACTCCCAAATTTGCGTGCTTTGCGTGTACGGACTATTTGCACAAATAGACCGCTCCAACTTGCTACATTGGTCTGTAGTTCCGCTCGGTGTGGTTATTTAACACCCTATTTAAGCGTTCCGAAACGCACGGACAATTTTTGATTTTCCCAGCCTCAAAAATAGGTTTCCCACAAAAAGGGCTGTTGTTTTCTCGCTTGTGCGGTTTGGTTTGTCTGTTTTGTAAATTTGTTTTTTAAGTGTTTATTT
>JBGVMU010000021.1:0-18264 GCA_045124955.1 Alistipes sp. | reverse complement strand
CCTGCTTCGCAGGCTTTTCCTCCTTGCGGCTCAGCAAAGTGTGCAAGCACCCTCTGCCCTCGCTCCGCAGCGTCGGTTGCGCTTCCCACCACTGCGTAACGCACAAAATTTCCTCAATCACCTCCGATTTTGAATAAATGGAAATATTTTTTAACTCTCAATTAATCCTGCTTCGCAGTCTTTTCCTCCTTCGCACCTCGGCAAAGTGTGCAAGCACCCTCTGCTCTCGGTTTGGCGTCGGTTCTCAATTGTCAATTGTCAATTGTCAATTGAAAATATTACATATTTTCTAATTCGTGCTTCTCGGGCATCGGCTTGAAGCCCTCGCCGTAAGTGTTGTAGGCGTTGGCTACCACCATAAATGCCTGTGGATCGTAGTCTTTGATTGCACGCTGCACCTTGACCAGCTCCTGACGAGGAACTACGAGGAATATCATCTCCTTCTCGGTGTTGGTATACATTCCGCTCGACTTGATGTAGGTACCACTGCGGTCCAACTCTTCGAGAATGTAACGGCGGAAATCCTCGTTGTGGTGCGAAGTTATAATAAATATGATGCGGTCGTATGACGCTCCGTCGAGCATAAGCGCAAGGATGCGTGACGATACATAGATTGCAATCAGCGAGTAGAACGAGAGCATCAAACCCTCCATTCCGTTGCCACCCGAGCCGAAGCCGATTACCACAAGACCTGCCAATACAACCAACGAGTCGGCGATGAGAACACCCTGAGAGAAGCTGATGTGGCAATACTTTTGGAGCATCATTGCCACGATGTCGGTTCCTCCCGTTGTGGCCTGCTCACGCACTACAAGTCCTACACCAACACCCAAGATTACTGCACCAACAATGGTTGCCAACATAAGGTGGTCGGAGAGGTCCAAAATACCTCCGAGCATCTTCGAAGGGTCGAGCGACTCGATAGCCTCGGGCGGAAATGCCAGCGAGGTGAAAATATTCATCAAACCTGGTGTCAGCAACGCTGCCACGACAGTCTTGGAGCCAAAGCGAGGACCAAAGGCGATGAATGCCAAGATGAGTAACACTGAGTCGAACATATATCCGAATGTTCCGACTTTGATGGCTGGGAAGATGTTGTGCAGAACGATACCTGCACCATAGACTCCGCCAGGAACAATGTTGTAGGGGCTGATAAAGAGGACATAACCTCCCGCCAAAAGTGCGCAACCCAAGATAATCATAAACCACGACCACCACCAACGAGGTGATTTGAGTGCCGACCAGATGTTGTTGAAATCTATCTTCATATACAAAAATTTTTGTCCAAACTATATATCAACTTGCAAATATAGTGAAAATAAACTGAAAACTGAAAGCGGAAAGCGGAAAACTTTTAATTTAGTGAGTAGTGAGTAGTGAGTAGTGAGTAGAGAGTAGTGATGAGGCGTAGCAAAATGGCATTCGCTCGTTATACTCGCTGAATGGCAAATGCGCCTGTCATTAAGCACTCCTTTGGAGTGCGCCGCCATTAAATGCCATTAAGGGCCTTGTGCCCGAATGTCATTAAATGCCATCTTTCTTGGCGCAAGTTTCAATAAAGGTTGTTAAGGGTGATTAAGGGTAGTTAAAGGTTATTAAAGTTTAATCGCATCAGCGCCCCCTTAATAACCTTTAATAACCTTTAATAGCCTTTAATCGCCCTTAACTCGTTGCGCCTTGACCACCTTCGGAGTTTCCACAACCCCCAAAGCCCCCCCCCAAACCACCCTAACGCCCCTAACGCCGCTAATTTTCTTGCGCCTTTCCCACCGTCAGAGTTCCAACCTTTTTTTGGATGTTAAGAAATTATTACTATATTTGCACAGAATGTGTACACGAAAATAGTATGGTTATAACCTATTATTGTATTGTAACTCTGTTTATTATCGCATACTTGCTTGGCTCGATACCGAGTGCTGTGTGGATTGGCAAACGCTACTATGGCGTTGATGTCCGTGAGCACGGTAGCAAGAATGCAGGAACGACGAATGTACTGCGAGTGCTGGGTGCTCGTGCTGCTGCTCCTGTGTTTGCGATAGATTTCTTGAAGGGTTTTGTGGCGGTGAGTATCTTCTCGCTACTCAAATACGATGTAAATATCCCATCGGGTGCTTGGATTGTCAATATGAAGATTTTGGCAGTTTTTGTGGTCGTTTTGGGACATATTTTCCCGATATTTGCCAATTTCAAGGGCGGCAAGGGCGTAGCAACAGTTCTCGGTGCGGTGACGGGTATTCAACCCAATATCGCTCTCTTGTGCTTTGCTGTTTGGTTTGCTTCGTTAATGTTGTGGCACTATGTGTCGCTTGCTTCGATTATCGCAGGGTGTTCGTTCCCTATCTTTGTGTCGATATTTTCGAGCAGTATATATGTTCGTCACGGTTTGAGTCATACCTCTATTTCGTTTATCGTATTCTCGTTCGTAGTGGCGATTGCATTGGTATGGACTCACCGCAAGAATGTCGGGCGATTGCTCGACGGAACCGAGTCTAAGGTCGATCTTTGGGGTTACTTCTCGCACGAGATAGCGGCGAAGTTGGGACTCACCGAGGATGATAAACCAGAAAATAATTAACCAAATATACACTATTATGTTAGATGCAAATTTGATTAAAATGTACGAGCAGTCATTTCGTGACAATCGTGAAATGAGTGCCGTGACCGATTACTTTACGGGTGAGACATACTCGTATTACGGCTTTGCGAAGGAGATTGCCAAGTTGCACATCCTCTTCGACGAGGCCGGTATCAAGCAGGGTGATAAAATCGCACTCGTAGGTCGCAATACGCCTCGTTGGTGCGCCGTATATATCGCTACAATTACCTATGGCGCAGTTATCGTACCGATTATGCAGACCTTCACCTCGAATGATATTGCACATATCGTAAATCACTCGGGTAGCCGTCTGTTGTTCCTCACCGATTCGTATTGGGAGGGACTCGACGAGGATTCGTTGCCAGAGGTTGAAGCGGTATTCTCGATTACCGACTACCACGCACTCTACGAGCGTGATGGCCACAAATTGACAAAGTTTGTGAATGCAATGACCGAGAACTACCGCAAGCGCTATCCAAATGGCTTTACCGTAGAGAATATCAAGTATGCCGATGTTCCAAATGACGCACTTATGGTGTTGAGCTACACCTCGGGCACTACGGGCTACTCGAAGGGTGTGATGCTTACAGTAAATAACCTCACAGCAAATGTCTATTACGCAGTAAATAAGATAAATAAATCGACCGGTAAGCACTGGTTCCAGAAGGGCCGTCGCACTTTGGCATTCTTGCCATTGGCACACGCCTTCGGATGCGCATTCGACTTCCTCGCACCGTTGGCTGCGGGTGGTCATATCAACCTCCTTGGTAAGATGCCTACTCCAAAGGTGTTGGTCGAGGCTATGGCAAAGGTACAGCCAAGCATCATCTGCTCGGTACCTCTCGTATTGGAGAAGGTCTATCGCAAGCAGATTGCTCCAATGCTTGAAAAGGGACCTTTGAGCATCGCAATGAAGGTGCCTTTGGTAAATGAGGTTGTGCGTATGAAGATTAAGGAGAAGTTGATGGCTTCGTTCGGTGGCAACTTGGAGATGTTTATCGTGGGTGGTGCTCCGATGAACAAGGAGACCGAAACATTCCTCAAATCTATTCGCTTCCCAATTATCGTGGGTTATGGTATGACCGAGTGCGCTCCGCTTATCTGCGTTACACCTCAGCCTGAGGAGTATAAACTCGGCTCGTGCGGTAAGTATTTGAAGGAGTACCTCGATGTTAAGATTGAGTCTTCGGACCCACAGCGCATCCCTGGCGAGATTATGGTCAAGGGCGAGATGGTGATGCAGGGCTACTACAAGAATGCAAAGGATACCGAGGCTGTATTGGAGTCGGATGGTTGGATGCATACGGGCGATATGGGTATTATGGATCCTGACGGTACCGTATATATCAAGGGTCGTTGCAAGACTATGATTTTGACCGATACAGGTCAGAATATCTACCCTGAGCAGATAGAGGATAAGTTGAATAATATGCCACTCGTATTGGAGTCGCTCGTATTGGAGAATGAGGGTAAACTCTACGGTTTGGTGGTGCCTGACTTCGACCACTGCGAGAAGGAGGGTATCGACCGTGCGCAGTTGGAGGATATTATGAAGGAGAACCTCAAAAACTTGAACGAGCAGGTTGCAGCATACGAGCGTTTGGTATCGATTGCCATCCATACCAGCGAGTTCGAGAAGACTCCGAAGCGCTCTATCAAGCGTTACCTCTACGATGTTAAACGACTTGGAATTAAATAAAACGGAAAACGGAAAGCGGAGAACGGAAAACTAATTTTGCATTTTGCATTTTGCATTTTGCATTTTGCATTTCTTTCGTCTAAAAAAGTAAGATTTTATGTTACAAGATAACCTTATAAAAATGTACGAGCAGTCGTTTCGTGAGAATCGTGAGATGAGTGCCGTAACCGACTATTTCTCGGGTGAGAGTTATTCGTATTATGGCTTTGCCAAGGAGATAGCCAAGCTTCACATATTGTTCGATGAGGCTGGCATCAAGCGAGGCGACAAAATCGCCCTCGTAGGTCGCAATACCCCTCGTTGGTGTGCGGTATATATCGCAACAATGACCTACGGAGCGGTTATCGTGCCAATTATGCAGACCTTCACCTCGAACGATATCTCTCATATCGTAAATCACTCGGAGAGCCGTCTGTTGTTCCTCACCGATTCGTATTGGGAGGGACTTGACGAGGATGCTCTGCCGAATATTGAGGGCGTATTCTCGCTCACCGACTACCATGTGCTGTTCGAGCGTCGTGGCGGTGTGCTGACAAAGTGTGTGGATAGTATGACAGCAAACTATCGCCGTCGCTATCCGCAGGGCTTTACCGTAAATGATATTAAGTATGCCGATGTTCCTAACGATCAGCTCATCTTGTTGAACTACACCTCGGGAACCACGGGCTACTCGAAAGGTGTAATGCTCACCGTAAATAACCTTACGGCTAATGTCGCCTATATCAAGACTTTGCGACCTGCAAATGGTGGCCCATTCTACTTTGCAAAGGGTCGTCGCACCCTCTCGTTCTTGCCATTGGCTCACGCTTACGGTTGTACGGTCGATTTCCTTACTCCGTTGGCTGTCGGAGGTCATATCAACCTCCTCGGCAAGATGCCGACACCAAAGGTGTTGGTTGAGGCTATGCAGCATGTTCAGCCAAATGTTATCGCTTCGGTGCCTCTCGTGTTGGAGAAGATTTACCGCAAGCAGGTAGCTCCACTCTTGGAGAAGGGCGCATTGTCGGTGGCTATCAAGGTGCCATTGGTAAATGAGGTTGTGCGTGCAAAGATTCGTCAGAAGTTGCTCGACTCGTTCGGTGGTAATGTCGAGTTGTTTATCATCGGTGGTGCGCCAATCAACAAGGAGACCGAGGCGTTCTTGAAGTCTATCCACTTCCCGATTATCGTGGGCTACGGTATGACCGAGTGTGCTCCACTTATCTCTGTAACGGTCGACCCTACCGAGTTCAAGATTCGTTCGTGCGGTAAGATTTTACAGGGTATGATGGAGGTGAAGATCGATTCGGAAGACCAGCATAACATCCCTGGCGAGATTCTCGTTAAGGGTGAGTGCGTGATGCAGGGCTACTACAAGAATGAGAAGGATACCAAGGCTGCTTTGGATGCTGATGGATGGTTGCATACGGGCGATATGGGTACTGTCGATCCGGATGGCACAATCTATATTAAGGGTCGTTGCAAGACTATGATTTTGACCGAAACAGGTCAGAATATCTATCCGGAGCAGATTGAGGATAAGTTGAACAACTTGCCTTTGGTTGCCGAGTCGCTTGTGTTGGAGAATGGTGGCAAGCTCTACGGCTTGGTGGTGCCTGACTTCGCACTCTGCGAGAAGGAGGGTATAGACAAGGATAGGCTCAACGAGATTATGAACGAGAACCTCAAAACACTCAACGAGCAGGTTGCAGCCTACGAGCGTTTGGTGCGCATACTCATCTATCCAAACGAGTTCGAGAAGACTCCGAAGCGCAGTATCAAGCGATACTTGTACGATGTATCAAAGTTAGTATAATAGGGCAGGGGCGTAGAGAAAAACTCTAACGCCCCTAATGCCCCTAACGCCCCTAATAAATGAAACTTGGCAAGAACTTAAACATCCGCAAGCAGTTTATTGGCGAAAGCACCCTCTACTTTTTTGTTTGGGTGTTGGTGTTTATTGCACCGTTTATGAATGCGGGATTGATGTCGGAAGAGATATCGAACCCTCGTGTTTCGTTACTTGCGTTGCTGAAAATTCTGCCATTTATGTTTCTGTTCCTGCTCAACCACTTGGTGCTGTTCCGCTATCTGTATCGAGGTCGTTTGAAATGGCTCTACTATCTTGTGATGGTAGTGCTTGTTGTGTTCCTCTTCTCGATGATAGAGTTGTACGAGCAGCAGAACTCGGCAAAGCCCGATTTTATCGGCTTGGCGGTATTCCCGTGGTGGGGCAATATGATTGCGGGTGTGTTGATGCTCGGGGCGAACAACGCCATAAATGTGCTTTATCGCAATATGCAGCAAGACGAGGATGCGGAGCGTCTGCAACGACAGAATATCCAGGCGGAGATGTACTATCTGAAACATCAGATAAATCCGCACTTCCTGATGAATACGCTCAACAATATCCACGCATTGATCGATATCGACTCGGAGGCAGCAAAGCAGACTGTTTTGCAGTTGTCGGATATGATGCGCTATGTGGTCTACGACACGGGTGCGAACTCCATTCCGCTGAAAGATGATATAAAGTTTATGAAGAACTATATCGACTTGATGCGTATCCGCTACACCGACGATGTGAAGATATCGTTTGCCTATCCGCAGCAATTAAGGGGGCGCATAGATATTCCGCCACTGATTTTTATTGTATTTGTAGAGAATGCTTTTAAGCACGGAGTGAGTTACAACACCACCTCCTATATAAATATTGATATAAAGTGCGAGAATGGCTTTGTTATAGGCCGCTTCGAAAATTCGGTCAATCAGCAGAGCCGTAAGTCGAAACCGGGTATTGGCTTGGAGAATGTAAGTAAGCGACTCGACTTGATATATGGCTCGGACTACGAGCTGCGTATCGACGATATGAGCAACAGCTATTGTGTGACACTTAAAATTCCGACATTGAACAACAATGAGATGCATAGCAATTGACGATGAGCCGTTGGCATTGCGCCAGATTACGAGCTACATAGGCAAGATTCCTTTTTTGGAGTTGGTCGCCACATTTCGTAGTGCCGTAGCTGCGCAGGAGTGGCTCAAAGAGAACGAAATTGACCTTATCTTTGTCGATATAAATATGCCCGATATGACGGGCGTGGAGTTTGTGCAGTCGCTCGACTCGAAGGCGATGGTTATCTTTACGACCGCCTATGCCGAGTATGCAATAGAGGGCTTCAAACTCTCGGCTATCGACTACCTGCTCAAACCATTTGGTTTGCAGGATATTACTCGTGCCTCGGAGAAGGCGTTGTCGCTCTACGAGCTCTTGCAGTTGCAGGAGCAGCAGAGTGGCGAAGGTGCGTCGGAGGATAATTCGACCGAGCAGACCGAGGAGGGTGTATTATCGGTGCATGCCGACCGCAAAACTCACCTTGTGAAACTCTCGAATATTATCTATTTGGAGAGTGCGGGCGAGTATGTTCGCCTTCACCTTGCCGATGGTACCAAGCTGGTGACGCTATTCCGTTTGAAGAATATGGAGACCGAGTTGCAATCTTCGCAATTTATGCGAGTGCATCGCTCCTACATTATCAACCTTGCCCACATTTTGGGCTATACCAAGGGTAAGGTGTTCCTCTCGAACGACGACTATGTACCTATTGGCGAGAACTACAAAGAGCAGTTCCTTAACTATATAAACAACTCGCAATAGTAATGAAGAGAGGCCTATTGGCGTTGTCGCCAATCGTTGTGTTATTGGTAGTTTATCTTGCTATGTCGCTCGCTTCGGGCGACTTCTATCGTATATCCATATCGGTGGCATTTGTGGCAGCTGCGGTCTATGCTGTGGCTATGCTGCGTAATATTAGCCACTCGTTGCAGGAGCGTGTGGCGATATTCTCGGAGGGCGCTTCGGACAAGAATATAATGTATATGATTTGGATATTTGTTCTTGCCGGAATCTTTGCCGCTACGGCAAAGGCTATGGGTGCGGTCGATGCCACGGTGCATTTTACTATGCAGTTGGTACCGACAGAGTTCCTCCCAGCGGGAATATTTGTGGCGGCGTGCTTTGTGTCGCTCTCGATTGGCACTTCGGTCGGAACTATCGTTGCGCTCACCCCCGTGGTTACGGGCTTGGCAGCGCAGATGGGCGTTGATACTGCGCAGATGGTGGCGATTGTTGTGGGAGGAGCCTTCTTTGGCGATAACCTCTCGTTTATCTCCGATACGACCATCGCAGCCACGATGACACAGGGCTGTAAGATGAAGGATAAATTCCGCACAAACCTGCTTATCGTATTGCCTGCGGCGGTGCTTTCGCTCGGTTTATATCTCTTTCTCGGTTTGTCGGGCGAGAGCGGCATAGAGGCGGCGAGTGCTGCGGAGTGGTACAAGACATTACCATATCTGCTTGTCTTGGTTAGTGCCATTGCGGGCGTAAATGTCTTGGTGGTGCTTGTGCTGGGCATTCTCGCTACGGCAATTATAGGCTTGGCGTGTGGCTCGTTGTCGGGAGTATCATTCTGCGAGGCGGCGGACGATGGCGTAATCTCGATGTGCGAACTCATCGTCATAACCCTTCTGGCAGGCGGACTGATGAATGTGGTGAAGCAGAGTGGCGGTTTCGACTTTATCACTCGTGCCATCACAAATCGTGTATCGGGCAAACGAGGAGCCGAAGGTGCTATTGCGGGCTTGACACTGCTGACCGATATCTGCACGGCAAACAATACGATAGCAATTATTACCGTAGGTCCTATTGCTCGTGATTTGTGCGAGCGATATGGCATTTCGCCACGCAAGAGTGCCAGCCTTATGGATACAGCATCGTGCTTTGCGCAGGGAGTGTTGCCGTATGGTGCGCAATTGCTTATGGCGAGCGGTTTGGCGGGTATCTCGCCATTCGAAATCATACCTCACCTCTACTATCCTATGGCGATAGGTGTGATGGTGGTACTTTCGATTTTGTTTCAGTTTCCACGAATTAACCAATAGATAAAATGAAGAGATTTTTTACATTAGCATTACTTGTGGCTACCTCGCTATTCTTGGCGTGCGAGCCCGAGTATCCATTCGGAGGTGGTGGCCCAAATGGTGATGATGATAACACCACCCAGGAACCTATCCCTGTTCCAAAGCCCGATGAGCCGGAGGAGCCCGAAAACCCAACACCAGAGGAGCCCGAAAACCCAACACCCGAGCCCGAGCCAGCGGAGATTACTGCTACTTTGACATATTCGGAGTGTAAGAGTTCAATAGGAGGTTATAGCAATCCTGCAGACTATCGCAATAGCTATGGCACTTGGGTGGTGTGTGCTTACGACTTTGGCAGTGCAATTCAGTTAAATTCTTACAAAAAGACCTCATATATTGGTACACCGACCTTCGAGGGAGAAATAAAGAAAATCTCGTTAGAATTTGTTGAAAGTTACTCGGATAATATTGAGTTGTGTGCCGAGAGCACTTCGGGTACATTCGAGTCATTCAGTTGTGGCGGTAAGGCGCAAGAATATACACTCTCGACAAAAGGTATAAAGAAACTCTTTATTCGCTCTACGGCGTGTGCTCGTATTACAAAAATTACTATCGTTGCGGGTGGCAATGGTAGCGGTAATGGTGGTGGCACAACGCCCGAGCCCGAAAACCCAACACCCGAAAACCCCGAGCCTGAAAATCCAACACCAGACCCAACACCAGACCCGACACCAGACCCAACCCCCGACCCAACTCCTGACCCAACTCCCGACCCAACTCCTGGCGATGGCTCAAATCCAAGCACCTACGCCTACGATTGGGCTGAGTTGCCTGTGATGGTCGATGCGAATAAGGATGGTCGTTTGGATAGCAATACTTCGCTTTACTACGCTCACCACCTCTGCGCCGGTAGCGAGAAGAATGCACAGCGCAATGGCTCGGCACGCAACTATACCGTGTGCTACTCGGCTGAACACCACTGCCCACTGTGGGTGGCAGCACCTCGTCATCGTTCATACGAGAGCGGAGCATCTCGTACCAATGCCTATGGCAAAGACCCGAAGATTCCAAGCAACATTCAGTATAACAGCAAGGATACGGGTGGCGGTTGCAATAAGGGCCATATGCTCGGTTCGGCAGAGCGTTTGAGTTCGACTGCAACCAACAAGCAGGTCTTCTACTACACCAATATCGCACCGCAGTATAGCGATACCTTCAACACAGGAGGTGGTGCGTGGAACAACCTCGAAGACTATGTGGATGGCCTCGTTTGTAGCGATACGCTCTATGTGGTTATCGGTTGCTACTTCGACTCATTCTCCAAAAATGGCGCCTCGGCTTCGCCAAAGACCATTTCGTTCGGCGGTCGTAGCGATGTGTCGTGCCCAACGATGTTCTACTATGCGTTGCTTCGTACCAAGAAGGGTAATACAGGCAAGCGAGTGCAAGATTGCTCGACAAGCGAGTTGCAGTGCGCAGCCTTTACCATCTGCCACGAGATGCCTTTCAAGCACAAACCTGAGGCGGCCGATATGATGTCGATTTCGGAGTTGGAGAAGCTTACGGGTGTTACCTACTTCCCGAATGTGAAGAATGCGCCAAAGAGTTCGTACTCTGCAAGCGATTGGCTATAACAATTCCCTCAATCATTTACGATTTTGTGTTAATGGAAAATAAAATAGCCAATGGCTAATGGCCAATGGCTAAAAGCAAAAAAAAAAGGTTGAGATTACTCAACCTTTTTTGTCTTAACGACCTTAACTTTGATGCTCTCGAAGGCTTTGGTCAGGCTCTCTACCGAGTTCTTTGCCTCGTCGTACTTCACAGTTACGGTCTTGGTTGGAACATCTACCTGAACATCCTTGATACCCTTCTCGTAAGGGATGGTGTTGAGGACCTTCTGTGCGCAGTGGTGGCAATCCAAATCGGTTGTGAATACCACGGTCGCAATCTTCTTCTCTGCCTTCTTTGGTGCAGCAACAGCGCTGCCGACTACCAATGCCAGCAATGCCAACACAAGGGCAATAATCGAAATAGTCTTTTTCATAGTTTTATGTTTGTTGTTGTTTTGAACTCTTTAAGTGGTCAAGGCGCAACCTGATTAAGGGCTATTAAGGGCTATTAACGGCTATTAAAGGTGCGCTCTAAGTTTTTAACTACTCTCTACTCACTACTCACTACTCTCTACTCTCTACTCACTACTCACTTTTAATATAGGTTAAATCTCACTCCCAAATATACCTTATATCCCATAAGTGGGCCCCAAACGAGCGACGAGTTGAAGTCGGTCGAATATGGGTCATCGCCCGAGATTATCGGGTTAGGTTGTTTGAAGTTGAGAATATTCTCGCAACCTGCGTAGAGCTCCCACTTCTTGATGCGGCGAGATACCTGTGCAAAGAGCATAGGGTAGATTGGCGACTCTTTCGAATCCTTCAAATCGCCCGTCTGTGTCGGTATGCGTGCAGGACCATTGAGCTGCGCTGTCAAATCGAAGGTCCATTTGCGCATATTGGTCGCATACTGCAAGTTAATCAACGCCTTGTAGCGGCTTACGAGTGGTCGCTCAACAAAAGTAGGCGTGCCGTGGTTGTTGATGGTGTAGCGAGAGTCTGTATAGCGGAATGTAGCAAATACATCAAATCGCTTAATCGGTGTCCAAGTGATGTCGATCTGCGCAGTATGGGTGCGAGAACGACCATCGTTATTATAGACATCTATCATCCACGGACTTCCCTCCTGATCGACAACTACGGTGTTGAAAATCTTGGTGTAGAAGTAATCCACGCTAATGGTCATATCGTTTGGCGCAAAGGTCGAAATGCTCTGCGACAACGAACCTCCTGCGGTCAGAGCGTGCTCCATACGGTCGATTTTGTTGTAATCGAGATTGAGCGTGCGACCTGTCGCCATAATTCCGATATTATCCGTTACGATGTCGGTAGGGCGGTGACCTAAACCTGCCGAGCCACGCAATACGGTGGTCGGGGTGATATTCCACTTGATGTGAGCACGAGGTGTTACGAGGTGCTTCTTGAAGTAGAAAGCGTAGTCGTAACGCAAACCTGCTACGATTGTCAACTTATCTTTGAGGTTGTAGGTGTATTCGGTGTAGGCTCCCACCTCGCTCTCGTTGCGAAGCGCAGGAGTGATAATATTCTCGCCATTGTAGTTCGGGCGAGTCCAATCGTGCAAATCCTCCTTCACCCAGCGTGACGATGCGCTGATACCGCTATTGAGCGACGAACGAGGGGTGAAGTAGTGGGCATACATTGCATTTGCGGTGGTCATATGCTGACGACCGAAATACTCCTTGTCTGCTCCGAAGTAGGCACCCTCACGGAAGAAGTCGTAGTCGACAACCACCGCAATATTGGAGCGCAACTCCTCGTTGTTCTCCTTGTCGTAAACCGCCTCGCCTACGGGCTTGCCGAGCTTGAAGTAGGCATTTGCCTCCTGATTTGCCACCTCCGAGCCGTAGATTTTATTGGTGTGCCAAGCATCACGCCACGATGCACCCTCGAATGCCGAGTCGTTGCGCAACTCCGGCTTGTAGCCCATCTGACCGCCTATGCGGTGGTCGTAGAGGTACTTTGCGCCCCAACGCACCTGCATACCGTTCTCCGCCTGATAGAGCCAGCGATTTGCCAACGAAGCGGTGCGTGCAAGCGGTGTGTCACGATAGCCGTCTTTGTTGCCGTCGTGCTCGATTGTGCCGTATGCTCCGTGCGCCAAGATAACGGTCGAAAGGCGCTTATCCTTCGATACAGGCATTGCCGACGAGAGGTTGATCTCGGGTTTGAGATGGGTATCGAGATATACATTGAGGAAGAGTCGCTCCTCGTCGGTAGGCTTGCGATGTTCGAGGTTAATCTGACCTGTAATCGCCTCGTGACCTGCGGTGACCGACGAAATACCCTTCGATACCTGAATTGACGAGAGCCACATACCCGGGGTGTATGAGAGTCCGTATGGTGCGCTAATACCACGCATAATGGTGCGGTTCTCATCGAGAATTTGGGTGTAGGTACCCGCCAAGCCGAGCATCTTAATCTGTCGTGCGCCCGAGATTGCATCGCTGAAACCAACGGTTACTGATGCGGAGTTCTCGAAACTCTCTGCCAACGAGCAGCAAGCCATTTTGCAAAGACCTGCAAACGATATATTCTCGCTTTTGAGCAAGCCGTCTTGACGGATGTAGTTGCCGAGTCCGCCCTCTACGACTACGGCATCAACCGTAACGCCCTCGTTAAGGCGAAACTCCACCTCACGCACCTTCGACTCTACACGCAGAGTGTCGTTGGTGTAACCGAGGAATGTCGCTACGAGGGTGTTGTTATCCTTCACTCGGTAGAGCGAGAATTTACCCTCCAAGTCGGTAGCGGTACCGACCGAGGTGTCGGCCCAATAGACCGACGCTCCGGGGAGCGGTTTGCCCTGTGCATCAACCACTTTACCTGTGAGATTTTGTGCCGATACAACAGCTGTACAGCACAATATAGATAGTAATGTAATGATTTTTTTCATTTTTCTAAGTTCCTTGTTATTCTGTTACATAAATCAGTTGCTGAAATTATGCAATAACAGGAGGGGCACGCAACCCTCGCTTTGTTAGAGCGGGGGATGGTGGTATTGGAACTTTTCGAGTGTAGTGTCGAGGCGAGCGCTTCGATACTACATCCTCGATAGCGATATTATCTTCAATTTGAGCCGAGATGTTAATCTCGGTAGGCTCAATCTTATCTGTATCCTCTTTGGTTGTGTCGTAGAGAGCTATCTTATTGGAGTGGTCGTGGTGACAGCCGTGAGGAGTCTCGAAATGCATCTTCTCACAACCATCGTGGTGGCACTCGCAGTGTTGACCGCAGCAGTGGATATGCTCTGAGTGGTGTGCGTGGCACGATAGGGCAATAATAGGGTTGCTGCATACCCATACAAGGTACACTGCCAACATTGTTACTATTTTCATCGCCCTCTGCATCACTACTCACTACTCACTACTCACTACTCACTAATTAAGCCGCACTCGTGCAACTTCTCTACCCACGCCTTAGCATCACGCTCGGCAATCTCGGTGTCGATACCGTAGTTCTCCACGAGAATAGCAGAAATATCTGCAACCTCGAACTCCTTGCCCTGCAACTCGTTCCACAATAATAACGACGAATCGTTCAATGATATTATGCGAGTCATATCACTACCTGCTGTACCCTGCATAATCACCACATTCTCACCCGCCATCGAGCGTACTTTGTATCCCTCTTTGAATTTCATAATTATACTAATTATGGGGCAAAGATAGTAAAAAACAATAAAGCAACCAAAAAAATGGTTGCTTTATCTAAGCGTTGGCTCTCTGTCAGACTACAAGCTGATAGCCTCAGAAGGACAAACACCTGCGCATGCGCCACACTCGATGCACTTGTCAGCATCAATTACATAGATGTCGCCGGCGCTGATAGCCTCAACCGGACACTCATCGATGCAGGTACCGCAAGCGATACACGAATCTGAAATTTTGTAAGCCATAATAAATCGATTTATTTGTGTTAAATAACAGTGCGAAGTTACGGTTTAATTCTCAATTATCCAAAAAAAATCTTATCTTTGTGGTGCAGAACCACCTTTGAGATACAAAAATGGAGCCAAATAGAACACTCATTCGCTTAACCTTCCTTGGCACGGGCACCTCGCAGGGCGTGCCTGTAATCGGCTGCGATTGCGCCGTATGTTGCTCGACGGATAGTCGTGATGCACGACTGCGTACCTCGGCAATGGTGGAGGTGGGCGACAGGCGATTTATTATCGATGCAGGTCCCGACTTCCGCCAGCAGATGTTGCGTGAAGGGGTGTCGCATATAACGGCTATATTGTTGACCCACAAGCATAAAGACCATATCGGAGGGCTCGACGATGTGCGTGCGCTCAACTTTGTGGACTATCCGCAAGCGGTTCATACCGTGCATATCTACGGCTCGCACGACACCTGCGACTGTGTGCGCAAGGATTTCGACTACGCCTTCTCGCCAAATCCCTATCGAGGTGTTCCGCAGATGGAACTCCACGAATTTGGCTCGGAACCTTTCGAGGTCGAGGGCGTAGAGATTGTGCCGATCAGGGGCTCGCACTCTCGCTTCGAGGTTACAGGTTTTCGCTTCGGCGGGTTGGCATATCTGACCGATTTTAAGGCTATTGCCGACGAGGAGATTGAGAAACTGCGAGGCGTGGAGGTGCTGGTTGTCAATGCTCTGCGCTTTGAGCCTCACGACTCCCATTTCTCGGTTGATGAGGCTATGCAACTTGTTGAAAAAGTTGCTCCGAAGCGCACTTATCTCACCCATATGTCGCACGATATCGGGTTGCACTGTGTGGCAAATTTGCGCCTAAATGAGGGGGTAGAATTTGCTTACGATGGTCTGAAAATTGAGATTTAAGACGAGCAAATTTAGGTGAATAATTCTTAATTCTTAATTTAGCTAATGGCCAATGGCTAATGGCTAATAGCAAAAAGATGAAAGATAAGGTCATAGTGATTACGGGCGCATCGTCGGGTATTGGCGAGGCGATGGCTCAGCTCTACTCTCAGATGGGCGCACGGGTGGTGCTTGGCGCACGCAACGAGGAGAAGTTGGCGGAGTTGGTGCAGACCATATGCTCGGAGGGTGGCAAGGCGGTATATGTCGCTACGGATGTGACGAAGGAGGAGGATTGCCGACGCCTTATCGAGCGAGCCGTCGAGGAGTTTGGTGGCGTGGATGTGATGATTTGCAATGCGGGCATCTCGATGCGAGCCTTGTTCGACGAGGTGGAGATGAGTGTGCTGCATCGTGTTATGGATGTAAATTTCTGGGGCACAGTCTATTGCGCAAAGTATGCCTTGCCTTATCTGCAAGCCTCGAAAGGGTCGTTGGTGGGCATATCCTCGGTAGCAGGGCTCCACGGTCTGCCTGGCAGAACGGGCTATTCGGCATCGAAATTTGCGATGACAGGACTACTCGAAACCATCCGCATAGAGAACCTCAAAAAAGGGGTGCACGTGATGGTTGCCTGCCCGGGATTTACCGCTTCGAATGTGCGTTACTCGGCATTAACCGCTGACGGCTCGGCACAGGGCGAAACACCTCGCAACGAGGCGACGATGATGACCGCCGAGGAGGTGGCACGCCGAGTTGCCGAGGGCATTGCCAAGCGCAAACGGCTCTGCCTTATGGAGTCGGAGGGGCGAGCGACCCACTTTGTGAAGAAGTTTGCTCCGTCACTGCTCGACCGACTATTTTATTGGGCGATGTCGAGAGAGCCGAACTCGCCACTTAAATAGAAAGGAAACAAATACCATAAATATTATGAAGAAACGATTAGAATCCTTAGATGTATTGCGAGGTGCCGACCTCTTTTTTCTTATGGCGGTAGGCCCTGTGGTGCGTCGTTTTATCAAAACCGTAGATTGCGAGTGGCTCAATAAGTGCTATTGGCTTTTCGAACACGCCGAGTGGCAAGGATTTACACCGTGGGATGTAATTATGCCGCTATTTGTCTTTATGACAGGTATCACCATTCCGTTTGCACTCTCCCGTATGCGTGAGGAGCGCAACTACGGCTCGGCTTTGTGGCGCATAGTGCGACGAGTGGCGGTGTTGTGGGTCTTCGGAATGATTTGTCAGGGTGGTCTGTTCGACAAGAGCCCCGAAACGGTATATCTCTACTCCAATACATTGCAGGCGATTGCCGTTGCCTATGCCGTATCGGCATTGTTGTTCCTCTTTACGAAGTTGCGCACGCAGATTGCCGTTGCGGTGGTGCTGTTGCTCGGCTATTGGGCAGCTATGGAGTTCGTCTCGGTGGATGGCTTTGGCGGTGGTGACTACTCGCCCGAAAAGAACTTGGCAGAGTGGGTCGATTGCCAAGTGCTCGGTCGTTTTCGTGACGGAGCGAAGGTTGTGGATGGGGTAGTGGCGTTTAGGGCTAATTATCACTATACCTGGGTGTTATCGTCGCTGACTTTCGTGGTTACGGGCTTGCTCGGAATGTTCGCAGGCGTGATTGCCAAGTCGAAGATGGCGGAGCAACGCAAACTCTGGTGGTTTGCCGGCTCGGGCGTTGCTATGGTTGCGCTCGGTCTGGTGTGGAGTATCTGGCATCCGATTATTAAGGTGATTTGGACATCGTCAATGACTCTCTTCTCGGGTGGCGTGTGCTTCCTTCTGCTCTGGCTCTGCTACTATCTTATTGACTATAAGGGCTATCGTCGTGGTCTGACACTATTCAAGGTCTATGGTATGAACTCTATCGCTGCCTATATGATGCCGAAGTTCGTGAAGGTGCGAGCCGTTTTGGCAGCTTTGCTTGCCTTCTTGCCGTTTATTATGGGCGATGCTTGGGCTGGCTTGGTCATCAGCATTGCGACGGTTGTGGTGCAGTACTACCTATTATACTATATGTATAAGCGAGAGATATTCTTAAAGGTATAGTATTTGCATTTTGAGTGGTTACACACTTAAAATATAAATACTATGCATCAGTCTATCACAATTCACGCAGAGGAGAACGGAAAGTTCGCCCTTGCAAAGCCACACGATTTGGAAAAACTCAACCCGAAGGAGCTATTGCTCTATTCGACAGCTCTTTGTGCGGGTATGACAACACTCTCGATAGCCAAGAAGGAGCGAGTGGAGTTGCAGAAGCTCGAAATTAAGATGTCGGGTGAACTCGATACCGAGAAGGTCGAGGGCAGGAGCCAATTTGTGTCGTTCGATATCGCCTACAACATTGAGTGCAAGTATATCGACGAGCAGTCGAAGGTGTCGAATGCCGTGCGACTCGCAACCGATAAGTATTGCGGAGGGTTGGCGATGTTGCGCAAAATTGCGCCTGTGTCGCACTCGATTTCGATTGTCAGCGTCGAGATGGATGAATAGAAAAAAGAAGCCGTCTAACAAGGTGATTTCTGCGTTACGCTTGCCCTCAAAATGCTCATTTACGCCTAGTAAACTCCGCTTTTTCGGGCTACGCAAGCCTTGAAATCCCTCTTGTTATACAACTTCCGACAAAAATGGCTGTCGCAACAAAT
>JBGVMU010000020.1:0-10223 GCA_045124955.1 Alistipes sp. | reverse complement strand
CTGCTCCTGAGGTAAATATTTTCGAGGTTGTAGCCGAGCGTGGCTACAATGTAAGCGAGCCTGTTTCGGGTGGCGTCGGCTCGATGCTCCCAGGCTTCGGCTCGGAGGAGGATGACCTTATCTACTAAAAGCAAAAGAGGCTCGAATTTCCGAGCCTCTTTTACTTTTAGTAAAACGGAAAACTGAAAACGGAAAGCGGAAAACTGTAAAAAGCCATTGGCCATTAGCCATTGGCTTTTTTGTTATGCGGACTCCGCCGGTTATCACGGCGCAACGAGTTAAGGGTTGTTAAAGGCTATTAAGGGCTATTAAAGGTTATTAAGGGGTGCGCTGATGCGATAAAAAAAACTTTAATAACCCTTAACTACCCTTAATCACCCTTAACAACCTTTATCAAACTTGCTCTCCACTCTCAACTCTCAACTCTCAACTCTCAACTAAATTGAAAGTTTTCCGCTTTCCGTTTTCCGCTTTCCGTTTTCCGCTTTCCGTTTAATTTTCTTATCTTTGCACCGTCAGAGGTTCCGGTGCGGGTGACGCTCGCACGGATTAAAACGGAATTCGGTGCAAATCCGAAACAGTACCTGCTGCTGTAAGTTCCTGCTCGATAGGTGTTTAGCGCATCCTAGAGGGTAAAAAGACACTCTTTGCCACTGATCTTTCGGAGATTGGGAAGGCGTCTTGCGGAACAAGTCAGAAGACCTACCTCGACATTTTTGTTTAACAATCCGCAGGCAATCGGATTAAAAAACTTACATTTATGTCCAAAATATTTAAGTTTGCACTTGTTGCATCCCTGCTTGTGGTAGTAGGATGCGGAGAGATTGGTGGCGATGGCGACAATGCTAAGCCGAACGAGGTGGTAGTCGAGGTGGTGGAGTATCTTCCTGCACCGGGACAGTTTGTGAATGAGGGCTACACCGCAACGACTATGGCGGAGGCGTGCGCCTATGCGCAAAACCGATTGGATAACCGCTACTTCGTGTCGCTCGGTGGTTTTGGTGGCTATATCGTGGTGAGGTTTAGCGAGCCTATTTCCAACTCTGGCGACTTCGACTTCGGAATATATGGCAACTGCTTTGCAACCTCGTCAGAGCCAGGCATAGTGTGGGTGGCGCAGGATGCGAACGGCAATGGCTTGGCGGATGATGAGTGGTTTGAGCTCTGCGGCTCGGAGAGTGACAAGGCGACGACCAAGCACAACTACTCGATAACCTACTCCCGCACTGACGATGCGACCAAGATTGCGTGGCGTGACAACGAGGGCAACGAGGGCATTATCGAGCGCAACTCGGTGCATCCGCAGGACTATTTCCCTGCGTGGGTCGAGGGCGATGAATACACCCTCTTGGGTACGCTTCTGCCCGACAATGGTGTGTGGAGCGAGATAAATCAGGAGTGGCAGTTGCTCCCTTTCGAGTGGGGCTATGCCGACAATTATAGCGCAATAGATTGCTATGGCAGAGGTGGAAATCTCTTCCGCATCAGCAATGCCCGCACTGCCGAGGGCGAGGTGGCAAACCTCTCGCAAATCGACTTTGTGAAGGTGCAGTCGGCAACAAATGCCGTTTATTCGGCAATTGGCGAGAGCTCGACCGAGGTGACTGGTTTTATCTTCAATTTTTAGTCTATGTTGCGCCTACGCCACATATTTTTCGTTGCGGTGTTGCTCCTCTCCTCGTGTATGCGGTGGGAGTATGGCGAGCAGGAGCAGTTCAATATGCTCGGCAAGGGGGTGTTTATCACTGCCGAGGGTAATTTTACCTATGGCGGAGCATCGTTGTCGTACTATCAGCCCGACACAAAGCATCTCGAAAACGAGGTCTTTCAGCGTGCTAATGCTATGCGCCTGGGCGATGTGGCGCAGTCGATGGTGGTGCGCAATGGCATAGGCTGGGTGGTAGTGAATAATTCGCACATTATCTTCGCTATCGACACCGAGACCTTCCGAGAGGTAGGGCGCATTACCGATTTGCCATCACCCCGCTATATCGCCTTCGTATCCGACGAAAAGGCGTATGTGTCGCAGATTGACAGCGACCGCATAATCATCATAAATCCCAAAAAGTTCGAGATTACGGGCGAAATCGTCTGCCCTATGACCACGCCCTATCGCACAGGCTCGACCGAGCAGATGGTCATCGTGGGTGACTATCTCTATGTCGCTTGTTGGTCGTACCAGAAACGAATTCTCAAAATTGACACTCGCACCGACAAGGTGGTGGGCTACAACGATATCGGCATCCAGCCAAAGTCGATTGTGGTGGATAAAAACGGAAAATTGTGGGTTGCGAGCGATGGCGGCTACGAGGGCAATGTTATCGGCTACGAGCCGGCACGACTCTATCGCCTGAATCCCGAAAATTTGGAGGTTGAGCGACAGTTTGAACTTGGTGGCAACACCGTGGGCGATGCCACACGCTCGGCTTCACGCCTAAAAATCAACGACAGTGGCGACACCCTCTATTGGATAGATGGCGGAGTGTGGCGTATGGCGACGGATGCCACAGAACTCCCTGCCGAGCCATTTGTGAAGCCTATTGTGGGCGTTGGTCGTTGCCTCTACTACGCTTTGGGCGTTGCGCCCGAGACGGAGGAGGTATATGTGGGCGATGCGATAGACTATCAGCAACGCTCCGTTGTGTATCGCTACTCGAAGGAGGGCGAATTGTTGGACAGCTTTACTGCGGGCGTTATCGTAGGCGATTTTTGTTGGAAGTGATGATGCGCAGAGTGGTCTACATATTGGCACTGTTTCTGGTCGCTTTCTCTGCAAGGGCAGAGGAGCGAGATTGGCTGCGTGATGGTCTGGAAATTCCCGATGTGGAGGTCGTTGCACGCCGACCAATGCGTGATATAGGCGTTGAGCAGACAAAGATAGACTCGATGATGTTGCATCAGAATATCTCGCTCTCGATGGCAGATATCCTCTCGTTCAACTCCTCTATTTTTGTGAAAAATAGTGGTCGAGCAACCCTCTCGACCGTTTCGTTCCGTGGAACATCCTCGGCACATACGCAGGTGCTGTGGAATGGCTTGCGCATCAACTCGCCAATGCTCGGAATGACCGACTTTTCGATGATACCGTCGTTTCTGGTCGATAAGGCGACACTTCTGCACGGCTCATCGTCGGTTGCCGAGTCGGGTGGTGGCTTGGGTGGTGCGGTGAAGCTTTCGACCGAGCCAACTGCGCAAGAGGGCTTCGGCTTGCACTTTGTACAGGGCGTGGGTTCGTTCTCTACCTTCGACGACTTCTTGCGCCTAACCTACGGTAAAGGGCGTTGGCACTCCTCGACACGAGTGGTCTTTTCGACCTCGAAGAACAACTACCGCTATCGCAACTACGACAAGAAGGAGAATATCTACGACGATGACCACAATATCGTGGATCAGTACTACCCCGTAGAGCGCAACCGCAATGCCGCCTTCCGAGATACACATCTGTTGCAGGAACTCTACTATAAAACCAAGGGTGGCGACCGCCTCTCGTTGAATGCGTGGTACACAAACTCTTATCGAGAACTTCCACTGCTTACCACCGACTATGGCTCTTCGCCCGACTACGAGAACTATCAGCGTGAAAATTCGTTCCGTGGGGTGGTGGGCTACGACCATATTCGTCGCAGTTGGCGCATTGGGGCAAAGGCGGGATATGTTTATAGTTGGCTTGCCTACGATTATAGCTACAACAAGGTCGCAACAACCGCTTCACGCAGTCGCATAAATACGATTTATGGCTCGGTGGCGGGCAACTACTCCTTCGAGGAGGCGAAGGTGCTGTTGTCGGGCGATATTACTCTGCACGAAAATTTTGTTCACTCGGAGGATGGCGCAGTAGGGTATAATGCCCACCGTGCCGAACTCTCGGCGGTGGTGTCGGCCCGTTGGCAACCCGTTGAGCGATTGGGCATTGCAGCAACTCTGCGTGAGGAGCTCTTTGGTAAGGAGTGGTCGTTGCCTATTCCTATGGTAGCGGTCGAGGGCGTGGTGTCGCAAAAGGGAAATGTGATGCTCCGAGCCTCGGCATCTCGCAACCATCGTGCGCCTTCGCTTAACGATTTGTATTTCCGCCCTGGTGGTAACCCCGACCTTCGCAGTGAGCAGGGTTGGAGCTACGATGCAGGTATTTCGAGCGAAGTGGGGCGCAAAGATACCTATAAATTAAAGGTGTCGGCATCGTGGTTTGAGTCGTGGATTGACGATTGGATCTTGTGGTTGCCTACGAATAAGGGCTTCTTCTCGCCACGCAATGTCAAGAGCGTGCACTCCTACGGCGTGGAGGCGCAAGCATCGCTCTCGGTGCGCTTGGCAAAGGATTGGCGATTGGAACTGAATGGCTCGGCAGCTTGGACTCCGTCGGTAAATGTGGGCGAGGCGATCTCTGCGGGCGATAACTCCATAGGCAAGCAGCTGCCATATATTCCTCGATTTTCTTCCTCCGTGACGGGGCGTTTGTCGTTCCGCTCGTGGTCATTGCTCTACAAGTGGTGCCATTATAGCGAGCGATATACGATGTCGAGCAACGATATCTCGCTGACGGGCAAACTGCCACCATACTTTATGAATAATATCGAGTTGGAGAAGCGATTTTCGTTCCGTTGGGCGGAGCTATCGCTCAAAGGTGTTGTCAATAACCTCTTCAACGAGGAGTATATCTCGGTGCTCTCGCACCCAATGCCGGGCATTAATTTCGAGATATTTGTCGGAATAACCCCAAAGTGGTAGAGCCACAATACAACAAAGGCTGCGAAACATTCGCAGCCTTTGTCATAAGCAGATGATATCCTACTTCTTTGCAATCTTCAATACATATCCGCCCGCAGGTGCCATATCGGCAACGACCTTGCGAGAGGCTGGGAGCGCAACAACCTCGTGGATATAGTCCTCGCCAAGGCGGTCGGCATTCACTCCGTCACGGAACACCTCTGCGAGATATTCGCCCTCACCGAGAATCTTCGAGAGGTCGAGCTCGACCTTGCGTGCAGTCCAATCGTTTGCAACGCCCACATACCAAGTGTTGCCATTGCGACGAGCCATAGCCACATAGTCGCCAAACTGGCTCTCCAAAGCGACCGTCTCATCCCATACGGTTGGGAACTCGGCAATAAACTTGGTGCACTCTGCCTCACGCTCGTAGAGCGATGGCGAGTCGCACAACATCGAGAATGGCGAGAAATAGATAGCGTACATCGCCAACTGACGACAACGAGTACCCTGGCTCATAGGTGCGTGCGAGCAAGGGTAGTAGTTCTTCTTATTCGCATTGCGCATTGCACCCTGTGTATAATCCATAGGACCCGCCACCATTCGCAAGTATGGAATCTCCAAGTCGTAGTCGACCTGACTGTATCTGATTCCACGACGGCTCTTTGCACACTCCAAACCGAGCACAGCCTCGAAATTCACCACATTCGTATAGGTACGGTTCATTCCCGAAGGCTTCTGGCAACCGTGGAAGTCGAGCATAAGCTTGTACTTGGCAGCTATCTCGGCAAGATTATATTGGAAGTCGGTCATCTCCACATCGTCACGATCGAGGAAATCGACCTTAAAGCCCTTGACACCCATCTCGGCAAAGTGGCGACAAACCTCCTCCTCTTTGCCCTTCACGGCATTGTAACCCGCCCAGAGGATAATGCCTACGCCCTTCGATTTGGCGTGGTCGACAATCGCCTTCAAATCGACCTCGGGGATAACTTGTTTGAGGTCGTTGGCATACTTTACTGCCCAACCCTCGTCGAGGATTACATACTCAATGCCATACTTGGCTGCAAAATCGGTGTAGTAGTTGTAGGTCTCGGTATTAACACCTGCCTTGAACGGCACGCCTACCAAACCCCAATGGTTCCACCACTCCCAAGCAACCTTACCAGGCTTTATCCACGAGGTATCCTCCAAGCGTGAAGGCGAAGCGAGGCGATAGACCATATCGTTATCGAGGAATCGGTTTGCATCCTCGCTGATAAGCACAATGCGCCACGGAGTTTTTGTCGCAGCTTTGCACTCGGCGATATATGGTTTGCGACTCTCAACAATGCCCTGCAACTTGTTGTGTCCGCCCTCAACCACTCGCTCCGGCATTGGTGCGAACTCACCATAGAGTGCGGTTGCACCCTTCGGGTTCGAGACAAACATTCCAGGATAGTGCTCCACATCCGACTCGAGGATGTTAACCTTGTACTTTCCAGCCTCGACCATAACTGGCACGAATGCCACCTTGTCGGCCTCGAACTTCGAGAGCTCGACATTGCGATACCACGACTCGAACGAGGTGAAGTACTTATCCTGCTTTGTTCCGGTCTTGTTGGTGTATGGGAAGTAACCCTTATAGTCCTTCTCGAAGGCGAACTCGGCAATCTCGTTTTCGAGTTTGAAGTCGTGCTTGAAGTTGGTCACAAAGCGATACGCTACGCCCTCATCGTAGGCACGGAACTCCACAGCATAGCGGCTCGCAAAGTCGATACGCAAGGCGTTGTAGTGGTCTTTGATGGTGCTACGGAAGTAAAACTGCGTAGGAATTTCGCTGTTTACGCTTGTGCGTTTAACCTTTTTTACGACAGGCTTCTCGCCAAGATTTGCACCCTCATAAATCTTCAAACCAATCTGCGAGGTTGCCAAAATCTGCTCGCCGTCGCACTTTACGCTATAAGCCAACTGTGGCTCGGCGGTGACGGTCACCTCCAACTTGCCATTTGGCGAGAGGAGTTTATACTCCTTTGCAGCGAATGCCTCCACGCATAAGAAGAGCGCAGAGAGCAAAAAGATAATTCGTCTCATATTGTAGGTTTTAGGTTACTCATTTGCGGTAGTTTTTGGGGTGAAGCCCTGCGCCTGCAAAGCGATTGTGCTGCCGTCGGGTGTCACGAGTGCTGTGCCCGTACTCTCGGCAGTGATGTGACCGATAATGTCGATGCAACCCAAGTTCACAATCTTTTCACGCAGTTCGAGCGGCACGGTGAAGAGCAACTCGTAGTCCTCGCCACCATTCAGAGCGGCAATCACAGGGTCGATATTCATCTCCTCTGCCAATGCGGTGGTCTGCTTTGCCAAAGGCATACGCTCCAAGTAGATGCGTGCGCCACACTTTGACGACTTGCAAATCTGCAATACCTCCGAAGCCAAACCGTCGGTAATATCAATCATCGAGGTTGGCACAATGCCCTCCTTGCGCAACGACTCGACCATATCGTAGCGAGCACGAGGTTTGAGATAACGCTCCAACAGATACTCATAACCCTCGAATTTAGGGGTTACGGCATCGCCCAAGCCCTGCAATACTCTGCGCTCACGCTCCAACAAGCGCAAGCCCATATACGACGCACCAAGGTTGCCTGTAAGGCAAATCAAGTCGTGCTCCTTTGCACCACTGCGGTACGAAATCTCACTTTTCTTGGCACGACCTACGGCGGTGATATTGATAATGAAACCTGTAACCGAGGCCGAGGTGTCGCCACCAACCAAATCAACGCCCGCCTCTTTGCAGGCGAACTCTACGCCCTCGTAGAAGTCGTCGAGGAACTCAACCGAGAGCTTCGACGAGATGCCGAGTGAGAGAGTTATCTGCTCGGGCACGGCATTCATAGCCACCACATCGCTGATACCCTTGGTCACAACCTTGTAACCGAGGTGCTTCGGAGGGAAGTATGTCAAGTCGAAATCGACACCCTCCAACATCGCATCGGTCGATACAACGATCGCCTTATCCTTCGACGCCTCGATTACCGCAGCGTCGTCACCAACGCCACAAATTGTCGATTTGTTCTTATTTTGAAATTTTGCTGTGAGGTGGTCAATCAAACCAAACTCACCAAGCTCTGCAATCTCGGTTCTTCCCTTCATATTTTTAGCCATTAGCCATTGGCTAATTCTTAATTCTTAATTTTTAATTAAAGGTAGTTTTTAACTACATTTGCAATGCGCTCCGCTACCTCCTCGATAGTACCCAACGAAGGTACGCTCTCGAACTTGCCCTGCGCACGATAGAAATCGGCAACGATAGCGGTCTGTGCGTTATAGACATCGATGCGGTTGCGGATAATCTCCTCCGACTGGTCGTCGGCACGACCCGAATCCTTGCCACGCAACAAAATACGCTTTACGAGCTCCTCCTCGGGCACCTCCATATTTATCATCACCGACACCTTCTGTCCGTGCTTTGCGAGAATCTCGTCGAAAGCCTCGGCCTGTGCGGTGGTGCGAGGAAAACCGTCGTAGATTACACCTTTGCCGTCGTTGTGGGTTGCTACATAGTCGGCAACCATATTGATAACGAGTGAGTCGGGAGCCAACTCGCCACGCTCGATGCACTCCTGCATCTGCTTTCCGAGTTCGGTCTGTGCGGCGATATGCTCACGAATTACATTTCCTGTCGAGATGTGACGAAGCGAGAAACGCTTCTCTAAGAGTTCCGACTGCGTACCCTTACCGCAGCCCGGAGCACCAAAAAGTACGATATTAAGCATCTTTTTTATGCAAATTTTATTTACAACGGCAAAGATAGCAATTAAAACTAAAAACATAAAACTTTTTACTATCTTTGCGTAGCAAAAGTTTTAGAAAATGAGAATTTACAGAGTTACTACCCTCTCCGCAGAACTCGCCGATGCGCTCGCAAGGCTCCTTCCGCAGCTTTCATCGTCGGCCACAATGCCAACCGACGAATATCTCAACACGATGCTCAACAACGAGAATTTTTACCTCTTTGTTGCCGAGCACGAGGGCGCAATCGTGGGTACGCTCTCGCTAGTGGTGGTCAACATCCCTACGGGGCGCAAGGCGTGGATAGAGGATGTTGTAGTCGATAGCCGTGCGAGAGGACTCCACATCGGGCAGGCGCTTGTCGAGGAGGCGAAGGTGTGTGCCAAGGAGGTCGGTGCAAAAAAGATTTACCTAACCTCCAACCCTTCACGCAAAGCGGCACACGCTTTGTACAAGAAGTGTGGCTTCGAGGAGTACGACACCACCGTATTCAGAATAAAGTGTTAAAAAACTCTATTCTTTGTATAAAAAGTTTTCCGTTTTCCGTTTTCCGTTTTCCGCTTTTTTGTATATTTGCGCCCGGATAACTCTTTTACGCTATGGGAATATCGCTTAACAGAACAACTATCGGCACAACCATCAAGGAGTATGTATTGATGGCACTCGGTATGTTCCTCTATTCATTTGGTTGGATCTGTTGCATTCTGCCGGCAAATGCTGCGGGTGGTGGCGCAACAGGTCTTTCTCTTCTTCTCTATCACCTCACAGGAGGAGCGATATCGATTGGTACTATGGTACTTATCATCAACATCATCCTCCTCATTATTGCGGGCTTTATTGTTGGATGGAACTTCGGCATAAAGACGATCTACTGCGTGGTGGTGATGTCTGTAATTATGCACTTCTTGCAGGTGTGGTTCACTACGCCCGACGGATGGGTGGCGCAGATTATCACTGAGCGAGATGCGCTGACCGTACCAAATGGCACTATTGTCGATCTGTTCAATCTGAACAATCGACTACTCTCGGCAATTCTCGGAGGTATATGTTCGGGTGTCGGAGTGGCAATGTGCTTCCAACAGGGTGGTTCTACCGGCGGCTCGGATATCGTTGTGATGATTGTAAATAAGTTCTACACAATCTCTTACGGTAAGTTTATCCGCTTGACCGACGGCGTAATCATCTCGTCGGCGCTCTTCTTGCCGGATGTGGGTATCGACGGTGTAATCTACGGTTTCGTGATGGTTGCGGTGTTCAGCTATACGGTCGATATGATTCTCTCGGGTAACCAGCAGTCGAGCCAGATATTTATCGTGAGCAAGGACTACAAGGCTATGGCTGATGCCATAAATCAGGAGGCGAAGCGTGGTGCTACCGTAATCGACGCTATGGGTTGGTACTCTAAGGATAACTCGAAGATTGTGATGTGCGTATGTCGCAAGCGTGACTTGGCAATGGTATTGAAGATTGTTCGCAATGTCGATCCCGAAGCATTTATCACCATTGGCTCGGTAATGGGTGTTTATGGTAAGGGCTTCGAGGCTCTGAATAAGGTATAATAAAAGATAGCAACAAACAAAAATGCCTCACACTCCGAGAGGCATTTTTATTGGTAATGATGCAAAAAGCGGCGCTTGGACAAAAAGATAAGTGCTTGTAAATTTGTAAATTACAGCGATATTTTAGAGATTAGTAGAAAACGGTTTCTACTAATCTCTATTTTTTATGGCAAAAAAGCGCAAAAT
>JBGVMU010000019.1:0-6140 GCA_045124955.1 Alistipes sp. | reverse complement strand
AATTGGGAGAAAAGTCTCGCTGACTGTATCCTAAAAAGAGTGGATACTCATTTGACAAATAGAAGGACCTTGAGCGGTCGGAGTACAAAGGTATGTATAATTTACTGAACGACAATAGTTTTATATGAATGTTTTACATATTATTGTTAGTCAGTGCTTTGCGCTCTGGTTTTAATGATATTATTAACTTCTTCAAGTGTCATATCTCCATCAATAGTTTGTTTCTGGATACGACGCTTCAGGGTCATATGATTCTTGCGGATATACTCCTGAGTCTTATGTCGCTGGACGCTATCATAGTATTTTTGACGCTTCGGGGTCATCACCTTACCACGCAGACAGTAGCATCCCTTCTCCTTGTACTCATTGAGGTATCGCTGGAACTTCGGCTTCTTATACGAAGCATCCTTTGATGCTTTGGCAACAGAGTCGATAACCCACCATTCCGGCTCGAAGGGTACTTGCATACTGCAAAGCTGCTTGAGAATGCCATACACTATGGGCATCTCATAGCGAAGCATAAAGCCGATGCGTGTCTCATCGAAGGGGAAACGCCTAAGCGTCCCCTTCGGTCTTCCTCTTCCTCGATCTGTTATCTTTACTCTCTTGGTGCGGCGTCTCTTCCGCTTCGTCTTTTTCTCTTCCATCGTGGGTGCTCTTTACTGGTTCTACATGTTGTGGAATACGCCTTTCGGCAATACGCCTGCGACTCTCGATGTCGCCCATTACATTGATTCTCTTTTTCATTAGACAAAGTATGTGAAGTTTAACTGACAGTTTACATTGTAGAAGCCTCGCTCGTAGAGTTGCAACTTACGCTGACCGCCATAGATGGTAAACGAGGAGCCTCGGTTATACTTATGGTCATCGTTCCAGTTGGCTGCCGTGCAGCGCACACTGTACTTCGGAGGTTGAATCTTATTTGGTATCATTGCAATGACACCTCCCCAGTTGCTACCATCACGCTTGGCTGTGTTAATCTCGCCCTGGATAGATACGATGCTGCCTATCTGACGGACGAAGAGGTTGCGAGTGTCGGTTCCCTGACCGCTGTTCTCCATCTGCATCCAGCCCGTATCGATGAGCAGTGGCTGGTACTCCTCGGCAAAGGCCGCACCCAATGTGCGACATACCTGACGCTGTGCTTCTGGGCTACCCAATACAAGGTCTGTGAGTTTGGCATCCTTACGCAGGTAATCCTTGACAATCTCATCTTTGGATAGCAGATTCAGCTTCTCACGCAGGATAGCCTGTGCCTGAGCAGAGGTCTTGCCTTGTGCCACCAAGTAGTTAATATAGTCCTGAAAGAGGTTCTCCATACGGGCAAAGCGACCATCGGCAACGCTCTTGGCGTAGAACTCCAAATTCTTGGCTATGGTAATAAGTTCATTGGCATTATAGCCATCAAGCAACCAGTTCGCCTTCTTCTTGAGCTCCTTGACTATGGCCGAGGTGAGGACATAGCCTTCAACCTGCGAGTGCGACTTGCCATCTGCATCAGTATAGGCAAAGGCTCCGGTCTCGATATTGTTCAGCTTATCACGCATCTCCGAGGTGAAGATGATACCCTGATATGCCGAGTCAGTACCGAGCTTACCGGCCATCATATTGTCAATCTCCGTTGTGGAATAGACTTCAAGGTTTCGGCGTGCCTTGCTCTTATCCGCTAGGTCGCTGAGGTTGGAGGTCTTGGTGAGCTTCTGCTCACCCGTGCCACCTTTCTCGGCATCGAGCGTAGCACGCACAGCCGCCTGACGCTCCGCCTTAAGAGCCTGTGCCTGCTCCGGTGTAAGGTTATTGACCTCATCGGCTGTGAGGCGTACAAGTTCCTGCAAGCCCTCCGAGATCTGCAAGAATACCTCTTGGGATTCGGGCTTGGAGTAGACATCGAGGGCAGTGCGAGCTGCTCCCTTATCCACAACATCACGGAGGTTCTGGTCTGCTGAGAGTTTTGTCTTCAATGCTTCTGCAACAGCACCCGATGTTACATAGCCTGTGCCACCTTCGCTGATGCCACCGGTGCTGATAGCATCGAGTTTTCGTTTATACTCGGTGGTAAAATCCTCGGTAGAGAGCTGCTTGCCATCGACCTTGTCTACTTTGCCATTCATACCGCTGGTGTATGTAGTAACAGTAACATAGGTGTCAGCAACGGATTTGCCATTGACTTTGAGCGTACCGATGATATCCACCGAGCCGAGCGGGGCAATAACAATATCGCCTAACGCATTGCGAACCACAAAGCGATAGCTGTCTGCTGTATCAAAGCCCACAGCAGCAATCACTGCTCCGGCACTATCCTTCCACGAGAGTGTATTGAGTAGTTTGGTGTCATCCTTTGTGTAGGCGGTATTGCAGAGGTCGATGCCTCGTCCGGCATTATACACCGAGAAGAGTCCATTCACCTGCGCCGTAGCACTCTTACCTACAACTTTGAATATTGGAGTCAGAGATAGTTTGCCATCGTAGACGGCAAAGTCTCGGAACTTCGTGCCACCACCTTCTACTCCGTAGTAGTTGATGCGTATTGTTCCTTCGTCTGTAACATCCTGAGTATTGTAGATATCACAGCCCTGAATATGGATTGCGCCGATACGGGAATTATCGCTGAGCGATGTACCATACGAGATACCATCACCCGTAACTCGTGCCAACTCCTTGCCTTGCTTCATAAATGAGAATGTGCCGTCTGTACGGATTACAATCTCATTGACCAAAAGACCATTCAGATATGCTCCGAGTGAGGCATTGCCATCGCTCTTAACGATACCTTTGAGCGTGTATCCATTCTCGCCACTTACAGAAACTGCCGTCTTTGAGTTTATCTCCTTGTTGGCTGTAAACACACCTGCCAGCACCAAATCCTTCTTAATGGTCTGACGCTGGAACGGAGTTTCAAGCAGTACAGCGTAACGCCCGAAGAACTTATCGATAAAGCGAGGGGCATAGTCGGCCTTAACCTCGATAGCCGCAGGAATCTTGCCAGTAACAGGGTCTGCTGCAGTTGGCATCGTCTTACCCGCAGCACATAGATAGCAGGTGCGGCCACGCTTGTTGACCTCGTTGGCATAAACAACCGACTCGTGGCGATTGCTCTCGTAGATATAGTATGGGAAGACGGCATCTGTAACGCCTTCAAAGTGGCGCACCTTACCACCAAGCCACACATAACCTGGCGAGATAGTAGAGCCCTCGACCGTACAGCCTGAAATGATAAAGTCAGAACAGCCGTCAAAGATGGTACTCATACTGAGGGCCAACTCTTGAAGGTTAAGTATATCATCCGAATAGGTGTATCGTCCACCCGTTTCTGCTACATATTCTTTCATTATTTCGTGTTCTTATTTGGTTCGTACTCCTCTTCATCAATCTTAATCAGGTAGGTCTTACCGGCAATCTTATAGGTATTCACGACATACGAGAGCATATAGACCATATCCTGTGGCGGAATCTTTAAGGGTGGCACGCAGACCATAAAGCTGACCTTGTTTATGAGTTTCTCCTCGACATATCGGTAGAAGGGTCTTGGCTGCTCGTCTTCACTTGTGGCGGTGATGGACTCGCCATTGTACCACACAGTGCAGGGACGCATATACTCGGCATTCTCGTGGTAGAGATCCACGCCGACACTCTCGCTCTCTTTGATAAAGATTCTGTCGCGGCTATCCTTGAAATACTTCGAGAACTTATAGTTCAGGAACCACTCAAAGTAGATAACCTGTGAGGTCATTCGTGCCTCGATATGCTTCTCACAGGCAAAGGAGCGGAACCACTCATTGATGCTTTGCAGGGGATAGAGAGCACTCTGCACAAAGAGTATAAACCGTCGGCCCGCAAGGTAGTGCGGAACGAGACGGTTCACTAACTTATCTATGGGCAGTTTATATCTACTCATGGTTCTCCACTTTAAGAATTATAGCCTCACGGAACGATGGCAAGTCAGCCTCCTCATCTTTTCCCGAAGACTCCTTCAAATAGCCAGATGCGGTATAGGTCATGCGCTGCACGCGCTGCATATGCTGAATGTTGCCATCCGTGTCGTGGCAGGCGATAAACACTCCCTGCTCCGGAGTGGCTGACTCATCGATGAAGACATCCGTAACATGCTCAGCCTTACGAATGGCATCAGTAAGGCGAGATACATAGACTGCCGCATCAAACTCTATGTTCATCACATACTCCTTGAGTTGAACTTCGATAGCGTCGTACATCTCAGACTCTGGGATAGCACCATCGTAGAAAACCGTAAGGCGTGGGATAAGAACATCGCCCTTGGTGGAGATGACCTCAACACGGGTTCCTGCAAACTTCAACTTGCCGATGTAGGCATTGATAGGTACAAGTTCCTCGGCAGGGATAGCCTCAAGGTTGCCTTTCGTGCCTGTCGCTACCTTCAAGATTAGTTTGCTGTCGATATTTTGGTCATCGGTGCTCTCAACATACGATACCTGCGTGATGATACGCTTGGTCTCATCCACTGCGGCATAACCAAAGGCAAGACCATCTTCTCTTACTATTAACTCATCGCCCTGCTGATACTGCAACAGAGCATTGGCATAGTAGTTTGGCGTGCCATTGATACGCCCATTTATTGCTTCGGTGATATCCACAGCGAAAACATCAAGGAGTGTTTCAAAACTGTAAATCACTGCCGCTACGACCCAGAGGATACCGTTCATCACAGACATCTTCGAGTCGCTCTTAAACTCCGAGAGTTCGAGGCGTTTGTTGCGCTCCGCAACGGCTGCGTTGTATATATCTTTTATAGTTCTACTCATACAGAATACTCCTTATCGTTAATGATAAACTTCCACTTGCCACCCTCATTCCAACTCTCCTCGTGAGTGATCACCCATATCGCCTCCATACCCGACGTGATGTTGTAGCGACCTGTATCCACATTTCGTGCTGGCTCCTGATAGACTCCCGTAGGTACTGCTGTGAGGGTTGCTTCGCAGTTGCGGCGATTGCCGTACCTCTCAACCAGAGCGATAAGCCAATCATCAAGCACGGTAGGTTTTATGCGTGCATCGGTAAGATTTAACTCCATCAACTCTCGGCTCTTGACAAGAGGCTTTAAGTTGCCACAAGAAAGCCCCGAAAGGTTGAGCGAGTAGATACCCGTAACCATTTGCAGACTATCGAGCGTAAGTGTTGCATCCTTAATGGTCAACTCCTCGATAGGCAGAGATCGCAGGATAACAACCGAATTTGGTTTGAGTCCGCTCCAATCTACCTGCTTGAAATAGGCATCGGTAAACCAGCGTATGCGGCGACGCTTACGAACCTTACTATCGAAGATATGTTTCAGCAACTGTGGCTTATCCGTAAGAGTGATGACCTCCGTATCGCTATTATCCCCCCAGTCAATTTCTAAAGTCCCGATACCTGATACGGAGCACTGCACATTCAGTATTTGTGTCGGAAGCGAGAAAGCCACAGTGAGGGGCTTTGTGAAGACCTTTGGATATACATGGTGTTCGCCATTTGAAGGTACAATGCCGTGCATCTCGTTATAGGCTACAACATCGGCATTGATAACAAAATCGTCCGAGTAGATGAGTTCATCGCCGACCTTGAGCGTAGCATCCAACGAAAGGTCGGTATTGCACATCATTAGATCCACAATACCCTCGATGCTGCCATATAGATGCAGGGCCACATCGTAGATGTTCTGTCCCGCGATAACCTTATACCTACCCATTGTTGTCCTCCTTCTCTACAGTTTCTAATAGCAGTTCCCCCGTCTCGGAGTCCATATATGCGTTCTGAATAATCATCTTATCAGATAAAAACTCTGACTGCAACTTGGCTGCAAGACCATTATTCTCCAAGCTGGAGTGCAGGAAATCGATAAGACCTACACCTGTTGTCGGGTGCTGGTAGACATTGCCTGCCGAGGCTTTCAATAGGAAAGTTTCGTTTTGTGCTTTTGCCACACCGATATCAAAATCGGTCTCCTCGCCCGAGAAGATAGCAAGATAACCATCACGCATAATGAGGTTAAAGATGCCATCTTCATTGAGCGAATAGAGTTCGGCAAGGGTGACAGCGGAGTTCCCCGAAGTCGATTCCACCATGACCGGGAACCATATTGAACCAGATACGCTGTTACGTAGGAACTCCGTGCCGCCCGAACC
>JBGVMU010000018.1:0-13838 GCA_045124955.1 Alistipes sp. | reverse complement strand
TTGCCAAAGATCTCGCGCAACTTGTCGAAGTCATTAACTACGAGGTAGCGCTTGCCTTCCTTAACAACCCACTCCATAACATTCTCAGCCTTGCCGAGGTCGTATGCCCACTCCGAGATGAGCTTGCGGTTACGCATGTGAGCCTGCTCAACATTCTTACCCAACTCGATACGCGAGAACTGAGTCATAGCACCATTCATAACATACGATGCGTACTGAGCCTTAGCAACATCGAGCGATGGGATCAAACCGATCTCAACCATCTTCTTATCGCCGAGGTAGTAGAGTGCGAAGAGGTCTGCACGAGTCTCCTCGAGTGGCGAAGAGTAAACGCCCAACTCGGTACCTGTTGTACCAGGAGCCAACTGACCCGAACCGTGACCGAGGCACTCGTGGAGGTCGGTGTGGAGGTCATCCGAGAGCTTGCCGTACTCCTTCATACGCTCACGATCCTCCTCACGGAGTACGAACTCCTCCGAGAAACCGCCACCCTGTGCAGCCTTCTTGTATGCGTAGGTGATATTGTCGATAGTTACCGACTTTGAGCCGTGATCCTTGCGAATCCAATCTGCGTTTGGAAGGTTGATACCGATTGGGGTTGTAGGGTAGCAGTCGCCACCGAGCATAGCCACGGTGATAACCTTTGCCGATACGCCCTTAACCTCCTTCTTGCGGTATGCAGGGTTGATTGGCGAGTGATCCTCGAACCACTGTGCGTTGTCCGAGATAATCTGTGTACGCTCGCAAGCCTTCTTGTCACGGAAGTTTACTACCGACTCCCACGAAGCCTTGTAGCCGAGAGGGTCGCCATAAACCTCGGTGAAACCATTTACGAAATCGACATTCGAAGTGGTATCCTTAACCCACGAAACATTGAATGCGTCGAAGTCACGCAAGTCACCGCTTTTGTAGTACTTAATCAAAAGACCGATAGTGGTTTTGAGTGGCTCCTCGGCAACCTCTTGTGCCTTCTCCAACCAATATACCACCTGCTCCAAAGCCTCCGAGTACATACCACCTACCTTGTAGGTCTGCTCGTAGATTTTACCATTCTTCTTCACGAGCTTCGAGTTGAGGCCGTAAGAGATTGGGCAAGGGTCGTTGCCTGCCTTTGCAATCATCTTGTTGTAGAAACGCTCTACCTCCTTCTGTGTCAAGCCCTCGTAGTAGTTACCAGCCGAAGTAGCGATGCAATCCTCGCCCTTAGCCTGATTGAGGCGGGTAGCGTAGAGTGCAGGGTTGAAGATAGCCTCCAAGATAACCTCCTTCTCGACAGGAAGCTCCACATTGTAGGCTGCCAACTGCTTCTCGAACCACTCACGAGTGAACTCCGGAGCGAACTTATCGTTCGAGTAGTGGTGGTGGATACCGTTAGCCAACCACATCTTCTTCAAATACTTCTCCATAGCCTTGAACTCGGGGCACTCCTTGTCACCATTGTAAGAGGTATAAACCTTCTCCAAAGCACGACGGATGGTGAGGTTGTACTTGAAGTTCTGGTCGAACATAATGTCACGACCACACTTTGCAGCCTCTGCCAAGTAGTAAATCAAGATCTTGTCGTTCAAAGACTGATTCTCGAACTCGGGCACCTCGTAGCGGATAATCTTCACATCGTCGAAGCGATCCACAACCCAAGGCTGCTCGGTTGCCTGCTCCTTACACGAAGTAAGAGCCATTGCAATAATTCCCATTGTTACAAAAATACTTTTTTTCATAATACCTATATTTATTTAAGTGTTGTGCTATTTTTTTAGCCATTAGCTTTTTTAAGTGACAATTAAAGGTCTAAATTTTTATTAACCCCTAACGCCTCTAACGCCCCTAACGCCCCTAATAACTAATATCCGAAGATCTCCTCTTGCGAGAGGAACTTTATCTTGCCGAGTGTGCCGATATATTTCATATCGAGGTCGTTCCTGTCGCCCAAGATGCAGTAGGTGTAAGGGCGACCCTTGATAAACTCCTGCTGGAACTTCACCACATCGTCGAGAGTCAAATTCTTTATACCCTCGTAGATAGTCTTGTTGATATCCTCTTTCAGACCGAACTTCTCATATTCGAGATAGCTCCACAAAACATTCATCTTGGTGGTGCGCTGGCTCTCCAAGTTTGCCAATGCGCCACTCTTTGCCAACTCGAACGCCTGCTCCGAGCGAGGCATCTCCTCGATAATCTCGTCGAATGCCTCTACTGCCTGCTGCACCTTGTCGTTCTGCGTTGCGATAAAGGCGTAGAAGTAGTATGGGTGGTGCGGAACTTTTCCCTTTGCGAGGTAGGTGTATGCCGAGTATGCCAAGCCACGAGCCTCACGCATCTCCTGGAATACGATGGAGTTCATACCGCCCGAGAAGTAGTTGTTGTAGAGGTTTCCCACAGGCGAGTTGCTAATATCCCACTTGTCCTGCTCACGGCACGAGTACTGCATATAATATACCTGCTTTGCATCGTACTGCGCAAAGAGAACGCTTGGCTTCTTGACCGCCTTTGGTGCCACAGACTCCGACTTCAAGTCGATGAGGATGTCGCTTGTCTTGTGCGCAATGTAGAGCGAACCTACAAGGTCGTTGAGGTAGAGTGGGCCGTAGTACATCACACGGTGCTTGATTTTCGACAACTGCTTGATGTTTGCGAGCAACTCGTCGGAGCCGATTTTGCTCAACTCCTTGCTCGACATTGTGCGCTGGCGGATATGCTGCGGACCATAGAGGGCATAGTTCTGCAATCGCTGGAAATTATCTTTCTGCGAAGCCTTGGCGTTGATGCGCTCCTGCTCGAAGTCGCTCTTTACGCCCTGCAAAATCTCCTCGTCGCCCTCTACATTTGCGATATAATCCTCGACAATCGCCATAGCACGCTCCATATTCTCGGCAAGACCGTTGATTATGAGATAGGTGCTATCGCCACTTACCGAGATGTTGAACGAGCAAGCCAAGTCGTACAACTCTCGCTGAATCTCCTCTGCCGATTTATCGGCTGTGCCGAGCAACTCGAAGTAGTCGGCTGCCAGAGCCATAGATTTCACGCTCAAAGTACCAAAATCGTAGCGATAGATGAGCGAGAAGAGCTCGTTTGTCTCGTTGCGCTTGTAGAGCACCTCAATGCCGTTGTCGAGCAACGAATGACCGAGGTCACGCTCATAGTCGACAAACTGCGGTGCGATAGGCTCAACCTCCACCTGCTGCATTGCTGCGAGGTAGTCGCTCTGTGCATCACGATTGGCCGAGATAGGGGTGATTGTTGGTTTGTCAATCTTCTTCTGCGACTTATCTTCGCCCTGACGCTTATAGACAATGCAGTAGCCATCCTTCGGCAGATTCTCGTTAGCCCACTTTACAATATCATCCTTGGTAATCTTTTTTGCACGGTCGAGCTCGGTGGCAACGCTCTCCCACTCCAAGCCGTTGATAAATGCCGCCTCCATCTTGTAGGCACGAGCAAAGTTGCTCTCCAACTCTGCCATCTCGCCACGGCGGTAGTTTGCAACAATAGATTTCAAGAGGTCGGAGTCGAACTTGCCATTGCGCACCTTTTCAATCTCAGCCAAAAGTAAATCACGCACCTCCTCCAAGGTCTGACCCTGCTTTGGCTCACCCTCCAAAACTACCATTCCTGCGTCTGCCAAGTACTGCACACCGCCCCAAGCATTCAAAACCTTCTGCTCCTGCAAGAGGTCGGTGTCGAGCAAACCGCAATTTCCGCCATTCGAGAGAATTGACGAGAGAAGTGTTCCCACGAGCGAGCCCTCGCTGCGAGCACCCTCGACAGGCCAAGCGATAGCCACGCTCTCACTCTCCAAACCATAAACCTCTGCCTCTTTGACCTCGGTCAGGCGAGCAGGCTTGTACTCCTTGACCTTCGGAAGGTTGCGATTAGGCTTCAATCCGCCGAAATATTTGTCGATAATCTTTATCGCCTCGTCGGGGTTGAAATCGCCAGCCATACATATCGCCATATTGTTTGGCACATAGTAGGTCTTGTAGTAGTTCTTTATATTTGTGATTGACGGATTTTTCAAATGCTCCTGCTTACCGATTGTGGTCTGAGTGCCGTATGGGTGGTCAGGGAAAATAGAGGCGAGGAGATTATCCAAGACTTTGTTGTTGTCGCTAGTAAGTCCCATATTATACTCCTCATAGACCGTTTCGAGCTCGGTGTGGAAGCCACGAATTACAGCATTTGCAAAGCGCTCCGACTGCACCTTCGCCCAATTCTCAATCTGATTTGACGGAATATCCTCCACATAGTTTGTCTCGTCAAACGATGTCCAAGCGTTTGTGCCGTCAGCACCGATTGCCTGCATTAACTTGTCGTACTCGTTAGGAATGGCATACTTGGAAGCCTCCTGCGATACGCTGTCAATCTGCGCATAGATAGCCTTGCGCTCCGCCTCATCGGTAGTAGCACGATAGACCTCGAACAGACGCTCAATCTCATCGAGCAGCGGCTTCTCTGCCTCGTAGTTCTGTGTTCCAAACTTGTCGGTACCCTTGAACATCAGGTGCTCGAAGTAGTGCGCCAAACCCGTAGTCTCGGCAGGGTCGTTCTTCGAGCCTACACGCACTGCAATCATCGTCTGCAAGCGAGGTTGCTCCTTATTTACCGACATATATACCTTCAAGCCGTTGCGAAGGGTGTAGATGCGTGTTGCCGTAGCATCGCCCTCAACCGACTCATAGCGGTAGCTACACGATACTGCAAGCATCGCAACGATAATAGCCAAAATAAAATGAAGTCTCTTCATACTAAAAAATGTTTTTGAATACATCAATAAAAATCTCTATTGTCAGCCACAACGAAACTGCGAGTTTTATGCCTGTGCCGACAAAGAATGAGAGGAACGAGCCCCAACCGCTGCGCACGGCACGCTTTCTGTCGCTACTGTCGTTGATCAACTCGCCGAGCAATGCTCCTACGAACGGACCTACGATAATGCCTACGGGACCGAAGATGAAACCTGCGAGAACTCCCGCCATAGCACCTCGCTCACCAGCCTTCGAGCCACCGAATTTCTTGGTCATATACGATGGCAGCACATAGTCGAGCACCGAAACAATGGCGGTCAGCACACCGAATACCACAAGCCACGCCACCGAAATCTCGGCATACGAGCAGAAGTACAAGCAGACATAACCAGCATACGCCAACGCCACACCCGGCAATACGGGCACGATACAGCCCACACAGCCAATTACAGCAAAGAGTGCCGCAAGCACTGATAACAGAGTATCCATAATAGTTTTCCGTTTTCCGCTTTCCGTTTTCCGTTAGCGAACCAATTTATTGGTCGCTGTGTCGGGGAAAATCACATTCGGCTCGAACGACTTCGCCTCCTCGAAATCCATCGAAGCGTAGGAGATGATAATCACAATATCGCCTACACTTGCCTTGTGTGCTGCCGCACCATTCAGACAGATTACGCCACTGCCAGCCTCGCCAGGGATAGCGTAGGTTTCGAGTCGCTCGCCATTGGTAACATTTACCACCTGTACCTTCTCGCCACGAATGATGTTCGCAGCCTTCAACAACTCCGAGTCAATAGTAATACTGCCGACATAATCGACATTCGCCTGAGTCACCGTCACACGGTGAATCTTCGACTTCATTACCTCAATATACATCGCTTTATTTAAGTTTAATGTTATCAATCAATCTGATTTCGCCTGCCTGAACTGCGATGCAACCCTGCACACGCTCCGAGTCGCTCCAATCGTTGATGGTCTGCAACGAGAGTGCATCCACCGCTGCGAAATATATCACTTTCAAGAGTTCGTTCTTCTCAACCTCGGCAACGACCCAAGCGGTGAGCTCCGCTGGCGAGAGTTCGCCAACCTTAGCTACGGCTGCGCTCAACACCTCGTAGATGTGGGGTGCTGCGGCACGATGAGCAGGGGAGAGCAGAAGATTGCGTGACGAACGAGCCAAACCGTCGAAGTCACGGATAATCGGACAGTCGATAATTTCGACCTCCAAACCGAGCTGTGCCACCATTGCACGAATTACGGCAATCTGCTGAAAATCCTTCTCGCCGAAGTATGCGCAAGTTGGCTTCACGATGTCGAACAAACGACTTACCACCTGTGCTACGCCATTGAAGTGGCCCGGGCGGGTTGCACCCTCCATAACCTTGTCAATCTGACCGAAGTCGAACTGACGAGTGTCGGGCTCGGGGTAGATCTCCTCGACCGAAGGGAAGAGTACCAAATCGACTCCCGCCTCTGCCAACATTGCGGCATCGGCCTCGGGGGTACGAGGGTAGTTTTTCAAGTCGTTCTTGTCGTTGAACTGTGTTGGATTTACGAATACACTCGCCACCACAACATCGCACTCCTTGCGAGCACGAGTAACGAGCGAGATGTGACCTTCGTGCAATGCTCCCATTGTGGGAACAAAACCTATCTTTTTACCTTGGCATGCTGCGAGCTCCTCTCGCAATGCCTTAACTGTCGAAACTGCTTTCATTGTTTTTGTACCTTTTTGTACTATGTGGGCGCAAAAATACAAAAACAAACGGAAAACGGAAAGCGGAAAGCGGAAAACTTTTAGTTTTTCGATTTCTGCTTGTAGTGTAAAAACGAAACCGACGAACGAGACAAGAGCAGAGTGCGCTTGTGCACTATGCCTTGTAAGGAGGAGGAAAAGCCTGCATAGCAGGATTAAAGCGGAGAACGGAAAACTTTTAGTTTTTCGTTATAATTCTCCGCTTTCCGTTTTAGCAGTACTGCTCAATATCCTTTTTGGTAATGGTTGTTCCGCTTAATACGACAAGCCTTTCGACTACATTGCGAAGCTCTCGGATATTGCCACTCCAACGCTTTTCTGATAACATCCTAACTGCTTCTGCGTCAATCGATTTTGTCGGTATGTTGTACTCTCGGCAAATGCTCTTCAAAAAGTGATTTACGAGTATTGCGACATCCCCTTTTCGCTCTCGCAAAGGTGGCACTTTTATCAGGATTACACCTATGCGATGATACAAATCTTCACGGAAATTTCCATCCCGTATCTCCTGTTCGAGATTCTTGTTTGTGGCGGCAATAACTCGCACATCAACCTCGATATCTCGGTCGCTTCCAACCCTCGAAATTTTGCGCTCCTGCAAGGCTCTGAGAACCTTCGCTTGTGCCGAGAGCGACATATCGCCAATCTCATCCATAAAGAGCGTTCCGCCATCCGCCTGCTCGAACTTGCCCTTACGCTGTTTTATGGCCGAGGTGAAGGCTCCTCGCTCGTGCCCAAAGAGCTCGCTCTCAATGAGTTCCGAGGGTATGGCTGCGCAATTTACCTCTACAAAAGGCGCCTCGGCACGACCACTCTTGCAGTGGAGCCAGCGTGCCACCAACTCCTTGCCTGTGCCGTTCTCGCCCGTAATCAAAACCCTCGCCTCGCTCTGCGCCACCTTGTCGATGAGCTCTCGCACTCGCCTGATGACCTCCGACTCGCCTACGATGGGCTCTATCGTGGCACATTCGGCACTATTTTTTGTTCGTGTCGGCTTTGGTCGGTAGGGTGTGGGCGCACTATTCTCTGTGGGTGGAGCAATCGCTCGGCGAATTGATTTTAGCAGCCGATTCATATCTATCGGCTTGGTCAGAAAATCGACGGCTCCGAGCCTTATCGCCTCGACTGCCGAGTCGATATCGTTGCTGCGAGAGAGAATTATAAAGGGCAGATTGGTGTCGGAAAGTCCTTCGGCATTGTCGGCAAGAATGATGTCGAATGGGATGTTTTCGCACATCTTGCGGGCAAGGGCAATGCCTTCGGCACATTCGGTCGAGAAGCCCTCAAATTCCAGTCGCTCTCGCAGATTATTGCGCACGCTTTTTGATTGTTCCAAAATTAAAATTTTTGCCATTTTGCTTTTCTCTAAAAAAATACTATTTTTGCAACATCAAAGGTATATCTTTTGCTCGACACGGCATAATGCTGCAAGTGGAGCAGCAGGAGATTCGATAGGGTCTGAATTTGCTATTTGTTTTGACCTTTTAGAGTGTGTTTTAATACAATTCATTGAGAATTTAATTTAAGGCAAAGCGTGTTTTCGGATATTTTTGTTTTCCGTTTTCCGCTTTCCGCTTTCAGTTTATGAATAAGAACTACAACTATTTGCGCCGTCGTTTGATGATTCCCGAATATGGTCGCCATATCCAGGAGATGATCGATTCGTTGCTCGAAATCGAGGATCGTGACGAGCGTACCCGTCAGGCGAAGGCGGTAATTGCCGTTATGGGTAATCTCAATCCGCTATTGCGTGATACGGCGGACTTTACGCACAAACTCTGGGATCACCTCTTCATTATGTCGGACTTTAAGCTCGATGTGGATAGCCCCTATCCGCTCCCTACCCGTGAGGACTTGGAGGTTAAGCCCGAGCGATTGGCATATCCGCAGAGCGATATCTCGCACAAACACTACGGCAAAAATATCGTGCGAGTGATAAATCGCTTGAAGTACGATAAACCCGAGGTGGTAGAGTCGGAGATGGGCGATGTTGTTCGCTATATGCACGGCAAGAGTATGGAGTACAACCAGGAGCATCCTACTCCCGAGATGATTGCAAATGATATACGCACACTGTCCGAAGGTGGCATAAATCTCGATGGAGAGTGGATTAAAAGTGTCGAAATGGGGCATAAATTGACCTCTTCGCACCAGAAAAATGGAAAGCACCAGCAGCGTACTGCACGCCAACCGCAGAAGGGTGCCCGCAAAAATGGACAAAGACACAATACGCAGAAATAGTGACTCGTTTATCTTGCGTAAAAGAGGTTTTTAACTCAAATAGATGTTATGAAGAATTTGTGGCTTAAAATATTGGCTGTGGCGGTAGTAGCAACTGCCGTGGTAGGATGTCAAAACAACGATGTCGAGATTTCGGGACGCTTTGTGGGTTTGAACTCCAAGATGGTCTATCTCGAAGAGATGGCGGTTACGGGTCACCACATTGTCGATTCGGTTGCACTCGACAACAATGGCGGTTACCGCTTCACAATCGAGAATGTCGGCGCCACTCCGTCACTCTACAATGTGGTGTATAGCAGCGAGCGCATTCCGTTGCTCGTTTCTCGTGGCGAGAAGATTGAACTGAGCTCTATGGGTAGTGCTCTGCTCAACTATACAGTCCGTGGCTCGAAGGAGTCGGAGTTGTTGCGTAAATTCAACAAGGAGTTTATCTCGGGACAACTCGAACTCAACAAAACAATTCTCAACTACCATTCGGCAGACGAGGCAACCCGCAAGCAGTTGGCACAAAGCTACAACACAATCTATCACGATATCAAGCGCAAACAGATATCGTTTATCATCGAAAATAAGGAGTTCCTGGCATCGGTCTATGCTCTCTATCAGCGATTGCCGGGCGAGCAGTACTTGTCGAGTGCCGATAGCGACTTGATATACTATCGCACCGTTGCCGATGCGGTGACGGAGAACTATCCGACCTCGCCATTCCTACTCACATTGAGCAACGATATTGCCCGTATGGAGGCTCGTATCTCGTTGATGAACTCCATCGAATCACGCACCTATCCCGAGTTGAAGGGCGTGGATATGTACGGCAACGAAGTGGCTCTGTCGTCGTTGGAAGGAAAGGTTATTTTGGTCGATTTCTGGTCGGCAGAGTTGGGCAATAGCAACGCCTTCAATGCTGAGTTGAAGGAGATATACGAGGAGTACAAATCGAAGGGCTTCGAGGTCTATCAGGTGTCGGCCGACACCTCGAAGGCAACTTGGATTACAGCAGTACAAGAGCAGCGCCTGCCGTGGATTTCGGTTTGCGACTTCGGTGGCGAGGCGTCGCCTATGTTGCGTGCCTACAATGTGCGCAAGCTACCATCGAACTTCCTCATTGACAGCAAAGGCGAGATTGTAGGTAAAGATTTGTATAGCAAGGCTTTGGAGCGCAAACTTGCCAAGATTCTTAAATAAACGAAGTATGCACTATTTTGTATCGGACATACACCTCGGCTCGGGCGACAAGGGTGAACAACGCCGAGTGGAAAGGCTCTTTCTCGACTTCCTCTCAAAGATTGAGGCGGATGCCGAGTCGCTCTATTTGGTGGGCGATATCTTCGACTTCTGGTTCGAGTACAAGAGGGTCGTGCCAAAGGGTTTTGTGCGAGTATTGGGCCGCTTGGCAGAGCTGAGCGATAGGGGCGTGAAGATTGTTATGCTTACGGGTAACCACGATATGTGGGTGGGTGACTACCTCACCGAGGAGTGCGGTATTACAATCTACACCAAACCTCAAACCTTCACTATTGCTGGCAAAACGCTCTATGTGGCGCACGGCGACAATATGAACATTAAGGGTCAGCCACTTCTTCGTGCGATGAATGCGATATTCCGCTCGAAGTCGTTGCGCTGGTTGGCATCGTGGCTTATCCATCCCAACTGCTTTATGCGCTTTGGACAGTGGTGGAGCGGTAAATCTCGCAAGTCGCATAGTGCCGACTATGGCCCCGAGGTGCTCGACTTCCTTGTCGACTACGCTTTGGCATATGGTCAGAAGCACGAGATTGACTACTTCGTATTTGGTCATCTCCACTATGCCGACGATGTAAAGAGTGCTCAACGCATCCTCTTTATGGGCGATTGGCACGCCCGACCAACCTATGTCGCACTCGATAACAATGGCGAAATCGAATTAAAACATTATAACTAAAATGGGAAATTGAGAATTGGAAATTAGTTTTCCGTTTTCCGTTTTCCGCTTTCCGTTTTTTATGAAACAATATCTCGACCTACTATCCCGTATCAAGAACGAGGGCGTTGTTAAGACCGACCGCACAGGTACAGGCACAAAATCGGTGTTCGGACACCAAATGCGCTTCGACCTCTCCGAGGGCTTCCCTTTGCTGACCACCAAGAAGGTCTTTTTGAAGGGCATTATTCACGAACTTTTGTGGTTCCTCAATGGCGATACCAATATCAAATATCTCGTTGATAATGGCGTACATATTTGGGATAACGACGCCTACCGCTACTACAATGAGTTGTGCGTGAAGGCGGGCGTTCTGCCTGTTGCTATGGAGGAGTTCTTGCGTGCAGCACAGGAGGGTATTGATTCGCCGATTGAGGGGTATAAGTTCGGCGATTTGAACCACGTATATGGCTATCAGTGGCGCTCGTGGCCACGCCCGAATGGCGAGGCTATCGACCAGATTCAGCAGGCGGTCGATTTGATTACAAAGAGCCCCGACTCTCGTCGAATTATCGTCTCGGCGTGGAATGTGGCGGATGTCGAGAAGATGGCTTTGCCTCCGTGCCACTCTCTCTTCCAATTCTATGTGGCGGATGGCAAACTCTCGTGTATGCTCTACCAGCGTAGTGCCGACACCTTCCTCGGTGTGCCGTTCAATATCGCATCCTACGCCTTGCTCACTATGATGATGGCGCAGGTTTGCGGCTTGGAGGCCGGCGAGTTTGTCCATACTTTGGGCGATACTCACCTCTATCTCAACCACTTCGAGCAGGTCGATGAGCAACTCTCTCGTACCCCACGAGCATTGCCTAAGATGAAGATAAATCCTAATGTTAAGTCGATTTTCGACTTCAAGTACGAAGATTTCGAGTTGGAGGGATACGACCCTTATCCAACCATCAAAGCTCCAATGTCTTTTTAACGGAAAACGGAAAACGGAAAACGGAAAACTGAAAACGGAAAACTGACGACAAACCGAGAGCAGAGTGTGTCTGCACACTATGCCGAGGTGCGAAGGAAGAAAAGCCTGCAAAGCAGGATTAACGGAAAACTAATTCTGCATTCTGAATTTTGAATTTTGCATTCTGAATTATGATTTCAATCATTGTGGCCATTGCCGAAAATGGCGTTATAGGCGATAAGAACGCACTACTCTGGAATATCAAGGAGGATATGCGTCGTTTTCGCACCACCACTACGGGTCATCCCGTGATTATGGGTCGCAAGACCTACGAGTCGATTGGTCGCCCACTCCCAAAGCGCACAAATGTGGTCGTCACTCGTGGCGACAGCGAGTTCGAGGGTTGCCTTGTGGCACACTCGATAGAGGAGGCAGTGAAGATGTTCTCGCCCGACGAGGAGGTATTTATTATCGGTGGTGCGCAGATCTATAAACAGGCGTTGCCGTTGGCGGATAAACTATATCTTACCATTGTGCATCGCTCCTACGAGGGCGACACCTCATTCCCCGAAATCGACTACTCCGAGTGGCGAGAGGTTGCCCGAGAGGAGTTCGAGCGAGGTGAAGAGTATGATGGAGCCTTTACCTTCATAGATCTCGAACGAAAATAATTCGGATAAACCTATCCTCTAACCACCTGAAAGAGAAAAATTTAAGCAGATTATGCCAAATATCGACCCAAACGAAATTATAATTAAAGAGGTGCAGACAAAGTCCGAGTTGCGACGATTTGTGCAGTTCGGAATAGAGCTCTACGAGGGAAATCCCTACTATTGTCCGCCGATATTTTTTGACGAGGTGAATACCTTCGACCCCGAGAGCAACCCTGCCCTCGAAGTGTGTGATTTTATTCTCTATATGGCCTATCGCAACGGCAAAATCGTAGGTCGCATTGCAGGTATCATAAACCATCGTGCCAACGAGGCGTGGGGCATCAAAAAATGTCGCTTCGGATGGTTCGACTTTGTCGATGACTACTCGGTGTTTTGCTCGTTGATAGATGCCGTAGCGGAGTGGGGTAGAGCTCGTGGTATGGAGCGTCTGAATGGACCTGTCGGTTTTACCGACTTCGACCACCAAGGTCTATTGATTGAGGGCTTCGACTACAACGCACCTATGGCAAGCCTCTACACTCATCCCTACTACATCGCCCACTACGAGCGATATGGTCTGACCAAGGAGGCAGATTGGATCGAGTACCAAATTACTCCTCCAAAGCAGGCTCCCGAGCGAATGAGGTGTGTTGTCGACCTGGTGGCAAAACGCTACAACCTCCACACCGTGAAGGTTAAGAGTGTGCGAGAGTTGAAGCAGCGATATGGCTATACCTACTTCGATGTTCTCGATTCGGCATATCAGAAGCTGTATAACTACCAGCCGATGACCCCTCGACAGAAGCAGTACTACTGCAAGATGTACTTCCCACTACTCAACTTCGATTTCGTGACGATGGTAGCTAACGAGAAAGACGAAATCGTCGCTGTGGGCTTGGGTATGCCATCGCTCTCCGAGGCGTTGCGTAAGTGTCGAGGTCGCCTCTTTCCATTTGGGTGGTATCATCTTATCAAGGCGTTGAAAGCCAAGAAGATGACCGACTTCGACCTGCTACTGATTGCTGTTCGCCCCGACTATCAGGATAAGGGTGTTACCTCTCTTATCTTCAACGAGATGACTCCGCATTTCACCAAATATGGTATTCAGCGAGTCGAGACAACCGCAATCCTCGAAACCAACCATAAGAGCCTTGCCAACTTTGCCGACTTCGAGCATATACAGCATAAACGCCGTAGAGCATACATCAAAAATCTATTCTGATGAGTTCTTTTTGCACGAATGCGTCGGTCGCCAAATTCCTCACATAGGTTTACTATGCTACGGATTTGTCGCCTCGCATCGCACAAAAATAATCTCATCATAATAGATTTTGGCGATTGGTGGTAGTTTGAGTTCTTTTTGCACGAATGTATCGGTCGCCAAATTCCTCACATAGGCTCTATATCGAAAAATAGTGGCGGACCGCAAAGGCAACCATTATTTTATTGGTAATGATGCAAAAAGCGGCGCTTGGACAAAAAGATAAGTGCTTGTAAATTTGTAAATTACAGCGATATTTTAGAGATTAGTAGAAAACGGTTTCTACTAATCTCTATTTTTTATGGCAAAAAAGCGCAAAAT
>JBGVMU010000017.1:0-108453 GCA_045124955.1 Alistipes sp. | reverse complement strand
TGGCGACGATGTGGCACAGTTGTATGTTCACGACATCGTAGCCGAGACAACACGCCCTGTGCGTGAGTTGAAGGGCTTTGAGCGTTTGTCGTTGAAGGCCGGCGAGTCGAAGGTTGTAACCTTCGAGGTTCCGACTTCGGAGTTGGCATACTGCCACACCGATATGAGCTTCAAGGCAGACAAGGGCGACTTCAAGGTTTGGGTTGGTGCAGATTCGACCACTACACTCGAAGGAAAATTTTCAATTAAATAATAACTCAAAACAATGAAAAAATTTATTCTAACAATCGCTCTCGCAGCTATGGCAGTGGTTGCTATGGCAGAGAGTCGTACCGACAAGCTGTTGCGTGAGTTGCGCAACCCGAAGTCGGAGTATGTTTTTGTCATTGCGCATCGTGCTGATTGGCGCAACTTCCCCGAGAACTCGTTGGAGGGTATCGAGTCTGCAATCCGAATGGGTGTGGATATCGTGGAGTTGGATGTTCATCGCACAGCCGACGGCGAGATTGTGGTTTGCCACGACAAGACCATCGACCGCACCACCAATGGCAAGGGCAAGATTAGCGAGCTGACCCTCGACTACATCCGCACACGCAATCTCCGTGCAGGCCACAAGGTTGTAACTCGCTACAAGATGCCTACCTTGGCGGAAGCTCTCGATGTTTGCAAGGGTCGAGTTCTGATCAACATCGACAAGGGTATTAACTACTACGACCAGATTTTGGAGATGCTTGCCGAGCGCAATATGGTTGACCAGGTGATTATCAAGAGCAGCAAGTCGGCAGAGGCGATGAAGCAGTTCTTCTCGAAGCACGACAAGAATATGCTCTATATGCCTATCATCAACTACACCGAGAAGCATTGGGCAAAGCACGAGGGCTTGTTCGCAGAGTACCTCTCGACTGACCTTCCGTTTGTTGCGTTCGAGATGTGCTGGAATGGCACTTTGCCAAACGAGAAGAAGGTCTTCGATAAGGTGTTGAAGAGCGGTAAGCGACTCTGGATTAACACTTTGTGGAATAGCCTCTGCGGTGGCAAGAAAACCGACTTGGAGGACGATGCAGCTGTTGGCAACGAGCACAAGAAGTACGGTAAGATTCTCTCTTACGGCACCTCGATGATTCAGACCGACCGCCCAGCAATGCTTATCAACTACTTGGAGAGCAAAGGACGACACACACTTAAATAATTCAATAAAAGCTAATGGCCTAAAAGAAAAAAAATTATGGGATTTTTAGATTTTTTCAAGACAAGTGCTCCGGCACCTCTTCGTACAGACCTTGACGAGAAGGGGCAGAAGAAGTATCACAAGTCCTTGGCGTTCCAGTCGTTCGTGGCAGGAACACTCGGATACAGCTTCTACTATGTTTGCCGTGCGGCTCTCAATGTGATGAAGAAGCCGATTATCGACAGCGGTCTGCTCAATGCCGACCAGCTCGGTACAATCGGTGCAGTAACCTTGGCAGCCTATGCCATCGGAAAGTTCGTAAATGGTTTCTTGGCAGACCACTCGAACATCAAGCGCTTTATGGCAACAGGCCTTATCATCTCGGCTCTTGCCTGCTTCTTGATGGGTATCTTTGGTTTGACAGGTAGCGAGCAGTATGCTGCTCTTATCGGCGTTAATCCAGAGCAGGCACAGACCGTTTCGTTCACAGTGTTTATCGCCTTCGCAATTTTGTGGGGTATGAGCGGCTGGGGTCAGTCGATGGGTGCGCCACCGGCAATTATCGCCCTCTCTCGTTGGTTCCCACTCTCTCGTCGTGGAACATTCTACGGTTTCTTCTCGGCGAGCCACAACCTTGGCGAGGGTCTTTCGTTCATCTTCGTGGGCTCGATTGTAGCCTATGCAGGATGGCAGTGGGGCTTCTTTGGTGCTGCTATCGCAGGTTTGATTGGTATCTTGATTATCATCTTCTTGATGCACGATACCCCCGAGAGCAAGGGTTTGCCTTCGATTGAGGTGTTGACCGGCGAGAAGGTCGAGGCGAAGAAGAGTGACGATGACGGCTCGGCAGGTGCTGCACAGAAGCTCGCTTTGAAGACCCCTGCGGTTTGGATTTTGGCTCTCGCTTCGGCATTTATGTACATCTCTCGCTACTCGTTGAACTCGTGGGGAGTGCTCTTTATGCAGGAGACAAAGGGTTACAGCTTGATGGAGGCTTCGACAATCATCTCAATCAACGCTTGGTTGGGTATTGTTGGTACCGTTGTAGCAGGTTGGATGTCGGATGTATTGTTCAAGGGCGACCGTAAGATGCCGGCATTTGTTGCAGGTATCCTTCTTTCGATTTCATACGCAATATTTATCTATGGTGGTGACGCATATTGGGTAAGCGTTCTCTCGATGGCCCTCTTCGGTATCGCTATCGGTGTATTGATTGCCTTCCTCGGTGGTTTGATGGCTGTGGATATCGTTCCTCGTAAGGCAACAGGTGCAGCCCTCGGTATCGTGGGTATGGTGAGCTATGCAGCTGCATCTATCCAGGAGAAGGTGAGCGGTTACCTCGTAAATAGCAACATCACCGAGACCGTAAATGAGCTTGGCGAGGTTGTTAAGCACTACGACTTCTCGCAGGCTGCAATCTTCTGGATTGGAGCATCGGTTATCTCGTTCCTCCTCCCAATTCTCAACTGGGGCAAGAAGGTTCAGGAGTAAGTCGAGAGTTGAAAGTTTAGAGTGGAGAGTTTGGTAAATTTTGCCAAACTCTTCTTTTTTATGTAATTTTCAACTCTCAACTCTCAACTTTCCGCTTTTTTGTGCTATCTTTGCCCGAATAAAAATAAGATTATTTTTAACACTTCAATAAACAGAGAACGATGAGCGAGAAGAAACTCCGTTTCGAGACATTGCAGATTCACGGTGGATATGCTCCCGACCACACCCTTTCTCGTGGTTTGGCAATCTATCCTACCGCTGCCTATCACTTCAAAAGTTGCGACTATGCCGCTAACCTCTTCGAGTTGAGCGAGGCTGGCAATATCTATACACGCATCCACAACCCTACAACCGCCTCCTACGAAAACCGTGTTGCGGCGTTGTATGGCGGTGTTGGAGCGTTGGCTACCTCGTCGGGTATGTCGGCAATCTTGCTCACCGTAACTGCTTTGGCAAAGGCTGGCGACAATATCGTAACCTCGCCTTATGTCTATGGTGGAACTCACAACCAATTCACCATCTCGTTGCGCAATCTCGGTGTTGAGGTGCGCTTTGCCAAGGATGCTTCGCCTGAGGCTATCGAGGAGTTGATTGACGAGAAGACCCGCTTTGTATTTGTGGAGTCGATGTCTAACCCTGGTTGCATTGTTGCCGATATCGAGGCTTTGGCGAAGGTTGCTCACTCGCACCAGATGCCACTCGTTGTGGATAACACCTTCGGCGCTTGCGGCTACCTCTGCAACCCGTTGGAGTGGGGTGCGGATATCATCTGCGACTCGGCTACGAAGTGGATAAATGGTCACGGTACGGCTATGGGCGGTATTATCGTCGATGGCGGAACATTCGATTGGGGCAATGGTCGCTATCCCGAGATTGACGGTCCGTCGGAGGGCTACCACGGCTTGAACTTGTGGAAGACCTTCGCAAATCAGGCATTTATCGTAAAGTGTCGTGTGGATGGCTTGCGTGACTTCGGTTGCTGCCCTTCGCCATTCGACACCTACCTTATGATGCTCGGTCTTGAAACCCTCTCGTTGCGTGTTCGCCACGAGGCAGAGGCAACGGCAAAGTTGGCAGAGTTCTTCCGTGCAAACGAGAATGTCAAGGCGGTAAGCTATGTCGGCTTCGAGGAGGATACAAGCTATGCCTTGGCGCAGAAGTACTTCCGCAAGGGTGCTGCGTGCGTTATCTCGGTGGAGTTGAAGGGTACTTTAGAGAGTACGGTTCGCTTTGTCGAGGGGTTGAAGCTCGTTGCCAATATGACAATGATTGGCGACTCGATTACGGTCGTTACCCATCCTGCATCGACCACTCACAAACAGTTGAGCGATGAGGCAAAGGTTAAGGCGGGTATCGCACCGACCTTGTTGCGCATCTCGGCAGGCTTGGAGGCGGTAGAGGATATTATCGAAGACTTTGAACAAGCCTTTGCTAATATCTAATTGATAATTGAAAATTGATAATTGACAATTAAAGGTATCTTTATATTAAATTTATTTTACGATAATTGGCAGACTAATAAATAATTCAAAAACGACTCGTTGTTTTTACCAAAATTATCAATTGTCAACTGTCAATTGTCAATTAAAATATGGCTAAATATTTTCACGATACAACACCGTTAAAGTTAGAGGGTGGAGGTGTTTTGAGCGAGCTGACAATCGCTTACGATACCTATGGCGAGCGCAACGCCGATGATTCGAACATCATCTGGGTGTGTCACGCCCTGACCGCATCGTCGGATGTGGAGTCGTGGTGGCCCGAGATGATTGGCGAGGGCAAGTTGCTCGATGCATCGAAGTACTTCATCATCTGCGCCAACTTCCTCGGCTCGCACTACGGCACTACGGGACCACTTTCGATTAACCCTGCAACGGGCGAGAAGTGGTATGGCGACTTCCCGAAGGTTACCGTGCGAGATATGGCGGTGTGCCATCAGCGTTTGGCAGACCACTTGGGTATTAAGCGTGTAAAGTTGCTTATCGGTAGCTCGATTGGTGGTTTTCAGTGCTTGGAGTGGTCGTTGGCAAACCCCGACTTAGCAGAGAATTTGGTGCTGATTGCTACGGGAGCAACCACTACGCCGTGGATTTCGGCTTTCAACGAGTCGCAGCGTTGGATTTTGGAGAACGACCCAACCTTTGGCGAGCGTCGTGACGATGCCGGCGAGGCGGGTATGGCTGCGGCACGCAGTGTGGCACTGTTGAGCTATCGTGGAGGTCCTGCCTACTGCCTTACACAGCAGGATAACGAGGAGTTGAAGGAGGATTTGTTCAAGCGCCGAGTACATTCGTACCAGCGCTATCAGGGCGAGAAGTTGCGCCGTCGCTTCAACGCCTACTCCTACGCTTCGGTTTCGTATGCGGTAGATTCGCACGACATCGGCCGTGGCAGAGGTGGCGTGGTCGAGGCGCTGAAAAATATTAAGAGCCGAACTTTTGTGGTTGGTATTACGAGTGATATTCTCTTCACCGAGGTTGAAAATCGCTACCTTGCCGACAATATCAAGGGTGCGCACTACCACCTTATCGACTCGTCGTTTGGTCACGACGGCTTCCTTGTGGAGGCGGAGTCGCTCAACCGACTTATTTTGGAATTTATAAACGAATAAAGATATACAATGGGAACAAAACAACTTACAATCGGAATGTTCGGCTTTGGCAATGTAGGCCGTGGTCTTTACGATGTATTGAACACCATCTCGTCGAAGGAGGCGGTAATCAAGCGTGTCTGCGTTCGTGATTTGAACAAGGAGCGTGGCGTTAAGGCAGACTTCTTCACCGACAATGCCGACGAGATTTTCAACGATGAGTCGATTAACCTTATCGTGGAGTTGATTGACGATGCCGAAGCTGCATACCACATCGTTAAGCGTGCGTTGCAGAGCGGTCTTTCGGTGGTTTCGGGCAACAAGAAGATGTTGGCTCACCACTTGCCTGAGCTGATAGAGTTGCAACAGAAGCACAATGTCGCACTCTTGTACGATGCATCGGCGTGTGGCTCTATTCCGGTTATCCGCAACCTCGAAGAGTACTACGATAACGATCTCCTCGTGTCAGTGAAGGGTATCTTGAATGGCTCGTCGAACTTTATCCTCTCGAAGATTTTCAACGAGAACTACTCCTACGATGTGGCTTTGCGCCGTGCGCAGGAGCTTGGCTTTGCCGAGAGCGACCCAACACTCGACATCGGTGGTTGGGACTCATTGTTTAAGTTGATTATCATCACCGTACACGCCTTCGGTTGCTATGTGTCGCCTGAGAAGATTTTCACCTACGGTATCTCCTCGATGAACGACAACGATATCCGCTTTGCAAACGAGAAGGAGCGTCGCTACAAGTTGGTGGCACACGTGGAGAAGTTGGAGAATGGCAAGATCATTATGAGCGTTATGCCACAGCTCATCTCGCACGATAAATATATATATAGTGTAGAGGATGAGTTCAACGGCGTAGTTATCAAGGGTAAGTTCTACGACAAGCAGTTTATGTTTGGTCGTGGTGCGGGCGGTCATCCGACAGGCTCAGCAGTGTTGAGCGATATTATGGCCTGCTTCTACAACTACCGCTACGAGTATAAGCGAATGATTGGTCGCACACCTGTTGAATATACCGACGATGTGTTGGTACGAGTATATCTCCGCTACTCGAATGCCGAGGATCGTGCCTTGTTCGAGTTCGCCAGCATCGAGGAGCAGTATATCAGCGACGACTACAAATACTTGGTGGGTCACATCTCGTTGGCAAATCTTCACAAGATTGCCGCACAGATTCGTGAGCGTGACCTCTTTATCGCTGCCTACCCAACAAAGTAGCAGACCTTGAAGAATAACAGCAAAGATGCAAAAAGTGCTTTTTGCATCTTTGCTGTTATTTGTAACCTACATTCTGTTTTAGTCTTGGGTTTAGGTCGATGCTCTTCTGCGGAATTGGGAATACGGTGGTATATCCGTTTTTCTCTTCGGGCAACTGCGTGCGCTGGTCGTATGAGGTGTGGTAGATGCCAAAGCGTACCATATCCTGGCGTCGCCAACCCTCCCAAACCAATTCCAGCAGACGCTCCTGCAAGATGTTGTCGAGCGTAGCCTCACGATATGGCATACCTACTCTGTTACGGACCTCATTAAGTTCCAACGAGCCATCCTCGCCATTACGCACCTTTGCCTCGGCCTTCATCAAGAGTGCATCGGCATAGCGGAAGAGCACGATGTCGTTATCTGGTTGGCGACCGTCGGAGTGTGATGTTCTATCGACCTCATATTTTGCCATACGAGCACCTGCGGTCTTAACATAAGGGCTTCCCGTAAGATTCAACTTTAACTCCAATGGGAAGTACTCCAACTGCTCTCCGTTGTCCATCATTACAGGCTTGCCATCGACCTCTACAACGCCAGCATAGAAGTTCTTCTCGAAGCGGGCATCCACCTTGTCGGTGCCGTAGCCGTAGGCGAGAACGGTAGAGATATTAGCACTTGTTCCATTCTCCGACGAGCCACCCAACGCACCGCCGTGGTTGTAGTGTCGTGAGCGGAAGAGGTACCAGAACTGCGCAGCATAGAGGTTTTTGTCCAATGGAATGGTAAATATGTTCTCATTCGAGTTCTCGTTATGCACGGCAAAATTGTAGCTATAATCGCCCTCCAAATAATATCCAGCCTCGGCGAGCTTATCGCAATATTTAATGCAGGTCTGCCAAGCATTGAGTCTCTCACCATCGACGGTGAAGAGTATCTCCTTACCATTTTGCGGCACACCATCGGTCCAGTTGTCATCGCAATATATCTCGGCGTTGAGAGCCAATTTTGCCAAAAGGAAGTGAACGACAGGTTTGGTTATGCGACCATAGTAGTTGCCCATCTTATTGCTGCGCTCGTTGGGCAGTAACTCGGCAACCGCCTGCAATTCATCAACGATAAAGCGGAATACCTCACTGCGCTCGCTCTGCAACACCTCTTCTTGTGGCTGATTGTAGGATGTGACGATGGGCACTCGGCCATACATATCCATTATGTAGTAGTAGAAGAGTGCTCTAATGGCTCGCACCTCCGCTTCGTAGGCCACCCTCTGCTCATCGGTTAGGTGGTGGCTGTACTTATCGATGAAATAGAGCGATTTATTCGCCAAGACAACCACTTTGTAGAGGTATTTCCAAGTGTTGTATAGTGGTAGGTCGTTGGGACTCCACTTGTGTTGATACATATTCTCCCACAAACCTCCGTCGTACCAGTCGCCACCACGAATAGGTATCATTGCCTCGTCGGTGGTGAGTGTGTTATAGTCGTAGATACCTCGGCAAGTACCCTGCAAGCCCTCGCTATCGGCACTACCTCCGATATAGTTGTAGAGCACCGCCACCGCATTTATATATATGTTGTTGGCACTGTTGTAGATGTCATCCTCGTAGAGTTGATCTCGGGGGTCTTCGCTAAGACAAGAGGTTGTCATCATCGCTACCAAGGCAACTGCCAATATGGTGATATATCTTTTCATAGTCGTCGTTGATTAGAATTGAACACTAAGACCTAATGAGTAGGTGCGGAACAGCGGATAGGTGCGCTTGTCGTCGATACCCAATGTGCTGCTTACTACATAGCTGTTTATCATAGGTGTAAGACCACTATATCCTGTAATCGTCGCCAAGTTACTGATGCTTGCCGACAGACGCAACGACTTCACCGCCTTGGATTTCAGCGGAATGTTAAATCCTATGGTCAAGTGCTCTATATTGACATAGTCGCCCTTTTCCAACCAATAATCCGAGACATTTTGATCAACGATATTCTTTTCGGGAGCACCCTTCAACACATTGTAGTCGGGGAAGATAGACATATTGGTATATGCCAGACCTGTGCCGTTGAATATCTTATGACCAAATGCACCGTTTATCTGCACGGCAATATCGAAGAACTTGTAGCGGAAGCTGATGTTCGAGCCGATTGTTACCTTTGGCGTTGCCTGACCTGCGATATATCTGTCGCCACCATCGCTGAAATCAATCTCACCATCATCGTTCAAATCCTCGATGTCATATCGGTAATTACCATTCTCATTTTTGGTTAAACCCTTGCAGTGAGGCAGATAAAAGACTCCCAACGGCTGACCGACAATCTGATAGACCACATTGTTGTTGCCGCCATTCTGACCAGCACCATAGAGCGAGCCTATCGGCGTAATATCGGACGCTGTCATCTGCATTCCGTTATACTCGCCGCTAAGTGAGAGTAGCTTGTTCTTTTGGTAGGACATATTGAAGTTGATATTCATCTCCATATCCTTGCGCTGGATAGGTACTACCGAGATGCCAAGCTCGACACCCTGGTTAGACATCGAGCCGATGTTTGCCATAAGTTTGTCGAATGCGAAGGTCGGCACAGGAACATCGTACTCGTAGAGCATATCCGTAGTCTTTGAGTAGTAGAACTCCGAGGTCAGCATCAATCTGTTCTCCCACAATCCCAAGTCAAAACCGATGTTAAAGGTCGAGCGAGTCTCCCATTTAAGGTCGGGGTTTGTATTCTTTATGCTGCCCATAGTAACTGTTGGTGCACCATTGACCGATACTATGCCATTCTCCTTGACGGTGTTCAATGTGGTGTAAGATTTTATGCCGCCAAGATTTCCCGACTGGCCATATCCGGTGCGAAGTTTCAGCATTGTGACAAATGCAACATCCGAAAGGAAATTCTCCCTCTTCATATCCCAGCTGAGTGATACCGATGGGAAGAAACCGAATGTATGCTTGCTGCTTACCATCGAAGAGCCGTCACCACGAAGTGTTGCCGAAATGGCATATCTATTCTTGTAGCTATATGTCACGCTACCCATAACAGATGCAAGTGATGGATCTTCATAGCTACTCCTGGTGGCCCCGAAAGGACGAGAGGAGGTCGCTCCAATATTGTTGTACGAGAAGTCGTTTGTGGTGATGCCCTTGGCCTGCACCCATATACCTGTTCGTATCTGTTTAAGGTACTCGCCACCAACGACAGCCTCCAAATGCGAGTCGCCCCAAGTGTTGTTGTATGAGAGGGACACATTCGTAAAGTAATCTTCGCCCATGAACTCTCCGTGATAGACATTTCCCTGTGCCCACACCCACGTAGGACAAAATTGCGCATTCTCGGTGGAGAAATACGAATAGGAGCCGAAGGCCGATAGTTTCAGGTTTGCCAAAATATTGTAGGTGAGTCCCAAATGCGTGTTGAAGTTCAACTCTTTCGAGTCATTCTTCTCATAGAGAAGTGCACCGGGGTGGTTTATGTGCGATGCAGCCGAGTTTTTGACCCAATTGCCGTTTGCATCCACACCTGCCGGATAGGTTGGGTTTTGGGTGGCTGCCGAGTAGAACAACATTCGGGTGTCGAAGATGTCGTGTATCTTCGAGGTGTAGCCATATACGCCGAAATCACCTATCAGGCGACCTCCAAAGGCCTTTTGGGTGGCATCGAGTTTTACTACAAGGTTTCTGTAATCATTCACCTTGACAATGGTCTTGTTATCCATAAAACCAAACGATGCACGATAGTTGGAGTTCTCCGAGCCACCGCTAAATGCAAGATGATGTTGGTGAATATAGCCAGTGCGGGTTATTACATCGTGGAAGTTGGTGTTATAACCACCGTTATTGTATTCCAATCCAAGCGCCTTTGCTGTTGCGATATACTCTGGACCGTTGAGCATTTGCAGATGCTTGTGCATCGACTCAACTCCGTAGTTGCCATCGTAGGATATTTGAAATCCTTGCCCTGTGCCCTTTTTTGTCTTAATCTCGATGACACCCGACGCTCCACGAGAGCCATACATAGCGGTCTCGGTAGCGTTCTTCAAAATGGTGAAACGCTCAATATCGGCTGGATAGATGGTTGAGAGTGTCGAGATGTCTGATGTCACACCATCGATAATCACCAATGGGTCATTACCACCGGTAATAGAGGTGGTACCACGCACTCGGATGCTATTCAGCATAGCGAGTCGGTCGGCGCCATTGGTAGTGACATTTACACCGGCCGACTGACCACTCAACACATCGAGGGCGTTGTTCAATGGGCCCTTTTTGATCTCCTCGGGCCTGATATGCTCTGATGATTTTACTACCGAAACGGAATCTTGTTTTTCACGGATACTCTGCACCTGTGCTTCAACTCTTTGAGCACCACAGATGAAAAACATTAAGCCAAATAGAAGTCCAACTCTTTTCATCCCGAATATCGTATCTGTTTATGGTTTGAGTTTGCGTTGTAAATAGAGCAACGCTATTGCAAATATACAAAATTATCCTCTATCCTCAAAAATATATTGAATCATAATTAGGGGTTTATCGCTGCTTTTTGTCCCAATATGTGGCAAAACACCCTCCACCTCTTTGGCAAGTTTTACATCGTTGGTAGAGTTAAACAAAAGGTAAAAGTTCAAAAGAGACTCTTTTCGGAGAGTTTTTCATTATTTCTCCGTATCTTTGTGCTATGGAGTTGAAGAGGAGGGTTTTGCTTGGGATGAGTGGCGGTACGGATAGTTCCGTAGCGGCAATTCTTCTGCAAGATGCCGGATACGAGGTGGTGGGTGTGACATTCCGTTTCTACGAGAAGGATGGCAACACCGACTATCTCGACGATGCACAGGAGTTGTGCCGTCGTCTGGGCATTCAACACATCATATCCGATCAGCGAGAGCTCTTCCAATCGACCATTATCGACTACTTCATCAGCGAATATATGGCAGGTCGCACTCCTGTGCCTTGTACCCTCTGTAACAACCGCTTAAAGTGGCCTTTGCTTCGCCAAATTGCCGACGAGATGGGCATCTATTATCTGGCGACAGGACACTATGTCCGAAAGCAAAAAATCGACGGGTTTTGGCATATCACCAACGGTGCAGACGAGGATAAAAACCAATCATTCTTCCTTTGGGGCTTGCCGCAAGATATTTTGGAGCGAATGGTTTTGCCGATGGGCGAACTGACCAAGCAACAAGTCCGCCAAATTGCCGAGGAGCGAGGATTTACGAAGGCTGCGCACAAAAAAGATAGCCTTGGGGTATGCTTCTGCCCGATGGACTATCGCACCTTTTTGCGAGAGAGAGTCTCGGCAGAGGCTATTCAGAGGGGACAATTTGTCGATACCGAGGGAAACTTCATCGCTTGGCACGAGGGCTATCCCTTCTATACGATTGGACAACGACGAGGTTTGGGTATAGATCTCAACAAGGCGGTGTTTGTCAAGGATATTGTACCCTCGGAAAACAGGGTTGTTCTCGGCGACTTGCGGTCGTTGGAGCGTAGCAAGATGCGCCTGAAAGAGTGGAACATAACCAACCCTGCGCAACTCTTGGAGCGTGACGATGTTGTCGTAAAAATCCGCTATCGCAAGCAGGAGAATCGTTGCAGTGTTACCCTTTTGCCCGACAACACACTGCTTGTTCGTCTTCACGAGCCTCTGACCGCCATAGCGCCGGGTCAAGCCGCAGCCTTCTATCGTGGCGATGTGGTATTGGGCGGTGGAATCATTGTGGAGTAGTCGTCCGAGCCGATATCTCGTTACGGTACGGGGTCGTAGCCTGAACCTCCCCAAGGGTGGCAACGAGCTATGCGTTTGGCGGCGAGCCATCCCCCTTTGAAGATGCCATATTTGCGAATAGCCTCGATGGCGTATTGCGAGCAGGTTGGGGTATAGCGACAAGCGGGTGGAGTAAGGGGTGAAATACACCTCTGGTAGAAGCGTATTAAACCGATAAAGGGTAGTGCCACAATGCGACGGCAACTACTCAGCAAGCTTTTCCAAAATGCGTTTTGTGGCATTCTCGATAGTTTTATAATCGACTACCTCCTTCGAGGAGTAGATTAGTGCCGCCTGAATTTGGCGTGGATTTTCGCTTGCAAGGAGCAACCCTTTGTTGAGTCGGTATGCCTCACGCATACGACGGCGCACCTTGTTGCGTTTGTTTGCTCGTTTGAGGAACTTTTTGGGTGTCGAGAAGAGAATTTCTGCACTCATCTCCTCGGCACCTTCGGCATATACCACATATCGCAACGGATAGACAAACCCTCCCCGTCCCTCGGTGAAGAGGCGGCGAATTGCCCCAAATGAGTGCAACTTCTCCGACTTGGGCAGTTTGCAATCCATTGTTTTAGGTATTTTACCGATTATTTCTTCGAGCGGCTCTTCTTTGCAAGGCGGCTCTGCTGTGTGCGAAGGAACTCCTCTTTGCGCTCATCATTCACGAAGGCAACATCCTCGACCTTCATACCCTTGCGGACATTCTGAATGTAGAGATCCACCGCTTTTGCGAGCGACGGTGCTGCGGGAGTTGGGGCATTTGCCTTGACGTGGATGCCACTCTCGGTAGCGAGTTTGAGCGTACCCTCGCCAAAGGTGGCGATTGTAGGCATCTCCTCGACCGGCATCTTCTCGCAGATGCTCTTCACATCCCACGGCGAGTAGAGCAATACCATATCGTACTCCTTCAACTTCTCTGCCGAGATGTCGGTAGCAACGGTGCGAGCCAAGATAATTGGCGTATAGTTGATGTTGAGGCGGGTGAGGGCCTCGGGAATCTCCGGCTTGTGTGGCTCGGAGAGTGAGAGCAACATCTTCTCGGCCTTGTTCTTCACAACAAGCTCAATCAGACCCTGGAACGAACCGTCGGCAAACGAAATCTTACGCTTGCGGTAGACGATATACTTTTGCAGGTAGAGAGCGATGCTCTCGGTCGAGCAGATATACTTCATTGTCTCGGGTACCGTGATGCGGGCATCTTCGCAGATGTGGAAGAAGCTGTCGATGGTGGTACGGGAGGTGAAAATAACCGCCGTATGGTCGAGAATATTTATGCGCTGACTGCGAAACTCCTTTGGCGTAACACCAATAACCTTGATGAGTGGGTTGTAGTCGATTTCGAGGTCAAGGCGCTTCGACAATTCAAAAAAAGGCGACTTCTCTACAATGGGAGGAGCCGGTTGTGCAACAAGAATTTTCTTTATATTATTACTCATATCTTCACTCTCTTTTGGAGCCTATCCACGCACTATCGGAGCCAAGAGCAACGACAGCGGGAAGAATTCCAGGGCGCAAAGATACAAAAACCAATGGAAAATAGAAAATCTTTGGGCTCGAAAGAGCAAAAAAGTCTCTTTGACGAACAAAATGAGCGTCAAGGAACAGACTGCAATAGAGGTATAAAGGGCCAATCGTGCAACTACACCTTCGGTCAAAAGCACCAGAATAAGCAGTGGCGAGAGCAAGATTATGATAAGGCTGAAATGGAGCAGTTTGATGTGCCAAATGGTGTTGCAGGCGTCGTTTCTGCCACTTACGGCACCGACCACATAGAGCATAAGTCGCTCGCCAAACATCGTTGCCAAAATAGCCATAAGGCTCACTCCTCCGATTTTCCACACCGAAAGAGGATGCAACGATGCGAAAAAAGTTTTTGTGATATCGAATACCGATAAACGCATAACAAGCAGCGAGAGCAGCATTACGCCCATAAGACTTGTTATGAGTTCGATATTTTTCAACTCCGACGAATAGATATGTATATCGGAGCGATTGCTCTGTTTACTGAAAGACGATATGATGAGATAGCGGAAGAGGTCGAAGTGGCGTACCAATATAAATATAAAGAGCAGAGCGACGACTCCTGTGGCTACCTGATAGGCGCCACCCAGCGAGGCGATACCCAACAAAGTGTTATTGCCCGCCTGCTCTGCCAATCGGCTTGCTGTGCCGAAGAGTTCTTCTGCCGATATGTTGCTTAATTGCTCCACTGCTTACGCCTTTTTGAGGGTTATACGGAAGGTTGTGCCCTTGCCGAGTTCCGACTCGACGACCGCAATCTTACCTTTGTGATACTCCTCGATGATGCGGCGAGAGAGCGATAGTCCAAGTCCCCAACCACGGGTCTTGGTGGTATATCCGGGCTCGAAAATGCGCTTCCACTTCGACTTTGGAATACCCTTACCTGTGTCGGACACCTCCACCCACGCATATTTGTAGTCGGAACCTATCGACACCTTTATCTCACCATGACCCTGCAATGCATCGAGCGAGTTCTTCATAAGGTTTTCGACCACCCACTCGAAGAGTGTGGTGTTTATCTTTGCCTTCACCGTATCGGTTGCCAAGCCGTTGTAGTCGAGCGTCACATTGCGAGGTATGCGCTTGCGGAAGTACATCACCGATCCACCCACAACCTCGTTCAGCGACTCCACCGTAAGTGGGGTCTCCGAGCCGATTTTCGAGAAGCGATCCACAATCTTCATCAGGTGGGTCAAATCCTTCTGCATCTCATCCACCGCCATCTGATCTACGGGCTGCTCACGCAGATACTCAATCCAGCCGAGCAGCGACGATGTCGGTGTGCCGAGTTGGTGGGCTGTCTCCTTGGCAAGACCCACCCAGATGCGGCTCTGTTCGCCCTGCTTCATCGAGCGGAACGCCACAAATACCACCAATACGAAGACCACGATAATCAAAATCTGGATGTACGGGAAGATGTAGAGCGTTTGCAGTGTCAGCGAATGGCCATAGAATATGATGTGGTTGTGTGCCGATGTCCACCAAAAGCGCACCACAATAGGTGTGTTATCCTTCGCCATACGGTCGAGCACACGATGCAGTCGCTCGGGCGAGTTTATCACCTCGGGTGGTATGAGGTGCGAGGATATGACACGCAGATTTTCGTCGGTGATGATAAACGGAATGTTGTTGCGGTTGTTGATGATGCTTGTTACGAGGGGATCGTTGATATAGTCGCCCATAGCATCCCTATTCACTCGTTCCATAGCGGCAGCCCACAACTCCACATCGTGCTTCTCCTTGTGGTGCAGAGCCTCCGCCATTCGGTTGGTGAGCAGGAGCGAGAAGGCGATGAAGATGGTGGCGAGTACCAAAACAACTACTCGACCATTCTCCAAAACCTTATTTTTCAGTCGCAACAACATCTCTCTGTTCCCTTCTCTTTGCCCCCTCTTGCCGTTGCCTACTTGCGTGCGGTATCCTGTTTGGTGGTTATGCGCTCATACTCCGCCTTGTTGGCGAGGAGTTTTACCGCCTCCTGTACCTCCTCGTCACCTCCGAGCGAGTTGGCAATCACACCTGCGGCATAGGCGTAGCGCAATACGATATTCTGATTTATCTGCTCGGTAATCTCCTTGCGGAAGGTCTTCAAATTGCTGCGCTTATCATCATTCAACCCCTTGTCAATAGTATCGAGAGCCTCGTCGAGCGATGTGTTACGCTCCTTGGCAAGCGACTTGCGCAACTTTTCGAGTGCTGCTCTCGACTCCGACTTGTAAGGGATATCTTTCTCCATTGCCAGCTTCACAAAGTCGGCATAATCCTCGTCGGTAATCGAAAAACTCTTGACATCTATCGGCTTGGAGCCGTTGCGACGGATGTAGTCGTCGCCAAAGTCCTCGATTATGCCCATAAGGTAGAGCGTAACGGCAAATGAACTTATGTATTTAGGCTCGAACTTCCTGTCGGGCATAATACCTCCGCCATCGTAGACCTTGCGACCTCGGGCGGTCTTGAACTCCTTAATCAGCGAGTCGGCAACCTGCTCGGCACGACCATCGGTGGAGTAGTTCACCGCCTGGATGCAACGACCCGAAGGAATGTAGTACTTACCCACCGTAATCTTGGCGTAGGAGTTGTAACCGAGTGGCGTTGTACCCTGCACCAAGCCCTTGCCGAAGCTGCGCTGACCGATAAGGACTCCTCGGTCGAGGTCCTGAATTGCTCCCGCCACAATCTCCGCTGCCGAGGCGCTATTGCTGTTAATCAACACCGCCAATGGGATGTTCGGAAGGAGTGGCTCGTACTCGGTGAAGAGCTTGTGCGACTTTTCGCCACGACCTCGGGTCTCGACCACCATCGTACCCTTTGGCACAAAGAGCGAGAGCACCTTAATTGCCGACTGCAACACGCCACCGCCATTGTTGCGGTAGTCGAGGATAAGCGATTTGAGTTCGCCCTCGCTTTGCAGACGCTGAATTGCGGCACGCATATCGTCGTAGCACTTGTCGGTAAAGTCGGCGTGGCGGATATAACCCACACCCTCGGCAACATAACCAGCATAGGTTATGCTCGGTATGACGATGCGACGACGACGGATTTTCAACTCCTCACGCTTGCCCGAAAGCAACTTTTCCACCGTAATGGTTACGGTGGTGTTTGGCTCACCACGCAAACGCTTGCTGATCTCGCTGACATCCTTCTTTGCCATATCCTCGCCATTTATGGCTACGATTTTGTCGCCAATTTTCAGTCCGCACTCGTCGGCTGGCGACCCCTTGTATGGCTCGGCAATGATTACATAGTCGCCCTTCTTGCGAATCAGCGCACCAATACCGCCATAGCGACCTGTGGTCATCGCCTCGAAGTCGGGCATATCCTTCTCGGGGATAAAGTCGGTGTAGGGGTCCAACTTCGATGTTATGCCCTCGGCACCATTCTGCATCATCTCGTCGGCATCGACCTCGTCGACATATTGCGTCGAAAGGGCGTGCATCAGATTGACCATAATCTCCATATTGCGCCCCAAACCGAAGTCGTTGCGTGTAGCAAAGAGGGTTGTTACACAAACCGCCACAACCGCTACCACCAAAAGGGTATATTTTACAAACTTACGCTTCATCTATCTCTTAACTCCTATCTTCTAACTCCTAACTCCTAACTCCTAACTCTCGTTAAATCTCTCCTCGCTCTCGGCGATGTTTGTTTGTGATGTATCGCTCGGTATCGAAGGCGATGCGAACAGCCGAACTGCGCAGACCTTCAACCTCAATTTGAGTGCCGTTTTGGCGCACACGCACCTCATCCTCGAAGAGGCGCACTACTCTGCGCAAACCATCGGCACGATAGACCAACTCGTTGTCGTTCGCTGCCGCCAATTTCAGACCTGCAACCTCGGTTGCCATATCCAACTGCTCACGGTCGGCAACTATATCGCCCTCGAACGAGCGCTTCGCAAAGCCGAAGAACGGATAGGTCGTCGCCAACAGAATTGTGCCTACCACCATTCCCCAACCTCGCCAGGTGGCAAACATCAACTGCCAACGCTGTGCGAAGGTTATAGGCAGATGCTCTGAGTAGTGCACAAATGCCATAAATGCCACATACAAAACGCAAAATGCGATCAAATATTTTACACTGCGAATCAGATACTTTTTCATAATTTTTGGTTTTTAACTATTAGCCATTGGCCGTTAGCTTTTTATAATTCTCAATTTTAACATACCCCCTCCGCTTTGCTCGTCCCCCTAGCTTAGGGGGACAAATTCTCGTAGTTCTATTTCCTCCTCTAAGTTAGGGGAGGTGCCCGTTAGGGCGGAGGGGTCTGGTTGTTATAATTACAATTTTATAATTTAGACTGCTCCTCGATAGCTCTCTTTATTGAACTGATAACCTCCTCTGGATATTTGAAAAACTCACTGTTTTCAAATCGCAAAGTGCGAATACCGTGGTATTTCTTCAAATATTCAGTGCGCTCATAATCGTAATCACTTCCCACATATGTGAAATGGGGCGCACCATCAAGTTCTATACACAAATTTACCTCCGGCGAGTAAAAGTCAAGTATATATTGCCCAATACTGAATTGTCGTCTAAATCTTACACCCAATTGTCTTGACTTTAACATACTCCACAACATAGCCTCAGCGCTTGTGCTGTTGTTACGCAAAGTTTTTCGCTGCGTAGTCAGCTCTGACTTGTTGTGTGTACGACCTTTCATTTTAATAATCTATATTTCCTCCTCTAAGTTAGGGGAGGTGCCCGTCAGGGCGGAGGGGTCTGTCAATTCTCAATCCTCAATCCTCAATTGAAATAATTGCCGCCGCAATTGTTTCCATCAGCCATTTCGGTGTTGAGGTGGCACCGCAGATACCGACGCTCTCGACCCCCTCGAACCACTCGGGCTGCAACTCGCTCGACTCCTCGATGTTGTAGGAACGCTCATTTACCCCACGGCAGATGTCGTACAGCACCTTGCCATTGCTCGATTTGCGACCGCACACAAAGATTACAACATCGTGCTTTGCAGCAAACTCTCGCAGATTATCCTCTCGGGAGGACACTCGGCGGCAAATGGTGTCGTCGGCGGTAAGCATCTCCTCGTTCGGAAGGCGTTGGCGCATCCTCTCGGCAAGGCGACGGAACTTCTCGACACTCTGTGTGGTCTGCGAGAGGAAATATATCGGGCGGGTGAAGTCTATCTGCTCCAAATCCTCCTCGCACTCTACAACAACGGCCTGCTCCTCGACCTGTCCTGTAAGACCAACCACCTCGGCGTGACCTCGCTTACCCAAGATAACCACCGTGCCGCCCACCTCGGACATCTCCTCGTAAGCCTTTTTGACCTTGCGTTGCAAAGCTGCCACTACGGGGCAGGTGGCATCCACAATCTCCACGCCACACTCCCTTGCGAGGGCGTATGTGCGTGGTGGCTCGCCGTGGGCACGGATAAGCATTCGCTTGCCTTCGAGAGTGGGAATATCCTCGTGCGAAATGGTGCGCAACCCTAACGCTTCGAGTCGTTGCACCTCCATTCGGTTGTGGACAATATCGCCCAACGAGGCCACGCTACTGCTCTGCAAAGCCTGCTCCGCCTCGTTGATTGCCCGCACTACGCCAAAGCAAAAACCCGAATGTTCGTCAATCTCAACTCTCAACTCTCAACTCTCAACTAAAGAGTGCTTTGCACTCGTTGAAACTCTCTATCAAACCACTCCATCTGCTCGGGAATGGTCATATAGCTGTTGTCGAGAACAATCGCATCCTCCGCCTGCTGCAAAGGCGAGATTGCTCGGCTCATATCGGCCTTATCTCGTGATACGACATTCTCCAAAATCTCCTCGAACGATACATTGTCGCCCTTGGCGGTGAGTTCGGCATAGCGACGCTCGGCACGTACCTTCGGATCGGCGGTCATAAAGATCTTCAACTCGGCATCGGGGAATACCACAGTGCCGATATCTCGACCATCCATCACAACACCCCTCTTGCGGCCCATCTCCTGCTGCATAGCAACGAGCTTCTCTCGCACCTCGCCAATAGCACTTACGGGGCTTACGCAGTTCGATACCTCGATGGTGCGAATCTTTCCCTCGACGAGGTCGCCATTTACATAGATGTCGCTTGCGCCACGCTGTGGGTTGAAGCGGAAGGTTATCGAAATATCCTTCAAAAGAGCAACCACCGCATCCTCATCGACGATGCCCGAACGGATGGCTCCGTGTTCGAGGGCGTAGAGGGTTACGGCACGGTACATCGCTCCGGTGTCGATAAAGATGTAACCGAGGCGTTGTGCAATGCTCTTTGCAAAGGTGCTTTTTCCGCACGACGAGAAACCGTCGAGGGCAATGATGATTTTCTTGTTAGATTGTTCCATTTGGGGTAGTTGTGATAACTGTCGAAAGTATTGTTATAATACCGAGCAGACATATTATTATGCCCGCTATGCGGTTAATTGTGCGCATATGATGTGGTCGGAATGAACGACGGAAGCGGCTGATGAGCAGCGTGAGCAGAAACCACCACGCCGTTGCTCCACCAAAGAAACCACCTATGGTAAGCAGACTCGTAAATATCGAAGCGATATCGGTCGAGCCATTGTGCGACGCCACGCCAAACATAGCAAAGAAGGCGAGCAAGTAGGGGATAATGGTTACGAAGTTGGCAATCGTAAAGCCGAACATCGATGAAAAATCTCGCCACGGAGTGTTCGACACCGTGCCGTCGGGTTTAACCTTCTGCGAAGGCTTTTGCAGGTAGATTACCACACCCACAATCACCACAAAGAGTCCGCCGACAATCGAAAGTATGTGGCGGTATCGCTCAATCTGGGCGTGCATCAGGGCGTAGAAGAAGAATGCGACGATAGCCATAAGGGTGTCGGCACACACCACACCCATACCCGAGATAAAGCCCGAGCGACGACTCTTGTTGAGCGTTCTTTTGATGCATAGTACCGCTACGGGTCCCACTGTAACAGAGGATATCAAACCTACGATAAAACCTCGCAATACGATGTCTATTATGTTCAGTAACATCTCTTTTTTGATTAAAAATTGGTCACAAAAGTGCAAACTACCTCGCAAATATATTAAAAATATATTAAAGTTGCTATATCCGACCAATATTTGCATCTGCATTTTGTGTGCCTTGTGTAATTTATTGTTGAAAACTTATTTTGCGAAAAGGGTTTGTGTGCAAGATATTTGCCTATATTTGTATCATCAAAAAATAAAACCAGGAAGCTATGAACGAAAGAAATCAACAAGGAATAGATGTAGAGTTGGATCAGGAGGTTGCGATGGGTCACTACTCGAATATGGCTATTATCTCGCACTCTTCTTCGGAGTTTATTATCGACTTTGTGTCGGTGTTGCCCGGCTTGCCAAAGCCAAAGGTTTGCTCTCGTGTCATCCTCACACCCGAGCACGCCAAGCGATTACTCTTGTCGTTGCAGGAGAATATAGCTCGCTATGAGAGCAATGTTGCTCGCATCGAATTGCAACAACCGCAAGGTCCTCACGGCTTCAAAAGACACGGCGAGGCGTAATAAACCGCTTTGCAATACAACAAAGAGCGTCTATCCAGGCGCTCTTTTGTGTTGTTGTGGCGCATAGGGAGATTAGAGAATTTGGGGAGATTAGGGAGTTTGGGGAGTTTAGAGAATTTAGTGAGATTAGTGAATTTAGAGAATTTAGGGAATTTAGGGAATTTAGGGAGTTTAGTAAATAGTCGGTCTAACCCTATTACCCCCATCGCCCCTATGACCCCTATTTTGTGTTTTTTGGGGGATAGGTAACACACTCGGACTTATTTTATAAAAATAAGTCCCCCTCACAGGAGGGGGATTTAGGGGGTGGGTAACACAAAACTCGGCTTATGGAATATACCACTACCGCCCCTTATCGTACAAAGACAACAAATCCCTATACCGACGGTACAGGGATAAGTTTGCCGATTCCATAAGCCGAGTTCTGTTTTAGTCCATCATTTATCTACGATGACAATCACTTGCCACCTCTAGCGGTTTACCCCTCGGCATTGGGCGAGCAACCCTTAATTGCCGATATACATAACCTTGCAACCCGTGAGGCGTACTGACCAAGCGACATTGCTGCCCTTGCGGTGGGCTCTTACCCCGCCTTTTCACCCTTACCCCAGGCCGAAACCTACGGCGGTTATTCTCTGTTACGCTACTATACCCTCTCGAACATCAAGCCGTTAACTTGCACGGTGCTCTGTGTTGCTCGGACTTTCCTCCCCCTCTTGCGAGGCAGCGATGAACCGAATCTGCGCTGCAAAGATACAACTTTTTGAAAAAATAGAGCCGTTGTTGCCCACTTTTCCAACTTTTTTACTACCTTCGTAGCAAGAAAAACCAAATTTTTAGAAATATTATGAAAAAACTACTCTCAATTTTGGCTGCTATTGTTGCCCTTGTGACACTTGGAGTTACGACTCTTTCGGCAGCAACCCCTACCGACCGCTCGGTTAAGGTTATCATTATGCCCGACCACCTCGATTGGAACTACAAGTGTGGCGAGAAGCCTGTATTTAGAGTGTTGGTGTTGAAGCACCACTCGCCAATGCAGAATGTGGAGATAAGCTACGAGTTGTCGGAGGACAATATGCCGGCACACAAGAGCGAGAAGATGGTGTTGAAGGCTGGCGAGGGCAAGATTCAACTTGGCACAATGAAGGTTCCGGGCTTCTTGCGTTGCGAAGTTGTCGTTAAGGATGGCGATTTCAGCTATACAGGTTTGGCCACAGCGGGCTTCGATGTCGAGAAGATTAAGCCTACGGTTGAGAACCCTGCCGATTTCGACGAGTTCTGGAAGAAGGCTTTGGCGGAGAGCGCAAAGATTCCTATGGAGCCTAAGCTCACCCCGGCACCTGAGTATAGCACAGGTACCTATACAGCCTACTATGTGCAGTTCCAGACCTACAAGAAGAGTGTCTATTTCCACGGTTTGCTCACCGTGCCTAACAAGCCAGGCAAGCACCCTGCTGTTATGCGTGTTCCTGGCGCAGGTGTGCGCTCGTATGCCCCAATGACCGAGCTTCCGTTGGATAAGTTTGTGGTGTTGCAGGTTGGTATCCACAGCATCCCTGTAAATCTTCCGAAGGAGGCATATCGCAACCTTTCGAGAGGTGCGTTGTATCAGTACAACCGCTTCAACATTCAGGATCGTGACGCATACTACTACAAGCGAGTATATATAGGTTGCGCTCGTGCCGTCGATTTCCTCTCGGAGCTCGAATGGGTAGATGCCGACCGTATCGCAGTTTGCGGACATAGCCAGGGTGGTGCTTTGACCTATGTTACCACCTACCTCAACCCGAAAGTTAAGTACTACTACGCACACTATCCGGCACTTGCCGACTTGACAGGCTACCTCAATGGTCGTGGTGGCGGTTGGCCACACCTCTGGCGCAACGGTGCAGATGCAAATATCGACAAGGCGGCAGCTTTGAAGACTATCCCTTACTACGATGTAGTAAATTTTGCTCGTCGAGTAAATGTTCCGGGCGTTATGGCTTGCGGATACAACGACACAACCTGCTGCCCAACCTCGATGTTCTCGGTTTACAATGTTGTTTCGGCTCCGAAGGAGTTGGCTCTCTACAACGAGATTGGTCACTGGCTCTATGTTGAGCAGGAGCACGAGCGTAGCAAGTGGTTGCAGGAGAAACTCAAATAAATAGTGAGTAGTGAGTAGAGAGTAGTGAGGAGTTAAAAAAATTCTCAACTTTCAACTCTCAACTCTCAACTTAACAAAATAGAAAGAGGCGGAATTTCCCGCCTCTTTCTATTTACAACCCATACTTCGCTGTGTGTCCGAGTGCCGACTCAATGCGTAATAAGCGATTATACTTCGCTGTGCGGTCGGAGCGAGAGAGTGAGCCCGTCTTTATCTGCCCCGCATTTACCGCCACGGCAATATCGGCAATGGTGGTATCCTCCGTTTCGCCCGAACGATGCGAGATAATAGTCTGCATACCTGCTCGTTGCGCCAACCTTATCGCTTCGAGCGTTTCGGTCAGAGTACCTATCTGATTGACCTTTATCAAGACCGCATTTCCGCAATGCTCCTCGATACCTCGGCGGATAAACTCCGTATTTGTTACGAAGAGGTCATCACCCACAATGGCACATCGCTCGCCCAACTCGGCAGTGAGCATCCGCCACCCCGACCAATCGTTCTCCGCCATTCCATCTTCGATGGAGTCGATAGGATAGTCCTCGACCAGATGTTTCAGAAATGCCACCTGCTCGGCAGGTGAGAACTGCACTCCGCCATTGCCCTCAAACCTCGAATAGTCGTAGATGCCGTTGGTGTAGTACTCCGAAGCAGCACAGTCGAGCGCAAGCGAAATATCTCGTGGGTAGTTATACCCCGCAAGCGTTACCGCCGAGAGGATAGTTTCGAGCGCATCCTCAATACCCTTGAAGTTGGGTGCAAAACCGCCCTCATCGCCTACGGCAGTCGAAAGCCCTCGCTTGTGCAGCACCTCTCGCAGTGCGTGAAAGACCTCCGTACCCATCTGCAACGCCTCCGAGAAGGTCGAAGCCCCCACAGGGCGAATCATAAACTCCTGAAAGGCGATAGGTGCATCGGAGTGGCGACCACCATTCACGATATTCATCATCGGCACGGGCAACACCCTCGCATCGACACCGCCAATATAGCGGTACAACGGCAGACTTAACTCCGTGGCGGCCGCCTTCGCCACCGCCAGCGACACTCCAAGTATGGCATTTGCGCCAAGTACCGATTTCGAGCGAGTACCGTCGAGCGCACACATCGCCATATCAATCTCCGCCTGCGCCAGCACATTGTGCCCAATAAGGTTTGGTGCAATGGTGTGCTTCACGGCTTCTATCGCCTTCAAGACACCCTTTCCGTTGTAGCGAGTTTTGTCGCCATCACGCAACTCCAATGCTTCGTTTGCGCCCGTCGATGCACCACTTGGCACGGCAGCACGCCCCACGGCACCACTGCGAGTTACCACATCGACCTCAATGGTCGGATTGCCACGAGAGTCGAGAATCTCTCTCGCCAAAATCTTCGAAATCTCCATAGTTTTACTGTTTTTAGTTGGTTCTGTTGTGGGAAATTTGCAAAGTTTAAGCCAAAGAGGGAGGGGGGGCGCAGAGAGTAGGGAATATAGGGAGTTTAGGGAGCATAGGGAGTTTAGCGATGCGCCTATCCCCTAAATTCACTATACTCTCTAAATTCCCTATACTCCCTAAAAGCTAATGGCCAATGGCTAACAGCTAAAAGCCCCAAATATTTTTGGCGAATTAGCCAAAATTTCTTACCTTTGGTAAAAATTCGGATACTATGGCTATTTTTAAGGTTGAAGGCGGTCGCAGACTGCACGGTGAGATTACTCCGCAAGGTGCTAAAAATGAGGCGTTGCAGATTATCTGTGCCACACTCCTCACCGAGGAGAAGGTGGTGGTGAATAACATTCCGCAAATTCTCGACATTATTCAACTTATCGACCTCTTGCAGGCGATGGGCGTGAGGGTGGAGCGTTTGTCGGAGGATAGCTATTCGTTCTGCGCCAAGGATATCAACCTCGACTACCTCGCAAGCGATGACTACCGCAACCGTTGCGCTCGTCTGCGTGGCTCGGTGATGATTGTAGGTCCGCTGTTGGCTCGTTTTGGCGTGGGTTACATCCCAAAGCCCGGTGGCGATAAGATTGGTCGTCGTCGTTTGGATACCCACTTTATCGGCTTCCAGAAGCTCGGTGCAGAGTTCGACTTCGACGCTGCTGAATCGTTCTTCACCGTCAAGGCAAAGGAGTTGAAGGGTACTTATATGTTGCTCGATGAGGCTTCGGTAACGGGTACGGCAAATATCGTTATGGCAGCAGTCCTTGCCAAAGGCAAGACCACAATCTACAACGCTGCTTGTGAGCCATATTTGCAGCAGTTGTGCAAGATGCTCAACCGTATGGGCGCAAAGATTTCGGGCGTGGGCTCGAACTTGCTCGAAATCGAGGGTGTGGAGTCACTCGGTGGCACTACGCACACTATGTTGCCCGATATGATTGAGGTGGGCAGCTTTATTGGTATGGCGGCAATGAACCGCTCGGAATTGACCATTAAAGGCGTATCGTTTGAAAATCTCGGAATTATTCCGGCACAGTTTGCACGACTCGGTATTGCTATGGAGCGCCGAGGCGACGATCTCTACATCCCACAGCAAGACCATTACAGCATCGAGAGTTTTATCGACGGCTCGATTATGACCATTGCCGATGCTCCGTGGCCGGGCTTGACACCTGACCTCTTGTCTATTTTCCTCGTTGTGGCAACACAGGCGAAGGGTACGGTGCTGATTCATCAAAAGATGTTTGAGAGCCGCCTCTTCTTCGTTGATAAACTGATAGATATGGGTGCGCAGATTATCCTTTGCGACCCTCACCGAGCAGCCGTAATCGGTCAGGACCACCAGCACCAACTTCGTGCTGCAAAGATGTCGTCGCCCGATATCCGTGCCGGTGTAGCGTTGCTCATCGCCGCAATGAGTGCCGACGGTGTAAGTACCATTCAGAATATCGACCAGATTGACCGAGGTTATCGAGATATTGAGGGTCGCCTCAACGCTATCGGAGCGAACATCATCCGATTAGATGAATAAATTTCTTGTGATAAGCCGCAATCTGCGGCGTATCCCAAAAAAGTAATAGTCCTCGGGCTGTACGATTTAGTACTATCCCGAGGACTATTCTTTTGCGATGCACCGCATCTCACGACTTCTGACAAGAAGATGAGAAACAGCGAGTAGTGCAGAGTTAAAAGTTAAAAAAATAATTCTGCATTCTGCATTTTGCATTCTGCATTAACCCCGCTCCGCAGGCTTTTACTCCTTCATATGCCACACGATGCACGACTCCGAATCCCACTCAGGGAGCGGTTTCGGCTCGAAGTCGGAGTAGCCGAGAGCCACCACGCATTCGATGCTCCACTCGCCCGGAATATCGAGGAACGAGCGCAAATACTCCTCTGCCTGTTCGCCCTCTGGCTCCTTCTGCAAGCGTGGGCGGCCACCCACATGCACCCAGCACGATGCCAAGCCGTGATCCACAATCGAGAGTTGCAACATTGTGGTCGAGATGGCGCAGTTCTCACGCCAAAGGTCGGTCTTGGTGGTGTCGCCCATAACCACAATTGCCGCTGGGGCATCGGTCAAGAAGCTCGAACCATAATCACGCATCTCTGCCAACTTGTCGATGGTTTCACGGTCATCGACAATCAAAAAGCGTGTTGTGTGCATATTGCGTGACGAAGGTGCGGTGAGCGCATCACGCACAATGTCGAGCAACACCTCTCGTGACGGTACCTCAGGCAAGAACTTGCGAACACTACGGCGTTTCGCCAAAATCTTTTTTAATTCCATATTTTTATCGTTTAATTCGTTAATTCGAGGTTTCTCTTGCAAAAATAGTGAAAATTTTACTAAATTTGTAGCACATTATATATAAATAGTTGGGCTATGGGTACAGCTGACCACAAATTTACTATTGCACTCATTTACGATTTCGACGGAACACTCGCTGCCGGAAATATGCAGGAGTACGACTTTATACCTGCCGTAGGCAAGAGCAATTTCGAATTCTGGGACGAGGCAAATCACCTTGCCGAGGCGCAGGATGCCGATCAGATTTTGACCTATATGGCGTTGATGATTCGCTCGGCACAAGCCAAAGGCTTGTCGTTGCGCCGTGAGGCATTTCAGGAGTCGGGCAAGAAGGTGGAGCTCTACGAGGGTGTGATGGAGTGGTTCGACCGCATTAACAAGTATGGCGAGGAGCGTGGCGTGCGAGTGGTGCATTACATCAACTCGTCGGGCTTGAAGGAGATTATCGAGGGTACGCCTATCGCCGACAAGTTCCGCAAGATCTACGCTTGCTCGTTCCTCTACAATGTCGATGGCATTGCCTATTGGCCTGGCGTAGCGGTGAACTACACCAACAAAACGCAGTTTATCTTCAAAATCAACAAGGGTGTAGAGTCGGTCTACGATACCAAGCAGGTGAATAGGTTTATGGAGGAGAAGGAGCGACCTGTACCATTCTCACGAATGATTTATGTGGGCGACGGAACAACCGATATCCCTTGTATGCGCCTTGTGAAGAACTTTGGTGGCCATTCGATTGCGGTCTATAATCCGAAGGATGAGTCGAAGCGTGGCGAGATAAGCACACTTATTCGTGATAACCGAGTAAATCATGTCTGCCCTGCCGATTATAGCGAGGACTCGGAGATGGATGTCGTGGTGAAGACCATTATCGACAAGTGCGTCGCCGACCACAAGCTACAACTATTGGAGGCGGAGAAATAGAAAAGATAATTTAGGGAGTTTAATGAATTTAGAGAGTTTAGCGATCTCTAATTTCACTAATCTCCTTATACTCCCTATGAAGACTAAAGCCATGAAAACAATTAAAACCTTTGCGTTGTTGCTTGCTGCGCTCTTTGTGGCGCACGGGGCTATGGCGCAGACAAAGACAAAGTCGGTGATAGAGACCGACTCGACAACGGTGACGACCATTGTCAAGACATTTCCGAAATTCTCGCCGAAGCACGATATTCGTGTCGGCATAGGAACGATGAGTGCGGCAACAAGCCTTCTTTTGGATGGAGGCTGGGGTTATGACAATATACCAAATTACGATTTCCGCAACGATATGGCAAACTGCGACACCTACCGCACACCTCGCTACTTTGTTGGTAACTACTCGTTGAGTTATACCTACCAAAAGCGTCGTTGGTTGCAGTATGGTGGTATGGCGACATTTGGTGCTTCGACCTGCTGGCGCAGAGATGTTGCCACGGGAGAGAAGATCGAGAATTTGAGCCAATATTGCCTCTCGATTATGCCTACGGTGCGTTTCAATTGGTTCTACCGTGAGGCGGTGCAACTCTACTCTTCGGTTTCGGTGGGCGTTGTAACCGACTTTGACAGTGCCTATTTGTGGGGCGATGCAACGCTCTTGGGTTGCTCATTCGGTCGTAAGTTCTTCGGCTTTGCCGAGTTCGGACTCGGTATCTCGGGCTGGGCTCGTGCCGGCGTGGGTTATCGTTTTAATGCAAACAAAAAGTAGGAGGGCAGAGCTATGAGAAACTATTTTTCGATGATATTGGTTGCCCTTGTGGCGATGGTTGTGGCTTCGTCGTGCCAACTCGATAGTGGCGACACCCCAAATCCTAACCGAGCAAATAATCTGCTTTGGGGCAGGGTGAACGATGCGATAAATCAGCAATATGACCACTTTTGGGCGGTGGCATACTTGAACGATGTGATGCTCGATAGGGAGTATGTAGAGAGTGTATACAAGCGGTGCGAAATCGTGGAGGGAACGAACCTCTACACAATAACAGACGCTTCGAGCAACGCCTCCTATCGCATAAAAACTGACGGAAAGCGACTTGATGAGGGTGGCGTGTGGGCAATCTATTGCCGTGTGGGCACCTATATGGAGTTTTCCGAGGTGGGCAAAGCAATTGGTATCGAGGGTGAGAGCTCGAAGTTTAACCTTGTGGTCGATAATAGCCGTTGGGGCTACACCTACTATGCCGACAGCTACTCTGCCGAGAGCGAGATTGAGTACGAGTACGACGATGTGGTGGAGTGCCTGTGTGTGCAGTTCAACACCTTTAAGGGTTTCTGCTCCGACGACCCAACACCTGCGAGCTATGTCATAGAGTTCGAGGTTGTCGAGCCGCTGTATATTCGTGCCTCGATAGAGGAGGGCGAGGTCGATATCCTCTACAAAGACCTTGTCGAGAAGACAACTCGCTCGTTGAGTGTTGTTATTGCGAATAGAGGCATCTATTTTCAGTAGAGATAAAATGGCTAAGAGCTAATGGCTAATAGCAAAAACGAAATGAAAGAACTGCTTTTTTCTACTAATAACGCCCACAAACTTGGCGAGGTGGTGAGGCGACTCCTAACAATAATCACCCTACTTCTATTCGCTGGTAGGCTTGCGGCAGCCGAGAAGCAGCTATTTGTTTCGTCGGCAGAGGAGTTGCGCTCGTTAGGCAACATCAAAGCGGGTAGTGAGGTGGTTTGGCGCAATGGCGATTATGCCGATGTGGTGATTACAATCAACGCCTTGGGTACAGCCAAAAAGCCCGTCATATTCCGAGCCGAAACGACTGGCGGAGTGCGTTTTACAGGCCTATCGCGCCTACGCATCAATGGCAAATATGTGATAGTAAAAGGTTTCTGGTGGCAAAATCCGACAATCGAAAAGGGCGTGGTCGTGTCGTTCGACAAACACTCTTCCTATTCGCAATTGGTGGAGTGTGCCATAACCGGTTTTGACTGCGAAATGCGCCCGAATTGCAATGTCAAATGGGTGTCGATATGGGGATACCGAAACCGTGTTGAGCGATGCTCACTCCTCGATAAGAGGGATTTGGGACAGAATCTCATAGTGCGAATCGACAAAGGCGACCATCCACCCAAAGCTATAATCCGAAATTGTCACTTCTCGCGACCTCGAAGCCTACTCAACGAGAAAGGCCATCGCATAAACGGACAGTGCTGCATACGCATTGGCACAAGTAATGTGGCACAACAGCAAGCCGAATGCGTGGTCGAAAGGTGCCATTTCGAGCAATGCAATGGCGAGGGCGAGGTCATCTCGAGCAAGAGCTGTGGTAACACATTCCGCAACAACCTATTCTACGAGAGTAGAGGGTCGCTAACCTTGCGCCACGGCAACAACTCGCAGGTGGTGGAGAACTACTTTATCGGCAATGGCGAGCCTCTGTCGGCTGGAGTCCGCATTGTTGGCGAGGGGCACACCGTAGCGAGAAACCACTTCGAAGGGTTGCAAATAGGCGCATATGGCTCTATCCATATGATTATGGGGCACGCAAACGCCTCTGCAGGTGGGTATCAACAGGTTAAAGCGGTGACGATAGATGGCAATACCATCGTAAATTGCCGATACGGAATATCGGCAAACAATGCTCGTCGCAAAGAGTGTGTTATGCCTGTAGTGGATACCAGAGTTGAGGGCAATACGATTGTCGTGGAGGATGGATGCTGCACCATATCGTGCGAGGATGCCGACCATCAGATAGATTGGGCAAAGAATACCATATACGGAGGTGTTCAGCGAGGCATCTCGATTGTCGAGAGCAAGAAAAAGCCAAATATTCCGAATATCGAACAGGCACTAAGAGCGATTCGCACCAACGCAGGCGTATCGTTTATGAATAAAATTGCTACCTTTGCAGCAACAAAAGTAGAATAGGCCAATGGCTAAGAGCTAATGGCTAATAGCAAAAACGAAATGAAAGAACTTATTTTTTCTACTAATAATGCCCACAAGCTGGGCGAGGTGCAGGCGCTCTTGGAGGGTAAGTTTGCACTCAAAACCTTGCGAGAGTGCGGTATCACCGAGGATATTCCCGAGACTGCCGAGACGCTCGAAGGTAACGCCTTGTTGAAGGCTCGCTATGTTCACGAGCGCACAGGTGCCGACTGCTTTGCCGATGATACGGGCTTGGAGGTTGAGGCTCTGGGTGGTGCTCCTGGCGTTCGCTCGGCTCGCTATGCGGGCGATGAGCACGACTTCGACGCAAACAACGCCCTGCTGCTGAAAAACCTCGAAGGCGAGAGCAACCGCAAGGCTCGCTTCCGCACGGTTATTGCGCTGATTTTGGGTGGTGAGGAGTATCTCTTCGAAGGTATTGTCGAGGGCACTATCATCGACCATATGTCGGGCACAGAGGGCTTCGGCTACGACCCTATGTTTGTTCCGGAGGGCGAAACACGCACCTTTGCCGAGATGTCGGCTGAGGAGAAGAACGCCATCTCGCACCGTGGCCGTGCAGTGGCAAAACTTGTGGAGTTCCTCCAAGCGGAAAGCTGAAAACGGAAAACGGAAAACTGAAAGCAGAAAACTAATAAACAAAAAAGCTAATGGCTAATGGCCAATGGCTAAAGGCTAATAAAGAATATGGCAAATTACGAGCGTGAGGACAAATATGACCTCGAAAAGATTGAACAACTGAAATATCACTATGGCGAGGTGTTGCGACTCCTCGGCGAAGACCCCGAGCGTGAGGGTTTAATTAAGACCCCCGAGCGTGTGGCGAAGGCGTGGTCGTACCTTACAAAGGGCTACGAGCAGGACCCTATCGCTATCTTGCAGTCGGCGATGTTCAAGGAGGAGTACAGGCAGATGGTTGTGGTGAAGGATATCGAACTCTTCTCGGTATGCGAGCACCATATGCTCCCATTTGTGGGCAAGGCGCATGTGGCGTATATCCCTAATGGCACAATTACAGGACTATCAAAGGTGGCTCGTGTTGTGGAGTGCTTCGCTCGCCGCTTGCAGGTGCAGGAGCGACTCACCGTGCAGATTCGTGACTGCATTCAGGAGGCTCTCAACCCCGTAGGCGTGGCGGTCGTAATCGAGGCGTCACATATGTGTATGCAGATGCGAGGTGTCGAGAAGCAGGGCTCAAAAACTACCACTTCGGCATTTACCGGCATATTCCTCTCAGACCCACGAACCCGTGAGGAGTTTATGTCGCTGATATCTGCTAAATTGCAGTAAACAAGACCGTGGAGAAGATCGAGGCGCTCTTCTTGTCAAAATAAGAGCACTAAAGAGCTCCTCGGCAGAGCGTAACATTGTTGGCAGATCGAAGCCGATTTTTATACACCAAGGGGTGTCGGACTGCGAGTTCGGCACCCCTTTTGCGTGGCAATATATAAGTGAACTTATATCCCGACGAAAATTTTTTGAAAAATTTAGTGTTAATTTTTTCACAATTCAAAATAAAGTCGTATCTTTGCAGCGGTGAAATAGGGGCTTTTGCGAAACGATTTGCAAAATATGGTTGCAAAAAGATGAAAAATTACCCCTCGCCATCTCCCCGAATGGCGGAGATTTTGAAACAGAAAGATGATGTTAAACAATTAAATAATTAAAACTATGGCTTTCAAGAAAGAAGATTTATTGAAGTATGGTATCACCGACACAACTGAGGTGATTTACAACCCATCGTATGAGCTCCTTTTCGAGGAGGAGACCAAGGCAGAGCTCACAGGCTTTGACAAGGGTCAGGAGACTGAGCTCGGTGCTGTTAATGTAATGACAGGTGTTTACACCGGCCGTTCGCCTAAGGACAAGTTCATCGTAATGGACGAGAACTCGAAGGATACTATCTGGTGGACTTCGGAGGATTACAAGAACGACAACAAGCCTTGCTCGGAGGAGTCGTGGGCAGTGTTGAAGGGTATCGCACAGAAGGAGCTCTCGGGCAAGAAGCTCTATGTTGTTGATGGCTTCTGCGGTGCTAACAAGGACACTCGTATGTCGGTTCGTTTCATTATGGAGGTTGCTTGGCAGGCTCACTTCGTTAAGAATATGTTCATCCGCCCAACAGAGGAGGAGTTGGTAGACTTCGAGCCTAACTTCGTAGTTTACAACGCTTCGAAGGCAAAGGTTGAGAACTACAAGGAGCTCGGCCTCAACTCGGAGACTGCAGTTGTCTTCAACATCACTTCTCGTGAGCAGGTTATCCTCAACACTTGGTATGGTGGTGAGATGAAGAAGGGTATGTTCTCGATGATGAACTACTACCTCCCATTGCAGGGTATCGCTTCGATGCACTGCTCGGCTAACACCAACGAGAAGGGCGAGACCGCTATCTTCTTCGGTCTTTCGGGTACAGGTAAGACAACCCTCTCGACCGACCCTAAGCGTCAGCTTATCGGTGACGACGAGCACGGTTGGGACGACAACGGTATCTTCAACTTCGAGGGTGGTTGCTATGCAAAGGTTATCAAATTGGACAAGGAGTCTGAGCCAGATATCTACAACGCTATCAAGCGTGACGCTCTCTTGGAGAATGTAACAGTTGACGAGAACGGTAAGATCGACTTCAACGATAAGAGCGTAACCGAGAACACTCGTGTTTCGTACCCTATCAACCACATCGAGAATATCGTAACTCCTATCTCGGCTGCTCCGGCTGCTAAGAATGTTATCTTCCTCTCGGCTGATGCATTCGGCGTATTGCCTCCGGTTTCGATCTTGACTCCTGAGCAGTGTAAGTACTACTTCCTCTCTGGTTTCACCGCTAAGTTGGCAGGTACTGAGCGTGGTATCACCGAGCCTACTCCAACATTCTCGGCTTGCTTCGGTCAGGCATTCTTGGAGTTGCACCCTACAAAGTACGCTGAGGAGCTCGTTAAGCGTATGGAGAAGAGCGGTGCTAAGGCATACCTCGTAAACACAGGTTGGAATGGTACAGGCAAGCGTATCTCTATCAAGGATACTCGTGGTATCATCGACGCTATCCTCGACGGTGCTATCCTCGAGGCTCCAACCAAGAAGATCCCTGTATTCGACTTCGAGGTTCCAACAGCTCTTCCAGGCGTAGATCCTGCTATCCTCGATCCTCGTGACACTTATGCTGACGCAGCAGAGTGGGAGAAGAAGGCAGAGGATTTGGCTGGCCGTTTCATCAAGAACTTCGGCAAGTACACTACTAACGAGGCTGGTAAGGCTCTTGTAGCAGCAGGTCCACACCTCGAGTAAAAATCGTTCTGATTGACTCTTTTTGAGTCACTCTTCAATAGCCCGATTGCTCACATACGATTTAGTATGCTGCGCATCGGGCTTTTTGATTGCCTCAAAAATAGCCTAATCATTTACGATTTTTCTATCGAGGTGGTATTTTGAAATCTCACGACTTCTGACGAGAAATTAGGTTGTGGGGTGTTGCAACTACCTCCTTAAAAGCATTTTTACTTTGGCACAAAATTCCCTCTCTCAATTCTGCTTTTTGGAGGAGTATGCTGCGCATCGGGCTTTTTGATTGCCTCAAAAATAGCCTAATCATTTACGATTTTTCTATCGAGGTGAATTTTGGGAAGACGATTTTTCGTTGAGGTTGTTATGCAAAAAATAAGGAGTTGCCCATTGGACAACTCCTTACCTTTTATAATAGAACTACCTATTAATAGTTCTCAGCCTTGATCTCGAAGTATGACTGTGGGTGAGCACATACAGGGCAAACCTCAGGTGCCTGCTTGCCGATTACGATGTGACCGCAGTTCGAGCACTGCCAGATCATATCGCCCTCACGAGAGAATACGAGGCCACCCTCAACATTCGAGAGCAACTTCAAGTAGCGCTCCTCGTGCTCCTTCTCAATCTTTGCAACGCCCTCGAAGAGGTTAGCGATGTGGTCGAAACCCTCCTCACGAGCCTCCTTAGCGAAGGTTGCATACATATCGGTCCACTCGTAGTTCTCGCCCTCAGCAGCGTGCTTCAAGTTCTCTGCAGTAGTGCCGATGCCACCGAGCAACTTGAACCAGAGCTTTGCGTGCTCCTTCTCGTTGTTAGCGGTCTCCTCAAACAACTTTGCAATCTGAACATAACCATCCTTCTTCGCCTTCGAAGCGTAGTACGAGTACTTGTTGCGAGCCTGCGACTCACCTGCGAATGCTGTCCACAAATTCTGCTCGGTCTTCGAGCCCTTCAAATTCTTCATAGTCTGTGTTGTATTAAATTGTTAGTTTTTCGTGTTTGCTACTGCGAAGATAGAAAATTTTTCAATCTTGTGCAAATACTTATTTCTTATATTGGCATAAATTTCTCTTATGACAGTGGTATTAGAGTCGTTAGGGTCGTTAGGGTCGTTAGAGATGTTTGCGATTTTCGCATAAAATGTTCGATTAGGGCAAAAGGATATAAACTTCGGCTTTTTCGCACAATTTCGACTCTGCCACCTTCGTTTTTGGTACAGAGATTGCACAACAATCTTACAGCTGCGGTGATAACTGCACACCGCAGTGAGGTTTCTTCATTTATTTAAGTTTGGGTTAGAAAAGGGCTTGCAATGAGCCCTGAGGTAGGCGACAATCGTGAGATTCTCGCCTATTTTTATTTATGTTGCAAGCCCTTTCCTTTCAACCTGTGGCGGTGTGGCAGACTTATCTGCGTTCGGCTGTTGTTTGCTGTCGCAAATAATTGTCTTTGTCGGATAAGCGACTTTGAAAATAAATTTTCAGTCGCAATCTGCCAAATCCAACAATCTACGATTGCAACAGCCTCTCTCGGTCTGCTCAAACCTGCGGCGGTCGTTAGAAAGAGGTGTTTATCTTTATTTATAGCTTGTCTTTTTTTAGCCTCGGGAGTAGGAGGCGATAGTTGGGAAATTATCTACTGTTTTTATTGCGTTAAATCAAAAATCTCTCCACTCTCCACTCTCCACTCTCCACTTTTTTACTATCTTTGCACTCAATGGCACAACTTTTCAGGAAATATCTGTTACTCTCGCTTTTGGTGGCGGTTGTGGGAGTGGCGAGGGCTGTCGACAACGAGCCCGCTGCGCCAACTCCGACCGAGCCAAAGGTCGACACCCTTATTGCGGTCGATAGGGTGCAGATTACCGCCATAAAGCAGGGTTCCGAGTTGCGCCGTGAGGCGGTGGCAGCATCGGTGTTGAGTGGTCGCACCCTGACGATGCGAGGGGTCTCGGCAGTGAAGGATGCTATGATGGATATCCCCAACCTCTTTATGCCCGACTACGGCTCTCGCACCACCTCGTCGGTCTATGTGCGAGGTATGGGCGCACGCATCGACCAGCCCGTTGTGGGTATGACCGTCGATAATGTGCAGTTGGCAGATAAAAACCTCTACGACACCGAGTTACAAGATATCGAGCGCATCGAATTTCTGCGAGGCCCACAGGCTACGCTCTATGGTCGCAATACAATGGCGGGCGTGATAAATGTCTATACCCTCTCGCCCCTGACCTATCAGGGAGTGCGCCTTCGTGCCGATTACGGCTCACGCAACGCCCTCCGAGTGGCAGCATCGACCTACAACAAGTTGGGCGATAGGTTCGGCTTTTCGGTGTCGGCACAATATGCCCGCCACGACGGTTATTGGCGCAACCTCTACAACAACTCGCTCTGCGACAAGGAGAATAGTGGCAACTTCCGCACCAAGTTCCAATATCGCAAGGGGGCGTTGAGCATCGACAACACCTTGGCATTCTCGATGGTGGAGCAGGGCGGTTATCCCTACGAATATATCGGCTCGCCCAACCCCGAAAAACACCGTGAGGAGCTGGTCGGCAAGATCTGCTACAACGAGCCTTCGACCTACTCTCGCATTGCCGTAAGTGACGGATTGAGTGTGCGTTACGACTTCGGAAAATTCTCGTTGGCAAGCATCACATCGTACCAATATATGAACGACAAGATGCACATCGACAACGACTTCCTGCCCGAGTACTACTTCACGCTCGAACAGCGCAAGCAACAACACCAGATAGCCGAAGATTTTATCATTCGTTCCAAGGAGGAGGGCGTATATCGTTGGCTGGCAGGTGTTTATGGCTTCTTCAAGAGCGAGAAGATGCAGGCTCCCGTGACCTTTGGTCCGACAGGAATTCAGCGACTTATTCTCGACAATATCAACGCCTTTGCTCCATACGACGGCGAGTATCGCTGGGGCGATGCGGAGGGCAACGGTGCCGACGAGTTGCTGCTTGACAGCCGTTTTACGACCCACAATAGCGGCGTGGCGGCATATCATCGCAGCGAGGTGTATCTCGGGCGTTGGCGTTTGGCTTTGGGATTGCGACTGGACTACGAGTTGGTGCAGATGCTCTACAACACCTCGACCTCGACCTACTACACCGCCATTCCGAGTGATCCGACATTGCAACCCACAACCGTTCCGATGAATATCGCCAATAGCGATCTGCTGTCGAGAGGATTTTTCGAGTTTCTACCGTCATTCGCCGCATCGGTAGATTTGGACTCGGCAGGGCGAAATATGCTCTACCTCTCCGCCTCGAAGGGCTACAAGGCGGGTGGTTTCAATACGCAGATGTTCTCGGAGGTGCTGCAACGCCAACTCAAACAGAAGATGGGTCTGTCGCAGGAGATTGATGTAGAGAAGTTGTGCGCCTACGACCCCGAGCATAGCTACAATTTGGAGTTGGGCGGTCACTTTGGCACAAACGACGGCAAATTTACCGCCGACGCATCGTTGTTTTATATCGAGTGCCTCGACCAGCAACTCACCATCTTCCCCGACGAGAATAGCACGGGTCGAATGATGACCAATGCAGGTCGTACTCGCTCCTTTGGAGCGGAGCTCTCGGCAACGGCACGCTTGGCAAAAACTTTGGTTTTGAGTGGCTCGTATGGTTACACAAATGCCAAATTTAGGGAATTTGTGTCGGGTGGAGTGAATTATGCAGGTAATTTTATACCGTATGCACCGAAAAATTCGTTATCTTTGCGCCTGATGCAGACCATTCCGTTCCGCACGCAGTGGATTGACCGTATGGTTTTGGGTGTGGGAGTTACGGGCGCAGGTCGCATCTATTGGAACGAGGCGAACGATGTGTCGCAACCGTTCTATGCGCTGTTGGAGGCTTCGGTGCGCTTCGAGGGCGAGAAGTGGGCGGTGGATGTGTGGTGCAAGAATGCCACCAACACGAGATACAATGTATTCTACTTCGAGTCTATGGGCAACCGCTTTTTGCAGCGAGGAAAGCCTATGACGGGTGGCGTAAGAGTGATGATAAATATTTTATAAGCATATATGAAGAAGATTTTTGTTTTGGCGTGCGGTGTGGTGTTGTTTGCTACATCGTGTTTGAGTAGCGGAGGATCGGCAGGCACCTCGTCGGCAGACTACTCGGGCTACCTTACCGTGAGCGAGATTGAGAGCGGAAAGACGACCTACACCGACGATAAGGCTGTTGTTACGGTGCGGATTCCGAATATTATCGAGCCGAAGTTCGATGTTATATTCAACAATATAAAGTTTGCCACAATGATGCCTAAGTTGAATATCGAGTTCGAGAGCCTTCCGTTTGTAACGACCGTTTCGGAGGACGAGACAACTCTCAACTATGTTTTCAATGTTAAGGGCATTGTGCCAACCATTGGAGGTGTTCCATACGATAAGTACAAGGTGGATAGCATCAAGGGTTGCATTGGTCGCCCTGTAACCATCGAGTTTTGGATATCGTCGAAGGATAATATGGTGCATTTCACCACTGCAAAAGAGGAGAATAACTAAAAATTTGAAGATATGAAACCAGAGTACAAACCCTATGTTGAGGAGTTGATTGAGCTTGCTATCAAGGAGGATATCGGCGATGGCGACCATACATCGTTGTGCTGCATCCCTGCCGAGGAGCGTGGCAGAATGCGCCTTTTGTGCAAGCAGGAGGGTATCATCGCAGGCATAGAAGTTGCGAAGATGGTTACCGAGCGATTGGATTCGGAGGTTAAGTTCGAGCAGATTTTGAATGACGGCGACCGTGTAAAGGTGGGCGATGTAGCCTTCTATGTTGAGGGTAACTTGCAGTCGTTGTTGCGTGCCGAGCGCATCCTGCTCAACATTATGCAACGAATGAGTGGCGTGGCAACCCAGACCGCCGTTTATGCCGACCGCATTGCCGATTTGCACACCAAGGTGCTCGATACTCGCAAGACCACCCCGGGAATGCGTGTGTTGGAGAAGATGGCAGTGAAGATGGGCGGTGGCGAAAATCACCGCATCGGCTTGTTCGATATGATTCTCTTGAAGGATAACCACATCGACTTTGCGGGTGGCGTTGCCAAGGCGGTAACAGGTGCGAAGGAGTACTTGAAGGCTAAGGGCAAGAATATTCCTATCGAGTGCGAGGTGCGCTCGTTAGAGGATATCAAAGAGGTCTTCGCTGCGGGCGGTGTCGATAGAATTATGTTCGACAACTTCTCGGTGGAGCAGACTCGTGAAGCGGTAGCGTTGGTGGCAGGTCGTTGCGAAACAGAGTCGAGTGGCGGAATTACCCTCGAAACCCTGCGTGACTATGCCGAGACAGGTGTTGATTTCATCTCGGTAGGTGCTCTGACTCACCAGATTAAGTCGCTCGATATGTCGCTCAAAGCGTGTTAATGGAGCATAAAAACCATATAGATTTTCATCCCGTAACAGTGGCCGACAAGCCACTGTTCGAGTATTATATGTTGGGGTCGGAGGAGCAGAACTGCGACCTCAATTTCGCAAATATCTTCTGTTGGAGCGACACCTACCATAGCGAGGTTGCCGAGGTTGAGGGCTTTCTGGTTATTCGCTTCGATAATGGCGGTGCAAAGTCCTATATGCAACCCGTGGGCGGTGGCGATAAGAGGGCGGTTTTGGAGCTTTTGCGAGAGGATGCCTTTGCACTGCGCACGCCGTTGCGATTGTATGGTTTGTCGGCGGAGTGGCGCAAGTTTTTGGAGGAAAACTACCCTTCGGAGTTCGCCTTCGATGCCCCGAGGGCGTTGGCGGACTACATCTATCGCACCGAGGATTTGGCGCAGCTGCAAGGTCGAAAGTATCAGCCCAAACGCAACCACCTAAACCACTTCGTTGCTCGCCACGATTGGTATGCCGAGCCGTTGTCGAAGTTCAATATAAAAGATTGTATTGCTCTGAACGACAAGTGGTTGCAGGGGCGTGAAATTGGGGAAACGGAGTTGGCGGAGCAGCGTGCAATACATCGTGCATTCGACAATTTCGATGCTCTTGGACTGCGAGGTTTGGTGCTCTATGCCGACGGTGCGCCCGTGGCATTTTCGTATGGTACGCCGATTACGAACAAGACCTTTTGTATCCATATCGAGAAGTACGATAGCGTAGTGCAGGGGGCATCCACGATGATAAACCGCCTTATGGCGCAGTCGCTCGAAGAGGAGTTTGAGTTTATAAATCGAGAGGATGACCTCGGTTTGGAGGGGCTTCGCTTTGCCAAGATGTCCTACTATCCTGCGCTTTTGCTCGACAAAATTTCGGCTCTGCATCTCACCTCCGAACAGCGAGAGATGCGACAGATGTGGCACGATATTTTTGGCGACGAAGTGGCGGAAATAGATGCGTTTTTTGTACGCCACGACGACGCTCTGCCCTTTATCCACAAGGAGAATGGCGAGGTTGTGTCGATGCTCTTTGTGGTGCCGCTCGATATGTGGGGCAAGCGAGTTGCCTACATCTATGCCGTGGCAACAAAGCCCGAATTCAGGGGGCGAGGTATCGCATCAAATCTGCTGAAAGGGGCTATGCAACAAATTTGCATAGGCGAAAAATACGACATTATCGCCCTTATTCCGAGTAGCACCGACTCGAAGCGTTTATACGAGCGATTGGGCTTCGAAGATTGCCAACTTCCGATGGAGTTTTCGGCCTCTGATTACCTCGGCACAGGCTCACCAAATCACGACTTGGCAATGATTTATCATTGCTAAACGGAAAACGGAAAGCGGAAAACGGAAAACTAAAAAGAGCAAGATGACGACATCTTGCTCTTTTCTAATTTCACTTATTGGGTCTTATTCGTTAATCTGCTTTGCCAACTCCTCGGCACGAGCAAGTGCCTGGTCGATGTGATTTAGAACATTCTCCTTGCCAACCTTCTCGACAATGCCGGCGCTCTCGATAGCGTTATAAACTCGCTTGTTTACACCCGAGAGAATAACCTGTTGACCCGCCTTGATTGCCGCCTCGATAAAGATTTCGAGGTTGTGCAAACCTGTCGAATCGATAAACGACACCTTGCGCATACGGACAATGCGAATAGGCATTGCGTCACGCATCGTTGCCATCTCCTCGAACTTGGTAGCAACACCAAAGAAGAGAGGTCCGTTAATCTCGTATACCTCCACGCCGTGAGGGATAGCAAGCTGAACATCGCCCTCCTCGCCGTCGTGGTGAATCTCCATCTCGTCACGCAAAACCGAAATCTTCGAGGTCTCCATAATTCGACGCACAAAGAGAACTACTGCCAATGCCAAACCTACCTCGATAGCGATTGTGAGGTCGAAGACGATGGTCAGGAGCATTGTGGTGAAGAGAATTGCTATATCCGAGCGTGATTGACGACACATCGAGCGAATAGTACGCCAGCCACTCATATTGTACGACACCATAATCAACACACCCGCCAAGCAAGGCATTGGAATTGCGCCTACCAAGCCACCCAAGAAGAGCAACACGAGCAACAAAACCACGGTATGAACGATACCTGCAACAGGGGTGCGACCGCCATTGTTGATATTAGCCATTGTTCGTGCGATAGCTCCCGTAGCAGGGATACCACCGAAGAATGGAACTACGATATTTGCCACACCCTGCGCCATAAGCTCGGTGTTGGAGTTGTGGCGTGAGCTGATTACACCGTCAGCCACCATAGCCGAGAGCAACGACTCGATAGCGCCCAACATCGCAATAGTGAATGCGGTAGGGAGCAACGACTGAATTGTCGCCCACAAAGGCTGATCGCCAAGCGACGGAATGCGGAACGAAGGCAATCCCGAAGGCAACTCGTACAAGTCGCCGATGGTCTTTACGGGGTGGATGCCCGCAAAACGCTCCAAAGCCCAGCAGAATGCTGTCATAACGATGATTGCAAGCAACGAGCCCGGCATCTTCTTCGAGATTTTAGGCGTAAAGACGATAATCAAAATCGACGCCAAGCCGATACCCAGAGCCCACCAATTGGTCTTGCCGATATTTGCGAAGTAGCAACCCCACTTCTCGAAGAACTCTGCCGGTACATTCTCGATGCCGAGACCGAGCAAGTCGTTAATCTGTGTGGAGAAGATTGTTACTGCAATACCTGCCGTAAAGCCTACGATGATAGGGTAAGGCATAAACTTGATGATAGAGCCGAGCTTGAATACGCCCATCAACACGAGCATTATACCTGCCATAACGGTGGCAATAGCCAAACCACCCACGCCAAACTGCTGGATGATGCCGTAGATGATGACGATGAATGCTCCTGTCGGACCACCAATCTGCACACGAGAGCCTCCGAGTGCCGAGATGATAAAGCCGGCGATGATTGCTGTTACCAAACCCTCGGTCGGGCCTACGCCCGATGCGATACCAAAGGCAATTGCGAGCGGAATAGCCACAATACCCACGATGATACCCGCCATAATATCCTTCATCAGCTTCGCACGATCGTAGTGGCGAATTGTGTAGAACAATTTTGGGCTGAAATCAATTGAAAAATGAGGTTTCATAATGTCTAAAAAATTCAGAAAAAACCTAAAAAATAACCTAACTGCGCTGCAAAGGTATGGCAAAAACGAATAGATTGTTCTCTTTATCGAAAAAATAAATTTATTGTTATGCGATAAGTAGCCGTAATGCGCTGAAAATCAGCACTTTGAGGGGGGGGGGGTATACTCTTTGTTGAAAAAATGTTAAAAATGTTTGTTTTTTTCGAAAATTTTCAACGAAAAAGGCGTTTTTTTCAATGAAAAATATTACCTTTGCGTGGTTAATGACCTACAAATAAGCTATTTAGAAGCTATGACAAGCACCTCCTTCCCCCTTTCAATGGGGGGGGGTAAATGCTTGATATACAGCTATTTACATAGGTTTTAACAAGTGTGCATTTTATCATTTTTCGATATATTGCGACGGTAAATTTTGAGGTTTTGTCGAAAGGCTCCTTCGGAGAGGAAAAAACAGCAAAGAGGAGTTTTTGATGAGCAAAGTTAGAAAATGAGAAAATTTTTAATCGGTTTATTCTTGCTGGCGCTGCTGCCTATCGTATCGACTGCACAGGTCGATAGAGAGGTGCGTAGGTCGGTGAAGATATATTTTCGTCAGGGCTCTGCCGTGATTGACGAAAATTATATGGATAACCGAGCAACTTTGCAACAATTTGCCTCGGAGGTTAAGACCTATTGCGAGGACTCGACCGCCAAGTTCCGTCGTATTCGCATTGCCGGTAGTGCTTCGCCGGAGGGTAGTCAGCGAATCAATGACCACCTGTCGAGGGCTCGTGCCAAGGCTATTGCCGAGTGGATTGGCCGTGAGATTTCGGTGGAGTTGGGCTACGATGTGGTTCGCAACCATATCGATTGGGATGAACTCACCAAGTTGGTCGAGGCAACTCCCGAGGTTCCATATCGTGAGGAGGTGCTCCATATCCTCCGCACAATCCCTGAGCGTATAGGCCGTGGCGGTGCAATCTACAACGAGCGTTACAATCAGCTCGTGGCACTTCGCAAGGGTGTGCCTTATCGCTATTTGGAGACCAAGCTCTTCCCTCGTGTTCGTTATGCTGCTGCTCGTGCCGAGTTCTGGTGGGAGGAGGAGCCTGCAACATTAGAAATCGCAACCAAAGATGTTATGCGCTTTGCTGCCGATGGTGGCGAAGGTGTGGTGGCATTCAAGAAGAATAAGCCAGACGGTATTCTCCCTACCGCAACCACCGAAGCATCGTGGATTACAGCACTTACTCCGACCGTAAGCAATCTCTCGTTTGCGGTTGAGCCAAATATGTCAAAGGAGCCTCGTACAGCGAATATCGAGGTTGCTTGCTATGGAGCAACACACAAGGTTGTTGTTCATCAGGCTGGTCGTGAGCCACACTTCGACATCACCTCGCCAAGCCCTATAAATGTTCCTGCCGAGGGTGCAAAGAGTGCAATCACTTTCAAACACAATATTGTCGAGAAGACGGCTCCTGCGGTTAAGTCGCAATCCGATTGGGTGACACTTGCCGAGCCAACGGCAGATAGTGTAGCCTTCACGGTGGCACCAAACAAGGTGAAGTCGCCTCGTTCAACCAATATCTCGGTTGAGTGCTATGGTCAGCAGTACGATGTTGTGGTAAATCAGGAGGCAGCAGCGAAGAAGCCGTTCTATATGTCGTTGAGGTCTAATATGCTCTACGACATTGCCGGTGTTCCTAATATCGGAGCGGAGTTCTACCTCGGAAAGAACATCTCCTTGGCGGCAAATTGGGGCTATGCTTGGTGGGGCGGTCCTCGCACACACATCTATTGGCGCTACTATGGTGGCGACTTGGCGCTGCGCTGGTGGTTTGGCAAGGCATCGAAGGTGAAACCTTTGCAGGGTCACCACATTGGTGCGTATGGTCACATCTTTACCTACGACTTCTCGTTTGGTAAGAAGGGTGTTATCGGTGGTACGCCTGGTGGAGATATCTTTGCGAAGGATAAGAACGGATTCCCATCAATGCAGAAGATTATAGGCTTGGAGTATGGTTACTCTTTGCCTGTTGCACCTCGCCTTAATATCGACTTCACGGTCGGAGTGGGCTACTATTGGGGCGTTCTGTATAAGTACGAAACAGTCAACAATCTCTACCTCGGAGGCAACCCGACGAAGTTCGCATATATGGGTCCTACGAAGTTGGAGATCTCGCTTGTATGGCAGTTGGGCCGAGAAAATTACAACGAGCATAAGAAGAAGGGAGGCAAACGATGAAACGATACCTATATTTATATATGGTAGCGCTTGCGTCGTTGGTCGCTACCTCTTGTACTCACAAAGAGCTTTGTGACGATGCTCGTTTGTACCATATCAATGCACACATCACCTATCGCCTGGATTGGGAGGATACCAACGAGATAGATTGGAAATCTCCTGGTTGCTGGCCTGCCGACTATATACCTTACGACAATCTGAGACCTAATAAGTCTAAGGGTTTGGCTTCTTGGAACTATAAGGGTGGCAAACCGGGCTTCTTGAATATTATCGGTACCGACGGTGGTGTTATCAACTTGGGAAGTGAATACACCAACCTGTTGATTTACGATAGTGACCCTGAGTTTAACGATATCAGCTACTTGGCGGATGGTGCAATCGTTCGTGCGACAACCCGAACCAAGACTCGTGCATCACACACAGGAAATAAATTTGCGAATAAAGACGAGGAGTGCAAGAAGTCGCCGAGCCCACTGTTTGCAAACTACTTCGAGAATTTCTATGCCGAGAAGTTGCTCGATCCGGCAGATGTCTATATCGAGTTGCAGCCGCTCGTATTCACCTACTACATCCGCATCCCTATCAAGGAGGGCTTGGAGAATATCCGTACATACGGACACACGGGCGACTTGTCGGGTATGGCCGACGGAGTAAACTTGCTCAACGGCGAGACTTTGGAGAAGGCGGTTACCATCTTGTTCGATAACCAGGAGGATTATGGTTTCGATGTTGTTCGTGTCACCGATTGGGGTATCGAGGCGATAGTTCGTTCGTATGGTTTGCCTGGATATCCGAGAATCAATTACCCAACTCGTGGTAATCCTAACGCTTTGGGTATCAACATCTTCACAAAGGCAGGAAAGATGCAGCGCTTCGAGTGCGATGTCACCGAGCAGGTGTTGAAGCAGCCTCACGGAGGAGTTATCAATTGGTCGGGTGACGACATCATCATCGAGAAGGAGGCGGGCACCGAGGGTTCGGGAGCATTCGATGTCGAGGTTGAGGATTGGGAGTATGAGGATATCATCTTGCCGATTATGTAAGAGAGATTTGGAACAGAACAGAGTTTGTGCAAACAAGAAAATAAAAGATATATTATGAAAAGATATTTACTCGGTATTCTTGCGGTTATAGCAATGGCAAGCTGTGTGCAGGAGCAGTTTGTTCCTACCGGAATGTCGGGTGCCATTAGCTTTAATGCACCATTCGTACAGAGTGTGCCTAACCGTGCGGCGGTAGACCCAAGCACTACATCGGGCAGCATCGAGGCCTTCGATGTATGGGGCTTTATGGGCAGCAATGGCGGTACTGTTTTCGACCAGAAGCGAGTAGTTCGTGCAAATGGCGTTTGGGGATACTCTGCACCAATTATCTATTGGGCCCCTAACCAAATCTACCGCTTTGCGGCGTTGTCGCCTGTCGATAACGAGAATATCAAGGTGAAGCTTGCCGACAATGGCAAGATGTCGAACGAGGGCGCATTGGGCACAGTGACCTTCACCAACCCTGACGGTAAGCTCGATTTGCTCTACGCACAATCTGAGCCTATTACAACAGGTAGCCAGGAGGAGCTTATCGCAAATACCCCTGTTGTGAGCTTCGTGTTCCAACACCTTTTGACCAAGGTTAAGTTCACCTTCCAGAATGGCTTCCCAAGCGAGTACAACTCGTTGAAGGTTACCAACATCCGTATGAAGGTGCCAAATGCGGGCTCGGTAGATTTGACACAGTCACGCCCATACCAGTGGGAGGTATCTTCGGCATACGACGCTTTGACTTTGAGCTTCGGAAATGCGGTAAATGCAAAATTCCCATCGAAGGGTATCTTGCTCGGCAGTGGCGAGGTTGGCGAGAGCGAGTTCGAGTGCCTGACACTTCCTGTCAAGGAGGGTGCGAAGCTGTTGATTGAGTTCGATGTGGAGCTCTATCAGGGCAGCGAGGTGGCAATTCCGAAGAACACTCGCACGGCGGAGCTCATATTCGATGGCTCTATCAACAAGGTCGAGACGGGAGGCCGACAGTCGCCATTGACCGCACTCGAACAGGGCAAGGGCTATCGCATCAACGCAATCCTCACGGGCGAGAATGTATTCGACGATAAGTTGCTCGAAATCAAGTTCGGTCTTATCACGGTTGGCGAGTGGGAGGACAACGAAAACCCCGAGCAGAACGAAAATGTTGATTTGCAGTAGAAACCAAAACAAAAACCAAAATACAATTAACAAATTTTTACACACACAATTTTTTATTTATTAACTAACACTTTAACAAACAAACACTATGAAAAAGTTTTTCTTAGGCGTATTCGCTATCGCAGGTTTGGTAGCGTGCGTACAGTCGGAGGAGGTAAATGTTCCGAATCCTGCTGACAATCAGATTGCTCTCAGTGGTTATGTTGGTAGTTCTGTTCGTGGTGCGGAAGATCCAAGCACAAAGGTTCAGAATCTCGACCACTTCACTGTATGGGCGTATGTAGGCGACTCGGCTGGTGAGGTATTCAACAACGAGTTGGTATCGAAGTCGGGTAGCGAGTGGACTTATGACAAGCCTCGTTACTGGATGGAGGGTTATGACTACCGCTTCTTCGCCATCACCCCTTATGGCAATGGCGTAGGCAATGTAGAGGTTGTGAACAACCCTATGACCGAGGCACACAATCCGTTTGCTAACGGTCTTGGTCAGATCAACTTCACCAACATTGAGGGTGCCGAGGATGTACTCTATGCTTCGTACACTAAGCCAGCAACAGCTGCAATTCCTGAGAAGGTTACCTTCAACTTCAACCACATCTTGTCGAAGGTTAAGTTTACTTTCATCAACGGTTACGATGATGAGAAGACTACTCTCAAAATCAAGGATGTTAAGATGGTAGTTCCTGCTAAGGGTTATGTTACTCTCAACCCTGCAAACCTTCTCGATACTCCTGTTGCTGAGCGTGTTAAGTACAACTGGGAGCTCGGTCACAAAGATGTAGATGGTAATGTAACCGGCGCTGATGAGACTCTCATCCTCGACTTCAAGGATGTAGATGGCGCAAACAACCTTTCTTATGGCGATAGAAAGGAGGTAGACAAAGAGCGTTTGACTATCCCTGCACTCGCTACTCAGGAGTACAAGATCACTTTCAAGGTTGAGATTTGGAACGGTAACGCTGTTAATGTGAAGGATATCGAGGCATCTCTCACTAACTACGAGTTCGTTTCGGGTACTGCTTACAACCTCATTGCAACTATCGACAAAGATGTCTTGGATGCAAAGAAGATCGAGTTCGCTGCTGAGATTATCGACTGGTACAAACCAACTCCAGAGGATCACGATATTGGTTACTACAAGACTGCTGATGGCAACACCTATGTTGTTACTTCGAACGACGGTTTGAAGAAGATTGCAGAGGAGATCAACGCAGGTGTAGCTACTGACCGTAACATCGTTTTGAGCGAGGATCTTGACCTCAACGCAACTCGTGCAGCAAGCAACTGGACTCCAATCGGCTCTGAGGCTGTGCCATTTACAGGTACTTTCGATGGTAAGGGCTTCACTATCAGCAACCTCAATATCGTTGAGGAGGAGGCTAAGGAGGGTAAGGCATTTATCGGTTTCTTCGGTTATGCTAAGAACGCTACTATCAAGAATGTAACTTTCGAGAATGTAAACTTGAACATCCCTTGCTTGGATATCGACCACAGCCAGGGTCACATCGGTGCTGTTGCAGGTTCGTTGGAGGGTACTTCGACTATCGAGAATGTAACTGTTAAGGGTGACATCAAGGTTTATGCTACTCAGGATGCTAACGGTGCAAGCCGTGTTGCAGTTATCGCAGGTGGTAACTCGTATGGTGATGTAACAATGGTGAATGTTCACGTTATCGCTAACGAGGGTAGCTACCTCATCGCAAACAACAACACTGGTGCATTGGCTGGTCAGTTGCAGGGTAAGTCGGTATGCAAGAACTGCTCTTCGAACATCAATGTAACTGTAAACAAGTTCTTCGCAGGTGGTCTTATCGGTTTGGCAGCAGGCGATCAGCTCTTCGAGAACTGCCACACAACAGGTGACATCGCAGTAGTTGCAGGTCGCTCTGGTAAGGCTCACGACCACTACCGTGTTGGTGGTATCGCAGGTGGTTGGTCAGATGGTGCAAAGAATGTTTGTACCCTCGTAAACTGCTCTTACACCGGTAAGTTGACAGGTGTTAACTCTGACGGCTCGGTTGCTGATAAGTTCGACTACTTGGGTTATGTAGGTCGTGGTTACACTTTGAACGGTTGCCAGGGTAGCAAGGTTGTTATCGACGGTATCAGCTTCGTTCAGGCTGGCAACACTGCTGCTGAGGCAGGTGTTTACACTGTTACCAACGCTGAGGGCGAGGAGGTTGTAGCTGCTGGCTCGAAGGAGGATCTTCCAAAGACTGACGATGGCACAAAGATCGACACCAACTTCGACGAGAACACAACTTTGCTTGGTGACATCACTTTGTCGGCTGGCGAGACCAATGCAAACTCGGGCTATGGCGCAACAGGTGTTACCGTATCGAATGGTGCAGTTCTCGACGGTAAGGGCAACACTTTGACTGTAAAAGATGCAAATGCAACTTGGGCTTGCTGTGTTGCTGTAACAGGTGGTACTATCAAGAATGTAACCGTTAAGGGTGCAATGCGTGGTATCTTTATGCCAGGTGCTGATGGCGATGTATATATCGACAATGTTATCTTCAAGGATGTTATCTACACATTCAACTCGGATGCAGGTAACAAGAACTATGGCGTATATATCTCGAACTGTACTATCAACGGTTGGACTTCGCACTCGGATGTTCACAAGGAGGTTGTTTATACCAACTGCTCGTTCGGCGAGGGTTGCGGTTATGCATACTGCCGTCCTTATGGTCCTACCAAGTTCGTAGGTTGCGCTTTCGAGGCAGGTTTCGAGGTTGAGGCTATTGGTGCAGTAACTTTCGAGAACTGTACTCTCGGTGGCGTGGCTTTGACTGCTGAGAACATTGCAACTTTGGTTGTTGGTGGCGTAGAAAATGCAACTGTAAAATAATTTTACAGCATAATTTTAGGGTAGAGGTCTTTGACCGGACCTCTACTCACAAGAGAGAAAAATGCAGAACCGACGCTGCGGAGCGAGAGCAGAGGGTGCTTGCACACTATGCCGAGCCGCAAGGAGGAAAAGCCTGCAAAGCAGGGTTAATGCAAAATGCAGAATGCAAAATGCAAAATGCAAAATTAGAAAAGCTAATGGCCAATGGCTAATGGCTAAAAGCAAAAACGAAAAACAATAGACAGACCCCTCTGGCTTTCAGCCACCTCCCCTAACTTAGGGGAGGAAATAGGACCACAACAATTAGTGGAGCGGAGCGACAAGTCCTCCTCACGGGAGGAGGATTTAGGAGGAGGGTAACACACTTGGACAATTCGCAGTGTGAATTTGTCCCCTCTAAGTTAGGGGGACGAGCGAAGCGGAGGGGGTATGAAAACGACGAGCTTAACAGCTCTCGCAATGACGAGATGAAAAACAGAAAATAATTATAAACCTAAAACAATAAACTTTATGAAAAAATTCTTTGTACTATTGGCAGTTGCAGCGACTATGATGTCGTGTTTCAGCAGCGAGTTTACTCCTAATACTGCCATCAAGTTTGATGCGGCGGTGAAGTCGAACTCTACACGAGCGACCGACCCTGCTATTACATCGTCGAATATCGACGCATTCGATGTGTGGGCATTTATGAATGAGCCATCGGGCATCGTGTTCAATCAGCAGCGTGTAATTAAGGATAATGGCGCTTGGACTTACAGCCCTGTTGCATTCTGGAATCCGGGTCGCACCTACTACTTCACAGCGTTGGCTCCGGTAGATTGCCAGAACATCGAGATCACCCTCGCAAATGCAGCAGCAGGACAGATTTCGAAGGAGGGTTTGGGCTCGGTGACCTTCACCAATGTTAACGGCTCGCACGACCTTATCTACGCAGCTCCAACAACCTATGCTACCCCTGCGACTGTCGAGGAGATGACTACTATGCCACAGGTAGGTCTTAACTTCAAGCACCTCTTGTCGAAGGTACGCTTCTCGTTCAAGAATATGTTCCTCAACAACGAGACACTTGTGGTTTCGGGTATCAAGATGACCGCAAAGAACAAGGCTTCGATCGACCTCACACAGCCAACCTACTCGTGGGTATTCGATGCTGCGGCACAGGATGTTGTGCTCGACTTTGGCGACGCTAAGGGTGCACAGAACCTCCAGATTGGACAGGTTGCTTCGTGCGACATCAACTGTTTGACCATCCCTGCCGACAACACCAAGGAGTATGCCGTAACTTTCAATGTTACAGTATATCACGGCGACCAGGCAGGTAACCCTATCCCTGTAAGCACAACCATCAAGGGTGTAGAGTTCAAGATTGGAACACAGTACAACTTCACAGTTGAGTTGAGCGGCGACGCTATGGGTCTCAAACCAATCATCTTCGGCGATCCTACCGTTGAGGCGTGGACCACCCCTGAGCAGGAGAAGCCACTGCCTTTGCAGTAAGACGAGAGACGAAAGACGAAAGACGAAAGAGACAGACCCCTCTGCCCTTTGGGCACCTCCCCTAACTTAGGGGAGGAAATAGAACCACAACAATTAGTGGAGCGGAGCGACAAGTCCTCCTCACAGGAGGAGGATTTAGGAGGAGGGTAACACACTTGGACAATTCGCAGTGCGAATTTGTCCCCTCTAAGTTAGGGGGACGAGCGAAGCGGAGGGGGTATGAAAAAGACGAGAGAGCCCTAACGACCCTAACGCCTCTAACGCCTCTAACGCCTCTAAAAAACTGAAAACAACAAAACAACAAACAAATAAAAACATTACAATTATGAAAAAGGTTTTACTTTCAATTTTTGCAGTTGCTGCTTTGGCATCGTGCTTCCAGAATGAGGAGTTCATTGGCGCAGGCAACAACACTCCAATTGAGTTCGCCGGTGCGTATGTCGGAGGCGTAACTAAGGCTATCGACGGAAGTTATAGCAACACCAATATGTTCGACAAGTTCCAGGTTTATGGTACTTTGGAGAACAATGGCGTTGTGGCTAACATCTTCAACGGTGTTGATGTAATGAAGGGTGGTGCCGGCTGGTACTATGACGATACCTTCACTACTTATTGGATCTCGGGCAACACCTACAACTTCAAGGCAGTTGTTGCAGGTAACGAGGCTGGCGAGACAGCGGTTGCTGTGGATGCAAACGGTATGCCTACCACCATCACCCTCAGCGATGCTTCGGCTCAGAACGACATTCTCTATGCTGAGAAGTTGGACATCAACTACACAGGCAATGCTGAGCCTGTACGCTTTGTGTTCGAGCACCTTCTTGCAAAGGCAAAGGTTAGCGTTCGCAACATCATTCCGGTAGACAATGGTGGCTACTATGTTGTTAAGGATGTTAAGCTCACAAACGCAATCGAGTCGGCAACCTACGATATCGAAACTGAGAGCTGGGCTAACCACGCAGGTGACTATGTACTCGAATTTGGTCATATCGTTGCTACTAACGAGACTACTGCGGGTGCTAATGCTATCGAGTTGGGCTTGAACGGCAAGGGCTCGTCGAACTACGAGCGTCTTATCGTTCCACAGGCAAACTGCCCATTGACAATCTCTATCAACTACGCATACTACGACAGAAACGACGCAGAGCATTTGTCACCGGTGGTTAAGGAGATCTCTACCGTAGCAAATATCGAGGCAGGTAAGGCATACAACTTCGTTCTTACCCTTGCTGAGCCGGGTGAGAAGATCGAGTTCGATGTTCTCGACATTACCGACTGGGTTGAGGATGGTGTTACTACCGTTGCTCAGTTGAAGGATGTTTTTGCAAATGGTGGTAGCGTGATGTTGGCTAACGACCTCGACTTGGGTAACGAGGAGCTCGATATCGCTGCTGGCAAGAGCGTTGTTCTCAACCTCAATGGTCACACTATCAAGGGTGTTGATGCCGGCACTAAGAGCTACGCTCTCATCGAGGTTCTTCAAGGTGCAAGCCTCACTATCAACGACACTTTGGGCGGTAAGATTGTTGCTTCGGCAGAGCAGAACCGTGGTTGGAACGCATATTCGTCGGTTATCTCGAACCAGAGAGGTACTCTCACCGTTAATGGTGGAACAATCGAGCACCTTGGTGGTACCAATATGGCTTACGCTATCGACAACCTCACAAATGGTAAGAACACCGTGGCTATTGCTACTATCAATGGCGGAACCGTTAAGTCTACCTACCGTGCAATTCGTCAGTTCCTCAATGGCATTGAGGCTAAGAACGAGCTCTATGTAAATGGCGGTGTTATTTATAGCACAGGTGGCAATAAGGCTATCTGGATGCAGTCGGCAAGTGTAAAAGCAAACTCTGGTAAGCTTGTTGTTACCGAGGACGCACAGTTGAAGAGCGATGTATATGTTGATGCAGAGAATGCAACAGCTATTGATCTCGATGTAACCGTTGCATCGGCTGCATTGGTTGCTCCTGCAACTGTTGTTTACGATCTCCCTGCCGGCTACGCAGTAATGGAGGAGAATGGCGTTTGGTCGGTGGTTGAGGTGTCGTTTGTATCGACTCAGCAGGCATTGAAGGATGCTATCGCTGCAAATCAGGAGACTATCTATGTATCTGGTCAGATTGACCTCACAGAGGAGATTTTGGGAAATTACGGAGGTACTATTATCGGCGTGGACAACACTGCTTGTCTCAACACTCGTACATTTAATGTTCTTTCTGCGGATGAGGCTTATCATTTGAGCAACAAGACCGTTAATTTCAAGGATATCACTATTAAGGTTCCAGCTGAGGATGGCGATTTCCTCAAAACAGGCTTTGTGGCTGCCGGTATTATGAACTTTGACAACTGCGTATTCGAGGGTCAGGTTACTTTGAATGGTGGCGCTACTTGGACTTTCAACAAGTGTAAGTTCGGCGGTGTTGAAGATGGTGCATACTCATCGTTCATATATGGTGCAAAGAAGGTTACCTTCAACGATTGCTCGTTCTCGGGTGTTGACCGTGCTGCAAAGGTTTATGGAACTGGTGGCACAATCGAGGCTGAGTACAACAACTGTACTTTCACTTCGACAACTTCGAACAAGTATGCTGTTAATATCGATGCATCGTATGCAACTACCAAGATTGTATTGAATGGTTGCTCGCAGACAGGTATGCCTGGTCTCTATGCAGTAACAGGTGCAAAGGCAACTGTTTGGGTTGACGGAGCACAGCAGTAGTCAAAAAAATAGCCCCCAAGGGCAATATAATTGACGGAAATAACATAATTATCAGAAATTTTCACTATCTTTATAGCTCGAAATTTTCGGAAAATGCAAAAATAGAGTGGAGGTCTTCGACCGACCTCCGCTCACAAAACAAGAAACAAAAACAAATTTATAATTATGAAAAAGTTATTTATCGCAGTTCTTTCGATGGCTACATTGGCATCGTGCTTCCAGAGCGAGCTCGCTTTGGATCAGGCTATCGGCTTCAACACTTATGTTGGCTCTACCACCAAGTCTATCGACCCAAGTATCACTACTGCAACTATCAGTGAGTTCTATGTTTGGGGTACAACCCAGGGCGACCACGATGTTAACGCTCCTATCGTTCCTATCTTTGTTGAGGAGAAGGTTGAAGGTAGCGTAGGTGCTGCTTGGACATATGATGCAACTAAGACCAAGTATTGGATCGCAGGCAACAAGTACAACTTTGCTGCTGTTGTAAATGGTGTTGTTGATAATAATGCTTTGGTAAAAGGTTTGCCACAGACTATCAGCTATACCGCTGGTACAGATTTGGATTTGCTCTATGCTGATGCAAAGAATATCGTTGCAAAGGCAAGCGGTAACGATAAGGTTACTTTCACCTTCTCGCACCTCTTGTCGAAGGCTGTATTTACCTTCACAAATACAACTCCTGAGAACACAAATGGCGCACCTGCTAACATCTACAAGGTAACCGATATAGAGATTAGCGGTCTTGATGCAGCAGCTGTTTATGATGTTGAGTCGGGTTGGACAAATAACACAGACGCTGACCTCAATGTGGAGTTTGGTAATATCGTTGCATCAGATGAGAGCGATTCCACTAAGACAACAGCAATCGAGGTTAAGGAGCAGGAGTCGGGCAAGTCGCTCTATGAGCACCTTTTGATCCCTGGAACTCACGATGTAACAATCCGTTGCACAATTACATTGTACAATGGAGTGGTAGCAGCCGATCAGGTTGTTGATGTTATCGAATACTCGCAGACTATCAATGATCTTACTTTGCATAAGGGTACAGCTTACAACTTCTCGCTCAAGGCAGGTTTGGAGCAGACTATCCAGTTCGATGTTAAGCCTGTTAACGACTGGAACAATCCTTATGTTGATGTTAATACCCCTGAGCAGGGTCACGACAATCCAGCTATTTAATTCACACCATAGGGTAGAGGTCTTTGACCGGACCTCTACTCACAAGAGAGAAAGCGGGAAATAAGGGCAATAGGGACAATAGGGGCAATAGGGAAAGACCCCATAACCCCCATAAAGCGAGTGTAACGAGCGCCCCCATAACCCCTACAAAAAACGAAGCAAAACAGAAAGAAACTGAAAACAATAACAAACAAAACAAACAAATAAAAACATTACAATTATGAAAAGGGTACTTTTATCAATTCTCGCAGTTGCCGCAATGGCATCGTGCGTACAGAGTGAGGATGTCAACCCACAGCAGTTGATCGACTTCGGCTCACCATTCGTAGGTGGCACAACTAAGGCTATCGACTATTCGTATGGTGCAACCAACCTCCTCAAAGACATTTATGTGTATGGCTCTTTGAAGGGTACAGCAGCAAATTCAGTTGAGGTGTTTGATTACACACATGTTTACACTACTGGTGACACAGATGCTATCTATGGTCAGGTTTGGCAGTGCGAGACGCCTAAGTATTGGGTAAAAGATGCAGACTATAAGTTTGTAGCTCTTGCAGGTGTTGCAGATACTGCTGTGACAGAATATGAGACTCCAAGCGTAGATGCACATCTCCCAAGCAAGATTACTTTTGCGGGTAACGGTAAGACCGACTTGCTTCTCAGCGCAGTAGGTCGTAAGGATGCTCTTTCGAGCGGTAATGCGACAGTTGCATTTGATATGCAGCACCTCTTGTCGAAGGTTAAGTTTACTTTTAATGCTGCAACTCTCGGCGACAACTACTATCAGGTAACTGACATTAATATTGCAAATGCTTACACACAGGGCGACTGCGCTATCTCTTATACTGGTGATGTTGATGCTGATACTTGGGCTGCTACAACAACTTGGACAACCACAGGAGTAGCTGGCGTTAACTTTGGTAACGCAACAAATGCGACTACCGAGAGTGCAGAAGCTGCAAATATTGGTTCTGGCGCATCTGTAACTTCGAACTACGACTACCTCGTTGTTCCTTGCGATTATCCTGCAGGTAGCGAGTTGCAAGTTTCGTTTAAGCTTGCTCTCTACGATAAGAATGGTGCTGAAATTAATATGCCAGCAGAGAAGACTGCCAAGGTAGCTATTAACCTTCAATCGGGTTTTCAGTACAATTTCATTGTTAATCTCGAGTCTCAGCAGCTTATCGACTTTACCGTTACTGGCGCACCTGCTTGGGACAGCGAGACTCCAGACCCTGTAGTAAGCGGTACATTTAATTAATCTATCGAAGAACAATTAAAACTTATAAAACTATGAAAAAGATTTTATTGTCAGTATTTGCAGTTGCCGCTTTGGCATCGTGCATCCAGAACGAGACTATCAATCCGCAGACTCCAATCGGTTTCGGTGATGCTTATGTTCAGAACTCGACTAAGGCTATCTATGAGGGCGACAAAAAGGTTGAGGAATTCCAGGTTTGGGGTACTTATAAAGGTACTTCGGATTGGGCAGAGCTCTACAATGGTGCAACCGTAACTCGTAATAGTAAGGAGTATGGCGTGGCTTGGGATTGCGATGTTAAGCGTTATTGGGCAGATGATTGCGACTATAAGTTCTACGCAGTTGTTGATGCAACAAGCGTAACGGCTGAAAATGGTGTTGTAAAGAGCATCAATTTCACCGCAAATGGCTCGAACGACCTCCTTTATGGTTACAAGGAGGAGAATACTCACACCGAGATTCCTGCTTTGGTTGCATTTGAAATGAACCACCTTCTCTCGAAGATTTCGTTCAAGTTTACTGCTCACGAAGATCTTCTTACAGATTACACTTATAAGGTAAATTCAGTTACTGTTGCAGATGCATTTGCAACAGGTGTGTATACTGTTGCAGACAATGGCACTGACGGTAGCTGGACTTCGGCATCCGGCGATATGGCTGATCTCACACTCGCAGTACCTACAACCGCTATTGCAGCAGAGGGTGTTGTTGCGGCAGAGGGTGCTTATGTTATCATCCCGGGTGAGGCTCCGTTGAAGATTGCTGTCGAAGCACAGCTCTTGTTCAATGGTAGCAACTATGGTCCTGCTGAGACTTTCAATATTGAGCTTACAGATGACAAGGCTGTTGATTTCCAGAAGGGTTACCACTATGCATTCAATGTGATTTTGCCTACACCTGACAAGGCAATCGACTTCACTATCAGTACGGTTAATGGATTCGAGAATAAGCCAGAAACTGAGCTTTAATAAAAACACATAGGCTATAAGGGATTGAAACCCCTTATAGTCGCTACGATGGGCAGAGGTGCCCGAACAATGGGGCGCAGACCAACAAAAAGGCTTTACGCCCCAAAAATTTAATGGAATTATATACTTTGGGTTTGTATTGCAGATTAGTAATATACCCCACCGCCCTAACGGGCACCTCCCCTAACTTAGGGGAGGAATACATAAGGTATTGTCCCCCTGAATTAGGGGGACGAGCGAAGCGGAGGGGGTATCTTAGCTTACAAGCCCAAACTATATAATTCCGAAATTTAATAGGTCGAAGATGAAAAAGTTTGTATTGGCAATATTTGTCGCAGCGGCAATACTCTCGGGCTGTAACGAGGTCGAGACGGAGGAGAACAATACGCCGATATGCTTTGGCGAGGCTTCCACTCGTGCCGAGGTTAATGATGCAAGCGAAATCAAGGAGTTCAAGGTATATGCCGAGATAAACCTCGGCTCGGACAACGCCACCGACGGCTCGAACTTGCAGTGGATACCACTGCTCGAAGGCGAGCGTGTCTATCGCTCATCTGCCGACACCCCTTTCACCTACGACAACACCCGCTATTGGGTGAATGACAGAACTTTCTACTTCTTCGGTTTCTATCCCGAAACAACAGTGATAACCCGCACCTCCGAGGAGAGCGAGAGCGGTACAATTCTGAGGTATACGGGCTCCGTTCAGGTGCCTTACGCTGCCGACTCGGACTTTATGACTGCACTCACCATTCAGGGCGAAATACCCGAGGGCGAGGAGTTCCCCGAGGGCGTGCCGATGCAGTTCAAGCACTATTTCGCAAATATCGGGTTCGAGGCAACCAAAGATGCGGACAACGCCAGAATCACCATTACAAGCATAGGTTTTTCGGGTATTTCCCGTACTGCAAACTTGTCTATCGTGTGTCAGCCTGGTAGCAGCTACGAGGAGGAGTTGAAGCCCGTAGCGGAGCAGAGAACGGTGTTGCGCCGAAATTTGAGTTACAACATCGGCAACAAGACTCCACTATTGGAGGATAACGGTTTGTTGGTTGTTCCGCAAAGCATAGCCGACGGTCAGGTGATGCTCAATATCTCGTATGAGTATCAGCAGCAAGAGGGAGCAGAGGTGGAGTATTACACCTTCTCGAAGGCAATTCCGGCAGTTGAGTGGAAGGCAAATCAGCGATATGTCTACACTTTGACATTGTCGGTTGATAAAAATATATACATCTCGACACCAACGGTCGAGGAGTGGGGTAGCCCGCAGTCGGGAGGTATTATCATTATTAAGTAGCAGGTTATGAGAAGGTTTTATATATATCTGTTGTTGGTATCTGCACTCACATTGATGGTGGGTTGCCAGCAGGGTCAATCTACCGAGGGCGGCGATGTGGTTGTCGATCTCGGCTCGCCAGAGTATGGCTACATACAGTTCGACTTCGAAAATGGCACCCGTGGTGATTTGTACGAGAAGGAGAACCCGAACGACCCCGACGATAACCGACTCTATGCCAACTTTGGCGTTATGGGATACACCTACTTGGCAAACGATTGGACCATTGCCGAGGTGCAGGCTACGCCCAATGTCTTCGATTCGCATAATCAGCTAGTAGAGTGGAACGGAGAGTATGGCACTAAGGCGATGCACACCTACTCCGAGATGAAGGAGTGGCTGGGCAAGCAGAAATATGCCTTCTTCGCCTACTATCCTTATGGCCTGACGACAAGTGCAGCAGACTACGAGGGTAACCCATATATCGAATTTACGCTGCCAAGCCGTTTGAGCGTTGACAACCACGTGGATGTGATGACGGGCTATGCGATTGATGCCAACTACACCTCTCGCACTGTCGGTTTCCATATGCAACACCGCCTTACAGCGTTGGATGTTACGGCAAATAACCTCTTTACTAATGGCGAAAAGGTAGTTGTAACGGGTTTGACAATCACCCTGAACAATCTGCTCTACGACCAGGTGCGTATTCCGCTCAACGACCGAGATGTGTCGGAGTTGGACTACTTCGCAGGTATGGCAGCGAACAAAACTGCAACATACAACATCTACGGAGGCTCTCCTATCGAGGTTGTTTCGGGCAAAGAGGCTAAATTGACCGAGCCATACGCTAAGTCGATGATTATCATCCCGCAAAATCAGCATATCGACACCGATGGCGATGGCGTGGAGGAAGACTTAACGATGAATGGTAAGGTTATAGTGACCTACAAGGTCAATGATACGCTTCACGAAAACAAGGAGGTGGAATTCTCGGTGGATCGAGACCTCAAAGAGCGCCGTCACTACTTTGTGCAGTTGAACTTCTCCGACGGAAATATCAATATCGTAATTCTCGAATCCGACGAGTGGAAGGATAGCGAGAGAATTGATCACGAATTTGAGTAGAAAGCTATGAAGATGTTTAGGTATATAGCCCTTTTGGCGATTCTTGTTGGTACTGCATCGTGCTTGCAGACCAATATCGACACGCCCGTAATAAACAGGGGTGGTCAAATTCAGGTTGTAGGTCGTGTTCAATCGTTCAGCGACCGCAATGTCGATACCCGAGCATTCAAGGTGGGCGACGAGGGCAATACTGCGAGTATGTGCCTTGCTGTGTTCGATGCCAGCGGAATATGTAAGGATAAGCAATTTATAAACAGCGGTAACCCAACATTTACCCTCGATAAGAACAATTTGAAGAATTGGGGTGCTCGCCATCTCTACATCTTCGCAAATATCGCTAACCCTTCTTCGTTGGGAAATGGCGATAGCCTCGCCGATTTTCTTGCCCTGACAAGCGATGTACAGGGCGTTGATATGCCACTGTACCACAATGAACAGGAGGGTACCAACACAAGGTGTTTCCCGATGATTGGTGTGATGGAGATTAACGATGTGGATGCAATCGAGTCCGTTATCCAGATACCGTTGGAGGCTCTCTATGCCAAGGTTGTCGTAAATATCCTCTCGAAACCCGATCAGAAGGTCGATGGTATCGACTATGCGAGCTTCTCGCTGACCAAGTACGAGGTGCATAATGTTGTCGAGAATGTCGATTTCCTGGGTGGAACAATCAGTGCAAAGGGTAAGAATGGCGGTACGCACGACACAACGCCTGTATCGACCGTGGTCTATACTGCCAGCAATATTACCAGCGACTTTGCTCAGGCGGATAAGCAGGCTTCGTTCTACTTCTACATCCCCGAGCGATTCTGTAAAGCAAAGAAGGCAGCCGACGACTTTGATTATCCGTTTGGTAAGATTGCCGACCTCGACGAGGACGAGGCAAGGCGTTATCCGCAGTGCTACAAGCCGATGCTTGCAGGTGCGGAGGGCACAGGCAATGAGGATAACGATATCAAGGCAACCTTTGTGCGTTTCTTTGGTGAGTATATCGACCACCAGGGTCACAACTGGAATGTGTCGTATGATATCTATGTCGGCAACGACAACTATTCGAACTTTGATATCGAGCGCAATACGCAGTACAACAACTATGTGACTATCAAGGGTATATCCAAGTCGAACGACCAGGGTGATAAGGCTTCTATCTCTATTGACCACCGAGTGAATATCGAGCGTGTAAATCCTGTCGTCATCAATCTGCGTCGTGAGACCTTGCTCGACTCGCACTTCGAGGTGCGACCACTGCGTATCCGCAAGAACGCCAACTTTAAGGGTCAGGACTTGTCAAACGCCAAGGTGCGTGTTGAGGTGGTTTATAAGGATGATGCAGACAAAAAATGGGTTGGTATCGAGCGAAGCTTTGGTATGAATAATGCTGGCAATAAGGCATCTGACCAATCTGTTTATTTACAGGCATCCGACCTCCCTGATGGTCTTAAAAATTCGGCGGGTAAGCGAAAGTACTTTACCACCGGTTTGACAACCACGACCCTTGCTGGCAATACGCAGATTGATTTGCCTGTTACCGACGAGGATCAGATTGTGTGGATCTATGTCGATGAATGTACCGATGCGGGCGATGATGTCCGCTCGGCATCAATTCGTGTAACCTTGTCGTTAGATGGCGAGAACTTCCCTATCGAGCAATCAACCGACTTTGTTATCAATCAGCGAAAGCTCTTTCCGGTAACATATAATGGACATACTTACCATATCGAGTATCACGAGGAGTACTTGCACAACTACGATGCTGAGGATGAGTATGGCCAGACCGACTTTGAGGGTTTGCCGTGGGGCTTGAATGGAAAGCAGCTGTCAAATGAGCATTATTCCTACAATATTAGTCTTACCCCAAATGTTGATTGGGCTGATTATGAAACAAAAGCACCACGCCCATATTACGATTTCTATCTTAAAAGCCAGGATAGCGAAGCATTGGCTAATGGTGGTGTTGAACACGAATTTGCTGGACAGGAATTTACAAGCGAAATCTACACTAAGAGTAATGGAGAAGTAAAGGTTCTGACTATGGCAGACCAGCCAAGTGGCGCAGTGGAGTATTGCTATAACCGAAATAAGAGAAATAGTGGTGGCTCCGTTGCAGCGGTAGATTGGTATCTCCCTTCTGCCGATGAGTTGGAGGAGATTATTATTGCCGGATATAGCAGATTCGAGGAGTTCCAAGACAAATACTATTGGACCTCACAACCGGCATATATTAGAAATCTATTCTATTATGAATATCAGTCCAGTAGATTTGGTGGTAAAACTATACAAGTGCCCATCGTGTATGATGATAACCCGAATTATGCGAGGGCTACAAAGGTCGTTTATAGTAATGGCCAGAATATTCCTGCACCAAGTGGTTTGGATACAGCTCCTACACCATATGTGGACAATAGAGTTAAAAACAACAAAGGCAATTATACAAACCGAGGACACTTCTATCAGATGCATCAATATAAACACTACTACAAGTCGATTGTTAGTGGTGTAACAGAGGAATATGGTCCAGATAGAACAGGGGTGGAAGCTGGAGTAGCGGCTGGCATCGATGTTACCAATGGAGATTATGATGACTGGTATAACGAAATTTATGTCCACTTGGGTCACCTATATAATATGATTCAAAAGACGGAGGCGGGTGAACACGGTTACCACCCTCGTACAAAGTACAATCGTGTCCGTTGTGTGCGAAAGGTGAATTAACCAAAGATTTACAAAATTAAATCGCTCGGCGTTGCCGATACACAGCCGCCAAACCAACAAAAAACGCAAGTTGCATATCGCAACCTGCGTTTTTTATTGCCAACAAGCAATCTCTTACTTGATACGCTCGTAGTACTCACGAGTGCGGGTATCAACACGGATCTTGTCGCCGGTGTTGATGAACAAAGGCACCTTGATAGTAGCACCGGTGTTCACGGTTGCAGGCTTCAACGAGTTGGTCGATGCGGTATCGCCCTTGATGCCCGGCTCGGTGTAGGTAACCTCCATATCAACGATTGGTGGCAACTCAGCAGCCAAAACTACATCCTTGTCGGTGTGGTACATAACCTCCACGATCTGGCCGTCAGCCATAAGGTCGTAGTTGTCGATGAGAGTCTTCTCGATGTTGATCTCCTCGAAGGTCTCGGTGTGCATAAAGTGAGCACCGAGGTCATCCTCGTAGGTGAACTGGTAAGGGCGGCGCTCAACACGCACCTGCTCGATCTTGATACCTACCGACGAGAAGGTATTTTCGAGAACACGACCGTTCTCCAAGTTCTTGAGCTTCGAACGAACGAAAGCAGGGCCCTTGCCCGGCTTGCAGTGCTGGAAATCGACAACAAGGAAAGTCTTGCCATCCATCTCGATGCACATACCGATTTTGATATCAGCAGCTGTAATTGTCATAGTTGTATTGTTTTAATAATTAGTGAATTCTACTTTTCGGGCGCAAAGATACACATAAAATTGACAATTGACAATTGATAATTGAAAATTAAGGGAATTTTATATTTATTAGTCATCACTTTTCCTATAAAAAACAATAAATGAGATTGCCACGAGCCTATTGGCTCTCGCAATGACGAATGGGAAGCCCCTATTCTCCCTATTCCCCCTAACGCCTCTAACCGACGACAAACCGAGAGCAGAGGGTGCTTGCACACTATGCCGAGGTGCGAAGGAGGAAAAGCCTGCGTAGCAGGATTAACGCCCCTAACACCCCTACTCTCTAAAAACCGCAAAAAAAGTTCTAATATAATTAGGTATAACCGATTATAATAGTTACCTTTGCGCCCTGATTTGGGCAATATAATTTTTCAACAAATTAACACATATAAATATTTAATAATCAAAGTTATGAAGCGAACAACTATTATGGAGTACACAACTCCGATGGTGGAGGTCTGCTCGGTAAAGGCTGAGCGAGGCTTCGAGGCAAGTATGCCTGGCGTAACAATCAATCCTTGGGAGCGTGAGGAGGACTCGCTCCAATTCTAATGTCAAACCCTAAAAAAGAGAAATGAGAAGTATGAAAAAGTTTATTCTTTCGTTGGGTTTGATTGCAATGGCTTTCAACCTTACAAATTGTGCACAGAACGAGGAGGTTACTCCTTCGGTTGAGACTAAGGGCGATTTCGCTCTCTACGCATCGGTTTCGCGTACAGCGAACGATGGTGTTAATACTGTTTGGTCAGCTAAGGACGAGATTAACGTATTCCACGCAGTTGGCGAGACAACTACTTACGTTAACGATACTCCTTACACAAACGGTGCTGGTACTCCATTTGTATGTAACGACGCTGCTACTGGCTACTTCTTGGGTAACCTCGCAGAAACATTGGACCCTGAGGAGGAGTACGATTGGTATGCATTCTATCCATACTCGTCGTATATCAAGACACCTGCAAACGATGACGCCGGCTATACCTACATCGGTAGCAAGGCTGGTTCGGCTCAGGTACAGAATGGTAACAACTCGATGGCTCACATCGCAGGTGAAAACTACCCAATGGCAGGTTATGATGTAGCTGTTCCTGCTAACGGTACTCCAAACCTTACATTTAGCCACCTTTCGAGCCTTCTTGAGATTGAAGTTACTAACAAGTTGGACGAGGCTATCACCATTTCGGAGATTCACTTCACCGCTGCCGAGGAGGATATCGTAGGTTCATACTACATCAACTTCTCGGACTCGAAGGCACCTAAGTTTACTTTGTCGGGCGCAAGTTATGTATCGAACACAGCTATTATCTCGGTTGAGGATGCAGTTGCTATCGAGTCAAACGGCTCTGCTAAGTTCTATGCAGCTATCAAGCCTTTCACTGCTAACGCAGGTGATGACCTCACAATTAAGGTTATCGCAACTACTGAGACTGGTTCGGGCGTACACGAGCAGGATCTCACATTGTCGCAGGATGTTACATTCTCGGCAGGTAAGATTAAGAATGTAAAGGTTAACTACACTACCGAGATTGAGTCGGCAGAGGAGCACGATTGGGTTAACAACGCTTACAACCTCGTTCCTTCGACTGCTGCCTTGAGCATTGGTGACAAGGTTGTTATCGTAGCAAGCGGCTACAACAAGGCTGCTGGTGCACAGAATTCGAATAATCGAGCATCAGTAAATGTTGTTAAGAATACTGAAAATAATACAGTTGATTTTGATACTAAGGTTGTGATCTTTACAGTTGCAGCCGGCAAGTCTTCAGGCTGCTTCGCATTCAAGACTGCTGAGGGTAAGTATATCTACGCTGCAGGTGGCTCTTCGAGCAACCACTTGAAGGAGGAAACTTCGCTTTCGACTAAGTCTTCTTGGAATGTAAGCATCGTAAATGGTATCGCTACAATCAAGGCTGAGGATAGTGCAACAACTCGTAACACTATCCGTTACAACGACGCTGCAACTAATGGCGACTTGTTCTCTTGCTATGCATCGGGTCAGGCAGATGTAAGCCTCTATAAATTGGTTGGCGAGTACACTCCTGCGGATCCGGTTATCGAGCTTACAGTAAGCAACACTTCGCTTGCATACGATGCAACTTCGGGTTCGGCAACTGTTATAACAGCATACGCAACAGGTTGGACTATTACAGCAACTTCGAGCGAGTCTTGGATTTCGAACCTCGTTTACAGCAATGGTGCAATCAGCTTCACATCTGAGGCAAATGAGGGTGAGGAGCGTAGTGCAACTATCACTGTAACAGCAACTCGTGAGGGTTACGATACAGTAACTAAGACATTCGTTATTACTCAGGGTGCTAAGACATCGGGTGACCTTGCATTGGGTGCTTCCTACTCATATACATTTGGTGCGAAAGTGTGGAGCACAAACGGAACACAGAAGTTGGGTACTTTGAGCTGGACGCTTGCTGGTGGCGGTGGCTATTGGGGCTACGATACAACTAAGGGTCAGCAGTTTGGTTCAGGTAGCAAGCCTTACAAGTCAATGACTCTCACAACAACAGGTTATGAGGGAGGTGTCAAGAAGATCGTAATCAATACTAGTGGTGCAAGCAGCATTAATGGTAGCTTTACAGTTACAGTTGGCGGTAAGCAAATTGGTGCTAAGAAGAGTTTGACATCTACTGCTACATCTTATACTTTGGAGTCGACAGAGATGTTGTCGGGTGATATCGTAATCTCTTACACTCAGACATCGTCTAAGGCTATCTACATCAAGAGCATCTCGATTAACTGAGACTCATCCGGCGACAGCGCCGGGGGTGAAGAACCCGCAGCAACGGTTACTACCGCTGCTGAAATAGATCCAAGCTCGACAGAGGTAACTCTGTCGGGCTCTTTTATCGGAGCTACTGCCTCCCCTTCGGAGGTCGGCTTTGAGTGGGGGACAACAGCAGCGTTGGGTAATAAGGTACAACTTGCGGCACAAGGTGCTACAAGTGGTACATTCTCTACAAAATTGACAGGTCTGACACCAAGCACTACCTACTACTACCGAGCATACGTTGTAGTGGCAGGTACGGGAACTTACGCCTCGAAAACCGCAACCATAACCGGCTCGACAGTGTCGTTCAAGACCGATTTCGAGGTGCAAAAGGGAGCATATCTCGGTTGCCTCGAAGTGCCGGCGATAGCGCTTGCATCGGAAACTGCGTCTGTGAAGTCGGGGGCTGCATACTATGGCCGTCAGCACGAATTTTCCACCGATAATTCGTCGCAAAAGGTGCTAGTAATGCAGTGCGACGACTACAAATCGACAACAGGCAGATCGACAGGCGAGTGGTTCCGCAACTATACCCTCTTGTACGACAACGCGATGTGCTCGGTGCGATGGGTGGCATACGCCATTAGCAATTGGCACTTCCCGATGTCGAGCAGTATGTCAAGACCAAGCAGTTGGGAGGCAAATCCATCGTCATCGCTCACGCAGTACAGCGGAGGTTACAAGCACAGCAATAATGACAATGCAGATGCGTATGGTTTAGCATACGACCGAGGACATATGTTGGCAAATATGATGCGTAACAAGTGTTCGTACAATGCGCAGAAGCAGACCTTCTTCCACACAAACCAAATCCCGCAGGTTAATTCGTTTAACCAGGGTAAGTGGGTGAAACTCGAAAACAAAGAGTTGCAGTGGAAGTCGGAGTGCGACACGATGTATGTCGTAACGGGACCTATCTTTGACCAAGGTTACTACACCACGCCCGACAAGAGTGGCAAGGCGATACCGGTGGCAACACGCTGTTTCAAGGCGATGATAAAGTGCAAGTGGTCGAACGGCAAGTTGAGCGAGGTAAAGGGTATCGGATTCCTTATGGATAATGTGAAAGATACCGCTTCCCAAGCCTACACCTCGGCCTACACCTCTATCGAGGAGGTCGAAAAGGCGTGTGGATTTACTCTCTTTACCAATCTGCCATCGGAGTTCCTCTCTGCCAAGCAGAATAAGACGCCAAGTAGTTTTACCTCTAATTGGTAAAAAAATCGAGCGATTATCGCTCGATTTTTTTTGTTGTGGGAACTCCCACCGTTATTATGGCGCAACCATTCTAGGGGGTTATAGGGGCGGGCGTTCCGCCCTTACTGGGGGCGCTCTCGTTGGTCGCTTAATGGGGAGCGCTGAAAGTTTACTCTCGTCTTTCGTCTTTCGTCTCTCGTCTAAAAAGTTTTTCTCTATTTTTTCGGTTGCAACACGATATACGGCACAATCATCTCCTCCATAGAGATACCGCCGTGTTGGAAGGTGTCGCGGTAGTAGCGGATATGGCGATTGGCATCGTTGTTATAGACGAGGAAATCGTTGTTGTAGGCGAAAATATAGCTCGATGTGAGGTTTGATGATGGCAACTGCACCTCCTCGGGCTTGGTCACCTCGAATACCTCCTTGCGGTTGTAGGCGAGGTTGCGACCGGTCTTGTAGCGCAGATTTACCGAGGTTTCACGGTCGCCCGTAACCTTCACAGGGTTATCCACACGCACGGTGCCGTGGTCGGAGGTGATAACCACCGTATGACCTCGCTCCGAGAGCATTTTCAGCAGCGTGAACAGCTCCGAATTCTCGAACCACGAGCGTGTGAGCGAACGGAACGAAGCGTCGTCTTCGGTGAGTTGGCGGATAATCTCGGTCTCGGTGCGGGCGTGCGAGAGGATATCCAGGAAGTTATAGACGATAACCGAGAAGTCGGCGTCGTAGATGTGCTGGATATTGTCAATCAGCTTGCGACCCGCCTCGGGGCGCACGAGCTTGTCGAACGACCACTTGTAGCGCTTGCCCGACTGTGCGATTTGGCGTGCGAGGAACTCCTCCTCGTATTGGTTTTTGCCACCCTCCTCGTTGTCGTTGAGCCACTTGTTGGGCATAAGTTTGTCGATAGCCAACGGCATAAGACCCGCAAAAATGGAGTTTCGGGCGTACTGCGTAGCCGTCGGAAGAATCGAGCAGTAGAAGTCGTCGGTGGCGATGTCGAAGTAGCCACGCAACATACCGCTGATGGTGCGCCATTGGTCGTAGCGGAAGTTGTCGATAAGGAGCAGTGTAGTCTTGCGGTGGCTATCCACAACAGGGAAGATTTTCGAGCGCATCAGCGTGTGCGACATCTCTGGTGTCTCCTCGTCACGAGAGTTTATCCACCCCTTGTAGTTGTTGCAGACGAAGCGACCGAAGATGCGGTTTGCTTCTGTCTTTTGGTACTGCAAAATCTCACGAATGGAGTCGTCGCCACCCGTGAGTTCGATATCCCAATTTACAAGTTTGCGATAAATCGCTGCCCACTGCTGGAAGGTCGAGGCGTTCTGCATCGAGAGCGATATGCGACCAAACTCGGCACGATAGTCGGCAGTGGTCTGCTCGGTCACGAGCTGCTGCGAATGAACATGCTTCTTGATGAGTGGCAACATCTGCGACGGATGCACCGGCTTGACGATGTAGTCGGCAATCTTCGAGCCTATCGCCTTATCCATAATATCCTCTTCCTCGCTCTTGGTGACCATAATCACGGGCGTATTGGGGCGAACATCCTTGATGAGTGGCAGGGTCTCCAAACCCGTCATTCCGGGCATCATCTCGTCGAGGATAATCACATCGTATGCCACCTCCGAAGCCATATCTATCGCATCGTAGCCGTTGTTGCAGGTGTCAACCTCGTACCCCTTCGATTGAAGGAGCATAATGTGCGGTTTCAGCAACTCTATTTCGTCATCTACCCAAAGAATCTTTACCATAATCTCTATTTGAGGCTATTAGCTTTTAGCCATTAGCCATTGGCTTTTTAATATTATTGACAACCTCTGTTCTTAGCAGCAAAAACATTGCGTATTGTGGGGTAGGAGTAGCGGAGATTCTCCTCGACCTCCTCCTGTGAGCACCACTTGGCAACGGCAATATCCTCCTCCGTTTGCGGTTTGGTAGGGCAGCTCTCTGCCGTGCAGAGGTACCACGAGGTCTGCTTCAACTCCCACACTCCATAAACGCCGTAGGCGTGCAAAGTATTGCACAAAAATCGAACAATTTTTGCCCCCTCGACGCCTGTCTCCTCGGCAACCTCTCGAACGGCCGTTGTGTCGGGCTCCTCACCTGGGTCGATATGCCCTTTGGGCAGATCCCAATGGCGATAGCAGTATATCATCAGCGTCTCGCCCTTCTCGTTTTCGACCAAACCACCAGCAGCCTCTACCCACTTGAACTCGCCGATGAACTGCTCGGCATAGGCCTCAATCATCGCATCTTGCACGACGATGGTATTGGCAGTTTCGAAAATTTTGAGTACATTCGCCCTTGAAAGCTCAGACGAAGGCATACGGTAGTAGTTGTCAATCTCGACCGGTGAGTCGGTGAGAATGAGAAGTTTATCGAGAAAATAGATGTTTAGCTGCATCGTTTTGGGGTTTTCGTATACTACAAAGATAGGAATTTTAAGTTAAATACGGAGTATGAAAAAACTATTTATTGCTATGTCATTGCTACTTTCGGGCTTCGTGGGTTGTAACACTGCCCCCGAGTCCATCCAAATCGACAACGCCCTCACCGCCGAGGAGATTGCTGCCGCACGCCTCACCCCCGAGGTTATGTGGAAGATGGGCCGCATAGGCTCGCACGCCCTCTCGGCAGATGGCAAGACCGTTCTCTACACCCTCACTCGCTACAATATGGCGGAGAATAGGGGAGTCACCGTAATCGTGAGCCACGACATCGCAACAGGTGAGGAGCGAGAGTTGACCGACACCTCGTCGACCTCGACCTCGCCCGTGTGGAGTGCCGATGGTGCCGATATTTGGTTCGCATCGAACCGCAGTGGCGATATGCAGTTGTGGAAGATGCACGCCGACGGCTCGCAGCCGCAGCAGGTGTCGCACATCGAGGGTGGCATCGAGGGCTTCGGTATCTCGCCCGACGAGATGCACATCTACTATACGCAGTATGTTCACGCCAAGAATATCAACTCGGCAGATGTCTATGAGGATGCCGACAAGTCGAAGGCTCGCATCTACGACGATTTGATGGTGCGCCATTGGGACTATTGGGATGGTGGAAAGTATCTCCACATCTTCGTTGCCGACCTCTTGGCAAATGGCGTAGGCGTAGCAACCGATATCATCGGCAAGGAGTCGGCTTGGGATGCTCCGCTTGCACCATATTTCGACCACGCCGAGATTGCGTGGAGCCCCGACAGCAAGCGACTCGCCTACACCTGCAAACCTCTCACCGGAAAGGAGTATGCCGTATCGACCGACTCGGATATTTTCGTCTATGACCTCGAAAATGGCACTACTCGCAACCTATGCAAAGATGTTGCACACCTCCCATTTGTGGGCTACGACAAGTATCCTGTATGGTCGCCAAAGGGCGATAAGATAGCTTTCCGCTCGCAGGAGCGTGCGGGCAACGAGGCAGACAAGGAGCGACTAATGATTTGCGACTTGGCATCGGGCGAGATTAAATATCTGACCAAGAATTTCGACTACCACGCCACAAATGTGGTGTGGGATGGCGAGGAGCAGCTCTACTTCATCGCACCAATCGAGGCTACCCACCAGATTTGCCGTGTGAAGGCGGATGGCTCTGGCGAGGTTGAGGTGGTGACCAAGGGCGACCACGACATCAACTCGTTTGAGTTGTGTGGCGGAAAGTGCATCGGCTCGTTGATGACCATTTCGATGGCATCGGAGCTCTTCGATTTCGACCTTGCGACAGGCTCGATGACTAAGATTACCGCCGTAAATGACTTTGTCTACGACAATATCAAGATGGGCGAGGTGCAGAAGCGTTGGGTGAGGACCACCGACGGCAAGCGAATGCTCACCTGGGTGATTCTTCCGCCCGACTTCGACCCTAACAAGAAGTATCCGACCCTGCTCTACTGCCAGGGAGGTCCGCAGAGCGTGGTTTCGCAATTTTGGAGCTATCGTTGGAATTTCCAGCTGATGGCGGCACAGGGTTATGTCGTTGTTGCACCTAACCGCCGTGGTGTGCCTTCGTTTGGTCAGGAGTGGCTCGACCAGATTTCGGGTGACTACTCGGGACAGAATATCCGTGACTACCTATCGGCTATCGACGATGTTGCCAAGGAGAAGTGGAGCGACGAGGAGCGTTTGGGCTGCGTGGGAGCGTCGTATGGTGGCTATTCGACCTTCTATCTTGCGGGTCATCACCAGAAGCGTTTCAAGGCGTTCATCGCTCACTGCGGAATCTTCAACTTCGAGTCTATGTATGGACACACCGAGGAGTTGTTCTTTGTGAATAACGACTACGGAGGTGCATATTGGGAGAGCAACAACAAGACCGCTATGCGCTCCTATGCCAACTCTCCGCACAAGGCTGTTGCGAAGTGGGATACACCTATCTTGATTATCACGGGCGAGAAGGACTACCGCATCCCATACTCGCAGTCGTTGGAGGCATTTACCGCAGCTCGTATGCGTGGCATCCCTGCACGATTGGTATCGTTCGAGAACGAGGCACATCAGGTCTTCAAACCGCAAAACTCGTTGGTTTGGAATAGGGAGTTCTTTGGATGGTTAGACAAGTATCTTAAATAGAGAAACTATATAATAGGAGTCTCTTGTTATACAACTTCCGACAAAAAGAGCGTGTCCAAGATATTTTGGACACGCTCTTCTTTTGTACAGATACCTGCGATACCCCACTAAGGCATATCGAGAGTTACAGGGCAAATCTGCCAATCACGATAGCTATTTCTATTGCTATTGCTTAGGGATACATTGGTATTGCTAGTCTGACGAATGTAATTATTTCCATAAGAAATTCTGTTGTTTTGACCGCTGGTGGTGAATGAATATTGCGTTCCGTTATCGCTGAACGAAATAGATCCGTTATTCGCAGTACCATTGCAATATTCATCTCGTGCAACACTCTTGATTCTATTATTATTCTCGAAAGCGAACAAGTTGTAGTAGTTCAGCTCAGTATTTGCCGACAGATTGCCATTTACCGCAGTCAAGTATGTGGTGTTGTAGTTGTTGTTTCGCAATACATACATTGTCGCTCCATCTTTGGTAAGATTAGTAGTATTATTGCCAACTGACAAACCTGCAACCTTCACGCTACTAACCACATTCTCGTTGGTCATACCATCCACAGTTGCTACAACAGTCATATCGTATGTACCCTTGGTATTCTGCGACCAATCGATATACCACACGGTCTTCGATGTTGCAATGCCCGACGGCTGTGGCACAACATTGTAGTCGGTCAATTCGGTAGCCTGTATGCCGTTGATAGTTACAGATGTAGGCTTAGCACTTGCCAATACACCCACATAGTAGCGAATTGGCTGACCCACTATTACATAATCTCGGTTCGACGAGTTTATGCTGTCGATATTTCGATCGTTCCACTGCATAAACTTAGACTCGATAGAGGTCTTTGTCAGCTCGGTATCGTCGGAGTAGGTGAGGCCGTGCTCATTCTCCACGATAAGTTTGAAGGTTATGCCATTATCGTCGCAGTCTTCCGGCAAATTGAACGGAACAACACCTTCGATATTGTACTTCTTGATGCCATTCTCCTTACGCACCTCACGCACCATCTTCACGCTGTTTGTTGTGGTATATTCGGCGTGAATGACCACATTCTCGATGGCACTACCATAGGAGTGGGCGTTGTATGAGATGTTTACGAGTGCTCCCGCAACAAAGGTGTTCGTATCGATGCTAATCGAGCCGGTGATACTACCAATCATCTCATCCCTCACGCAGCGCACAGGTGCAGCTGTACGACGATTGGCGTAGCAAGGGGTCATATATTCGTTGTAGGTGCCCACATTGAGCTCCTCCCACGACCGCTCCTTCGAGATGTAGATGCGCTCACGGTGCATATAGTGGGTGATTTCGCCAATCATATCTTCGGGATTATTACAATACATAGAGGATTGATAGTCGCCCTTCTCGCCCACATACTTCCAAGGCAATGCCACCGACGAAAGGCCCACATCCACACCCTTGTAGCCGGCGTATGGGAAGAAGAGGGTTGTGCCGTTGAATGTACGGGTGTAGCCGTATGTATCCGCCTGACCTGTTCCTTTGTCAGAGGTGAAGAGGTGGTTCAACTCGCTACTTGGCACACGGTATCCATACGGACACGGGTCGTAGATGGTCTTCGATGTCATACCCGTAGCAATATTGTATCCCCAGAGGAAGTCGTAACGCTCGTGGAGCCAGTTGAACGAGTATTGCGATGTCTGCGCCGACGGCAAAATCAGATACATCGGGTTCTCGATAGCATTTTTGAGTGTCGGCTCTGCAAACTGCGCCACCTCGGCAGCCGTCTTCTTGTCCGACGAGTAGTCGTAGTATGGAGCCGTAATCAGATTTACGAGGTTGTAATTGTACGACTCGGGTCCCATCGAAGGGTCCTTGCGACCCCACTGATAGTACAATCCGTAGGTTTCGAGTGCCTGCTCTCCGTTTGTGCAGGTGGCTCTTGTCGCACCGAGGTTACGGTCGAGCACGGTTATGGTGTGGTGCTCGCCCTCGCCCAATTCGATATCGACCTGGTGTGGCGACTCGGTAATCCATATATGCCACGACCAAAGAATCTTACCCTTCTCGTCATAGACCGCAATAACGGCATTTCCACGGGCATTCACACCCTTTGGAACCTTGAAACGGACATAACCGAACTTCAACTCGACATTGGTTACCAAGCCGAGCTCGCTCTCCCACAAGAGGTGCGCCGACACAGGCGAGATATCCTCGTGGTTGGGGTATAATGTCTGCGAGCCCTGCGAGATGATACCCGCCTGACCATTACCGATAATTGTGGCGAGGAAGCAGTAGCCGTCGTATGGTATATCGTTGCCATTCTCGTCTTTCAGGTTGTTGCCGTTCTCATCTTTCAGCATCAAATGCTCCGATGTAGGGTCGATGATGTAGCAGTTGGCAATCTTGAAGACCTCGATGCCGTTGTCGCCTGTGCTGCCGCTCTCGTTATCTACCTCGTACTCGTGCAAGCGTGAGAGGTCGTAGTAGTGCTCATCACCCTCCTTTTCGAGGATTGCACTGATGGTACCCGAGGTCTGCAAGTTCAATGTTATGTGGTAGATGTAGCCTCGCTCGAAGAGGTCAATATGCTCCTCCGTGCCATTTTCGTGCTTGTGAATATGCTCTGCGCTGATGACGGTCGTATAGACACCCGACTGCGTATGCACTTCGAGCTCCACATCCTTGCCAGGCTCAATCAGCGAGTAGCCGAGGTAGAGGTTGTTCTCCAACGACGAACCCTTCATCGAGATAGGATACTTCGCCTCCTCGTGGTACTCGGGGTGGTTACTGTCGTTGCCAAACATTGCGGTACGCACAATGTTCTGATTCTTGTAGTCGCCCCACTCGTAGACCTCGCCAAACTTGCCCACTTCGGTTGGCAACCAAATCTTACACGAGGTTGGCTGATTGCGGATAATCACATCCTCAATCTCACCCCACATCGAGAGGCTCTGCGCACTCTGGTCGGCATACGCCGATACTCGAATTGCCGAGCGATAGTGGCGATAGGTCAGGAAGTTGGAGTAGGCAGGATTATAGAAGTTGTGACCAAATGGCTCACGATAGATCTTTGTTCCGTCGGTTGGGTGAACATCGCTCTTGTGAGGGTCGTTCGGGTTGTATTTGTGCCAAGCCTGCGCCTCGCAGACATCGCTGACCATAATATCGGTCTCGCCATTGAAATTCTTGAAGTGGAGTCCTACAATCTCGGTCGGAACACCGTTGATATTGACAGTCTCGTTTATGCGCACAGCGTCAAACTCGCTCCACTCTCCGAATAGCGGTGTCGCAGGTGAGCCCTCTCGCTCGGGGAGCTCACAATTCTTAGGGTACCAACCCACCAAACGGGTGTGGTAGAAGTGAGTAGTATCGACAATCACATCGCCATTGGCATCCTTGTGCTCCACGATATTCAGCTTGTACTGCTGCACAGGATCAAGCGACACCGAACGATAGTGGATATCCTCGGTATTGTCGGGCGACGAGATGATGGTCGCTTCGAGCGTATAAGCCTTGTTCCAGTTGGTGAGCAGAGTGGTGTTTCCTACTCCTCCCGTGAAGGTGTATAGACCGTCAAGATTTTGCGCCATATCCTCGTCTATACGCAAGAAGTTCGAGTCGAGCTGTTTGGTGGTTATCTGGTCGATAAGCGAGCGCACGGTTATGCCGAGCTCACGAGCTCGTGATACGCTCTGACTCTCGACACGGCAGGCAGGTGTTATGGTGGTGGAAGGGGTTGAGCTTGTGCCGCCTCCGCCAACAACTATATCGTTACCCTCGTCGTGGTTTATACACGACGACAAGGCAAACGCTGCAACCGCCACAATGGCAAATCTGTTCAATATCTCTCTCATAATCTTCATCCTCCTTATTTACTCTTTCATACAACGGACAGCCTGCGCACCGGCACTACCGAAATATCGCTCCTGGTAGGTTTGGGTATTATTATAGAAGTAGTATCGTGTATTATACTCCTTGTATGGCATACAGGTTGCAATGCGACCATTTGTGCCCACTGTGGTGATACGACCACTACCGCCATCTCTATATCCGACATACGGATACCAGGCATTCTCAAATCCATTTCTGATAAGTACAATTCCTCTATTGTGGAACTCATCCTCGGTAGTTAGATTGACACCACCCGAACTGCTTCCTACATAGCCATTGCCGTTGTAATACCATACGTGGTGATACATTACCATATAGCCCGGAGGGCAAGGGTCGTGCATAGTCTTTGTGTAACCCTGTCCTGCCGAGTTACCACTATTACCATAGCCCCACATATGGTCGGATGTACGGGATGTTGCCCACTCATTCGGATACCAGCAACTACTTGCATCTCTTTCGCTCGTTCCTGCTCGCTTGCGGAAGAGTCGAGGTGTGGCAGGTGCCTCACTTACACGCACAATACCATCGGTGTCGAATGTATCACGAGCGGTCCAAGCACCATTGTATGCCTTTGTCCAATAGGTCGAGCATTGTGGCGTGTTGGTATTGGTGTTGTCGGCAGCGTTAATTGTACGAGGGCCGTAGAATGGATCCTTCTTACCCCATTGGTAGTAGAAGCCGTATGTTGCCAAAATCTGGTTGTCATTGGCAAAAGTGATGCGGTTTCCGCTGATTGTCGGAGCATAGGTTGCACCAAGGAATCTATCCATTAGGGAGTAGTCACCGCTATTTCTATTCTCTGGCTCGTCGGTAAACCATATATGCCACGACCAAATAATGTCGCCCAACACATCGTATGCCGCCAAACCGACATTTCCCTTGTGGAACTCACCCACATAGAAGGTTACATAGCCACTCTCGTCGAGCTTGCCACCATTCATCAAAATCATAGGTATCTCGCTCTCGTTAGGGGTGGTGGAGTTGTTGGTCCAACCATTGTTGAAATCACCCTGATACCACAAGAAGTCGATCTTTGCAGGGGTGAATTTCTCTGACATACCGTCGCCAATATCAATAGTCTTTCCGTCGGTAGTCAAAAGCTGTGTTACGCCATTGCCTCGCACATTCGCCTTGAACTTGTAGTAGCCAGGGCGATGAACCATATAGCAGTTTGCGGTCTGCGCAGCACTCAGGTTGGTAATAACCTCTGTCGAGTGACCCGACACGCATCGCACAGGCAGCGCCACATTGCGATTTGGCGATGGCGAAGTGGTGGCATTACCGCTCGAATTGTAGCGCAACTCGAACGGATATTTGGTGTTGTTGATATCAACTACACTCGACCACAAGCGCACACGACTCTCTGCCTGATTTGGATAAGCGTTCGATCCGATCGAGCCTTGAAGAGGATACCATATTTCAGTACCACCAACCTCAATCTTTGCTCCTGCACTCTGCCAACCATTTGTAGATTGGTAGTTTGCAACACTCTCCCAAACACGCTTATCTGCCACCATATATCCCTGCGGACACGGATCGTAGATGGTCTTTTGTGCCTTGGTAAAGTCGTTCTGATAGCCCCACAACTGATTGTTGCTTGCTTTCAACCAATCGCCATTCGAGGCGTTAATACCATAGAGCTTTGTCGGGTCCTTCACCGCATCCTCAGGGGTCTCTGCCTGCGCAGTGGTGTGAGGGACTTGGTTGTTATCAACCACTCGGAATGGAGTAGGACGGCCCCATTGGTAGTACAAGCCCCACATATTTTTCTCCTTGCCAGTCTCGGGCTCTGCGGCAATAGCACCGAGGTTTCTATCCTGCACGATATAGCCGTTAGGGTTACCGTGGATACTTACTCGGTCGGTAATCCAAAGGTGCCAAGTCCATAAAAACTCCTTATTAACGAAGCTCATACTATCCTTGGCAGCTGCGAGGATGACATTACCCTCCGCTTTGAGTGCCTTATCGTTGATATCGCCTGGGTTGCCAAGCACATTGAACAATACACGGTGATTTGAGAGCTGGTGCGATACGAGTTGCACGGTAGGTTTGCCATTGTAGTCGGGCATATCGCTCCACAAGATGTCGATATAGCCAGGGTCGATTGTTGTGTCGATATTGCCCACAAGCGAGCTGTCGCCATTACCCTTTACCGTAGCATTGAAGCTATAACCATAGTTCGCCGAGTTAATAAGGTAGCAGTTCGATGTTCCATATCTCGAAAGGTCGTAGAACATATCAACCGTTACATCCTGATTTACATCGTGGTCGTGCTTGAACCAATCTTCAACCGACACATCGGCATTGATGCTGCCGTGGTCCGAGAATCGCAAAACGATATCGTAGGCGTGTCCTGCCTGAAAATTTCGGGCAATAGATACTCGCTGACGAGCTGTTTCGTTGGTCGTGGTGAGGCTGATATGGAGCAGACCATCTGCCGGAGGTGCCGAGATACACTTTGCAACCATTCTACGATTTGTCAATCCCAAAGGAATATTCTCGCCCGGATCGAAGTAGATGTTGTTGTTAGGGTCGCTCAACACTATATCCTGCTCGCCCTCGTACTCAATCGTAAATTGCTTGGCACCCGCACCCTCCTTCTCCTTTGGCAAGGTTATGGTACAAGATGTCGGCAATGTCTCCATAGTCATTGTTTTGAGCTTACCCCAGCTCGATCCCTCAACGCCCTCGTGCATACAGTAGATGTAGATGCGATAGACGCAGAGTGCGTGGTCGAAGGTCATTATGTCGAAACCATTGGTCTGCGAACCTGTCGAAACATTTCCGTACATTATATCCACATCGCCCGTAATAGGGAATTTTACGGTGGTCTTTTCCGCAGTCGAGTTGTAGACACCTGTTTCGTAAGGGTACCACGCCGCAAACTTCACGAGGTCGGTGGCGTGATAGAAGAACTGCGACGAACTGAGGAAGTTGATGTCACGGTAGTAGCTGTTGTTCGGATCGGGCACATCGAGCTCCGCCTTGATAGGGTTAGGCTTGCCGTCGTTGCCACAATTTACGAATGCAGGGTAGTCCTCGGAGTAGAGCTCGTCGATACGCACCATACCGATGGTGAGCTTCTCGTTCGAATTAGGCGTGAGGATGCCACTCGTCGAGTTGGCATCTCCACGAGTGCTCTGCTTGTTTGCCGAAGCTCTATCAATACCCGCCCACAGGCGAATTCTCATATCTTCGTTGTTCGTAGTGTCGATGCCCTCACCCGCAACACAACCCATCAGGGTCATAGCCAATGCTACCACCCACAATGTACTATATTTGAACAATATCTTCATCTCTGTCTTAGTTTGCATTAGTTTTCATTCTCATCATCACCCGACGGTATCTCAGGCAAGATTGTACCCTCGATGTAATCCACATCCTTCCACTCCGCAATTACGCCTTGGAGATTTACTCCCGAGTCGATAGTTGCGGTATATATCACACGGTGCCCCGATTGGTATGCGATAGGGTCGTACTTGAAGAGCTGGAACGATTCAGTGTGCTCAACCCAATTGTCGGCACCGTCGGCAGTAACCTTCTCGTTCACCTCATAGACAACGGTGAGCGTAGTATTAGCGGTGAGCTGCTGCGGGATGCACATAAGCTTCATCTTGGCAGCGGTGCTCTCTCGTGTGTCGGCAATCTCAATGCCCGAATTTTGCTGAATGGTGTATTTTGTTGTGCCATTTCCCGAAGGATTAACCTCCCAGACATTGGTTGTACCATCGTTTATAACGGCGTGGGTTGTGCATTTGAGCGATGCGCTGCTGAAAAGATTCTCCAAGCTCAACTTTTTGAGTTTTGCCTCGAAGAGGTTACCTCGCACGACATAAATCTCGACCAATGTCATAGCGTGTTCGAGTTGCAACTGCACGATAGGCTTCATCGCACCATTTGCCACCGGAAATTGGTAAGAAAGGAGGTAGTCAATCATCTTCTCCTCGTTGTACGAGGTTGGCTGATTAACCGTAACCGATTTACCGTTGTCGTTTATTGTCAAGCCCTCGGTGGTGTTGTAGGCGTAGCCGTAGAAGAGGTAATTGCTACCACTCACCCAATCGGTTTTGCCCGTTTTTGGATACCACTTTCCGGTGCTCTCTCGACCAATCTCGACATTGTTGTAGAGTGCGCCACCATTTCGGGTTGCATAGACCTTCACTGTCGCACGAGCATTGTCGATATCCTCTTGCGTAACTGCGCTACGCACAATGCTCTCGGCAATGCTCTCGGCATTGAATGCTATTGCCGAGTTCGATTTTATATCAAGGCTCTCGCCCCACTGCTCGCAAGCGGTGAGGAGAGTTGCACAACATATCAACTGCAAAAATCTCTTCATCTTTACTTCGGTTTTTACTACAAATCTACATAGTGGTCGATCCAAGGCACCACCTTTACATTCGACACGATTGCATTTTCGGTTACGGTCAGCGTATATTCATACTTCTTGCCCGCCTCCCACTCTATTGGTGCCGAGGCTCCGAGTTTGCCAAGCATAACATCTTTCACCTCCGCAGTGGCATTTCCCTGCTTCTTAATCTCCAAGTGGAGCAGTATCTCGGTATTGAGAATCTCCTGTGGCGGAACTACCACCGCTCCGCCCGCATAGAGCGAATGCTTTGTGTTGATGTCGATAGCCAAGTTGGTCAGATTATCTCCGCCAAATGTGGTGCGGTCGGTCGATGCAACCACCGAGCCGTCTAACTCCCAATTGGCTGTTCCTGCTATGCCAAAGGTGAAGCTGCCCTTATTCTGAACACCGGTGAGGTAGATGTTGCTTACATTGGTGACAATTGCATCCGATGCGTTGATGATGCTGAATTGCAAAGCGGCGCAAGCGTGGCGGAAAGATAGAGATACGGTCGAGTAGTCCTCGTTGTTGAGAAGGTTGCGAGATGCTACGGCGTAGAGCAAATCGGCTCCGTTGGCATCTGCCGTGTGGTTTATGGTGACTGTTGCCTCCTCGTCGGAGAAGGTGGCGTTGGTGTCGTATGGCCATACGGCGTAGAAGCGATGGTCTGCCTGTGGTGCCCAATAGCGGGTATTGACATAGTTCCAATCGTTCAAATCGGTGTCGAAATAGAGGCGCTCGGCATCGAACAGGCGAATAATGTCGCCACTTGTGAGTGTTGCCGTTCCGAAGAGTTTAACGCCCTCTCCGTTGCGCAGATTCTCGACACCCTCGACAATCGAACGATTTACCTGCGACACAAAACCGATTGTGTGACGAGGTGTCTCCACCGAATCCCTACAACCGACCAGCGTAAACAATAATATTGCGATAATATAAAACTTTCGCATAACTCTAACCTTGCTCATTAAAAAGCCCCAGACGGGGCGAAAAAACTAACCTCTTTGATAACTTATAGTTATCATCACACAAAGGTAGGTATTTTTACCTAGAAAATAGTATGTTTTGGCAAAAAAAGTCGAAAAACTTACATTTTGTATCTGTTTTGGTAAGGGCGAATTTTTGAAAATGGCGTAAAATTGTATTTTTTGACGAAAATCGACACGAGTTATTAAAATTTTTTTATAAATTTGTATTAGGGAAAGGTTTGAGCAATTCGACATACGATATTTTTTGGTCGATTTTGGAACTCGTTTTATATCAGACAAGTTCTTGATTTTTAACCCAAAAGAGTGTCCGTGAGCAAACAAGAAATCAATAGAATATTATGAAAATAAGAGCAGTTTTTTATGCAATTTTGTTTATGGCTCTTGCCGTATCGTGCAACGATCCTGTTGTCGATGATAATAATGGCGGCGAGATTAACCCTCCACAGCCTGAGGTGCCACAACCTCGACCAGACGAGCCTGTCTCTATCGAGTTGGGCGGTCGCTATCTCTTTGCCGAGAGTGGTGGAGCCGTAAAGAGCGTTGATGTTGAGGTTGACCCATATTGGGAGTGGGAAATTACAACTTCGGGCGAGTGGTTTTCGGCTGAGCGTGTCGATGGTAAGTTGGTGGTGACACTCTCCGAGAGTGCCGATAAACTCGAACGCAAAGGAACTCTCTCGGTCAAGGTTGGCGAGGGCGAAAATATAGCCGAGGCGTCGTTGATTGTTTGGCAGATTGGTGCTGATACTGAGGAACTTATCTACGAGGTCGAAACCACCGAGCCTAACCAGCGAGTTATTGCTGCGCCTATTCTTACCCTGCAAAATGGCGGCAAGATGACTGCCGATTTTGGCGATGGAAGCGAGCCCGGAACATACGAAGGTCAGCGTGTTTATAAGGACTACGCCGAGCCGGGTGTATATACTATTATTATTAGTGGTGAGGATATTCACAACCTCGAATTTGCCTACAACGACAAGCTCTGCCCCGAGTTGAAAAATGTCTATTCGTGGGGTAAGATGGGCTACAAAAATGCAGCAAATATGTGTAAGGGTTGCATCAACTTGGAGTCGATTCCTGCCGATGTGGCAGGCTCATTCTCGGAGGTTGGCTCGTTTGTGGCTGCATTCCTCGGTTGCGAGAAGTTGAAGGCTATCCCAGAGGGGTTGTTCCGGCACGCTGCAAAGGCGAAGAAGTTTGCGAACTGCTTCCGCTATACCACTTCGATTAGCGAAATTCCCGAAAACCTCTTTGCCAACAACCCTCTTGCAGAGGAGTTCTATCACACTTTCTACGGCACAGGTGCCGACTTTGTAATCAACGATGAGGCGTTGCAGATAAATGCAGGTAACTATCTCAACAGCTATCCTGCCGAGCTCGAAAAGGCTATCGGATATGGCAATCTCCGCTCCGTGCCCGAGGGTTTGTTCGCAAATTGCCCGAACGCTACACGCTTCGAGTATATCTTTGCTGCAACTGCCATCGAGTCTATCCCCGAGAAGATTTTTGCTGCCAATAGCGCAGCGACCAACTACGAGGGCGTTTGCTACGCTTGTACCAACTTGAAGTCTATCCCTGCCGATTTGATGAAGAATGCAACTTCGGCGCTCAATATTAAATATATGTTTGCGGGTTGCACATCATTGACCGATGTTCCTGTGGCAATGTTCGAGAACTGCACCGAGGTTACCAATTTGGAGGCTTTGTTCTATATGGCTTCGGGTATCAAGAGCGTAAAGAAGGATACCTTCAAGGGTTTGTCGAAGGTTAAGACTATCGGCTCGGTGTTCCAGGGTTGCACCTCGCTCACCGATGTTGAGGAGGGTATTTTCGACGGTTTGACCGCTGTAAAGTCGTTCCCATACTGCTTCGCAGATTGTACCTCGTTACGCACTATCCCTGCCGGCTTGTTGAGGGGTTTGACTACCGCCTACGAGTTCGAGTCGATGTTTAACAATACCGCTATTGACTCCGTTCCAGAGGGGTTGTTTGATGATGTTCGAGATTATGATTTGGCTGACTACGCCTACATCTTCTCGGAGTGCGTAAATCTCAAAACCGTGCCTGCAAAACTCTTCGACCATATCACCGAGCTCGCTTCTGACGGAATGGAGTGTATCTTCTACAAATCGGGCGTAGAGACCATTCCTGCGGGGTTGTTTGCAACCTGCACAAAGGCCGATTCCACCTCTTTCGAGGCGGTATTTATGGGTTGCCCCGAGTTGCACACTATCGAGGGCTCGATCTTCCCTGAGGTGACAACCATAACCTCGATGAAGCAGATGTTCTACGGCTGTCCAAAGTTGGTGAATATACCTGCCGATTTGTTCAAACCATTCGGTGCAGCAAAGTTGAAATTTACCAACACCTTCACGGGTTGTACCTCGTTGAAGACCTTGCCTGAGGGGTTGTTCTCGACCTGCGTTAAGGCTACCCATTTCACTGGCGCTTTCACCGACTGCACCGCTTTGGAGAGCCTTCCTGCCAACCTCTTGTCGGCGTGTGGTGAGGTTAAGTATGTGGAGCGTATGTTCTTGGGTTGCACCGCTTTGAAGAGTCTGCCTGAGGGACTCTTCGCAGGCTGTCCGAAGATTGAGAAGTTCGAGGAGACCTTTGCCGAGTGTTCAGCGCTCGAAACAATTCCAGAGAAGTTGTTCTCGGCGATTGGCACAACCACCACAAGCATCGTCTTTACAGCTTGTTTTGCCGCTTGCACCTCGTTGAAGAGTATCCCTGCGGGGTTGTTCGACACGGTGCGTCGCATCAGCTATATCGACCTCTGCTTTGCGGAGTGCACCTCGCTCACAGGCGAGAGCCCTTACACGATGATTGGCGAGGAGAAGGTGCATCTCTACGAGCGAGTACAAGGCGACGACTTCCCACGCATACCGAGCAACAAGTCGGCTCATCTCGGTTGTTTTGCAGGTTGCACAGGCTTGACAGACTACGCTACAATGCCTGAGGAGTGGACTACAATGCCACAATAATAAATGAAAGAAACATACACAAAATTTAGGTTAGCTTATGAAAAAGGTTGAAAAAATCTACGCAGTTCCCTCGCTCGAAGTCGAGGAATTGGTAGTCGAAAGGGGATTTGCCCTGAGTAGCGATTATGGTAATGTTGGTGAGCCGGGTCAGGGCTCGGGTTACATCGACAGCGATTTCGAACTCTAAAAAATTGATTGGACTATGAAAAAGATGATGAAACTTTGGACCGTAGTTGCAGCAGCTGCAATGGGTCTTACTGCGTGCCAAGGCAATTTTGATGAGCAGGTTGGTGCTGATGTAAAAAATAGCGTTATAGTTAAGTTTGTTGCCGAGGAGGCTCGTACCGCAGTCGATACTTCGGGCGACACCCCACTCTTCTCGTGGGACGATGATGAGATATTTGTTGTACTCGAACAGACCGATGCCCTCGCCGAGTCTACTTCGGTAAGCTATGCAAAGGTTGATGGCAAGGCAACTATTACTGCCGAGTTTGACGAAAATGCAGGTAAGGATGAGTATAAATACATTGCGATCTATCCTGAAAGCAATTATGGATATGGCGAGACCAAGAGCATCAATGAGGTAACCCTCATTTTGCCAGAGGAGCAGTATATGTATAGCGAAAGTAGTTACGACCCTAACGCTGATTTGATGGTGTCGTGGCCTGTAACCACTTCGGCACAGCCTACCGAGGCGCAGCAGTTGCGCTTCACTCGTTTGGCTGCCGTTGCCGAGATGTCTATCAATAACCTCACTCTCGCAGCTGGTGAGGAGGTTGAGAGTGTGGAGTTTACCGCTAATGGTAAGGCTTTGGCAGGTACTATCACCGCCAACCTCGAAGACCCACACGCATTTACAGTAAAGGAGGGTGTTAGCACCGTATCGGTTGCTCACGCACCGGCTAACAAGGTATATTTCACCGTGTTGCCTACAACCCTCAATGCGGGTGACGCTTACAGCGTTGTGGTTGTTACCAACAAGAGCATATATATCAAGCAGGGCGTTGTTGCCGAGGGTAAGTCGCTTGTATTCGAGGCTGGTAAGGTTACTCGCCTTGGTGTAAATATGACCGATACACTCGTTGGTGCAAAGTGGAAGCTTGTTCGTAGCGCTTCGGAGCTCAAAGGTGGCGATATCGTAACTATCGTGGCGAAGAACTACAACTATGTTATTGGTAAGCCAAGCACGAGCGTATATCCACTCGCTTCGCAAACCGAGGTTGTTAAGGCAGGTAACTATATCTATCACAAGCCTGCGGATGATTCTGCGGAGCATATGATGCAGACCTATACACTTATGCAGCGTGATGCAAATCTCACCCTATTCGACTTCTACAATGGTGTCGATTTCGAGGGCGATACATCGGTAGGTTTTGCACAGGCAACAGGCTCGAACTACGCTCCTAAGCTCCAAGCTTACTGTGATAATAGCACATTGTTTGATGTAAGCATCGCTGACGGTGTAGCTTCGGTTACCGCTTCCCAGATTTCGGGCTCGTACAAGTATTGGAGATACTATCACGCAACCTCCGCTACATCTCGCAAGTTCGATTTGACCAGTTCGCAAATTACAAGCGACGCTAACAAGATTCTTCTCTACCGTCTCGAAGGCGCAGTGGGCGAGATTCCGCTCGTGAAGGCAAATGTAACTGTTCCTGCTGCAACCAAGCCTGTTGTAATTGCAGAGGAGGGCGCACAGACAGCTACTCCTATCGCAGAGGTTGTATTCAACTATGTTGGCGACTGGACAATCGCGGTTAGCGACAATGCCGAGTGGCTCAATGTTGCTTACGATGCAGCGAAGAACGCTCTTACCTACACCGCAGAGGCTAATGTCAATTCAAAGCGTGATGCTGTGGTAACAATCACTGCATCGTTGGAGGGTCAGGAGTCGCTCACTTGGACATTCAATATGCTCCAAAAGGGTGTACCTGAGGAGGTTTCGATTGCAGATTTCATCACCAAGGCGGTGGATGTAAATGTTACCTACAAACTTACGGGTATCCTTACCGAAATCCCAAGTTCGGGCTCGGCGTCTGCCGCATTTAAGATTTCAGACCAGAGCGGTAACACAGCAACCATCAAGTACCTCTACACCGATGGTGGCGACCTTGTTAAGGGTAATGTAGACCTCAAATTGGGCGATGTAATCACCCTTACAACCGTTGTTGCAAGCAGCAAGGGTCAGGGTGGTAGCAGCACATACCCATCTTACTACAAGGGCTATTATCGACTCGCAGTATCAGCAGGTGTGGCGGCAGACTATACTGGTGGCTCGGTTGCTATCGAGGTTGCAACAAGCAGCAACGGTGGCGTGACTGTGCCAACTGCGGTTGAGGGCGCAATGGAGGAGTGTGACTACGCAACATTCAGCTACGACGGTGGTGATAGTGCAACAGTAAACTTTACATCTCAAAACGATACGGCCTATGCTCGTAAGGTTACTGCAACCTTCACATACGGTTTGGCCTCGGCTTCTGTAACTGTTCAGCAGGGCGTAAATCCTGCCAATAAGATTGGTTGGGAGCTTGTTACCGACGCTTCGACGCTTGCAGTAGGCGACGAGGTGATTATTGTTGCCAAGAATGCCGACAAGGCTCTTGCAAAACCAACCAGCACATCACAAGCGAACTTCCCTGCCGCTGAGATTGAGAAAGTAGGAAATTTGATTTACGATATTGAGGATACTAATACGCAAACCTTCACGCTCGGACAGGGCGTAAGCGAAGGAACATTGTCATTTGACTTTACATACAATAACACCGGCTATCGCTTGTATTATAGCACCAACCTAAAAATGAGAGCAACAAGCAATGCTGTGAATGCCGCTACTTCGTGGGCTATCACCATAAATGATGCTGATGGAGATGCAAGCATTCTTTCCACGAAGCTTATTAAGTTCAACGGTGCAACAGGAACAACATTTAGTATGCAATCAACAACTGCAACAAACGCAAGCAAGCCTGAGTTCGCAGTTTGCATCTACAAAAAGCAGGTTAAATAGTAATTTGTTATGAACTTCCTGAAAAATATCTTCCGAATGGCTATGGTGGCATTTGCTGCCATAGCCGTTACGGCTTGTGAGCCAAACAATGGCGAAGGTTCGGGCGATGACTCCAAGGTGAAGAAAAACCCTGCGTGGAGCGTATCTTACGCCGGTGCGGCAGAGGTTGGCGGTGTAAGTTACAAGCATACCGCAGCCGTAATCAGCACCGATGAGAACACCTACACCGTAATTGTGGTGCGTGCTGAGGAGTTCCAGACCTCGAAGTTGGAGGCGCTGGGCGAGGCGCTTATCCAAGATATGCTCGCCTACCTCGAATACTACAACGCTGTGAATGGCACTTCGTTCGTGTTTGCCGACCTGCTCGATAAGGGTAGTGCGATGATTGGCTTAGAGGATCTCCTTCTGGGCAAATACATCATCGTGGCTATGGGCATAACTTCCGAGGGTGAGTTGAGCAACCTCTACGCCGCATCGAAGGCATTCGAGGTTAAGGAGGAGCAACCCTCGGAGCTCTACTCGGAGTGGCTCGGCGAGTGGGTGTTTAAGGGCGACAACGGCATCTCGAACAATGTGACAATCTCGCAGAAAACTGCCAACCGAGAGCTCTATATGAAGGGTCTTATGGGGCTTCCGTTCGACATCGTGGGCGAGTACTCGGCAGAGCGCAACGATGTCATCTTCTCGGCGCAGGTTGTAGCAGAGGATTACGACTTTGGCGGCGGTAAGGTGGGCGAAGTTCACCTCGTAGGCGTGGATAGAGATGGCAAATACTACGGACTCGTAGAGAATGGCAACTACGCTATCGCCATTGCGGGCGTTACCGAGACGGGTCATCGTGCTATCGTGCGCTATGGCGTAAATCAGGTGGGCTATCCGAAGTTTAATGCGATGTTCCTTACGGCGTATATTGGTGGCACATATTATAACCTCGGTGAAAATATTCCGGCATTCAACGGTCTTGCAGAGCTTGCTCCGGCATCATCGACAGCAAGCGTAGCACCTATGTGCTACTCGTTCAGCAAAGGTCGCCTCGCCACCAAGGCGTTGCACCTTACCCTCGGCGAGAAGATTGAGTCAGTGAGATTTTAGCCACCCCTTGGCTTTGGTATCAAAAACACAAGGAGAGCAATTCGCTCTCCTTGTGTTTTTTGTTTTTTCGTGATTCTGTTGGGGTCGCCGTGCTGCGTCTTTCACAGCGTCGGCTAGGCAAAAGAGAGTTACTTATATCAAGCCTTTTAATTGGAGCGAAGCGACAAGTCCCCCTTTAACAAAGGGGGATTTAGGGGGAATGTCAATACATAATCACAAAGAAGAGGAGTCAAAATCTTGACTCCTCTTCTTTGTGATTCCGTTGGGGCTCGAACCCAAAACCTACAGCTTAGAAGGCTGTTGCTCTATCCAGTTGAGCTACGGAACCAAACCGTTTGTTTTGCGAAATCGTAGTCCAAAGGACCACTCTCAGGGGCGACCGAGCCGATTTCGGGATTTGAACCCGAGACCCCTTCATTACGAGTGAAGTGCTCTACCGCTGAGCTAAATCGGCATTTACTTTGCGATTTCGCACCGCAAATATCGTAATTTTTTCTTTATTTACCCAACTTTCATTGATTTTTTCGGTTATCACTACAATTTTTTTGTAACTTTGTATGTTATTGCAACAAAAACTTAAACTATTATGATAACCTTTCTCTTGTGTTTGGCGTTGCTGGTCGTAGCCTATTTCTCATACGGCAAGTACCTCGATAAAGTCTGCAACATCAACCCAAAAGCCGAAGTTCCAAGTGCAAAACTCTACGACGGTGTCGATTATGTGCCGATGCCTCGCTGGCGCACCTTCCTCATTCAGTTGCTCAACATTGCCGGCACAGGTCCTATCTTCGGTGCCATTCTCGGTGCTTGCTATGGCCCTGTCGCATTCTTGTGGATAACCTTCGGAGGTATCTTTATGGGTGCTATGCACGACTACCTCTCGGGCGTAATCCTTGTGCGTAACGAGGGTTTGAGCATCACCGAAATCGTAGCTCGCTACCTCGGCAAAGGCGCAGGAGCCTTTATGCGTATCTTCTCGGTCGTTCTGCTTCTGCTGGTGGGTGTGGTCTTTGTGGTAAGTCCTGCCGATATCCTCTCGGCAAAATTCGATATCTTGTCGAAGAATTGGTGGTTGGCGATTATCATCATCTACTACTTTATCGCCACACTCCTGCCGGTCGATAAACTTATCGGCAAGATATATCCACTCTTTGGCGTTGCGCTGATTACGATGGCTCTCGGCCTGTTGGGTGTATTGCTCTTTGGCGACTACACCATTCCGTCGATGACGCTCGAAAATCTCCACATAAACAAGGCTAATCTGCCACTTGTGCCGACGCTCTTTATCACGATTGCCTGCGGTGCAATCTCGGGCTTTCACGCTACGCAGTCGCCGTTGATGGCTCGTTGCGTCAATAACGAGCGTGAGTGCCGCTTTGTATTCTACGGCTCGATGATCTCCGAGTCGGTTATTGCGCTGATTTGGGCAGCTATCGCTATGGCATTCTTCTACGACAAGGGCGGTATCTCTGCCGTTATGGCAGGACATACTCCTGCGTGGGTTGTAAATGAAATTTCGAGCACAACACTTGGTGTTGTGGGTGGCATTCTCGCAGTTTTGGGAGTGGTTGCAGCACCTATCACCTCGGGCGACACCGCATTCCGCTCGGCACGCCTTATCATTGCCGATGTATTTCATATCGAGCAGCGCACCAAGTGGAAGCGACTCGCTATCGCCTTGCCTCTCTTTGCGGCTGGTGTAGTGCTTACATTCGTCGATTTCGATGTGGTTTGGCGTTACTTCGCTTGGACAAACCAGGCGTTGGCGACGGTTGTTTTGTGGTGCATTGTGGTCTATCTCTTCGGTGAGCGTCGCAACTATTGGGTTGCGCTTTTGCCGGCGGTATTTATGACCTATATCTGCTCGTCGTTTGTCTTCGTATCTAACCAATTTGTAGGTATGGGAGCCGTCCCGATGGCGTATGTATGGGGTGGCGTAGTGACCATAGCAATCATCGCTTATATGATCTATATATTGAGGGCTAAATCGAAAAAATAGTATGGGAAAGATAACATTAAAGCCGACCGAAAATCAGAATTTCATTCTCCTTGGCGGAGATTTCGCAAAGACGCTTGACCACGCTCACAAACAGGAGTCGGAGGGTAACTTCGAGGGGGCGTGCAACACTCGCTACCAAGCCTTTCAGCAGATTGTCGATGTTCTGCCCGAGGAGGTCACCGAGTTGGACTTCTCGCACGCCAACACTCGTGCCGCAATAGAGATTATCTATGGCTCGGCAGTAGATAACTTCTTGGCAGGAGATGTCGAGTTGTCGGCTGCACAGTTGGAGCTGCTGCTCGATTGCGATAGCGAGGATCATATCGAGGCGACACCGCAGTTGGCGTTGTGCTATATCGCCTTGGAGGAGTGGGAGTGCTTGGAGGATATAGTGCCCGATTTGGGCGATAAGAGCCCATTCAAGGCGCTTGTCGAGGCGTTGGCAGAGTTTGCCCGCACGGGCGAGGTTTCGGCGGAGAAAATCGCCTCTCTGCGTCGCCACAACCACCTATGCAAAGAACTTGCATACCCCGAGCATCCTGCCGATGAGAGCTATTTGAAGGATATTTCGTCGGAGCGACCTTCGCAACAGGCATTGGCTCGTGAGATATATTTGCGTTGCGAGCCGTTGCTGCTCAAATACGAGGGTTTTCTCGAAAAGGTGAAGTAATTACGAAACAAAAAACTACGAGTCGAAGCTCGTAGTTTTTTATCTTTTGTATTGAACCTTATCGGGCTTGAAGTTACCTCCGAAATAGATTAGTTTTGGCGAGGGTAGTTCGGTCACGATAAGCAGGTCGGTCAATATCTGCCCATCCTCCGACAGGCGCACATAACCCGAGCCCTTTGCGCCAGGGCGAAGTTGTGCGTCGATATTGATCTTTTGCAGGGGTGTCGTTATCTCTTCAATCTGGGCAATAATCTTCTCGGCAACGCTGCTCTCCGTTTCGCCGTAGAAGATAATAGCAAACGCCTTGATATTGTCGACAAACTCTTTGCCGAACTCCTTGCGAAGCATCACCTTTACGGTTTGGAGCTTAAAGCCGTCGTGGCATAGCATCATCTTAACCCTTTTCTCCTTTTTGTATTGGTCGGCAAGGGCGGAGATTTGACGATATACGGCAGGTAGAGAGTTGTTCTGTGCCGACACACTTGTTGTGGCAAACAATAACACCTGTGCAATAAATATGCATACCCCCTTCCAAACCTTCATAACGCTCTATTTTATAATTAAATCTTCGACCTTGAACTTTGGTACAAAGTGAGTGCCATTTTTGCGATAGTAGGTGGTGCTTTCGCCCTCTTCGATATCGACCACTTCGATGCGCTCGGTCGAGCGACCGATTGCCAAAATCAACTGTGGGGCGAGTGGAAGGTGCAACGCCTCACGCACAGCCTCGTGGTCGAAGGCTGCGATGCAGATGCCGTTCAATCCCATCTCCACCGCACGCAGCAACATCGTCTGCGTAGCGATGCCCATATCCATATCGACATATCGGCTCTCCTTGTCGGAGCAGATGACGACAAAGGCGTTTGGCTCGGTGCCTTCGAGCGGAAGTTTCAATTCGGGCAGTGCCGCACCCATACGGATATGTGGTAGGAGAAGGTGCGCCTCCTCCTCGGTGACAAGGCGGTAGCGCAACACCTGCTGGTTCATTGCCGAGGGTGCCAATCGAGCCGCCTCGACAAGCGACACGAGTTGGTCTTTGCGCACCTTAAATGAGGTGTCGAAACCTCGTGTCGAGCGGTTTTTTGCCAACAACGAAGCGAGCGACACCCTGCGAGTACGCACCGAGGCGCATTTCTGCGCCTCGTACTCCTCCATCTTGCGACCGAGATAGTTATCTGCCATTTGTGTTACTATTTCTTGCTCTTCTTTGCCTTGCCAACCTTTACATCGACATAGAGTGGGAGGTGGTCAGATGCCAAACTCTCGTAGAAGATCTTGCGACCCAACACCTTGAACGAGCCATTTACGCCAAAGATGTAGTCGATGCAGACACGAGGGTTGGTCGAAGGGAATGTATATTTGCTATCGTCGGTGAGCAATGTCGCATACTCCTTGAATGCCACAATCGGCTTCGATGCAGGCTTTGCATTCATATCGCCGGCGATAAATACAGGCTTATTCTTCAACTTCGAGATTACATCCTTGATAATCTTCACCGACTCAACTCGGTAAGGCTCGCTCAACGAGAGGTGAGTACATATAATGTAGTACTTTTTCATCTCCACAACGAGCATACCACGAGGCTCTCGTGGGCAAGGCAAGCGGTGGAACTCTGTCGACAATGCCGGCTCCTTGGTGAGTACGCCGATACCATACTTACCGCCACCGTGAGGGATGGTTGGGCCAAAATATGCGTGGTAGCCACCAGCAGCCTCGGCCATTCTGCCAAGCACATAGAACTTGTTACGGCGAGTTACGCTATCCACCTCCTGAACGGCTACAACATCGGGTTGTGCATCACGAACGAGGGCACCACAACGGGTGATATCCTTGATACCATCCAAGCCACCGCCATTCTTCACATTGTAGGACATTACACGCAACTTCTGCGCCTCGGCAGTAGTAATACCCATTACTAATACCGCCAAAATCAAAAGAATCTTTTTCATCGTTTTTTCAGGTTGTTTATATGTTATTTTCTCTTTTTCTCCTTGCTGACCTTGACATCCACATAGAGTGGCAGGTGATCCGATGCATAACATCCGTAGATTACCTCCTCGTCAAGCACTTTGAATGAGCCATTTGTGCCCAAAACATAGTCGATGCAACCACGAGGGTCATACGATGGGGCTGTCTTTTTATTCTCGTCGCTCAACACCACGGCAAACTCCTTGAAAGCCTTCATCACCGGAGTGCCAGGTCGGGCATTCATATCGCCTGCGATAAAGACGGGCTTTTTAAGACCCGACACTGCCTCTCTTATAACATCGATCTGCACGCATCGCCCATTTCTGATATACTGACCCGAAAGGTGTGTGCAGACCAAGTAATACTTCTTAAACTCTACAACCAACACGCCTCTATCCTCTCTGCGGTGGGGCATAGGGTAGAATTTGGTCGACAAAGCCGGCTTTTTCGACAACACTCCGATGCCATACTTGCCACCTCGGTACTTAATTGTTGGACCATAGTAGGCGTGATAGCCCGTCTGCTCAGCCATTCTGCCGAGTACATAGTAGTTGTTGCGACGATTTACACTGTCGACCTCCTGAATGGCTACAACATCGGGGTTGACCTTGCGAATAACATCCGAACAGCGTTCAATAGAGGTTATACCATCCACGCCCATACCGTTCTTTACATTGTACGACATCACTCGCACCTTTTGCGCTGAGGCAGAGCCCAAAGCCACCGCCATAAGCGCAAACATTAAGAGTATCTTTTTCACGACAGTTGTTTTTTACAAATTAGCTTTATCGTATCCGTCACGCTTTGCGCCCCAGATAGCCAAGAATATCAGGGTGCCGACTATCGCCATAGCGATAACGCTGATAAATACATAGTTCCAACCATAGTTGTCGGCCAACCAACCGATACCGACACCCGAAACTGCGGTCGAGAGGTAGCCGAAGATACCTACCAGGCCATTGGCAGTGCCGGCAGCCTTCTTGGTTGCCTGGTTCGACACGGCGATGCCCACCAACGCCTGTGGGCCGTAGATGAAGAATCCCGCCATAGCCAAAACACCAATTAACGCCCAGCCCGGAACCATTCCTGGGTGGAGGTAGAACATATAGAATGCACCCATCGAGATGCCTGCTCCAACCATACACCACATACAGGTGCGGTGAGCACGACCTGCGAAGAACTTATCGGTAACCCAACCTGCAACAAGTGTTCCCACGATAGCCATAATCTCGAACGCACCAACCGCAGCAGCAGCCTGCTCGAAGGTCATATTGCACGCCTCGGTCAAGAACTTTGGTCCCCAATCGAGCACCGAGAAACGAACTACATATACGAAGAAGTTGGCAAGGGAGAGCGCCCAAACGATAGGGTTCTTATAGACCATCTTCTGCACATAGGCACGACGAGCCGCAGGGGTATCCTCCGCATCCAACGATGTCTTCGAGCTCTCCAACTCTGGCAATCCCACCGACTTAGGCGTATCACGCAAGAGTGCAAAGAGTGCCAGCGCTCCGAACAACGCAATCAAGCCCGGAATCCAGAAAGCCCACTGCCAAGCTCCGGTGTGCTCGGTGCGGGTAACAATTGCCTGTGTCGCCTTAGCCTGAGCCTTGTCGATATTGCACTGCTTGGCAATCTCCGACGAGCTGACCTTCACGCCATTCTCACCAGCCTTATCGACAGCCTCTTTTACGGCCAAGAAGTTATTCTTCGAGAAGAGGTAGGTGAAAGTAGAGTCTTTTTTGCCCTCTTTCATCTTGCAAACTACATCCACGATGTAGCCACCCTCATCCAAAGCCTTTGGCTCGCAAACCTTGACAACCTTGCCGATAGCCTCGTTCGACTTCTTTACATCGTCTTTGAATAGAGTTGTAACATAGTTGCTGGTAATCTTATCCACATCCTGCTGCGAGTTGCTCAAATCGGTACCCATATTCGCCATAATAAATCCGCAGAGGATAGCCAATATGCTCGCTCCGATAGAGTGCGAGGTGTTCCATATAGACTGCTTGGTTGCCAACTCCTGTGGCGGAATCCAGTGCGAGAGCAATCGTGCGCACGGAGGGAAACCGCTACCCTGGAAGATGTTGTTCAAGACCAACAAAACGGCAAACGCAACAATCAGTGTGTGCGGAGCATCTCCAATCTCGATGCCGAGAAGGTGTGGAATAAATCCGAATGCAAGGCTCGCCAAGGCGCAGAGCGCAAGACCCAACGACATATGGTAGCGGGCATTCATTCGGTCCGCCAAGATGCCGTTGAAGTAGCGAGAGAAGCCATAAACAAGACCTACGATGGTCATCACGATACCGAACGAGGTGTTCGATATTCCGTACTCCGCAGCCAAACCTGGCATAGCGAATGAAAAGTTCTTGCGAACAAAGTAGAAGAAGGCGTAGCCTATCATCGTAACGATGATTGTGCGCCACTGCCAAATCTTAAATCTCTTCTGAGTTTGAGTATCCATAGTTTTAGTTGGCTATTAGCTATTAGCCATTGGCCATTAGCTATTTTATAGTTAAGTTTTAATTTGTTTCTCTATTTCAGTCCGTGAGCCTCCTTTACGAGTTCGCCCAACACTTCGATGCTGTCGCATACGAGGTGTGGCTGCTTTGGTGCAGCGTCGCACACTTCGAGGGTTGTCTCGCCAGAGAGTACCAACACGCCGAAGGCTCCTGCGTTGTGCGCCATCTCGATATCGGTGTAGATGCGGTCGCCCACCATTGCCACCTCGTCAGCCTCGTAGCCGAAGCGAGTGAGGATTCCCGAGAGCATATTTGGGTCGGGCTTACCGAGTGTGATGTCGGGACGACGACCTGTGGCGTGAGCGATACACTCGCAAATAGAGCCGCAATCAACCAAAACAACAGGCTGGTCGGTAGGGCAGACACGGTCAGGGTTGGTTGCAATGTAAGGCACATTCTGCGATACCCACCACGCCGCACGGCAGAGGCGGTCATACTGCAATGTCTTGTCGAAGGCTACAACCACTACATCGGGCACATCCTCTGCCGAGTCGGCTGTCGAGATGAAGCCCGCCTTCTCGAACTCGGCAATCATTGACGGCGTGCCGAGCAAGAAGAGGCGCTTTGCCTCGGGGTAGTGGGTTTTGATGTAGTCGATAGTGGCAATAGAGGTGGTATACATCTCCTCTCGGGTAGCCTCGATACCGAGCTTTGCCAACTTTGCGAGATAGTCCGCAATTCCTGCCGATGGGTTGTTAGTGAGGAACGAGTAGTTCAACCCCATCTCCTTAACGCCACCCAAAAAGCCCTTTGTGTAGGGGAAGAGGGTAGTGCCGAGGTAGATTGTACCATCCATATCGAGCGCAAAGTGCTTCAACTTGCGCAGACGCTCCATCAACTCATCGTGCGAGTAGATTGAGCGATACTTGTTAAATTGTGCCATTTTTTATCTTTTTTATCTTTTGTTTTCCTTTGCTGTGCATTAGAGCAAACAAAGGTAATGATTTTTAATCATTTGCCAAAATTTACCCTATAAATTCTTGCACAACAAAGGGTGCCCGAAATCATCGAGCACCCCTCGTAGTGGTCTATATTTGCGATTAGAACTCGTAGAAATATACCTTCGCAGACTTTATTTTGGTCGCCTCCACGCCGTGAATGGTCACCAAGCCCTTGCGGTTGATGAAGCGCATACCGAAGCGGTCGTGATAGGTGCCGTTGTTGTGCAGGGTGTAGATGTTGTTGTTCTTGTCGAATGCAATCTCCACCACGCCTTCGAACTCGATGTCGATAGCTACACCGCCATTCTTAACCTTGCTGTCGGCATCCACACGAATGGTCTCGCCCTGAGCCAACTCCTGCGGATCGAGCGTTACAACCTTTGCAGGGTTGTTCTTTGGGTCGGGCATAAGGCTGAAATCGGAGAGGATAATCGAAGCACCGTCACGCATAGCATAGACCTCACGTGGTGCCTTGTAAATCGAGGATTGCACCTCGTAGCCCAAATCACGAAGTCGCTTGTTGCGCTCACGGGTGAGGGCCTCACGCTCCATAGACGATACTCCCAACTTGCCGCCGAGCTGTGGTAATACCTCGAATGCGCTCTCGGCATTTTTTGTCCTAATGCCATAAAGAATAAGGCAATCGGAGAACTTGCGACACTCTTTCAGGGCATTGACATCGCCAGTAAAGCATATCCAATTGTCGCCCATAATCTTCTGTGCCAGGCGGTACGACTCTACATACTTGCTGTGGAGCATAGGCACAATGTTGTGCTTCTTGCACTCCTTCAACAACTCCTCCAAAGTTGGTACAGGCATACGGTACTCGGCATTTGGAGATGCAAGAACATAGTTCTTGCGCAACTCCTTGAAGGTGAGGTCGCTGACATTGACTTTACCCTCAATTTTCGAGTAGTCTGAGGCGTTACGACAAGTGCGATTTATGGTCTTGTCGTGCATAATTACCATCTTGCCGTCGGCGGTCAATCTTACATCGCACTCAATGCCCATATAGCCGTGTTGTGCGGCACGAGCAACGGCAGGGATAGAGTTTTCTGGACAGATTTTGCTCCAACAGCCACGGTGTGCAAACATCTTTGGCAGAGCATCGTTTTGTGCCATAGCTACAACTGCAATGCAGAGAGCCGAAATAAGGGTTAGAAATCTCTTCATATCGTTTTTAAGGTTTATTGTTTGGTCGGAAATGTTACCCCGAATACAAGGTGTTCGAGTGGTCGGAGGAAGTTGCGCTTGCCATACTTTGGCGAATAGACATAGCAGTCGAGCGTGAAGAGCTCGCCTGTGCGCTCGTCGAGAGTGGTGTAACTCACGAAAGGACCACCCATAAAGTCGCCTTTAACCTCCCAAAAACCTCGCAGCTCTATCCACTCCCTGCCATTTATCTTTACCACTTTGCGCTGTGGCAGAAAATCGACATAACCGTCATCCTCGATATTCGGAATACGCTTTACGGTTGCCATATATGAGCCGTCGGCAGGTCCAGGAATACGCTTTGCAAACTCGTTGCGAGCCTTGACCAGCGCCTCGGTTGTGATGCTTGCCTTGCCATTGAACGGATGGGTATATATGAAGAAACCCTGACTCGCTACGGGGTACTCGTTCGAAGCCCAGACGAAGTCATCGCTCTCGGCACGGAAGAGGTAGCCGTTCGAGATAGGCATCTCGACATCGAACTCCTCCTTCACAATCTTCTCCAACGCCTTGGCTCCCTGCTTCTTGGCATACTCGATTGTGCGGTTGCGCTCAGCCATTTCGAGCACTTGCAACAGACTTGCACCATTTGCTTTCAGATACTCAACCATCGCCTGAATCGAAGGGCCTTGGAAGGTGAGTACAATCTGCGGCGAAGCCACCACATTGTATTGTGCGAGTATCGCCGTCTCCTTCACCTCGGGCGAAGCCTTCACCTTCAAGATGTTGCGATACGAGGGTAGCAGATGTTTGAAATCTCGTGCCGTGATACGCACCACATTAAACATCGGCTCAACTTGGTTGAGCATCTCGACAGGTGTTTCGAGCAGGGCTTTCAACTCGGTACCGAGTGCGCTCTCCCACTCGTAGCCATCGCATACGACCAGCACCTCGTATGGCGAGCCTTGTGCGGTCTTCTTTGCGCCCGTAAGCGAACGAAAACTATCGCAACCGACTGCTGAAAGCAGTACCACTACAACGAACAATGATTTTAGGAGCTTTTTCATAGGGATAATTTTTTATTTAGCAAAGTTAGCCATTTTTTTTTATTCGCAAATTTTTTGCCGAAAAATCGCTATCTTTGCAGAGCAAAACGACAAAAACGATGAAGATTACACCTCCTAAATTTATTCGGAAATTGCTCCCCGATTTGGTGTGGCAAATCGATGACGAGCGAGGTGTCTATCTCACCTTCGACGACGGACCTACACCAGGTATCACCGAGTGGATATTGTCGCTCTTGAAGCGATACGATGCCAAGGCGACCTTCTTTGTGTTGGGCAAAAATGTCGAGCGATACCCCGACCTCTATGCAAAAATTATTGCCGATGGACACCAGGTGGGCAACCACACCTACTCGCACCAGAAGGGCTATCTGATGTCGTTGGAGCAATATTTGGAGGATATAGACTTCGCCTCCTACTCGGTGCAGAGCAATCTGTTTCGTCCGCCCTATGCCCGTGTTACGCTGTCGCAGTTGCGAGCCGTGGCACAGCGTTATAAAATTGTGATGTGGAGTGTCATATCTCGTGATTACAATCGCAAAATCTCGGGTGAGAGATGTCTGCAAGGGGTGCTACCGCACATCAAGGCGGGTGCGATAATCCTCTTTCACGACAGCGAGAAGTCGTTTGCGAATATGAGCTATGCGTTGCCGAAGGTGTTGGAGCGCATTGCCGAACTTGGTCTTAAATGTAAAGCAATAGAGCTATAATGAAGATAGTAGTGGCAGTAACAGCAGCAAGTGGTGCGATTTATGCACGACAACTCTTGAATGCATTGGTCGAGAGTCGAGAGGTGGAGCGTGTAGCGGTCATTTATAGTGCGAATGCACGAGCCGTGGTGGCTCACGAGGGCGAAACGATGCCTTGCTCGGATAAAATCGAAGAGTACGACAACGGCAACCTCTTTGCTTCGCCGGCGAGTGGCTCGGCACGATGGGATGCTATGGTGGTGGTGCCGTCGAGCGTGGGAACTATCGGAAGAGTCGCTTCGGGTGTGTCGCAGACATTGATTGAGAGGGCTGCCGATGTGATGTTGAAGGAGCGCAGACGACTCATTTTTGTGGTGCGTGAAACGCCATATTCGTTGATTCACCTCCGTAATATGACTGCGCTGACCGAGGCGGGAGCGGTGATTTTGCCGGCTACGCCATCGTTCTACTCTCTGCCGAAGGATGTTGAGGCGGTGTGCCAAACCGTTACCGAGCGCATCACTGCAATGCTCGGCATCGAGGGCAAACGCTACGAGTGGGGAGAGTAAAAACGGAAAACGGAAAGCGGAAAACGGAAAGCGGAAAACGGAAAACTTTCAGCGCACCCCAGTAAGCACCGAAGGTGCGCCCCCAGTAAACCCCAGTAACTCCCAGAAATCGCTTGCGCCTTGACCACCTTCGGAGTCCGCAAAACCGAAAACAAAAAACTATGAAAAAGATACTGTTAATACTGCTTGTGCTATTGTGCGCATCGTGTCGCAGAGGTGGCGATTTGTCGACTTTGCGTGAGGGCGATATTGTATTTATCGAAACAAGGTCGTTCCAATCGAAGTTCGTAAAGATGGGAATGATGTCTATTTGGAGCCACTGCGGTATTGCGGTAAACACCCCTGAGGGCGTGCAGATTATGGAGGCCGATACGACAGTGCGAATTCTCCCTATTGAGCGATTTATCGACAAGTCGGTGGGCAAAAAGTTTATTGTCAAGCGCCCCGTACAGCAACTCTCCAAGCCGATAGACCAAGCAGAGTGGCTTGGTCGTTGGTACGACCTCAATTTCAGTTTCGACAACGAGGAGGTCTATTGCTCGGAGTTGGTGTGGCTCATCTACAAGGAGCAGGGTATCGAACTCTGCCCTCCAATCAAGATAAACGAGCACTTTATGGTCCGCTTGCCAATAATGCAAAAGGCGTTGCGAGAGCGAGGTATTTCGCCAGAGCAGTATGCCGTTGCGCCGTGCGATTTGCTGAGAGCGCTCTAAAAGTGATGCAGTTTCAACAATTTTGAATTCTGCATTTTGCATTTTGCATTTTCTTTTCATATATTTGTGGTTAGAAACAAAAAAGGAACCTTATGAAATATAAAAGAATTCTTCTTAAATTGAGTGGCGAGTCGTTGCAGGGCGAGCAAAAGTATGGCATCTCGATGGATCAGGCTCGTGTCTATGCACAGCAGATTAAGGAGGCTCAGGAGCTTGGCACAGAGATTGGTATCGTAATCGGTGGTGGCAATATCTTCCGTGGTTTGCAGGGCGCAAAGAAGGGCTTTGACCGTGTAAAGGGCGACCAGATGGGTATGCTTGCTACGATTATCAACTCGTTGGCTTTGCAGGCGGTGTTGAACGATGAGGGCGTGAAGTGTAAGGTTTTGACCTCTATCCGTATGGAGCCTATTGGGGAGTACTATTCTAAGGATAAGGCGTTGGAGTATCTGCGTGAGGGATATGTTGTAATTATCGGTGGCGGAACATCGAACCCATACTTCTCTACCGATTCGGCTTCGGCTTTGCGTGGTATAGAGATTGAGGCTGACGGCTTCTTCAAGGGCACCCGTGTGGATGGTGTCTATACTGCAGACCCCGAGAAGGATCCTACCGCTACAAAGTTCGACGAGATCTCGTTCGACGAGATTTATGCACGAAATTTGAAGATTATGGATATGACCGCCTTCACCCTCTGCAAGGAGAATGGCTTGAATATCATCGTTTTCGATATGGATACCCCGGGCAACCTGATGAAGGTGTTGCGTGGCGAGAATATCGGAACATTGGTACATAAATAACGGAAAACTGAAAACGGAAAGCGGAAAACTAAAAAAAGCTAATGGCTAATGGCCAATAGCTAAAAGCAATAATTAATTATGGCACGAAAACATCAAAAGAAGAGCACTTTGAGTATGGTTGTAATGGCAATTCTTGCCATTGTACTCTGTGCAGCACTATTGTTTGGTGGTTCATTGACCGCCAAGGCTCAGAATAATCGCCCAACCCCCGAGGAGGCAACTATCGTGAAAGATGGTCAGAAGGCACCCAACTTCGAGGTGCAGATGTTCGACGGCTCTACCGTTAAGCTCGCCGACTTGAAGGGTAAGGTCGTATTGTTGAACTTTTGGGCAACTTGGTGCCCTCCTTGCCGTGCCGAGTTGGCTCGTGTAGAGAAGGATATCATCGAGAAGTTTAAGGGTGAGCCATTCGTCTTTATCCCTGTATCTCGTGGCGAGAAGCGAGAGACCGTGGCGGCATTCCGTGAGAAGATGGGCTACACCTTCCCTATGGGACTCGACACCGACGGTCGTGTCTATGCTGAGTATGCGCAGACCTATATCCCTCGCAACTTCCTTATCGGCAAGGATGGTAAGGTCGTAAAGGCGAGCGTAGGCTATGACGAGGCGGAGTTTGCAGAGCTCGTAAAACTTATCGAGCAAGAGATAAAGAAGTAATTATAAGCCAATGGCTAAAAGCTAATGGCTAATGGCAAAAAACTAAATTATTATACTATGGATACTAAAACAATCTTAAATGATGCTACCGTTCGTATGCAGAAGACGGTAGATTTCTTGGAGGAATCTTTGGCAAACATTCGTGCAGGCAAGGCATCTGTTAATGTCTTGAATGGCGTATTTGTTGACTACTACGGCTCGCAGACCCCTGTTTCGGGCGTAGCAAGCGTTACTGTACCCGATGCAAAGACTATCCTTATCCAGCCTTGGGACAAGAATATGATTCGCCCAATCGAGAAGGCTATTATCGACTCTAACATCGGTCTTACTCCGTCAAACAATGGCGAGAGCATCCGCCTCTCTATGCCGCCTCTCACCGAGGAGCGTCGTAAGGAGCTCGTTAAGCAGTCAAAGGCCGAGGCAGAGAATGCTCGTGTCTCTCTCCGTAATGCTCGTCGTGATGCTGTCGAGGCATTCAAAAAGGCTGTAAAAGAGGGTATGCCGGAAGATGAGGGCAAAGATGGCGAAAACCAGGCACAAAAACTTCTCGAAAAGTTCAATAAGGCTATTGACTCAGCTTTTGAGAAGAAGGAGCGTGAAATCATGACCGTATAGCAAAAGCGCAAATATAGGGCGATTGCTTCCCCTAAAAACCCTTTCTAAATCCTCACATACGCTTAGTATGCTGCGGTATTAGAAAGGGTTTGTTATTGTTGCACTCGCCACTCTATTTGTACTTTTGGGAGTGCTTTTGGGGAGCATTAGATTAAATCCTCACATACGCTTAGTATGCTGCGCAGTCCGATTTCTTGTGTGCCTTGCAACTATCTTCTTAAAATACCGATTTACTCTTGGGGGGCTTCGATAAGTGCGTTGCTCACATACGCTTAGTATGCTACGCACTCGGCACCCTGTTTGCCTTGCTCTTATCTGCTTAAAAGTTAATTTTTCAAAAGAAAGATGAGACCAATGGGACTAATGAGACTAATGGGAGTGATGGGAATTTTGCTTTTGCGAGCGCACCTATTGGTCCCATTGGTCCCATAGGTCCCATTTCTCTCATTTTTTGCGCCCTAAATTCCCTAAACTCCCCTAACGCCTCTAACGCCCCTAATCCCCCTATCTAACCCTAAACTCTTTGTCGGCCAGTTGTGGTATCGGCATCGAGCGATAGTAGCCCGACTCAAACTTCTCTCGCACCGCCTTGAACGCCTCGATTGTCCGTTCGACATCCGAGAGGGTGTGTGCTGCCGTAGGAATCAGGCGCAGGATAATCTCCCCCTTCGGAATCACGGGGTAGATAACAATCGAGCAGAAGATGCCGTAATTCTCCCTCAAATCGACAATCAGATTTGTGCCCTCCTCGTTTCCGCCACGCATATAAACGGGTGTTACGGGCGACTGCGTAACGCCAATATCGAAGCCATTTTGGCGAAGCCCCTCTTGCAGGGCGTGGGTGATACGCCACAAATGCTCCCGATATTCGGGGTGGCGACGGATAATATCGAGTCGCTTCAATGCGCCTACCACCATAGGTAGTGGCAATGACTTGGCATAGAGTTGCGAGCGCATATTGTAGCGCAGTAGATTGACGAGCCACCTCTCGCCCGCCACGAATGCCCCAAAGCCCGCCATTGACTTGGCAAAGGTGCTGAACAGCACATCCACACCCTCCGTCACGCCAAAGTGGTCGGCAGTACCTCGCCCGCCACTGCCCATAGTGCCGAAGCCGTGGGCATCATCGACGAGAAGGCAGAACGAGAACTCTTGTTTCAATGCCACAATCACATCCAAGAAGCCGAGGTCGCCCTTCATACCGAAGACCCCTTCGGTGATGACGAGCACACCTCCGTTCTGCTCCTCGGCGAGGTCGGTAGCGTGGCGTAGTTGGCGGCGTAGCGAGGACTCGTCGTTGTGGGTATAGACAAAGCGTCGCCCCTTGTGCATACGCAAGCCGTCGATGATGCAGGCGTGCGACTCGGCATCATAAACCACTACATCACGAGGTGTGAGCAGGCAGTCGATAATCGAAATCATACCCTGATAGCCGAAGTTGAGAAGGAAGGCATCATCCTTGCCGACAAAGTCGGCGAGTTCTCGCTCCAACTGCTCGTGGTATGCGGTCTGTCCGCTCATCATTCTCGCACCCATAGGCGCAGCCAGACCAAATCGCTCGGCACCTTCCGTATCGGCTTGTCGTACCTCGGGATGGTTTGCCAAGCCGAGGTAGTTGTTGAGGCTCCAATTCAGCACCTCTCTATCCCGAAACCGCATATGCGGACCAATCTCGCCCTCCAACTTAGGAAAGGCGAAATATCCGTGAACTCGACTCATATATTGCCCAATCGGGCCACCTGCGCTCTGTCGCAGTCGCTCTAAAATATCTCTCATAGTGCATCTGTTGTGTTGATGCAACAAATGTAGAGCGGTTTTGCGAAACAATGTAATTGCTCGACTTAATGGCGTAGAGAAAGGACTATATTGGTTAATAAAAAAGCAAATAGCCTGTCATTTCTGACAGACTATTTACTTTCTGAAATCAGTCGCCTTTTGGGCGAACTCTCTCTCTGATTAGAGAGCGTTTACGTGCAACTGTGCTGCGCTTTTGAGGTTACCAGCCTTGTTCTTGTGGATAATGTTGGTCTTTGCCAACTTATCGAGCATAGCGGTTACCTTTGGAAGCAATGCCTCAGCAGCGCTCTTCTCGGTTGTGTGACGGAGAGCTTTGAGAGCGTTACGGGTAGTCTTGTGGTAAAGACGGTTGTGCGCACGCTTGGTTGCTGTCTGACGAATTCTCTTAACAGATGACTTGTGATTTGCCATAGTTTTTTACTTTTTATTTATTTGTTATTTATTTTCCTGTTTTTGGCACTTTTGGGGGTTGCCCATCCCCGAAGCATTTAAGGTCGCCCCTCCCCCGAAGCATCTAAGGTTGCTCCCACCTCTTCACGACCGTAGTCGGTTTCGGATAGACAAATGTCCTCTCCTAAATGTTGGTTTTACCACGCCGTCTGCGTAGAGAAAGCGCTCTCACGCTCCTCTCCCACAGTCTTGTAGCCCGTACGAGAGTCGAACTCGTCTTTCAAGAATGAAAATCTTGCGTCCTAGCCGATAGACGAACGGGCCTTACCGCTATAACCCAAAGTCGGGTATTTAGCGGTGCAAAGGTATAAAAAAATTGATAATTGACAATTGATAATTGAAAATTTTTTCAAAAAAGATACTTTTAACTCAATTATTTCTCTGTAAATCAGCAATTATCCCAATTGCAACCTCGCTTTTCTCTGTCTATACAAAAAAAATAAATGCGATGATAAACTCATCGCATTTACCTATAATTTTCAATTGTCAATTACTTTGCAGGGTTCTTGCCGAAGATAGCCTTCAAGCGTGCAGCGTCGTACTTTGGAGTACGGTCGTAGAGGTAGATACCATTCTCCTCCTGCTCCACATCGGTGAGCTGGGTGTAGCAGTAGCCCCAAACCTTGTCGCTAATCGAGAGCAATGCATCGACCTGCTCCTGCAAACGCTTATAGAAATCCTCCTTTGTGAGAGCCGATTTACCATAACCCCACGAGCTCTTGCGTCCGGCAACATCCTTGGTTGGGTTAGCCTCCAAGCACTTGATACCTCCGAACTCGTCGAGGATATAAGGTCGCTTGCCGTCGTATTTAGCCTGGTGGAACTCCGCCTTATTCACTGCGTCGCCTGTGGTAGGGCAGCCGCTCGAATGGCGATGAACAACCATTTCACGAGGCTTGTTGTGGTGGAACTCGCCTGTTTCAGGATTATATACCTTAGCTTTGAGCTTCTCGCCATTCTGCTCGTAGTTGTGCATGGTGCAGATGTCGTACTCCTCGGTCAGGGTGCCACCACTCGCTGTATTAACAGGGCGTGTAGGGTCGGTGATGTGGGTGACATCGTAGAGATCCTTCGCAAGGCGTGGGTACTGCACATTGTCAGGATACCAGGTCTCGTTCATTGGGGTCCAAGTTACGATCGAAGGGTGGTTGCGGTCACGAACAACGATGTTTCGCCACTCCGAGATGAAGTTGCGTGCGGTGATTGGCGAGCCGAGGTCGATACCCCAGCTTGCATACTCGCCCCATACGAGGTAGCCGAGCTTGTCAGCCCAATAGAGGAAGCGCTCCTCGAAGACCTTCTGGTGGAGGCGTGCGCCATTGAAACCTACTGCCATCGACATCTCGATATCGTGCTTCAAAGCAGCATCGCTTGGAGCAGTCCAGATGCCGTCAGGATAGAAGCCCTGGTCGAGTACCAAACGCTGGTAGTATGGCTGGTTGTTGAGATATACCTTGTTGCCGTCGGCGTGTACCTTGCGCATACCGAGATACGACGAGATGCGGTCGAGCACCTTGCCCTCCTTGTCGCTGATGATATACTCCACATCGTAGAGCTTTGGATTCTCCGGCGACCAAGTCTGGTACTTCTTCATAGGGATGACGATAGGCATACCCTCGACCTGCGCCACCTGCTTCTTCGCTACGAGCTTGCCGTTATCCTTGATGTTGATGGTAAGGGCATTCGATGCTGAGGTGCGGTAGTAGCGTGGAGTGATGATAACCTGGTGGTTGTCGATATCGGTGATAACCTGCACATAATCGAGCGAGTAGTTGTCGGTAGCCTCCATCCATACGGTCTGCCAGATACCTGTTGTACGAGTATATACGCAACCATACGAATAGGCCTTCAATGACTGCTTACCCGAGCCCTGAGTTTTGCTGCGGAGGTCGCTGTTGGCACGCACTACGAGGTGGTGAGCCTTGCCGTCGGCGAGGTACTTTGTAACATCGAGTGCAAATGGCGACGAGCCTCCAAAGTGGCGACCTACGAAGTTGCCATCAACATATACCTCAGCCTCATAATATACTGCACCGAAGTGGAGCATAATCTTCTTGTTCAACCAAGCGGCAGGCGCCTGAATGGTGCGGTGGTACCAGATACCGGTGATGATATCCTTGTACTCTACGCCCGAGAGTTTCGACTCGGGGCAGAATGGAACGATAATCTTGCCGTCGAAACCGGCGCTGTTGAACAACTTGCGGTCGAAACCGGTGTTTGCGAGGTCGAGCTCGTAGCTCCACTCGCCATTGAGATTTACCCACTCGCTACGCTCGAACTGCGGGCGTGGATACTCTGCACGAGGCTGTGCTGCAAATGCGGTCACAAAGGCAACCAACATCATTGCGATAGAAAAAATTCTCTTCATAAAAGGTTGTTTATTGGTTTGTTTGACCACAAAGTTAGTCAAAAAAACGGAAAAGGAAAACTTTTTTAGTTGAGAGTTGGGAGTTGAGAGAGGAGAGTTGGGAGAGGAGAGTTGGGAGTTGGCGCAAGTTTTAATAAGGGTTGTTAAGGGTGATTAAGGGTAGTTAAGGGTTATTAAAGCATCAGCGCACCCTTAATAGCCCTTAATAGCCGTTAATAACCCTTAATTTGTTGCGCCGTGATAACCTTCGGAGTTGAGAGAGACGAAAGACGAGAGACGAAAGACGACCGCTGCGATTAAGGTGGCACTTGCAAAAGTCGATGTGGATTAAAAGCCCGCCATTGGTTATTGCGTGATACCCCCCCCAGCCCCAAATAATCTTTGAGTGGGTCGAAGGTCCTCAGCAGGCGAGAGTAGACCGAGCAGATGAAATGTGCAGAAAATCGAAGGTTTAGAAGCTTGATTGAAAAGACGATGTCAAATTTATTTGAACAGAAGATTTTCAATTAAGATTCTAATGTTGCGTAGCAACACTGCACATTTACAGAGCGCAGACAAGTCTGCCGAGCCGCCACAGGAGCAACGAGCTCGGCTCTGGATCGAACGGTCGCAAACCCAAATAGACACAAAAAAAAGAGAAGTCCTCTCGAACTTCTCCTTCGTACCCAGAGCCGTTGCCTTGGTATGGTTACATATAGGGGGCACAAACGAACTAACTGCGTGAAAATGAGGGGTTTTGCAACTATTTGATACTGAATATTTGTAACTAATTGGGGTGTCGGTAGTTATGAAAAATTAGCGAAAAATACCCTCAATTATGGTGTGAAAAGGTGACCAAAAGTGACCAATACTATATATTTGCGTGAAAATTAGGTGTTCTGCGTTATATCTACTAGCAGGGGATATAAAGAAAAAAAGGAATAACAAAAAGTTAGACCCTCTGTAGAATGTGGACAGTGAAGCATTCTACAAAACTTATTGATTGACAAAGTGTTAAGTTGTTTAGACTGAGGACTGATTGTCCGTACAAAAGTCGTCTAAACATTTATTTTACGAAGATTCTACTCTTCTCATGTAGTCTTCTATGTAGTCTAAATTAAGACCAATTAGTGCTACCAAGTAAAATAAAGTAACAACTTAACACTTTGT
>JBGVMU010000016.1:0-110757 GCA_045124955.1 Alistipes sp. | reverse complement strand
CGAGAACTCACGAACTGAACCTGCGTTGATTGGCTTATGCTCGCTATCGAACTTAACAGTCATCTTCTCGTGAGCCTCAGTGTTGATAGTAATCATAAATACACCATACTTACCAGCAGGAACAGCTACATAAACAGGAGTTGCCTCTGCGCCGAGTACCAATGGCTCTGCAAAAGTTACTGTAATACCGTTTGTAGCCTCTGCGCTTGGAGTCAAAGTGCCGTTTGTGCAATCAACGGTGTAAGCACCTGCAATCTTGCCCTTCTGAGCCTTTACTACGATGCTTGTAACCTTCTCGCCATTACCTGCGATAGCCAAACGCAAAACACCTGTGAGGTGCTGCATTGCGATAGTCTCGGCAGTCTCTGCATAGCCATACATTGGCGCTGCCTGTGGAGCAAATGTGCCAACGGTGTAAGGCTGTGTAGCCAAGAAAGTAACAGGGTAAGCAGTTACAGGAGCTGGTTCTGGCTCTGGCTCTGGCTCTGGTGCAGCCTCGCCACCCTCCTCTACGGTTGCCGCTGCCGAAGCAGGATATACAACGCAAAGCGGAGTCTTAACCTCCTCTGCAAACTTAAATGTAGCAGTAGCTGCATCCGAGCCGATTTCGATCTCGTTAGAAACTACGCCATTAACAGCGATAGCGTCGCCCTCGCTCCAATAGAGCGGATAGAGGCTTACGCCATTCTCGTCTGTAACCTTCTCACCGAGGTGAGTACGGCTCTCCTCCAACGAGAGGGTGAGCTCGGTTACGCCCTGGCCTTCGACCTTGATGCCGAGGTCCTCGGTTGTGTCGGTAACGCACGCAAATGCGAACATCGCAACAGCAACCGCCATGAAAATTTTTGTCAAATTTTTCATCTTGTTTTGGTTTTTAGTTAATAAATTGGTTGAATTATTTGTTGTAGTTTAATAGTCACCTACCGGAGCACAAAGCACTCTCCCGAAAAATCGAAACAGATTTGCTCGTCCATTGGTTTGTATTTCATACAAAGTTAAATAAAAATTTACAAACCGCCAATATTTACACAAAAAAAAGTGTCGAGTTTTTCACCCGACACTTTTCTCTCGATGACTAAAACTTACTCTTTGTCATCATCTGCCAACTCCGGATTGTAGAGCTGGCGGATAGACAACTCCAAAGTGCGGACATCGTCCCAACCATCCACATACGAGATGCGGAAAGTTACGATACGAGGCTGCAACTCGTCGTTTGCCGCAACAAAGAATGAGCATACGCCATTCTCGAACTTGAAACCATTTACGATGGTCTTGTCCGATGACCATCCCGAAAGCTCGTGGTCCATACACGAGGTGCGCAAGCGGAACGAGAACTCGCCACCCTCCCATGGAATCTCCATACGAGTGCCATTCTCCAATCCGAAGAGCTCCTTGTCATCGTCGTGAATTGCGATGAAGTCCTCGAAACGGCCCTTCTGCTTAATCTTGATGGTATCACGACGGCTGTGCGACGAAAGTACCAAGCGTGCTACACGCTTGTCGTTGTTGTTCTGCTTGTGTTTGAAGTGGAGAGCCTCATTACCCTTACCTGGGCGAACTACACCCTCGGTGTCAACAAACGAGAGCCACTCCGAGCCCGAGATAATAGTTGCCTCGTACTCGATATTCGAAATAACGGCCAAGCGGCAAACATCCTCGGTGTTCTCCACCACCAAGTTGCTGGTCTCCGCACCCAACGCAACTACGGGGCGGTACTCAGGGTAGTATGGCGAAGTACACGAAGCAAAAGCTACGACTGCCAATATTGTTACAAAAATCTTCTTCATAGTCACAAATTATTTGCTTTGAGCAATGTTAGTGTGCTTCTCGAAGTCGATGTCCAAACGGCGAACATCCAATCGAGCATAACGCACAACGCCACTCTGGTTATCATTGTACTGCATTGGCAAGTAGGTTACACCGGCCTTGCCTCGTATCTTGCAGAATTTACCATCAGTTTCACCAAGCGGGAAGTACTCTACGCCCTCCGCCACAGGGATAGACTCGGTCTGAACTCGGCCATACTCATCCTTGATGGTATTACCAGCCTCATCCTTCTTTGCCACATCGTAGTGGTCTTTCAACCAACACCAAACCTCATCCTCGGTCTGCTGCACGAGAGTTGCCTCCCACGGACCGGTAGCGGTAATCTGGAAGTAGTGAAAGCTCTCGCCATTCACACCCTTCTTAGATGCAGTCTTTGGAATGGTCAAGTCGTAGTTTTCGAGAGTCAATGGCTCTGTCCACTTGTAAGGCTCAACACACGATGTCGCTACAACAGCAGCGAAAATCACCGTAATTATTACAAATATCTTTTTCATTACAATCCGTATTTATCGTATTCAGGGTTAGACAAATTGTAGTTCGAAAGGATAATCTGAGTATCCGGAATTGGATAGTACTCACGGCAAGGACCCTCCTTTACGAACTCAACGATATCGTTGCCGGCAGAACCCTCGATTACTCGGTCGTACCAGATTCCCCAACGAACGAGGTTGTGACGACGAGTAAACTCACCCAACAACTCACGACCAGACTCCTGCTCCAAGTCCTTCATAAACAACACCTCATCGGCGTGACCACCACTCAAATCCTGACGGCCAGCACGCTGCTTTGTTGCGTTGAGATACTCGAAAGCCTTGTCCCAATTACCAACACGCATATTAGCCTCAGCCAAGTCGAGAATTACGTGTGCGAAGCGGAAAATCTTCAAGTTGTTCGAGTCCTGGGTATAGATCATACCTGGGCACCAGAACTTATCGCCCAAATATGGACGGCCATCCTTGGTCTTTGTAGAGTTGAAGAAGTGACCACCTGCTGGGTTTGCAGGGTCGTTGATATCAACATTCTTGTCCTTCCAACCCTTGTAACACCAAGCCAACCAGCCTGCACCACCCTCAATCTCAACAGCCTCCTGTGGAGTACACTTTGCAGGGTCGTAGGTTGCACGACGCTTATCCACAGCATTGTATGGCAACAAAGTCTTGTAGAGGTAGTTTGTTGGACGGTAAGGCGAAGTGGTACGAGCATTGACACCCAACTCAGGGATACGAACACCGTCGAAGATATCGTCCTTCTGCGAAAGGTCCATACCCTCCTCCTCGATCATCTCATCGTCGGCATTATCAACAGCACCCTCGACGACAGACGAGCTACGCATTGGAGTACAACGAGAAGCCAAGCTCTGAGTTACACGCAAACCATAATCCTTAGCATATCCCGGCAACTCCAAGATAGACTCAGGAGTGTAACGATTGCGGAACTGAACATCCTTCAAATCGTAGCCCATCAAGGCGTCACGAGGAGCGTAATTTCCATCGCTATCAACCGTACCATAAACCTGCTCGATTGGAGCAAAGAACTCGATTGCCTTGTCGAAACGCTTGTTCCACATAGCCAACTTGCCTGCGATAGTAAGACCTACCATCGAGCCGATACGATAGTGGTTTGATGGGTCATAAGTCTTAACAAATGGCAAAGCCTGCTTTTCGAGCAACCAATACTCCAACTGATCCATCAACTCTGCACGAAGCTCCTTTGCCGGCTTACGACCCATCTGTGCGATACGGTCGTTGTTGGCATCGGTAATCTCCTCGAAGTAGTAAGGAACATCACCAAAGTTGATTGTCAAGATGTAGTAGTAGAATGCACGCAAGATAACTGCCTCTGCCAACAATGGAGCCTTCTCTGCGTCGGTGAGTGGAGCTCGCTCGATAGCGGCATAGATAGCGTTACAACGCATCACACCCTGATAACATTGGTTCCAAATAGAAGAACCAAAGCGAGGCAAAGACTGCGTAATGTAGCATCTTGCATCAACATACGAGTCCGAGTTGTGATAGATCAAATCGGCAGCCACCTCGCACGCCTCGAAGTAGTCAGCATTTGAATAGAGGCTCTTCAGATTGACATAGCATCCGTTGAGACCTGTCTGGCACTGCGGAATTGTCTGATAGTAGGTCTCCGGAGACGGATCGTAGAGTCGCTCTTCGAGAGTACAACCTACTAACGCAATAGCCGAAAGTATTATTAAAATCGTCTTCTTCATAATTAGTAACGAATTTGAATTGCAAGTGAATAGTTACGGTTCTTCGGATAACGACCTGTGTCGATACGACGACCACTGCTTACTGCGTCAGGGTCAAAACCTGGGAACTTTGTGAAGAGAGCCACATTATTTACCGATGCGGTCAAAGAGATATCACGCAAGTAGCGAGACTTCTTTCGCAAGTCGAAACGATAGCTCAAATTGATGTTCTGCAAACGCAAGTACGATGCATCGTAGATGAACAAGTCACTACCATAGCTATCGGTCATATATGCACCAGGGATATTCGAGAATGGGTTACGGCTTGCGTGCCAAGCGCCCAACATTCGACGATCCTTGTTCGAAGTTGCAGTACCACGCATTGTGGTGAACTCGATAATGTTGTACATACGACCACCAATGCTATAAGTGAAATATACACCCAAAGAGAGGTTCTTCACAATCTTGAAGGTGTTATTGAAACCTCCATATACGATTGGGTCTGCCGAACCGAGGTAGATACGGTCCTTATCGTTCAATACGCCATCGTGGTTGATATCGGCATAACGAGCGTAACCACGAACCTTGCTCGAACCTACATAGGTCTTGGTCTGCTTGTTCTGGTTAATCTCGTCCTGAGTGTGCCATACACCCTCGTACTGGAAGCCCCACAACGAGTTTGCCGGATAGCCCTCTGCGTAGCCATAGAGCATATAACCACCACTCGAATAGGTCGATACGAAGCCACGAGCAGTTGCAATATCGATAACCTTTGACGAGTTGTGAGCAACTGTCAAGTTGGTTGTCCACTGGAAGTTACGGCGTGAGATATTACGAGAAGTGAAGGTAAACTCGACTCCCGCATTCTGGGTACTACCAATGTTTGCTACACGAGTACCAAAACCGGTAACATTTGCATTCTGCATATTGTAGAGGAGGTCCTTGGTGTGAGCCATATAACCCTCCAACGACATTGTGATACGCTCATTCAAAATCGACATATCGACACCGACATTGAACGAATCGGTCTTCTCCCAAGTCAAGTTAGGGTTGTCGATACGGTTTGGATAGAATGCTACCTCATACGAGTCGCCAAACAACCAACCTGCCTGGTTTGTTGTGAGCAACATCTGCGAAACATAGTTACCAACCGAATCATTACCCGAACGACCACCACTGATACGGATAGAGAGGTCTGACAACCACGACTTGGTGCCCTTCATAAACTTCTCGTTGCTGATGCTCCACTTGAACGCAGCAGCAGGGAAGAATGCCCACTGGTGACCACGTGCAAAGTTAGATGCTGCATCGGCACGACCTGTCAAAGTGAAGTGGTAGCGACCGCCATACGAGTAGTTCACACGACCCAACACCGAATAACGCTGCTTCATCCACGAAGATGTGTTCGAATTGAGGCGTCGCTTATCAACGACAGCATCCATATTGTAGGCTGTTACATTGTCATCGAGGTAACCTGTACCACTCATACTCAAATAGTCGTTGCGCTGGTTCTGTGCGGTGAATGCACCCACAACATCCAACTTATGCTTCTTCTTGAAGGTCTTCTTGTACGACAAAGTAGTCTCACTCAACAAGTTGTAAGTCTCGCTATTAGTACGAGTTGCAGTACCACCCTCGTGACGACGCTCTGCAAGTGGCATAGTCGATGGCGAGTAGTTGAAGTTGTGAGTGTGAGTCAATGTGTAAGAGAACTGCGACTTCAATCTCAAACCCTTAGCCAAAGTAAGCTCAACATACGGAGTCAAGGTCAAGAGGTTACGGTCATAGGTGTTAATCTCGTTAATCGCCTTCAAGTATGGCGAGTTGTAGACCGAACCACCATTGGTACCGTTATCACCCAACAAGTTCCAAATCGAAGTTGGGTTATTCATTGGGTTGAGGTTGGTTACAGCAGTTGTCGAAGTACCCGAGATTGCGTTGCTTGCCTTATCCTGAATACGCTTCGAATAAGAGATATTAGCACCGAACTTCAACCACTTAAATGCCTGGTGATCAAGCTTCAAACGAGTATTCAAAGTCTCCTGACCCGAGCTGATTACAATACCCTGATTGTTGTTGTAACCCATCGAGAAGTATACCTTTGTGCTCTTGCTACCACCCGACAACGAGAGGAAGTAGTTGTGCGAGAACGCCTTGCGGGTCATCACATCCAACCAATCGGTACCCTCGCCATAGCTTGCTGGATTCTGGTATCTGTTGTAGTCCGACGAACGAGCCTGGAAACGGTATGTACCGCTACTGTTGATAAAGTAGTCGTTACGATACTGTGCAAACTCCGCTGCATTCATCATATCCAACTCACGAGGCAACTCCGACAGCTGGAATGTAGCCTTGAAGGTGATATTGAGCTTGTTAGCCTTAGCCTCGTGTGTAGTAACGAGGATTACACCATTCGCACCACGAGATCCGTAGATTGCAGTCGAAGATGCATCCTTCAACACGGTTACATTCTTAATCGAAGCCGGATCGAGGTCGGCAAAGCTACCTACGGCATCCATAACACCATCGACAACGATGAGTGGCTCATTCGATGCGGTGATTGAACGAGATCCACGAACACGAATCGAGGCAGCCGAACCTGGCTCACCGTCAGTGGTCATAATCTCGACACCCGCCAAACGACCCTGCAATGCCTCATCAACCGAAGCAGCTGCGGTGTTTGCCAAGTCCTCCATATTCACCGATGTAACGGCACCGGTCAAGTCGCTCTTCTGCTGTGTACCGTAACCGATGACCACAACCTCGTTGATGTTCACATTCTCCTGCTGCAACACGATATTGATGGTTGTACGGGTACCAACACGCTCTGTTACCTCCACATAACCGAGGAACGAGAACGAGAGCTGATCTTCCGATGTAGCCTTAATCTTATACTTACCCTGCATATCGGTAGTTGTACCTACGCTCGAATTACCTACCACTACAACGGTAGCACCGATCATAGGCTGTCCACTATTGTCGAACACCTGTCCCGATATGGTACGCGCCTTCTGCGCCATTGCTGTTTGGGCGAACAGCAGGGCAACGATGCAGAACGATGCGTAAATTACACTGTTAATTATGCGTTTCATCTGCTATTCCTCACTTTTAAGTGTAACAATAATTGGATGGTGCGCAAGTCCCGCCTCGGCTGTAAGCGATGCGTCAAAGTCGAATGTCTGGAACATATTCCAGCACTCGTCTGTTGCATAGACATTGTTGGCACGTGATCCATCTGTGCTCGATGCTGTATAAACCGAGTGATGTACGGCATTGCACTCTACCAAGTTGTAGTACATCATCAAGTTGCTAACGGTGAAATAGATATCATCCGCAGCAAGCAACTCCTCAATCGAGAAATATTGATGCTCGGTTGCGAGGAGATCCTCCCAATAGAACTCAGAGTCCTCAGCCGGTGCATCGTAGCAGTTCTCACGATAGAACTCCTTCTCATACTTTACGATATCGAGATGCGAATCGGCATTTGTATTGATTGCAAAGTACCAATTTACATCCTTCAAGAAGGCCTTGTTATCTACGGTCTGCTTGATGATATACGAAAGCTCGGTCTTGCGTGCAGCAAGGTTGTCAGGCTCATAAACAAAAGCAACCTGCTTCTTATTTTTGAGCATTGCATCAACCTGTGCCTGCCAATCATTCGGAATAGCATTCTTGGCTGCGAGCAACTCCGAAACTACGAAGTGGATACCGTTAGCTTTGAAGTGAAGTACCGCATTGTTGAGGGTAGCACCCTGTTGAAGAGGATAGACCTCATTGATGGTCACACCACTCTTCACGAGAGCAGCCATAACCAAACGACGGTCGTCGTTAGCAACGCTCAAAACCTCGTAATCAGCAGCAAACTGATTGAGCCAAGTTGCGAAACCTGCCTCTGGTGCCACAAACATCACAACATCTGCCTCCTTTGCCGATACATAGCCAGCCAACTTATCGAAGTCGATACTGCTACTCTCGGTGAGGTTCAAGTAAAGTGTCGTAAGCTCCATCTTGGTCTGCATATCGGTAACCTCCGCATCGATATCGTGGTCACGAGATACACCAACCTCCTGGGTACAAGCTACCGCAAGGAGCGACACTGCAAATAGTGTATAAAGTATCTTTTTCATTATTCAAGTCCCTTTTGAGTTAGCACACATCCTGCAGTATGCTCGTCACCCCAAGCATCTACAAACACTACATTGATATTAGCAAAACGCTCTGCACCGTCATTTACCGCAAATGTAACCTCCAACTCCTTACCATTGCCAAGATACTCAATGCTCTCAACCCAATTCTCATTGGCCGAAAGGCTGATGCTTGGACGGCAAGCGTCGGTAAGGTTGGTATTGAACGGAACAAGGCTCTTGGTTTCGGTAGCCTCGACAGTCACATCCGACAACTTCATCGAAGGGGTGATACCACGCTGCTTAACAACGATTGTATCGGCTACGAATCCGTCGTAGGTCTCTACTACGAGGTGTCCTACACGTGCAAAGTTGCGATTGTTCATCGACGATTCGTTCGAGTCGTAGCGAACGAATACATTGTATGCATTCTGCTTCCACTCTGCATCGTCAACATGCAACCACTCGTGCACAGGACGAACCTTCCACACAAGTTTGCTTTCGCCATTAACAGTAATTGGCAACTGGAATGTACCTGCCTGTGCGGGTACCTCCTTCTCGGCAAGTACTCGACCTGTAACATCGATACGCTCCACCTTGGTACAGCTGCTCATCACGAACAAAGCTGCCATTATAACGAGTAAATAAGTCTTCTTCATAATCTCATTCAATTTTTTAGTCAAACACTTCATTTACTCTTAGTTCTCGGGGTTAAATTCACCATTCTCACCCTCGAAGTCACCAATGCCATTGTCGAGCTCAACCTTCTTGGCAACTACGGCGTTCTCCGTAATAGCGCACTTCTCTACGATGAATGGACCCTTTACAGGAGTTGAAATCTCGCCATTCTCGCCATAAACGATCGACACAACAAAGTTCTCGTAGGTACCAGGGGCCATTTCAACCCATACCACCAACGGATTGTCGAGAGTCGAGTTTGCACCCTCAGGGAAGCCCTTGACAGTAACCTGGTTCTTACCATTCACGATAAATTCCTCGGCATAGCTGTCAGTTGCAACATCACCAACGCAGTAGTCATCGTAACCACCATCGGCGGTAACATTACCCACAGTTACCAACACCTCGGTAACATTTTGGATGTCGTAATGCAACTCTACCTTCACAAGTCCTGCGTGATAGCCGAAAGTAACCTCATTAGACTTTGTGTCGGCAACGAATGTTGAGTTGTACATCAAATGGTCGAGAGCCTCGGCATAGTACTTCTGTACTGCCGGAATGGTTACACGGCCATCGAGAGCAGCAAGGTTACCCTCGCTCACATAAGGCATATAGATGGTCATATCGCCACCTACCACATTTCCAAAGAAATAGGCCTCATTGTCTCCTACTGTCGATTTGACAGGGATATAGCACTCATTCTCACCGGCGTTGGTGCCATAGATACCGATAGTGTGTGCCTCGTTCCACTCATAGTTGCCGACTCCTGTGGCGCCCTTCAAAGTGAGGGGCTCCACAGTCGCCTTAACCATTGTGATTGCACCATTATCGACATTCGGCATCGACTTCTCCGGTATGCGCTCTACACACGATACCAGCGCAAGCGAGAATATTGCCACAATGCTAAGTAATGATTTAATCTTACACATTTGTTTTATTGTTTTATTTGTCAATTATTTCCGTTTTTGCTGGTTATTCGCCCTGCTCTGGCTCTGTCGGAGTCTCCTCGGTAGCCGGAACATAGAGGATACAACCGTCAAACTCCTTCTCATCCGAAGTAGATGTCCAGTTTGCATCCCAAGGCTCGCCATAGATAGCATTCATATAGTTGGTTGCATCAACCTTCAACTCGCCGGTTGCACCACGCAATACATATCCACCAACCTCACAATCGTTGATACCGATTGGCCACTCACCATCCGAGAGGTACTTAGCCACATCGTTGCTGGTGTTCTGAGTGTAGACAAAGATTCGTGGCATACCCACAAGCGCACCAACATTTGTTGTAGCCTGCTCCAATGCGTAGATCTCGCCTGTGTTGCGGCACCACTGCATACCGCCACGGTGAGCCATCTCTGCGCCCTCACGCTTCGAAGGCTCTACTGCCGACCAGTAGTAACCTGCGATACCACCGGCATAACCGGTCGAACCTACGGCACCCTCGTTTACGGCGTACTCAACACGGCAGTACTGATGCTCAGGCATATAGTTTGGATAAGCGTTGTTGTCCGAATACTTAGCGCTACCTACTGCATAACCTGCCGAGGTGTACTCACGCAAGATACCTGCGATACCACCTGCATACATATACTTAGCACCGTAACGGCCACGGGTTACAACCTTACCGTTCTCACGCATAACTACGATATCACCTGTATTGATGGTTGGATCCTCCTCGGTACCGGTAATCTTCACATACCAGCTACCGCAACCGATGATACCACCCAAGATACCCGAGAAGCCGTGGATGCGACCCGAGTTCTTACAAGAGATGATTGTAGCGTTACAACCGTTCTCACGAGTACCAAGGTTACCACCTACTGCGGTATCGCTATTTGTCGAGTGACCGATACCTCCAGTGTACTGACCAATGATACCACCAACAGCAGTGTTGTAGTAGTTAGCATTTGGAGAAGCCACAGAGTTGCTACGATCCCACTGAATCGAACCAGTGTTCTCGCAGTGGTCGCAGGTAACATTGATGTTACCATAGTGCTGTGTAAAGCCGTTGTGACCCATATTTGCACTACCGAGGATACCACCTGCGTAGTTGTAGTTATAGGTCAATACCATCGAAGTTGTACGATAGTCGATATTACCGCTATTCTTACAGTTATTGAACTGCAACTGCAACTGGCTCTTATACCACTTGCCACCACCATAACCTTCGAGGCCGATGTTTGTACAACGGTCTGCTGCGCTGTGGAGAGCCTGTCCGAGGATACCTCCGGCGATCTGATATACCGAAGCACCTACCTCACCATAGTGGATATCACCCGAGTTATGACAGCTATTGAATGTAGTATAGTGCTTATACTTCGAGAAGTCGCCCTCCTCGTTACCGAAGAGACGATAGTCGAAGTGAGTAGCAACAATACCACCCATATTGATAAAGAAGGTGTGGATCATCTTCTTACTGTCGATAACAGTTCCGATACCTGCGTTGTCGATAGCGATACGGCCCTCATTGTTTACTGCTGTACACTCCAAGTTACTTACCAACACATCGGCAATACCACCGGCGATGCTCAAACACTTGGCGCCACCTGCATTTGGAACTGTTACAGCCGCCTTGTTTGTACAACCCGACAACTTGTATGAGGTCTCCTTCATTGTACCACCAGGCATCTTCGAGAGATCCATCATACGGCCGAACAGACCTGCAACATTTACACGCACGAACAAACGACGGTTCTGACGGTCATTATCATCGACATCAGTCCACTGATACTCACCAGTGTCCTCCATATCGGCCGATGGAGTATTGTTTGTCGAAGCAGGAGTACCCAAGATAGTAACCTTACCATTGTTGGTCAAACCGTTGAACGAACATACATAAGCAGTAGTATTTGCCTGTGGAGTAAAGATACGACCTGCGATACCACCAACATCGAAACGAGAGGTTGCCAACTCGCCGAGGTAGTCAACACGCAATGGGTTGAGCAAGCACTCGTGAGTAATCTCACCATTATTTACGCAACCCGACATATCGAGGTCGGTCTCACCTACGATACCACCAACTGCGATATCGTGAGTCATAATGTTACGCCAGTTGTTTGCTGTCGCCTTCTCCTGCGACTCGTTGAAGCGAGGGCAAGTATTTCCTGCGTGACCTGCCGAGAGAATCTCACCGTTGTTCTCGCAGTCATAGAGCGCAGCCTTCGAAGTCCAACCTGCGATACCACCGATATATGCTCCGTCGGTTGCTATACCTTTATATATAATATTACCTGTGTTGTTACACTCCGAAATAGCCTTTTCCAATCCTACACCGCCATCGGTTGTTGGGTATGCTGTATTCAATGTTGCATAGCCAAATACACCACCGATGTAGAAGCTCTCAGGAATATTTCTTGCATTGGTCATATCAGGCACCTCAACAATACCAGTGTTGGTCAAGCCGCTAAGGCCACCGTCCTTAGCTGTGAGATAGCCGAAGCCACCCGAAACGTAAACCTTCGGAGCGTAGCCGTAGATTGTTACGTTACCGTTGTTGGTCATACCATTCTGGAACCTACCTGCAACAACAGCGTCGATTTTGGTAACCGAGGTTGCTACACCACCGTTCGAAGCCGCATTGGTTGTAACAGCACCTGCCAAACCACCGATACCACCTACACACGCCATTATCGAAGCCTCGCCCTTATACTCAACGACACCCGACGCAGCATTGTCGAACTGTACGGTATGCTTACCCTCACGATATACACCGCAGTAACCACCTACATAAGCCAAAGGCGACTTACCAGCATAGGTTACACGACCTGTATTGCGGATACCGGTAGTACCTGCGCCTGTATCAGAGTTATACGAGTAACCGAAGATAGAGCCGATATAGGTCTCTGCCGAAGTATTTGCTCGTGCCTCTACACTACCCGAGTTGTAGCAACCAGGATACTGCAACTTAATATTAAGTGTGTTAGCCAAGATACCACCAACATACAATACACGAACATTTACATCATCCTCTACAACGATATCACCCATATTAGCACAGTTGTTCATCTTGATTTGAGCATTGAATCTTGCTGTACCAAGCAAGCCCGATACCCACATCATACGAGATGACGAGTTCGAAACCTTAACCAAGCCCGAGTTCGAGCAGTTGTAAATCTCGTCGCAGTCTTCGCTGATATAACCGAACATACCCGAAGCAAACACTGTTACGGTGCTGGTTGTTGGGTGGTCGTAGTTATCAGTCGCAACATTAACCTCCACATTTACTGCACCGTTATTCTTACAGTCTGCAATGTAGTCAGAGCAGAAGATACCAACGCAAGCCGAGCTGAAAATATACGAAGCACCGCAGTACTGCCAACCGAAGTTTACATTACCGTCGTTGCTACAATTCTCGGTCTTAACATTCTCGGCAATACCCAACACTGCCTTGCGACCAGCACGAACACCGATAACACCTGCGATAGCGGTATTCTTGTCGATGGTTGCCTGGTGGTACTGAATATCACCATTACCAGCTACACTACCAGCGATATTGAGCACTGCGCTCTTCTCGTTGCTACAATCGCTAACCAACTCCGACCAAGTGAAACCTACTACACCACCGAGTGTCATATTAGCATTCTCTACCACAGCACTTCCCTTAGGGTGGCTTGAGTGAGAAGTACCCGAACCGGTACACGATCCACCAAAGTTGTCACGAGCAACATAGTAGCACGAACCGAGGTAGTCAATCGAGCCAGAGTTTGTACAACCCTTAATCTCCTTTGTGCCCTTCTCGGCATAAGCAACTACACCACCGATATTACAATTCTTATTAATCTTGAACGACTCGCCAAAGTAGAGCTTACCGCTATTCTCGCAATCTGCAATAGAGTTTGCCTCCAACTTACCGAGCACACCACCAATATTAGCCTTGGTAATCTCCTCGTTGATTGTGAGCGAACCCTTGTTCTCGCAACCTACAACCGAAACCTTTGATGCACCAATTACACCACCCCAGTCGAGGTCGAGCATTGGCTCGTTGATTGCAAGCGCACCTGTGTTGATGTTGCCCTCGAAAGAGCCATCGGTTACACAACCTGCAACACCACCGATATATGGGAATGACTTTGTGCTCTCCGAGTTATCGCCCCAAACGATAGCGCCGTTGCTGGTATTCTCTGCAACAACAGGAAGATTCTCGCCCTCAGCGCAAACATAACCTACAACACCACCGATGCTTGGATAGAAATCCTTGCTCTTGCCGTCGGCACCTGCGATGGTTGTGATAGTGATATCGACATTGCTCTCTGCAAGCGAAACCTTACCGCCATAAACACCACCGACAACACCACCGATGTTGATCAACTTATAATCATTCGAGAGTGCAAGGTCTGCATTCTTATACTCAACAGAACCCGTAGCCGAGCAGTTGAAGATTGTACCAACCTTGTCGCCAGCCACTGTGAGCGAACGAGCAATAAGACCGGTCTTGCCCTTTACTGTCTCTACGATAGCACCCTCAACCTTAACATTCGAGATTGTACCTACGACATTCTCGCCGAAGAGAGGAGTTGTCAAGCCCTTAATCGAGTAGCCACGACCCTCGAACAACGAGTCGAAGCCATCCAACGACTCCCAAGCCTGGTCGGTCATATCCACATCCGAGACCATGAGCGCACCGTCGTACTTGCTGTTGAAGGTACCAGCCTTAACCTCGTTTGCGAAAGTCTGCATATCGGCATCGGTGCCGATGAGGAGCATATTATCGCAATCCTCCAAGTCGAATACGAGCGATGGGAACTCACGAACCTTACCACCGAGCAACTGCTTATCGCCTGCTGCATCGAAAGTTCTCGAATAAACCTTACCCGACTGCTCTACGAAGTTAACCTCGAAAGTTGTGTACTCACCCTTTGGAACTACGATGTAGAATACATCCTCCTTCTCGTTCGAGAGCTTGTAGCTGTCGCCCTCGAAGTTGTAAAATACAGTAGGATAAGTGCTCTTGCGAGCTTCGAGTGTTCCAGCCTCTACGCCATCAGTCTCGGTGCAATAGACATCGAACACACCTGCGATAGGTGCAGCATCCACTGTCGAAACCGAGATGTACTTCAAATCAACAGCCTGACCCTCCTTAGCCTTGATGCTGAAACGGAGAGCTGTTGCGAGGTGCTCCATCTGAATCTCCTCGAAACCTGTTGTCCAGCCGTACATCGGAGCACTATTCGGAGCGAAAGTGCCCTCGGTGTGCTTCTGCTCAGCAGAGAATACTACCGGATACTTTCCGCTACCTGTCTCGACTGCCACATCCTCACCAGGATAAGGATAGACGAGGTGGAACGGAATAGTAATTCCCATCGGCATGTCAAATACTGCAACATTTGGAGTCTCCTCGTAGATGGTAATACCGGTTGTCGGCTTACCATTAACTGCGAGAACATCACTCTCGCACCACGATACAGGATACTTTCCATCTACCTTCTCGCCCAACTCTGTACGGGTTGGAACAGGCATCGAAACTTGCAGCGTCTGAACTTCGCCACTTCCACTACCAGGACCCACTACAATTGGAGCCTGGCTCTCGGTTGGATCTTGCACGCAAGCAAAAGTTGCGAGCAGAACTACCGACATCAAAAGTTTAGTAAAATTTTTCACGCTAATAGTTTTTAAAAAGTTTGAAATTATTGTTTGTAAAATTTTGTTGTTTGTTTTTCTCTTTTCCGGTTTTCCTCGCACACACGAGCGCAGTGTGCGTGCGCAAAAACAAAAAAGATTACTCGCTTCGCAATCTCTGCGAGGCGACCAATCTCTACCACAACGGGCCTATACTACGCAATAAGCCCTCATAATTACCGCAATATCATCGTTTTAGGTTTTACCGTGCGTAATGCGTCCATCACACACAGTTCGTTTTAGTTCAAAAAGGTAGCACAAAGGTAGGCATTTTTTTCTATATAAACAAACCCTTCCTCACTTTTTTTATTAAAAATAAACTACCACTCGATTGGTTCTTTGCCTATCGACGAGAGGTAGTCATTAGCCTTCGAGAAGTGGCGTGAGCCGAAGAAACCCCTGTAAACAGAGAGTGGCGACGGATGAACTGCTTTAAGCACAAGGTTTTGCGACGGATTGACCATCGCTCCCTTCTTCTGCGCATAGCTACCCCACAACATATAGACAACGCCCTGCTTTTGCTCTGCCACAAGGCGAACTACGGCATCGGTGAATTTCTCCCAGCCACGACCTGCGTGCGAAGCCGCCTCGTGAGCTCGAACAGTCAGCACTGCATTCAGCATCAGAACACCCTGCTCGGCCCAGCGGTCAAGATTTCCGCTCGACGGCACAGGCCTACCCACATCCTCGGAAACCTCCTTGAAAATATTGCGCAACGAAGGTGGAAAATCGACTCCGTCATCGACCGAAAAGCACAAGCCATTTGCCTGACCGTCACCGTGATAGGGGTCTTGACCGATAATCACCACTTTAAGTTTATCGAGCGGACATTTATCGAAGGCTCGGAATATATTTCGAGCCGCAGGAAAGACCTGCTGCGAGGCGTACTCCGCCTTCACAAAATCGACCAACTCGGCAAAATAGGGCTTCTCGAACTCCTCTTGGAGCAACGCCTTCCAATCTTCGGCAATACGGACATTCATAGTTTTCTCTGCTTTTAGCTATTGGCGATCAGCCACTAGCTTTTTATCGAGAGCGAAGATAGCGAATTTTGGCGAAACGGTTGCACTTTTTACAAAGTTTTTAGTATCTTTGTGAAGATAAACCTAAAAAAAGCAACAAAATTATGAAGAATCTATTCGCAATTTTAGCACTTGCTCTCGCCGTATCGTGCGGAGTAAAGCAGGAGGTAAAACTTTTGGACAAGGCAGACTTTGAGACCACGGTCGATGGTAAAGCCGTATCGCTCTACACCCTCAAAGCGGGAGACCTTGTGATGCAGGTGACAAACTATGGCGCACGAGTAATCTCGTTGTGGGCACCCGACCGCAATGGCAACTATGCCGATGTGGAGATTGGCTACGAAAATATCGACCGCTACATAAATAATACAGGCGAGCGTTATCTCGGTGCGGTTGTAGGTCCTGTGGCTAACCGCATTGCCAATGGCAAGTTCTCGCTTGATGGCAAAGAATACACCCTACCGCAAAACAACAACGGACAGACCTTGCACGGCGGAACTCTTGGCGTTGACCGCATCGTTTGGGATGTAAAGGAGGTTACCGATAGCAAGATTGTATTCTACTGCACACTTCCTGACGGACAAGACGGTTTCCCTGCAAACCGAGCAATCTCGATGACATACGAGCTCACTCCGAACAACGAGTTTGCCGTATCGTACAACGCAACAACCGACGCAAAAACAGTATTAAACCTCTCGCACCACTCGTTCTTCAACCTCGAAGGCGACGGCGAAGGCACAATTCTTGACCACATCCTCACCATTAAGAGCAAGGCTATAACTCCTGTGAATGAGTTCCTTATCCCTACGGGCGAGATTATGTGCGTAAAGGATACTCCGTTCGATTTCAACGAGCCACACGCCATTGGCGAGCGTGTAAATGCTGACCACGCACAGCTCAAAGCGGGCGCCGGCTACGACCACAATTGGATTATCGACCGTGAGGATAATGGCGAGGTAATGAAGGTTGCCGATGTATATTCGCCAAAGAGTGGTCGAGGTATGGAGGTATATACCGACCAAGTGGCTTTGCAGTTCTACTGCGGCAACTTCTTCGACGGCTCGTACAACAACAAATTCGGCAAACCGATTCTCTATCGTGGAGCGATTGCACTCGAAACACAGCGTTATCCGGATGCGCCAAATCAGGCGTCGTTCCCAAGCGTAGTTTTGGAGCCAGGAGAGACCTACAAGCACACTTGTATTTATAAATTTTATGCAAAATAATCGAATATTATGGCAAATTTAACCCCCACCCCACATATTGGTGCAAAGCTCGGAGAGATTGCCGAGCGAGTGATTATGGCAGGCGATCCGTTGCGTGCCAAGTTTATGGCAGAGCGCTATCTCGAAAACCCTAAGTTGGTTAATCAGGTGCGTGGAATGTACTGTTACACGGGAACTTACAAAGGTAAGGAGGTTTCGGTAATGGGACACGGAATGGGTATCTCGTCAATCAGCATCTACACCTTCGAGTTGTACACCTTCTATGGCGTAAAGCGCATCATCCGCACAGGTTCGTGTGGTGCATATCAACCCAATTTGCATATTGGCGACATCATCATCGCACAAGGCGCTTGCGACAACTCGAACTACGCAGCACAGTATAACCTTCCCGGCACCTTTGCCCCTATCGCCGACTACGAGATGTTGAGCGCAGCGGTCGAGAAGGCGAAGTCGATGGGTGTGAAGTATGCCGTGGGAAATATCCTCGCATCGGAAATCTTCTACAACGATGACCCCGAGGCGTGGAAGAAGTGGCAGAAAATGGGCGTTTTGGCGGTCGAAATGGAGGCTTCGGCACTCTATATGAACGCTGCACGCAGTGGCAATCAAGCCCTCTGCATCTGCACCGTGTCGGATTCGCTCGTAACCCACGAGGAGACCACTGCCGAGCAGCGTGAGAAGACCTTCACCGATATGATGGAGATAGCATTCGAGATAATCTAAATACCTATATTAATATGAAGAAATTATTTACAGCACTCCTCGCAATCGCTATTGTAGGCATCGAGAGTGCATCGGCTTGGGGTAAGTTGGGACACGAGGTTATTATCGAGGTTGCCAAACGACACATTACCGAAAATACGAAGAAGAACATTGCGAAATATCTCCCTTACGACATCACCAAAGATGCTGTCTATATGGATATTCACCGCAACGACAAGGAGATTGGCTACACCACAGCGTGGCATGTCTATAATGTCGACGAGAATGGCGAGTACGATATGAACCCTCGTCTCTACAAGGGCGATGCAATTCTTGCAATGAAAGTTGTGGAGTACAACCTCACCAAGCAGGAGCGTTTGACCGACTCGGCGATCGTGATGAATATTCGTTGCTTACTTCACTTTGCAGGCGATATGCACTGCCCGACACACTCCTATGTGCCAGGTCCTCGTTGTTTCTGGCCGTGCGAGCTCAATGGCAAAAAGTACAAGGCTTTTCACAGTCTATACGACTACATCCCAAAGAATCTGCATCCCAACAAAACCTGTGTAGAGATTGCAGCCGAAATTGATAACGCTAAGAAGAGCGAAATCAAGCGCATACAGAAGGGCACTCTCCTCGAATGGGTAAAGGAGATTGGAACAATGAATGCCGTAATATACGAGTGGAACCCTCACAACACCAAGGCATTAGACCCTAACACTATCGAGTTGTCACGAGAGCTGGTCGACACTCAAATGCGTAATGCGGGTTACCGATTGGCATATCTCTTGAACAGATATTTTGACTACAAATAAGGATGAAGAAGCTACTTATCACCATTACGCTTATCGCCATATCATTTGGCGCACAGGCGTGGAACAGACTCGGACACAGCACCGTAGTAGAGATTGCTAAGCGCCATCTCACAGAGAAGACCGAGAAAAACCTCGCAAAGTATATGCCTTACGACATCGTCAAGGATGCATCGTGGATGGATGCCAATCGTGGTAAGAAGTCGAAGTACCGCTTTTCGAACAGCTGGCACTCGTACTACTACGACTCGAAGTTCCGTCACGACCCGAATGTGCCTAACAAGGTTGCTAATGGCGACACTATGCGTGCTCTCGATTTGGCCGAGCGCAACCTCAGTATATACAAAGAGCTGACCGACTCGGCAGTCATCTATAACATCCGCATTATACTCCATATGGTTGGCGATATGCACTGCCCATCGCACTGCAAATTTATTGGCGGTCGTGATGATGCAGCTCCAAAAGTTATCCTCAAGGGTAAGCCAATGGGATCATTCCACGGATTCTACGACTCTATGGCCTCGCACATCTACGGTAAAAAGAAGGACCCTGCAGAACTTGCTGCCGAACTTGATACCTACTCGAAGGGTAAGCGCAAGAAGATTTGCAAGGGCGACCACCACGATTGGGCAAAGGAGTGTATGCGCAACACTCATGTCATCCACCAGTGGAACCCTAACGACGGCACAGCAGAGTTGCTTGACGACACAATCGAGCGTTCAAAAGATTTGATTGATATGCAGTTACGCCACGCAGGTTACCGCTTGGCTCACCTGCTGAACAAGTATTTTGGAAAGTAAAAAAATAGTCGTTTCGCAAAGAAACGACTATTTTTTTTGGGGCTGTTAGCCATTGTTTTTTCGTAGAGGGAGTATAGGTCGTTAGAGGCGTTAGGGTCGTTAGGGTCGTTAGGGGTGCGCTGAAAGTTTTTAGTTTTGCGGACTCCGAAGCGTATCACGGCGCAACAGGATTAAGGGTTGTTAAAGGCTAGTAACGGCTAGTAAAGAAGGCGCAGACCCTTACTTGCCTTTACTTGCCCTTATTAAAAACTTGCGCCAACTCTCAACTCTCTATTTCTTGTCAGAAGTCGTGAGATGTGGTGCATCGCAAAAGAAAGACCTTCGGGATAGTACAAGTAGTACAGCCCGAAGGTCTTTACTTTTTGGGATGTGCCGCAGATTGCGGCTTATCACAAGAAATTAAAACAATTTTTATTTCAGGGCGGCGAGCTGCGCCTCAATGGCTGCAATCTTCGCCTCCGCATCACGCTTCTTATTCTGCTCGTTCTCGACAACCTGAGCTGGTGCAGAAGATACGAAACGCTCGTTAGAGAGCTTCTTCATTACGGTTGCGAGGAAGCCCTGCTGATATGCGAGATCCTTCTCCAACTTGGCAATCTCCGCCTCACGGTCGATATTGTCGCCCATAGGTACGAAGTACTGCGTAGTCTTTACGATAAAGGCAGCATCCATAGGGTTCTTCTCGGTAACGAAAGTAACAGCCGAGAGGTTTGCCATCTTTGCAATAACTGCCTCATACTCTGATGGATAGTTCTCGTCACGAACAACCTTCAACTCCAACGCCTCCTTCTGTGCGAGGTTCTTCTGCTTGCGGATATTACGCACGGCAGATACAACCTCCTGCGCCAAAGCGAAGCGTGCCAAAGCCTTCTCGTCTGCCTCGCCAGCCTTCGGCATCGAAGCCACGCAGATAGACTCACCCTCCTTACGCTCTGCCAAGTCCTGCCAAATCTCCTCGGTCACGAATGGCATAAACGGATGCAAGAGGAGCATCAACTGCTCGAACATCTGCTTTGTAGCCGCCATTGTCGCAGCGTCGCAAGGCGAAAGGTATGCAGGCTTAATCATCTCCAAGTACCAACCGCTGAAATCGTCCCAGAAGAGCTTGTAAGCAACCATTAACGCCTCCGAGATGCGGTAGTTGTTGAAGTTATCCTCAATCTCAGCGAGTGCTGCGTTGAAGCGGTTTGTAAACCAAGCCACAGCCTGCTTCGAGCAGTCGCTCTGCGGCAAGTTCTCGTCAATCTGCCAGCCATTGATAAGGCGGTAAGCGTTCCAAATCTTGTTTCCGAAGTTACGACCCTGCTCGCAGAGAGCATTGTCGAACATCAAGTCGTTACCTGCCGATGAGCAGAGCATCATCGCTACACGCACACCGTCAGCACCATACTCGGCAATCAAATCGAGTGGGTCAGGCGAGTTGCCCAACTGCTTCGACATCTTGCGACCAATCTTATCACGAACGATACCTGTGAAATATACATTTCCGAATGGCTTCTCGCCACGGTACTCGTAGCCCGCCATAATCATACGAGCCACCCAGAAGAAGATGATATCCGGACCTGTTACGAGGTCGTTGGTCGGATAGTAGTACTTAATCTGCTCGTTGTCCGGGTTGCGGATACCGTCGAATACCGAGATAGGCCACAACCACGACGAGAACCAAGTATCGAGTACATCCTCGTCCTGACGCAAGTCAGCCAAGGTCAAGGTGTTGTCGCCTGTCTTCTCGTGTGCCAAAGCCAACGCCTTCTCGGCAGTCTCGGCTACGACATAACCACCCTTTGGAAGGTAGTATGCAGGGATGCGCTGACCCCACCACAACTGGCGAGAGATACACCAATCCTTGATATTCTCCATCCAGTGGCGGTATGTATTCTTGTACTTCTCCGGTACGAAGCGGATAATATCCTCCAAAACAGCCTTGGTTGCAGGCTCCGAAATCTCCTTCATAGCCATAAACCACTGCATCGACAACTTAGGCTCGATGGCCACACCTGTACGCTCCGAGTAGCCCACATTGTTGGTGTAAGCCTCGGTCTTTTCGAGCAAGTCGGCATTTTGTAAATCCTTCTCAATCTGCTTGCGGCAGTCGAAACGATCCATACCGACATACATACCAACCTTATCGTTGATTGTACCGTTATCGTTGAAGATGTCGATGGTTTCAAGACCATACTTTTCGCCCAACATATAGTCATTCACATCGTGCGCAGGGGTAACCTTCAACGCACCCGTTCCGAACTCGATATCGACATACTCGTCACGGATAATAGGAATCGAGCGACCTACCAACGGAACGATAACTCGTGCGCCCTCCTCGATATCGGCATAGCGAGGGTCGTTAGGGTTAAGGCAGACTGCGGTATCGCCCAAAATGGTCTCAGGACGGGTTGTTGCAACGATAATATTGCGATCCGAGCCCTCCAACTTGTAGCGCAAGTAGTAGAGCTTACCCTGCGACTCCTTGTAGATTACCTCCTCGTCCGACAATGCGGTCTTTGCCGAAGGGTCCCAATTGACCATACGGACACCACGATAGATCTTGCCCTTGCGGTAGAGGTCGCAGAATACCGAAATAACGCTCTCGGTACGCTCCGGATCCATTGTAAAGCAGGTACGATCCCAATCGCACGAAGCACCGAGCTTGCGCAACTGCTTCAAGATGATGCCACCGTGCTTCTCCTTCCACTCCCAAGCGTGAGCGAGGAACTCCTCACGGGTGAGGGTTGCCTTGTCGATACCCTCAGCCTTCAACTTTGCAACCACCTTCGCCTCGGTAGCGATAGATGCGTGGTCGGTACCTGGCACCCAGCAAGCATTCTTGCCGAGCATACGGGCACGACGCACCAATACATCCTGCAAGGTGTTGTTGAGCATATGACCCATATGCAACATACCTGTTACATTTGGTGGCGGAATAACGATAGTGTAAGGCTCACGAGCATCAGGCTCCGAGTGGAAAAGATTCTTCTCAATCCAGTAGTCGTACCACTTCGACTCTATCTCTTGTGGTAAATACTTGTCTGCAATTGCCATAATTTCGTATATATTTTTGTTTCGTTTTATTCTAATCGGCAAAAGTAGTAATTTTTCCCGAAACAAACAACTCTTTGCATAGCAAAAAAGTTGAGAGTTGAGAGTTGAGAGTTGAGAGATTTTATTATCTTTGCACCAAATATGGTTTCGAAAAAGGTAATACATATAGCCATTGTTGGTAACCCGAATAGCGGAAAGACTTCGCTATACAACCATATTACGGGTGAGCACGAACACACAGGCAACTATGGTGGCACAACGGTTGAGGCTCAGACTACCTCCTGCCACTATAAGGGTTACGAGCTCCTCGTCACCGACCTCCCTGGCGCAAATGCCCTATCGGGCGCAACCGCCGAGGAGAGATATGTCCGCAAATATCTCGCTGAACACACCCCCGACATCGTTTTGAATGTGGTATGCGCATCGAACTTGGAGCGCAACCTCTACATCACTACCGAACTCATCGACATCGGCTACCGAATGGTCGTAGCCCTAAGTATGTACGACGAGTTGGAGCGCAATGGAGCATCGCTCGACCACGATTTGCTCGGCAAGATGATGGGTCTGCCGATGTTCCCTGTCGTAGGACACAAAGGCAGAGGTATAGAGGTATTGCTCGACACAATCATAGCCGTACACGAGCGAAAAGATGAGCGAGTGCGTCATATTCACATCTACCAAGGTATTGTCGAGGAGAGCGTAATGACGCTCAACAAGCAGATGAAGGAGCACCGTGAGGAGTTGCCGAAGTGCTTCTCGCCACGATATCTGGCGATGAAGATGCTCGAAGGCGATGCCGAAATTACCGCTATGCTCGCCTCTTGCCCCCACTTCGAGGAGTGGCAACGCACCTGCGAGAAGGAACAAGAGCACCTACACTCCGACCTCGGTGCCAACGAGGATATATCGACCACAATGGCAGATCAGAAGCGAGGTTTTATTGCCGGTGCACTGCTCGAAACATACGCCAGAGGAAACAATCGACTCGAAAATATTGCAAAAGCCATCGACGCTATCGTAACGCACCGCATCCTCGGCTACCCAATATTTATATTTGTGATGTGGTTGATGTTCTACTGCACCTTCCGCCTGGGAGCCTATCCGCAGGAGTGGATTGAGCAAGGCGTAGCACTCCTCGGCTCGGCGTTTGAGCATTGGTTGCCCGACGGCATACTCAAAGATATGATCTGCGACGGAATCATCGGTGGTGTGGGCAGTGTCATAGTCTTTCTGCCCAACATTATGATTTTGTACCTCTTTATCTCCTTTATGGAGGACTCGGGATATCTGGCTCGTGCATCGTTCGTTATGGATAGACTTATGCACAAGATAGGTCTGCACGGCAAGTCGTTTATTCCGCTGGTTATGGGCTTTGGCTGTAATGTGCCTGCCGTGATATCCTCACGCATAATCGAGAGTCGCAGTAGCCGACTCATCACCGTATTCATTACGCCGTTTATGTCGTGTAGCGCACGACTGCCGATATATATCATCCTTATCGGAGCCTTCTTTGGCGAGCACTCTGCGTTAGTGATGATGGGCATCTATCTGCTCGGCATCGCAGTGGCTATGATTACGGCAGTGCTGATGCGCAAGTTTATGTTCAAGAGGGACGAAACTCCATTTGTTATGGAGTTGCCGCCATACCGCATACCTACCGTCAAGGCTATACTGTCGCATATGTGGCAACGATGCGCTCAGTATCTCCGCAATGTCGCAGGAATGATACTCGTAGCGTCGATTGTGGTGTGGGCATTGGGTTATTTCCCTCGCCAAGACAAAGATGAGAGTTTGAATCAAGCCGAGAGATACGAGCAGTCGTACATTGGTCGTGTAGGTCGTTTCTGCGAGCCGGCATTCGAGCCATTGGGTTTGAATTGGAAGGCGAGTGTATCGCTCATTTCGGGCATTGCCGCCAAGGAGTTGATGGTCAGCACCCTCGGAGTGCTATATAGCAACGATGCCGACAGTAGTCCGGCACAACTAAAACAGAACTTGGCAAAGAGCAACGACTTCACTCAGCCTTCGGTTTTGGCACTATTAGTCTTCACTCTGCTCTATATGCCTTGCGTCGGAACAATCTCGGCAATCGGCTCGGAGAGCGGTTGGAAGTGGGCAATTGGCTCGGCCGTATATAGCACGGCAATAGCGTGGTTGTGTGCATTTATCACATTCCACATTGCGCAACTATTTATGTAACAGCACTATGGTGTGGCACGAAATATTGGCTTGGGTGGTAATAGTGGCAGCCTTTGCGCTCGCCATAGCGTGGTGCATACGACGCTTCACTTGCCCCGCATCGGAGTGCGACAAGTGCAACAAAAATTGCAACAAACGAATAACTAAATAATTAAATTATGAAGAGATTTTTACTTATTTTATCGGCATTGTTCGTCGCAACAATCGCCTTTGCTCAGAGTTCTCGTGAGGAGATTGACAAAAAACCGGACCTTGCAATATCTACCCACTCGGTATATGCAGGACCATACTACTCCCAGCCAATCGCCAAGGCACCAAAGGGCTACGAGCCATTCTACATCTCGCACTATGGTCGCCACGGCTCACGCTATGAGGCCAATGCCAAGCACCCTGCCGAGGTTGTCAACTACTTCGACTATGCCGACAAGCAGGGACTTCTCACCCCAAAGGGTAAGGAGGCAAAGGCTCTATTCGAGAAGATTAAGGCGTTGCAGGAGGGCCGCATTGGCGAGCTCACCCAGATTGGTGCCGAGCAGCACAAGGGCATTGCTCGTCGTATGTACAACCGATTTAAGCCTGTATTCCAGCGTGGCGCAATCATCTCTTCTCGCTCATCGACCTACACTCGTTGTATTTTGAGTATGGCGGCATTCAACGAGTCGCTCAAAGAGTGCGAGCCACTTATCGAGACTCGTCTGGTGGCATCGGAGAGCGACCAAGCAATGATTCGCCCAACAGGCCCTCTCGCCAGCGAATATCACCACAACATTCGCCGTGACAACCCTCATTGCTGGGATTCGATCGTAGAGAAGTGGGCCGAGAAGCAGAACTTCTCGCACGCAATAAATGCTCTCTTCACCGACATTAAGCCTATCTGCAAACACTTTGGCGAGAGCGAGATTTATGTTATCTCCTCTATCTACAAGCGTTTGGCATTTATGCAGAACCTCGGATGGCACGACCGCTCGTTCCTGGACAGCATCTTCACCGCCGAGGAGCGCCACGCAATCTACAAGTACGAGACATATCGTCTTTTCTGTATCTTCGCCGGCACATCGCTTCCTGATTCAGGCAAGTACTTCGCCTCGATGAATTTAATGGTGGATGATATCGTAAAGTATGCCGACCTCGCTATCGAGGGCAAGAATAGCGCCTCGGCAGACCTCCGCTTCGGTCACGACTACTACTTGCTCGGTCTGCTCGCTACCACCAACTTCAACGAGATAAAGATGGACTACGACTACTCGGACATCGACAAGTTGGCAGAGAATTGGCAGCCTCACAAGTTTATCACTATGGCATCGAATATGCAGTTCGTATTCTATCGTAGCAAGAAGTCGGCAGAGGTTTTGGTGCGCATTCTCCACAACGAGAACGATATGACACTCCCTATCGAGAGCGCAACCGCACCATTCTACAAGTGGGAGGATGTGAAGAACTATCTCAATGCTCGCATAGCTTCGTTCCGCAAGTAGTCTTTATCGGGTTGGAAAAAACAAAAACGGCAGTGAAAATTTTTTCACTGCCGTTTTTATTATCTCATATCTTCCTACTCTTGTGGTTGCTGCAACTTCTCGAAATCTCTGCGATAAAAGAGTTTGCTACCCAGCAATACCACAACGCCTGCAACAAGCCAGATAATGCCCAAAATCGAGAGGCCCGCCGAGAGGGTTGCATACTGTTTGATAACACCGAGGAGGATAGGTGCAAACGAGCCTGCACCAAAGCCGAACATAATCAACACTCCCGAGGTTGAAGAGTGGTACTTCGGAGGTATAACATCGAACATAACGACATAGGTATTGGCATCGAATAACGAGCGGAAGAAGCCGAAGCCCGCCAAACCTACGCACACCAGCCACAGCTCGGTCGAATTGCCCATCAACAGGATGAATGGTGCAGCAAGGATAAGACCTACGCCCTGCATATACATACGCCACTCCAGACGCCTGGTTCCGATTTTATCGGCAATACGGCCTGCAATAAGGATACCTACAGCAGCAAAGCAGTGGGTCCAGAGCATCGACTGAAAACCCGCATCTTTCAACTCCATACCAAAGCTCTGGTGCATATATGCCGGCATCCAGGTGAGGTAGCCCGTAAGCACAAAGATGAGTGCTGCATAGCCAACCGCCATAAAGCAAGCTGTCGGCGTGGTAAATATCACCTTAAAACCATCGAGAAGCGAACTCTTCTCCTTTGCAGGCTCTGCCTCAGCCACCTTCTCCGGTTGGCCATCCTTCAATCGCCAAGCCATAATCAAGCCGTGCAGAATACCCACCAAGCCGAATACGATAAATGTCCATCGCCAACCGAACTCCTGACCTATCCAACCTGCCAACCAGCCGCTTGCGATAACACCTATATAATATGCAATCTGCACAATAGCCATCGCCACAGCACGAGTATTCTTGTGATACTCTGCCAAGAGTGGCAGATAGTTAGGGCCAAACAACGCCTCGCCACCTCCCGTAGCCACACTTCGCATAATGACCAATGCAATAAAGCTGCTACACAAGCCCGTGAAGCAGGTTGCTACACTCCAAAAGAGTACGGTCAATGTAAGTATCCACTTGCGGCTTACTCTGTCGCCCAGCCAACCGCCAAGTGGCACCAGCACCGCATAGAAGAGGTTGAAGATTGTGGCAATCAAACCAATCTGCACATCGGTCAAACCGATATCGGTCTGAATTAACGGCAGAACGATATTGAACGCCTGTCTATCCGCCTGATTTAGGAAAAATGCTACCCAGATAAGGAGTAAAATCTCCCACTTATTGCGAGAAGTTTTTTCGATGGTTAATGTGGTGTTCATTTTAGATAGGTTTTACAATACAAATATAGAAAAATATTGCTATATTTGTCAATAAATTGCTGCAAAAAAATGATTATCATTGCAGACGGAGGCTCAACCAAGTGCGATTGGGCTGTAGTTAATGAGAAGGAGGGCTCGATAATCGAGCGCTTCAAAACCGAGGGAATAAACCCCTTTGCCGTTTCGATAGAGAAAATTCGAGAGGTGCTCCACACCCACTTTGCCCCTGTGGCATCCAAGTACGACATCTCGAGCATCTTCTTCTACGGCTCGGGGTGCGTATTCGCTACGGTCGAAAAGGTAAAGGCTCTGCTTGCCGAGATTGTCCCCGGTGCAGAAATTTTCGTAGGTACCGACCTCGATGGTGCGGTAAATGCTTGTTGCCCCGACGGCAACGGCATAGCCTGCATTATAGGCACAGGCTCCTCGTCGGCTCAGCACGAAGGTGGCGTTCGCACAAAGCAGGTGCCCGCACTCGGCTATCTTTTGGGCGATGAGGGCAGTGGAACGGTTATGGGCAGATTGATTCTGTCGGACTTTTTGAAGGGCGTTATGCCTGCGCATCTCACCAAGGCCTTTGCCGAGGAGTATGGCGTAACACAAGCCGAGGCGCTCGAGAGAGCATACCATCAACCCGCAGCAAACCGCTACTTTGGCTCGTTTGCTCCATTCCTTTCAAAACATATCGACGATCCATACATCCGAGGCTTTGTTAAGGAGAATTTGCGTCGTTTCGTAGTACGCAACATCTGCCAATACCGCATCGACCTCTATCCTGCAAACTTTATCGGTTCGATAGCTTCGGTATTCGAACCTATATTGAGCGAGATACTTGCCGAAGAGGGTGTACGAAAGGGCATTATCTCCTCTTCGCCAATGGAGTTGTTAGTTAAATATCATTCAAAATAGTAGATTATGAGTTATGTGAAAATCACCGAGCAGCCGTCGCTCTACAACGACCTGGAGAAGATGTCGCCGCTCGAAATTCTAACTTGCATCAACCGTGAGGACCACAAGGTGGCAGATGCCGTCGAGAAGGTTATTCCGGCAATCGAAAAGCTCGTAGTAGGCGCTACCGAGCGTATGAAGCAGGGAGGTCGCCTCTTCTATATGGGCTCGGGCACAAGTGGTCGTGTGGGTATTGTCGATGCATCGGAGATTCCGCCAACCTACGGAATGCCGGCATCGTTGGTTGTAGGTATCATTGCAGGTGGCGACGGAGCAATCCGTAAGGCTGTCGAGGGTGCCGAGGATGATGCCATACAGGGCTGGAAGGACCTCGAGGCTTACAATGTGACCGAGAAGGATACCCTTGTGGGTGTTGCTGCATCAGGCACTACGCCTTATGTTATCGGAGCTATCACCGAGGCTCGCAAGCGTGGACTTTTGACCGCCTGCATCACCTCGAACCCGGGTTCGCCCGTAACCGAGGTTGCCGAGATTCCGATTACTCCTGTCGTAGGCCCCGAGTTCGTTACGGGCTCATCTCGTATGAAGTCGGGAACAAGTCAGAAGCTTATTTGCAATATGATTACCACCTCTATTATGATTGGCCTTGGCCGTGTGCGTGGCAATAAGATGGTCAATATGCAGCTCTCGAACCAGAAGCTCGTAGATCGTGGCACTAGAATGTTGGTCGAGGAGTTGGGTTTGCCATACGACGAGGCTAAGGCTCTGCTCCTGATTCACGGCGAGGTACAACGAGCAATCGACGCATATCGTAGTGCTCAGAAATAATCAACTAAGCCAAACAAAAACGGCAGTGAGAATTCACTGCCGTTTTTGTTTTAACACTAATTTTATTTTGCTACAATCTCATAGCGCTTGCCCTTCTCGGTCGAGAACTTGACAACATACCAATCACCTACCTTCTCGCTAGTAACCTCCGCACCATTAACCTTAAGCGGTGTACGGCTGCGAAGAGTACATTCACTACCGGCAAGCGAGAGTATCGAGCCTCTATCTATCTCGCCCTTGCGCCACCTCAAATCTACCTCGAAAGCACCCCTTGCACGCAGACCACGGAACGAGCCCTTCGCCCACGCCTTTGGCAGAGCCGGCAGAAGGTCAATCGAGCCAAACTGCGACTGCACGAGCAGCTCTGCAACACCTGCTGGAGCAGCAAAGTTCGCATCAATCTGGAATGGTGGATGGGCATCGAGCATATTCGGATAGGTTCCTCCCATCACACCCGAAGCCTTAACCTTCGTATTAAGCTCTCGAGTGTAGCTCAACAACGAACGATAGTAGTTGTAGCCACTCTCGCCATCCAACAATCGGGCATAGAGCCCAACACGCCAGCCCTTTGACCAACCCGTCGAAAATGGACCGCGCAACTCGATAGTTCGCATTGCCGCCTTTGCAAGCTCAGGGACCTTCTCCGCCGAGATTTGGTTACCAGGGAATACCCCAACAAGGTGCGATACATGGCGATGATGAGGGTCTTTTGCATCGAAATCGTGATACCACTCCTGCAAATCTCCTCGTCTACCTATTTGGTATGGGTAGAGTTGCTCCAACACAGCGTGTATATTGCCTTGCAGCTCACTATCTACGCCCAACACCTCGGCTGCACTCCAAGTAGCCGAAAGCACCTCTCTAATAATCGCCAAATCGCAAGTGGTTCCATACGATGTTGCAGCGTGCTTGCCACTTGCCGGTACAATAAAATTGTTTTCGGGCGATACCGAAGGCGATGTTATAAGATTTCCCTTACCATCCTCGACAAGCACATCGAGCATAAACTCTGCCGAGCCCTTCAATATAGGATAGGCATACTCGCCAAGATATTTTTTATCTTGTGTATAGAGGTAGTGTTCCCACAAGTGGGTAGCCAGCCACGCGCCGCCCATATTCCAATTCGCCCAACGAGGATTACCCTTGCCCTCGCCCACAGGGTTTGTCATAGCCCACAAATCGGTGTTGTGATGAGCGCACCAACCACCACAATCGTAGTAGTCTCGAGCCGTCTTTGCACCCGACTTTGCCAACAACGAGAGGAACGACAACAACGGGTCGTGCAACTCCGAGAGGTTGAAAACCTCGATTGGCCAATAGTTCTGCTCGGTATTTATATTTATGGTGTAGTTGCTATTCCAAGGTGGCAGGAGTTGTTCATTCCAAATACCCTGCAAGTTTGTAGGCACATACTTGGTGCGCGATGACGAGATAGCCAAATAGCGAGCAAAATTGAGATATAATGCCTCCAGCTCCTTATCATCTGCGCCCTCGGTGTAGGCCTGCAAACGCTTATCGGTTGGAATATGCGACATATTCTTACCATCAAACTCAACATCCACGCGGTCGAAGAACGAGGTATAATCGGCAATATGGCGCACCTTTAACTCCTCGAACGAGTATTTCTCGGCATCGGCCAACTGCTTATGGGCAATTGCCATATAATCCCTACCCTCCTTTACCGGGTCTTTATCGTAGCCATTGAAGCTTGTAGCTGCCGTAACGAGCAAGACAACACGCTTACAATCTTTGAGATAGAGCTTTCCCTCCTTACACTCCACCTTGCCATCGCACTCTACAGGCTTGACAAGTGTGGCGAAATGAATGCCACGATTTTCGTCCCACGACACCTCTTTAGTTCTGAACGAGATGTTGTATGGAGCATAACCATCGGCCATAAGAATACCATCCTTTGCAGTTATAGTATAGCGTAATTTTCCGCCTAACGACAACTCTGCATCTATCTTCTCCCTACCCTTTGCAACAAGCTCCACCGCCATAACCTTATCGGGGTGCGACACAAAGTAGGTACGAGTATAGTTGGTCTTGCCAAGAGTGTAGCTTACAGTGGTTGTAGCCTTTGTCAAATCGAGCTCACGACGATAGTTCGTCGTTGCACATTCTGCATTAAAGTTGATATTCAGCGACGCCATCGGCAGATAGACCTGCGAAAAATTGCCTTGCATACGACTCTGCAACTTATCCGCTTTATGATAGTCATCGACAGCTAACGCCTTGCGAATTTCCGCCAGATTCCTCTTCTGTTCCTTGGCATCGACACTGCTCTTTACAGGCTCGCCCGACCAGAGAGTCATCTCGTTGAGGTTGATGAGTTCCTGCTCAACACTACCATAGATGATTGCTCCCATCTGGCCGTTACCCATCACTAACGACTCGATGAACTCGTCGGCAGGATAGTCGTACCACAATTTTGTTCTCGAATCGCCACTCTTCGCACAGCCTATCGTTGTCAGCCCCAAGAGCAGCATCGCAAAAAGCAGATTTCGCTTCATAATTTATGCAAATTTTAGGTTTATAAGTTTTCGAGTGTATAATCGATCATCTTCTGCCTTACGAGCGTCGTTGCCGAAGGGCGCATCGAGTGATTTTGGTCGGGATAGACCATCATATCGTAGTGCTTGCCCGCGGCATTTAGGCGACGGCACATCTCCATAGAGTTCTGGAAATGGACATTGTCGTCTGCCGTGCCGTGGATAATGAGCAACTGCGTGCGCTCCGAGAGCTTCTCGGCGTGCGAGAGTGGCGAGTTATCGTCGTAACCCTTCGGGTTATCTTGTGGCAAACCATTGTAAATCTCGGTGTAGATTGTGTCGTAGTATCGCCACGATGTTACAGGCGCAACTGCAATAGCCATACGGAACAACCCCTCGCCGTGCAATGCGCAGTTCAGAGCCATAAAACCGCCATACGACCAGCCATAGATGCCTATGCGCTCCTCGTCGACAAACTCCTGCTTGGCGAGGAAGCGAGCAAACGAAATTTGGTCCTCAACCTCCTTACGACCGAGGTCGGCATAGGTGCATTTCTTGAACGCTTCGCCCCTAAAACCTGTGCCACGGCCATCGCAACACGCCACGATATAGCCCTCGTGTGGCAGTGCATCCTCCCAATCGAGAGACCAGCGGTTACGCACCGACTGCGAGCCAGGGCCCGAGTACTGCGTAAGCAATACAGGGTATTTTTTCGACTTATCGAAGCCAAACGGCAACTGAATATAGTAGTTGAGTGTATCGCCACGCTCGGTAACAAACTGCTTAAACTCACGCTTTGCCCACACTCCTCGCTCGGCAACCTTTGCTCGGCTATCGACCAGCGTATCAACCACTTCGCCCGAAGCACGATGCACCGTAACGACATTCGGCATATCGGCAGTAGTGGCGGTGCGGAGGTAGTAGCGCATACCTGCCGACGGCTGCACCGAATAGAAGCCCTCCTCTGCGGTGTGCAACTTTTTGCCCTTGCCATTCAGCCCTACCGAGTACAAATCACGACTGAGTGGCGAACGCTCGGTCGAGAGGTAGTAGATGCGATTTTTCGCCACACCGACAACCGATGTAACCTCCCACTTGCCCGAGGTTATAGCATTCAGGCGACCTTTATCAATATCGTGGAGGTAGAGGTGATTATAGCCTGCCGAGGTCTCCTCCTGTACGATAAATCGCTTCTCGTCGAGAAAGTGGATAGTTGCCGACAAAGGTCTTTCGACATAGGTCGCCGAGCACTCCTCGTAGATTGGGCGCACCACTCCACCCTCCTCGCACACAAGCACCTCGAAGTGGTTTTGAAGGCGATTGACACGGTAGAACGAGAGCTTGCCCGACGGAGTCCATACCAAATTGAGGATATATTGGTTGCTATTCTCGCCCGTAGCCACCTGCTCGGTTTTGCCCGAGGCAACATCGTAGAGGTGAAGCGTTACAACCGAGTTCTTATCGCCCGCCTTTGGGTATTTGAACGAGTAGGCCTTATTATACAACGCATTGTCGTAGCGCATCATCTCGAAGGTTGGCACCTCGCTCTCGTCAAAGCGCAGATAGGCAATCTTCGCTCCGTCGGGCGACACTGCATAACCCTTCGTGAAGCCATACTCCTCCTCGTAGACCCAATCGCTTGTACCGTTGATAATCTTGTTCCACTCGCCATCGGTGGTCACAGCCTTCGACTCTGCCGAGGCGATATCGTAGAGGTAGAGATTGTTCTCTTTGGAATAGACGAGGCTCCTGTTATCGGGAGAAAATGCCACATCACGCACCTGCTCCAACACCTTTTGCGCCTTGCCACCCACCTTTGCCAAGTAGTAGTCGGCAGTTGCCGAGTGGCGATAGATTGGCTTCACGCTGCGTGCATCGGAGAGCAAAATCTGCTTCTCGTCTGCCGAAAACGAGTACGAGCCGATGCGAAAATCGCCCTCGAATACCACCAGGCTATCCTTGCGGTCGGCATACGAGCAACGCACCACCCTCTTGCCCTCGATAATTGTAAAGTGCTCGCCATCAGCCATTGAGCGCACACCATATATCGCACCATTTGCGGCACGGCACTTGGCTATATCCTCATATTTTACGGTCGAGCCGTATGCAACGACAGTGGCGCATAGAATCGCTACTGCAAAAAGAGATAATTTTCTCATAGTCTATTTTTTGATGGCATTGAATGGCATTGAATGGCATTCGTTCGCTATTCGCTCACTTAATGGCATTGAATGACATATAAGCTTACATCGCTTGCCATTCAGCAGTCGTTAGACTGCGCATGTCATTCAGCACTCCTTGGAGTGCGCATGCCATTCAGGGCGTTAGCCCGAATGCCATTATTGTTTGCGACGCACTATTCTAAATATCATCAACATTAAAGTCGTAATCCAACCTCTTTCCGGTTACAAACTTCGAGTTATCCATCTTGGTATTGAACTGCTCGACAGTTACTCGCTTATTTGCATCGTATGGAGGGGTCAATAGGTTGAAATTCAATGCGTAGTTGATAGCTGTTTCGAGTATAGTAATCAAATGCTCACGGGTGATAGACTCCTTGCCAAAGCTCATTGCACGCACCAAGGTCTGACGCTTACCCTCCACAAAAAACATCTTCTCACGGTTGATGAAGATACGACCAATCAGGTAGCCCTCATCAGCCGAACGGTTGAACTTGAACGAGTCGGAGAGGAAGTCGTAGATGTCGATAATTCCGCAATAGGAGTTCGCCTTATCGCTCTGCACATAGTCGTTTTGCCAGATTATGTGGTTCGAGTCGAAGTTGAAGACATCGGTATGCATTCGCACGATAAGCAGATCCGAAGCGATTTGGAGTTGCGCCTCGAACTTACCTCTATCTCGGTACTCAATACGCACACGACGGTCGAGTTTTCCGTCGAGTGCATCGTCAATCTCGGATGCCATCTCCAACAAGGCATCTTTCAACTCGCCAAACACAGCAAATGTATTGTCGAAAACTCGCTGTTTAAGCGAGGACTTGTCGATAATTGCCGACAAGATTTTCTCACGAAGTTCTACCATAATATTATCGTTTTTACTATTTCCAATCGTTGCGGTTGTAGATTACACGCTCGCCCCAGCAAGGTATCCACATATGGTCGTGATTCCACTTCTCCTTCGAGCGAAGGGCGTCGTGGAATGTCCAACGCCACTTATGCACACGGTGACCAAGCTCCTGGATGTGCGACATAAAGAGGTGGTGAGGGTGGAACTTATCCATAGCCTTCTGGATATCGAGGCTCACACGGATGTGAGGGATGAAGATATCGACCTGCTTTTGAGGGTTGAGTTGCTCGTAGTTGCACGAATCGCCCGTGTGGAAGATTACGGTGTGGTTGGTATTTGCACCGCAGTCAATCTCGTATGAGGCAACATAGTTGCGCAACCTCTTGTTGTGGTCGCCCAGAGTCACTCGCACCGTAACATCGCCAAAGGTGTATTCGCCACCGTGCTCAACTCGCATCTCCTCTACATTTTTGATATCAAATGCTGCCAGAATAGGCTTATTGCGTCTCTCCATACCCTTTGTGAAGGCGGAATTATTGTGGTCGCCGTGCGGATGGGTAATCATACCGAAGTCTATCATATCGAGCAGACGGTCGGTATATTTCGAGAAGAGGTCGATACCGAAAGTGGTGGTCGGGGTCTTTACGATATAGCCCATATTGTAGAGCAGCCACACCGCCACGGTACCCTCCTTAACCTTTGTGGTACGCACCTCCTTGCACACCTTCTCGAACGATTGGCGCAAGTAGTACGGCACACCCCTCTTCTCCATCTCGGCAAGAGCCTCTGCATCGCTTTCCTTGCGATAGGCACTCCAATCCTCACGCTCGAAGCGGTTGATAACGCTCTGCACCTTCTCCATTGCATCCAATCGCTTTGGAGTGATATCGTGACCATTAGTCTTATACATAAGAGTCTTTACCGCCTTGCGGAACTGCTTATCGGTAGGCAACTCCGACATCTTTACAATCTGTGCCGACACTGTCGCTACCAACGACACGAGCATCAGCAACGCCACCAATCTCTTCATAGTAGTATCTGATTTAAGCTATTATTTCAATCTTATCACCTCGCCTTTGCGGACCTCCTCATTCACACGCAGGCGATTGAGCTTTGCCAACGATTTCAGGCGAATGCCATACGACTGCGACAGGGAGTAGAGATTTTCATCTCGCACCACCTTATGCTGCATAACATTGCCGAGCCACTGCGTCTTCTTGCGCTCGATATAGACAATATCGCCCTTCGAGAGTTCGACATCGCTCGCTACATCGTTGAACTTGCGCAACATCTTCGCCGAGATATCGAAGACCTTACCCACCGACTCGAAGGTGTCGCCCTCCTTTGCCACAACATAGAAGGTGTGGTTGGTGCGATACACACCGTAGCCCTTATGCGAATTGACCGTCACACGGAAGGCATTAGGGTTAATCTGCTCGTCGGAGGTGGCGATATTGCTCTCCCACCACGCCTCGGTATTTGCCGTTGCACTCTTCGAGGCTGCATAGATTTTGTTGCCATTCTCCTTGTCGAGCAGGTAGAGTTTCATCGACTCGATAATCTTCACCAATCGCTCGGCATAGTCGGGAGCCGTGGCATAGCCTGCCGCCTTCAAGCCCCTTGCCCAGCTGCGATAGTCATCCGACGGATAGGCAAACAACGAGTCGTAACGAGGCGATTGATCGAGAAAGTCGGCGTGGTCCTGATACGAGGCCTCGACCGACGGATAGGCACGGAAGCACTCCCCCTTGGCATCGTCGTCGTGATAGACTCTGTCGCCAGTCCAATGCTTCTTACACTTTATGCCGAAGTGGTTGTTCGACGAGGTCGAAAGGCGGCTATTTCCGCTATCCGACTCCAAGATACCCTGTGCCATAGTGATACTTGCAGGGATACCATATCGCTCCATATGGGCAATGGCTATCGCCTTATACTTCTCGACATACTCCTCTCGTGTTTGGCGCACTGCCGCCATTGCCGACACCGCCACAAACAGTGAAACTAATATTATAATGCTCCTTTTCATCGCAATTTTGCTATTTCTCCACAAATATAGTAAAAAACAATCGCCCCGACAAAAAAATCGAGGCGATTTGCGATATTTAGTATTCTTAATACTACTTCTCTGCCGGAACCAACGAGAGGTACAACTCTTCGAGCTGTGCTGGGTCAATTGGCGATGGGCCATCGAGCATCACATCACGACCTGCATTGTTCTTAGGGAATGCGATAAAGTCACGAATAGACTCTACGCCACCGAACAACGAGCAAAGACGGTCGAAGCCGAATGCCAAACCACCGTGAGGTGGCGCACCATAGCGGAAGGCGTTAATGAGGAAGCCGAACTGTGCCTCAACCTGCTCAGGGGTGAAGCCCAAGCACTTGAAGATAAGCGACTGCAACTTAGGGTCGTGGATACGAATAGAGCCACCACCAATCTCAGTACCGTTGCAAACGAAGTCGTAAGCGTTAGCACGCACTGCACCCGGATCGCTCTCCAACTTATCCACATCCTCTGGTTTTGGCGATGTGAATGGGTGGTGCTTTGCGTAGAAACGCTCAGTCTCGTCATCCCACTCAAACATTGGGAAGTCGACAACCCAAAGTGGAGCAAACTTCTTAGGATCACGCAAGCCCAACTGCTCGGCAACCTCCAAACGAAGTGCGCAGAGCTGTGTGAGAGCCTTATACTTCTTGCCGCACAAGATCAAGCACAAGTCGCCAGCCTTTGCGCCCAAACGCTCGGCGATAGCCTGCAACTCCTCCGGCGAGAAGAACTTATCAATCGAAGACTTGATACCAGCCTCCTCGACCTTAATCCAAATCAAGCCCTTAGCACCCACCTGTGGTCGCTTAACATAGTCGGTCAAGGCGTCAATCTGCTTGCGGGTATATGAAGCACAACCTGTTGCTGCAAAACCTACAACATACTCTGCATCGTCAAATACCGAGAAGTTGTGACCGTGAGCCAAGTCGGTAATATCCGAGAACTCCATACCGAAACGCAAATCTGGCTTATCCGAGCCATACTTCTCCATCGCCTCGCTCCAAGGCATACGACGGAATGGCTCTGTAAAGTCGATATCCAACACGCTCTTGAACATATGCTTTGCCCAACGCTCGAATACATTGAGGATATCCTCCTGCTCTACAAACGACATCTCGCAGTCGATCTGTGTAAACTCAGGCTGACGGTCAGCACGCAAGTCCTCGTCACGGAAGCAACGAACAATCTGGAAGTAGCGATCGTAACCCGACACCATAAGCAACTGCTTCAAAGTCTGTGGCGACTGTGGCAATGCGTAGAACTCGTTAGGATTCATACGAGAAGGCACCACGAAGTCACGAGCACCCTCAGGGGTAGATTTGATGAGGTAAGGGGTCTCAATCTCCAAGAAGCCCTCACCGTCGAGGAAACGACGAATCTCCTGAGCCATCTTGTGGCGGAGAATCATATTACGCTGCAATGGTGGGCGACGCAAGTCGAGGTAGCGGTACTTCATACGGAGGTCATCGCCACCATCCGAGTGCTCCTCGATGGTGAATGGAGGAATAACAGCCTGGTTGAGGATGTTAATCTTCTCGGCTACAACCTCGATATCGCCTGTTGCCATCTTCGAGTTCTTCGACTCACGCTCGATAACCTTACCAACAACCTGCACCACACACTCACGACCGAGCTTCGATGCAGCCTCTTTGGTAGCCTCGTCAGAGTGCTCCTCTACAACAATCTGGGTGATGCCGTAGCGGTCACGCAAGTCGATAAAGGTCATTGCACCAAGGTTACGCACCTTCTGCACCCAACCTGCCAATGTCACTGTCTGTCCGACATTTGTGGCACGCAATTCGCCACAAGTATTACTTCTGTACATAGTTTTGTATATATTTTTGTATCTTTGCCGTCAAATAACCCACAAAAATACAAAAAAATATGGAAACTACGCTCGAAAAAGATGAAAAATATATGCGTTTGGCTCTCGAAGAGGCAAAACTTGCCCTCGAAGCCGACGAAGTGCCCATCGGAGCAATCATCGTAGCGGGTGGTCGCATCGTGGGTCGTGGTCACAATTTGGTCGAGACTTTGGTCGATGTGACGGCTCACGCCGAGATTCAAGCCCTCACTGCTGCCTCTTCGACCATTGGCGGTAAATACCTCAACGACTGCACTTTGTATGTTACGGTCGAGCCGTGTCCGATGTGCGCAGGAGCATTGGCGTGGAGCCAGATTGGTCGCATCGTATATGGCGCAAGCGACCCCAAGCGAGGTTTTTCGACCATTTCGGACAATATGTTGCACCCCCGCACCGTTATAACAGCAGGAGTACTTCGTGAAGAGTGCGAAGCACTTATGAAGAATTTTTTTGCAAAACTGCGATAAGTTTTTTACCTTTGCGGGCTGTAAAGGGAAATTTAACAACAAAATAAATAGAAAAAACTATGAAGAAGTTATTTGTAACAATGTTCGCTCTCCTCGCAGTTATTGCTGCATCGGCACAGAGCGAGGTTATCGCAAAGTTCAACGAAGGTGCAAAGGCAGTTCAGGCGAAGAATTACGCTTCGGCTATCACCCTCTTCGAGCAGGTTATCGACAAGGGTATGGATTCGGAGGACAACACCGTTCTCAACTGCGTGGCTACTGCAAAGAAGTATCTCCCTGTATGCTACCAGGGTGTAGGTCTTTCGGCTGCATCGCAGAAGAACTACACTAAGGCTATCGAGTACCTCACAAAGGCTGCCGAGACTGCTGAGTTGTATGGCAACACCACTGCAAAGACCAAGGCTAACACCATCCTTGCAAAGGTTTATCAGGTACAGGGCGGTGAGGCGTTCAACGCAAAGGACTACGCTACTGCTGCTTCGGTATTCGAGAAGGGCTACGCTGCAAACCCTCGTAACGCAGATATGGCTTTGAACCTCGCAACTTCGTACTGCGAGTTGGGCAAGTACGACGAGGGTATGGCTATCTACGACAAGATCTGCAAGATGCCGGCTGACAAGTACGCTGCTGTTATCGCAAAGGCAGAGGCTAACAAGACTCTCTACACCAACAACAAGGTTGCATCGTTGCAGCAGGCTGGTGACTTCGACGGCGTTATCGCAATGGCTGACAAGTTGCAGGTTGCATCTCCTGCTCTCGCAGAGAAGATTCGCATCGAGGCTTACAACGGCAAGAAGGACTACGCAAAGGTTATCGCTCTCGGTGAGACCGCTGCTGCTGCACAGGCTGACGATGAGGGTAAGAGCGCAATCTACCTCCTCGTAGCTGCTGCTTACAACGCACAGTACAACGCTGGTGGCAACAAGGATGCAGTTCTTCGTGAGAAGGCTATCGCAACCTTCAAGAAGGTTACCGCAGGTGCAGGTGTTGAGGCTGCGAAGGCTGCTTTGGCTGACTTGGAGAAGTAGTCGACATTAAGCGACAAGCAAGTTAAAACGGAAAACTTTTGAGTTTTCCGTTTTTTTTCGTACTTTTGGAGTATGGATATCATAGATTTGAGGGAATTTATTTTATCTCTACCTCTGGTCGAGGAGTGCCAACCCTTTGGCGACGATGCAGTGGTCTATAAGGTGGGCGGAAGGATGTTCGCCTGTTGCGTGTTGGAACACGCCGAGCGCATAGCCGTAAAGTGCAACCCCGACCGAGCGATTGCTCTGCGAGATGAGCACCTCTCGGCAATAACCCCTGCGTGGCACTTCAACAAGAGGCATTGGAACGACATCTACTTCGAGCGATTGCCACGACAGATTGTGGAGCGAGAGATTCGCCACTCCTACCTCACCGTCATCCGTGAGAATGTAACTCCCAAGGCGTTGCGAGAGGAGATTATGGAGGTGGCACGCCAAGCCCAAATCGAAGATGCCGAAACGATAGAATAGAACTAAACATTAAATAAGATGAGAGCAGTAAAACTTTTACCGATTTTGATTTTTGCACTCCTTGCACCATTTGCCAAGTCGAGTGCTGCCTATCAGCCGAAATTCTCAACTGCGGGTTTCTATGCTGTGGAGAATAGCCCTCGTGAGGTCTTTTCGATGAATCCTGCGTGGCGTTTCCACAAGGGCGAAGTGGCAGGTGCCGAGGCGGCATCCTACGACGACTCAAAATGGGGCGTGGTATCGTTGCCTCACGGTATCGACTACCTCCCAACCGAGGCGAGTGGATGTATCAACTACCAGGGCGTAGTGTGGTATCGCAAGCACTTCTCGCTCGACAACTCGCTCAAAGGCAAGAAGCTCTTCCTCCACTTCGAGGCAATTATGGGCAAGAGCCGAGTATTCGTAAATGGCAAGCAACTCGCCGAGCACTTTGGCGGTTATCTCCCTGTGGTGGTCGATATCACCGATGCGGTCAATTTCTCGGGCGAGAATATCGTAGCCGTATGGGCAGACAATAGCGACGACAAGAGTTATGCTCCTGGCAAGCCTCAGCGCACACTCGACTACACCTACTTTGGCGGCATCTATCGTGACTGCTGGTTGGTGGCACACAACAATGTATTTATCACCGACCCTAACCACGAGGATGTAGTGGCTGGCGGTGGTCTCTTTGTTGCCTACGACAAGGTTAGCGACGAGTCGGCAGAGGTCTTGCTGAAAGCCCACATCCGCAACGCCAACAAGGGTGTTTTCAAGGGCTCGTTGCTCTACGATATTCAGACCACAGATGGCACATCGGTGGCAAAGTCGAAGAGTCGCATCGCCATTAAGGGCAGCACAGCGATGAGTTTCGCTCGCAAGGTCACCGTTGCAAAGCCTGCTCTTTGGTCGCCCGACTCCCCTACCCTCTACAACCTCTACATCAGCATTCTCGACCAAAAAGGCAATGTTGTGGATGGCTATCGTCATCGTATCGGTATCCGCTCGATAGAGTTCAAGGGTGCGGAGGGCTTCTACCTCAATGGCAAGCACTACGAAGAGCCACTTATCGGTGTAAATCGCCATCAGGACTTTGCCGTAGTGGGCAATGCCGTAGCAAACTCTGCCCATTGGCGTGATGCCAAGAAGTTGCGTGACCTCGGTTTGCGAGTTATCCGCAACGCCCACTGCCCACAAGACCCTGCATTTATGGATGCGTGCGACGAGTTGGGACTCTTCGTCATTGACAATGTGCCTGGTTGGCAGTTCTGGAACAAGAAAGACCCACGATTTGAGCAGTCGGTATATAGCGACATCCGCAATCTCGTGCGTCGTGACCGCAACCACCCTTCGGTATGGTTTTGGGAGCCAACTCTGAACGAAACACGCTTCCCAGCATCGTTTGCCGAGAACGCCTACAACTACATCAACGAGGAGTACCCATACAAGGGTGCATACTCTGCCTACGATATGCAGGCTCGCACCGCCTCGACAATCGTCTATCCTATTCAGTTTGCCCACCCTGCCGAGGGCGAGGGTACAACCTACTCGAAGCCGAAGTTTGCGATGCGTGACGATGTAACCTACTTCACCCGTGAGTGGGGCGACAATGTCGATGATTGGAACTCGCACAACTCGCCAAGCCGTGTGGCTCGCAATTGGGGCGAGGTGCCTATGCTCGTTCAGGCGGAGCACTACGCAAAGCCGTCGTACCAATGCACCTCATACGATGTGTTCTACCGCCTCTCGAAGTCGCATATCGGCGGTTGCTTGTGGCACTCGTTCGACCACCAGCGTGGCTATCATCCCGACCCATTCTATGGCGGTTTGGCAGATGTATTCCGCCAGCCGAAGTACTCATACTATATGTTTATGGCGCAGCGTTCGCCTGTGAAGCAGGAGAATCGCCTCTACGAGACAGGTCCTATGGTCTATATCGCACACGAGATGACACCATTCTCGCCAAAGGATGTAACCGTCTATTCGAACTGCGACGAGGTGCGCTTGACCTACCTCGCCAATGGCAAGACTTGGACCTATCGCAAGCCGAAGAACCACATAGGTATGCCGTCGCCAATCATCACATTCAAGGATGTCTATAACTTTATGGATGACAAGGCTCTCAGTTGGAAGAAGCGACAGAAGGATGTCTATCTCTTGGCAGAGGGTATCATCAATGGCGAGGTTGTGGCAACACACAAGGTCTGCCCTGCACGCCGCCCTTCGAAGGTTATGTTGTGGCTCGACAACGAGGGCAACGACCTTACAGCCGACGGCTCGGACTTTACGACCGTAGTGGCGGCTATCACCGACCGAGAGGGCAATGTTAAGCGTTTGAACAACTACTATATAAAGTTCCACATCGAGGGCGAAGGTCGCATTCTCGGTGGTGCGGGCGAGTTGGCAAACCCTGCACCTGTAAAGTGGGGCACAGCGCCTATCCTCGTGCAATCGACCCTCAACCCTGGCAAGATTCGCATCACCGCCTCGGTCTTGTTCGAGGGTGAGCAGATGCCTATAAGTGGCGTTCTCGAATTTGAGAGCAAGCCTTCGGCTCAAAAGGCAATCTTCAATGCAAAGGAGGCTACCTTGCTACCAAAGAGTTCCGACTCATCATTCTCGGCAGCCTCGGCAAAGAGCGATGCCGACATCGAGCGAGAGAGAGCCGTTAGCGCAGCGAATGCCGAACGCCTGAAAGAGGTCGAGGAACAACAAACCGACTTCGGCGAGAAGAGATAAGAGAAAAGTCGTGGTAGTAACTACCACGATTTTTTTTTGGGGGGGGGTACGAGGGTAAGAGTAGTGAGTAGTGAGTAGTGAGTAGTGAGTAGTGAGTAGTTGAGTAGTTGAGAGTTTGATGGGACCAATGGGACCAATGGGACCAATGGGACTAATGGGACTAATGGGACCAATGGGAGAAACCTCCTGCGCACCACTAACGACCCTAACGCCTCTAACGCCTCTAATTTTCTTGCGCCGTGATCACCCTCGGAGTTGAGAGTTGAGAGTTGAGAGCAAGTTTCAATAAAGGTTGTTAAGGGTGATTAAGGGTAGTTAAGGGTTATTAAAGTTTTTCTATCGCATCAGCGCACCCTTAATAACCTTTAATAGCCTTTAATAGCCTTTAACAACCCTTAATTCTGTTGCGCCGTGATAACCCTCGGAGTCCGCACAACTAAAAACTCTCAGCGCACCCCTAATAACCTTTAATAGCCTTTAACAACCCTTAATTCTGTTGCGCCTTGACCACCCTCGTAGTCCCCACAACCCCACAAAAAAAAAGACCGCAAAATAATTTGCAGTCTTTTTTGTGCCATAGACAACGACTCTACAACTCCAACTTCTTGCGAATAGCCTTTGGAATGGCATTCTTATTCACCATAATCTCCATAGTCTTGTACTCAACATATGGGCGAGAGAAGTAGTAGTAGCCATCGTATGGTGGGCGTACATCCCACGAATTCTTAACCTTGAAGAATGGGTTGCCGAGCTGGTCGGTTGCAGTACCCTCGATAACCATACCGTGGTCGTCGGTATTCTCGTAGTTGTCGAACGCCTCCTGACGCATCTGCTGGGTAATCTTCTTCTCCTTGACAGGCTTGTCGAATGAGTAGAGCTCCTTCTGACGCTCCTGTGCCGAGAGGCGACCCCAACGCTCTGCCTCGGTACCGCTCATACTCTCGATATTATCCTCAGGAATGATACCGATAGCCTTGGTGCGGTGGAAACCCTTCTCCGAAACATCCGCAGCCCAACCGAGCGAGTAGTTGTTGGCAAGTGCGTTATCCACAATCTGCATCAACTCGTCGAGTGGCACATTGTATGCCTTCTCCCACATCCAATTGTCGGGCACCTCAACGATATACTGCTCGTAGAATGGGTGGTGGGTGTATGATGTCACGAATACATAGTCCGACATCTTGATAGGCAACGACTCGGCAAACGAGTGCGGAGTGTACTCCTTGCCCTTCCAAGTGAACTTCTCGGGCATCTTACCGAAGTAGGTGTCGAGAATTGCATTCAAGCCATCCTTCCAAGCGGTGGTGAGCTTCTTGTTCTTGTTCTGCACCACAGCCTCGACATACGCCTTCAAGATAGCATCAATCTCGCCAAATACAGGCTTGTCGGTGCCATAGTTCAAGCCCTCGTATATCTCCTGCGGTACGATACCGTACTTCTCGATACCCTTGGTTACATCGTGAAATGCTCCACCAACCGCCATATTGAGATGACCGTGCAAGCGAACATACTTCACAGCCTTCTCGAAGTAGATATTGCGGACAATCCACATCTCCGACAAATCCATCTCCTCGCCACCGGCACGGATAATCTCATTCTCCAAGAACGAGAGTGCCGAGAAGCACCAGCAAGTTCCGCTACGGAACTGATTCTTTACCGAGGTACCCTTAACAACTTTACCATCGGTAAATTGGTAGCCCTTCTTCTCCTGTGCCGATGCCGACGCAACGAGTGCCACGCACAAGCACAATGCAGTGATAAATCTCTTCATTTTTCTATTTCTTTGTGTTATTTACAATATTCAAGCAATCGACATACGAGAGCAACTCCGCCTTCTTGCCACGAGGGATACGATAGTTCTTGCCCTTATATGCGATATATGCGCCGTAGCGACCATTCTTAACCGCCATATCGGCATCCTCCGAGAAGGTCTTGATAGGCGTTGCAGCTGCGGTTGCACTCTGCTTCTGCGACTCAATCAACTCCAATGCACGCTCGTAGGTCAGAGTGTATGGGTCATCGCCCTTTGCAAGCGATGCGAAGTTGTTACCATAGCGAACATAAGCACCGAACTTACCAATGCCGACAATCACATCCAACTCCTCGTACTTGCCAAGTGTGCGAGGCAGAGCAAACAGCTCCAAAGCCTCCTCCAAGGTGATAGCCTCGATAAGTTGTCCCTTTTTGAGCGATGCAAAGCGAGGCTTCTCGCCCTCGGGTGCATCAATCTCGACCATAGGACCGAAGCGACCAATGCGGGCTCTTACAAGGTTGCCCGACTGCGGATCTACACCAAGAACACGCACCTGGGTATTCTTCTCGACCTGGGTGGTGATTGCCTTATCGACCAAGTTGTGGAACGAGCCGTAGAACTCGCCAATCATTGTGTTCCAGCCCTGCTCACCATCGGCAATGCGGTCGAACTCCTTCTCCACCTTAGCGGTGAAGTTGTAGTCCATAACGATGCCGAAGTTCTGCTCCAAGTAGTCATTCACGACCATACCGATATCGGTTGGAGCCAAGCGGTTCTTCTCTGCACCATAGTTCTCATTAGCAACCTTCTCGGTGATGTTTGCACCTTTGAGGGTGAGTTGAGTATATGGGCGTTTCTGTGCAGGCTTATTGCTCTTCTCCACATAACCACGAGTGATGATTGTCGAGATGGTCGGAGCATAGGTCGAAGGTCGACCGATACCCAACTCCTCCAATCGCTTAACGAGCAGAGGCTCGCTAAATCGCATAGGCGGCACGGCGTGACGCTCGGTTGCGGTGATAGTCTGCGCCAAGAGTGGTGTGCCATCTGCCAATGCCGGCAAGATAGCCGTCTCGCCCTGCTCGGCAGGCTCTTCGTCGTGCGACTCGGAGTAGAGGTGCAAGAAACCGTCGAAGGTTACAACCTCGCCCATTGCCACGAACTTCTCGGCACTACCCGACATATTGATTGTAATGGTGGTGCGGTTGATATCGGCTGCCACCATCTGCGATGCGACGGTGCGCTTCCAAATCAACTCATAGAGCCTCTTCTCAGCTGCGGTACCCTCGATTGTGTGGTTGTTGATATAGGTAGGGCGGATAGCCTCGTGAGCCTCCTGTGCGCCCTTACTGCTTGTGGTATAGTTGCGGCGTGAAGAGTACTTCTCGCCAAACATCTCGACAATCTCCTTCTTGCAAGCGTTGAGTGCCAAGTCCGAGAGATTTACCGAGTCGGTACGCATATAGGTAATCAAACCTCGCTCGTACAACTTCTGTGCAATAGACATTGTCTGCGACACCGACATCGAGAACTTACGACCTGCCTCCTGCTGCAAGGTCGAAGTGGTGAATGGAGGTGCAGGATAGCGCTTCGAAGGCTTCATCTCGCTGCCCTCGACAGCAAAGGTTGCCGTCTTGCAACGCTCCAACATAGCCAATGCCTCCTCCTTCGTAGCGAAACGCTCCGAGTACTCCGCCTTGAACAATGTCTTCGACGCATCGTTAGCAGGATAGAACTGCGCTACGACACGATACCACGATGTATCCTTGAAGTTGATAATCTCTCGCTCACGCTCTACGATAAGGCGCACGGCAACGCTCTGCACACGACCTGCCGAGAGTGCTGGGCGCACCTTCTTCCACAAAATTGGAGAGAGCTCGAAGCCCACAATACGGTCCAATACACGACGAGCCTGCTGTGCATTCACAAGGTTCATATCGACCTTGCGAGGATTCTCGATAGCGTTCAAAATGGCATTCTTGGTAATCTCGTGGAATACGATACGCTTGGTATTCTCCAACGATAAACCCAAGACCTCGGTCAGGTGCCAGGCAATAGCCTCTCCCTCACGGTCCTCATCACTTGCCAACCACACCATCTTTGCCTCCGATGCTGCTTTGGACAACTCTGCTACAAGTTTGCTCTTCTCCTTTGGAATTTCGTATGTCGGTACAAAGCCCTTCTCGATGTCTATGCTGAGCTCCTTCTTCGGAAGATCTCGAATATGACCGAAACTCGATTTTACGACAAACTCCTTGCCCAAAAATTTCTCGATGGTCTTCGCCTTCGCAGGAGACTCAACAATTACTAAATTCTCTTGCATCTCTTTCGTTTTATATCTCTTTCAACACCGCACACCTCGTCAAAGCTCCCGAGAACTCCTCGGCAGAGCTCAGCCACTGTGCGTGTAAACTATTTTACCAATGTATAAGTTAAATCAATCTGTATCGGAGCCTCATTCGAGCCGTCGTCTTGACCCTGCACGACACTCTCCGAGAGTGCATACGGCGAGGTAGCCTCCGCTCCGATATAGAGTACTCGCAACTTCTCGTCAGCCTTCGTCACATCATATGAGCCATCCTCCTGACGCAACGAATTGAACAACTTCTGAATATGTGCAGTAATGTTCAACACATAGCAACCACGACTGCGGTCGAGATAACCGCCATAGTTGATACTTGTGCTACTACTGCTACTCTCGTAGACATAGTCGTAGTCTATTACCGGCGAGAGAGTATTGTAGTTCAAATATGTTCCGACACGAGTAAATGAGTTGTTCAGAAGCGGAGTAAGTGCTTCGGCACGACTCTGGGTGATGTTCCAATCGTAGTCCGCTCCTGCCACATAGATGGTGAAGAGGCACTGATTGATACCCATACGGGAGAATGCACCCTGCTCGGTAGTTTCGAGCGCAATCAACTCATTCAAGAAGTCGTCGGTGAGGTAAATCTCGGTAGCTGGACCACCCAAGCCCTCGACATAACCCGTCGAAACGAGGGTGCGCTCCTCTCGTGATTTCTCGCAGCCAAACTCAATATCATTGAGCAGTGAAGGCTTTGTAAGACCCTGCGAGTAGTCGTGCTCAACCCTATTTACCGAGGTGTTGCACTCCGACTCTTCATCGTAGAAGTAGTAGTACATACCCACCGTATCCTTAATCATCGAAGGGTCGTGCGGATTGCGACTTCTGCCCTGCAACATCAAGCCCGATGCCGAGAGGTCCAACTCGTAGAATGCACCTCGTCTATTGGCAGGGGTATTAGCCAAGTCGGGCTTTATATACAAGCCGTGGAACTTATCGGTCCATTTTTTGTCGTTCTTGTAGCACTCGACATCGCTGCGACCATAGCCATCCCAATCGCTACCTGCATCGGCATAGTTGTCCGGAATAAGCATCAAGCGGCGAGCATAATCCCACGAATATGGAGTGTTCTCCATAGGAATCATCAAGGTCGCAGGTCCCTCTCCGAGTTCGCTATTCGGGAATGTAAACTCGAAGATTGGCTTCGACTCATCATAGACACCACTCAAATCGCAGTTGATATAGGCAATAGAGTCCTTTCGATTCTCATCGTAGTGCAATACACTCTCTGCCAATGGTTTTAGCAACTCATAGACCTTGTAGCGAATAGGTGCGAGTGTATCGCCACCATAGTTATTGATGGTCATCACCAACTTCATAGTGTCGAAGATTGGCATATAGCCAAAACCCTTCTCCTCGTCTATGGCATTCATATAGAGGATAGTCGAGGCAAAACCTGCCGAGCGCACTCCGAGCGTATCGCTACGACGCACACCCATATAGCCCTTCGTCAAATTCGACGAGAGGAGTGAGTCGGTACGATAGAGTCGTGTTTCGAGGTAGTTCTTACCTGCGAGTGCTCCATCGACTACCTCGTTCTGACCCGTTGTCGTATTGAGGCGTATTATCTTATTTCCCTGAAATTTCAGATGTCGCATCTCCATAACCTGCTCCTCGGGCATAATATTCGAGCCGAGGGTGCTATCCGCAGTCATCGAACAACCGCCCAAAACGAGCATTGTCACAACAACTGCCAACAGCGATATGGCTTTGCCGACTCTGTTAGAAAAGTTCCTCATAGAAGCGATCGTAGTTATCAAAAAATCCCTCTGTCTCAGGCGAGCAGTAGTCGAGCACCTTCTTGCCCGACTCACGAGCATAGTCGAGAAGAGCCTTGTCAGCCCTCTCCGAACCTGCAACCACGCCATCGACATTATCTATAACGAAACGCATCAGATTTTCGTATGAAGTATCCTCCATTTTCTCTACATCTGCCTTTGGAGCACCCTCATTTACGAGCTTCTCGGCGAGCTCAGGGTTGAGCGGAGTCGAGAATTTATCCTCGTAGAGCGATAGCACAATCTTCGAATCGCCAAGCAAAGGGTCATCCTTAAACATATTGCGCAGATATATAGGAGCAAGAGCCGAGAACCAGCCGTGACAATGCACTACGCTTGGTCTCCACTGCAACTTCTTGACCGTTTCGAGCACGCCACGAGCAAAGAAGAGCATACGATCGTCGTTATCCTCGAACTCCTTGCCCTCCTCGGAGGTCAATACCGCCTTACGAGCGAAGAAGTCGTCGTTGTCGATGAAATATATCTGGATACGAGCCGAAGGAATAGATGACACCTTGATAATCAACTGATGGTCGTCATCGTTGATGATAAGGTTCATACCCGAGAGTCTGATCACCTCGTGGAGTTGATTGCGACGCTCGTTTACACAGCCATAGCGAGGCATAAATGTGCGAATTTCATTACTACGCTCCTGCATAGCTTGCGAAAGTTGTCGGCACAAACACGACTCCTCATTCTCGGGAAGATATGGCATTATCTGCTGACAAATGTACAATATTTTGTTGTTCGCCATCGCTCTTGGTTTTTTATTTTTTACTACTCAATTTTACTTAATAATTTGTTTAGAGAATAAGCATAGCATCGCCATAAGTTCCGAAGCGATAACCCTCCTCCACGGCAACCTTGTAGGCATCCATAACGGTATTGTAGCCACCAAACGCAGCCACCATCATCAACTGCGTGGAGCCAGGAGTGTGGAAATTCGACACCATAGCGTCGGCAACCGTAAAGTCGTATGGAGCAAAGATAAACTTGTTGGTCCAACCCTCTTGCGGAGTAACCATTCCGTGGGTCGAAACAACGGTTTCGAGTGTGCGCATAACGGTGGTACCGATAGCCACAACCTTGTGATTCTTTCGTTTTGCCTTATTTATAATCTCGGCACTCTCCGCAGTTACGCAGTACTGTTCCGAATCGACCTTGTGCTTCGACAAATCCTCCACATCTACGGTGCGGAAGTTACCCAAACCTGCGTGGAGCGTAACAAACGCCTTCTCGATACCGAAAATCTCCATTCTCTTCAACAGGTGCTTCGAGAAGTGCATACCGGCAGTTGGAGCAACCACAGCTCCCTCCTTTGCAGCGAAGATGGTCTGATAGTTCTCGGCATCCTCAGGCTCAACCTTCTCGCGCACCCACGCCGGCAGCGGAGTCTCGCCCAAGCGGAACAACAACTCCTTGAACTCCTCGTGCGGACCATCGTAGAGGAATCGGAGTGTGCGACCACGGGAGGTGGTGTTGTCGATAACCTCGGCACCGAGGATATCGTCTTCGCCAAAGTAGAGTTTGTTGCCGATACGGATCTTACGAGCAGGATCGACCAACACATCCCACAGCTTCAACTCACGATTGAGCTCACGCAGAAGGAACACCTCGATTTCGGCACCTGTCTTCTCCTTGTTGCCATAGAGGCGAGCAGGAAAGACCTTCGTGTCGTTGAGAACGAATGTATCGCCCTCCTCGAAGTAGTCGATGATATCCTTAAACAATTTATGCTCGATTTCGCCTGTGTTACGGTGAATAACCATCAATCGAGCATCATCACGATTTATCTCCGGATATTTGGCAATCAAATCCGGGCTTAAATCGAAGTCATAGTGTGAAAGTTTCATATTCTTTTATAAAAGTATTTTCACTATATTTTGTCCGACTTTTGCGCAAAAATGCACAATAATCATAATTACTACGAAAAAATCACTCTTTTGTTTCGTCGAGAGGAAGATTTTTCAAGAAATCGTCGAGCGAAATCGCATCTTTCTCCGAAAATGCACCATTTCGGGTGCGACGCAACGAGGTGAGGTAGGCACCACTCTGCAACGCCTCGCCAATCTCGTGCGCCAACGAGCGGATATAGGTACCCTTCGAGCACTCCACACGGATGCGCACCTTCGGCATATCGTACTCTTCGAGCGTGATGGAGTAGATATTTATCAACGCCTTGCGGAGTTCCACCTGCTCGCCTGCTCGTGCCAACTCATAGGCACGCAAGCCCTCGACCTTCTTTGCCGAGAAGATTGGCGGAGCCTGCAAACGCTCGCCCGAGAGTGCCACGAGTGCCTCCTCGACCTTCTCACGAGTGATATGGTCGGTCGGATAGGTCTTATCCACAGGATGCTCCATATCGTAGCTCGGCGTAGTCGCACCAAGCATCAACTCTGCCACATACTCCTTGCGCTCGGCCTGCAACGCATCGACCTGCTTGGTCGCCTTGCCGATGCAGACGAGCAAAATACCCGTAGCCAACGGATCGAGCGTACCTGCGTGACCGATTTTGATTTTGCGATGTCCCATCTTGTTGAGACGGAACTTTATCTTGCGCACCACATCCGACGAAGTCCATTCGAGTGGCTTGTCGATTACGGCTACATATCCCTCCTCCTTGGGGTTGAAATTCTTGAAGTCAATCATACTAAATCAGGTACGAAGCGATTGCCACCACACCCGCCAAAGCGCAATATGCGGCAAACCAGATAAGTTTTCCACGCTTAACAATCTCAATCATAAACTTGCACGCCAGCGTTCCTGTCACAAATGCTGCAACAAAGCCCGCCATCAATGGTAAGAGCTCTACCCCACCGCCAAAGTCGCCTTTGAGGATGTCGAGGAGTGCACCACCGAGAATCGGAGGCAACACCATCAGGAACGAGAACTGCGCCACCGCCTCTTTGCGGTTGCCGAGCAACAAACCTGTGGCAATGGTCGTACCCGAGCGTGAAAGTCCGGGCAGGGTCGCACACGCCTGCGCAATACCTATTATAATAGAGTCACGATACGAAATCTCGCTCTTCTCTCGTGGCTTTGCCTTGTATGCAAAGGTGAGCAACAGAGCCGTTACGAGCAACAACGAACCCACCACCCATATATGGTCGGAGAGTTGGTCGATGTACTCCTTGAAGAATACGCCCACAATGCCCACAGGAATCATCGAAATGACGATTTTGAGAATGTAGGACTGCTCCTCATTGATCTTGCCCGAGAATACGAATGCACCTTTGAGGAGTCGCCAAATCTCACGCCACAGCACCACGATAGTACTCAACACGGTTGCTGCGTGGAGGGTAACATCGAAGGCGATATTCTCGGCGAGCTCCACGCCCATAATTTCACGAGCGAGGCAGAGGTGTCCGCTACTCGACACAGGCAGAAACTCGGTCAAGCCCTGCACAATTCCCAGAATGATAGCTTGTAAAGTTGTCATAAAGCCACAAAATACGAAAAATCGTACAAAGATAAGAAAATTAAACGGAAAGCGGAAAACGGAAAACGGAAAACTTTTGTTTTTAGTTAAGAGTTGGCGCAAGTTTGATAAAGGTTGTTAAGGGTGATTAAGGGTAGTTAAGGGTTATTAAAGTTTTTTTTATCGCATCAGCGCACCCTTAATAACCTTTAATAGCCCTTAATAGCCTTTAATAACCCTTAATTAGTTGCGCCGTGATAACCATCGGAGTCCGCAAAAGCCAATATACCCCTCTGCCCTTTGGGCACCTCCCCTAACTTAGGGGAGGAAATAGAACCACAACAATTAGTGGAGCGGAGCGAAAAGTCCCCCTCACAGGAGGGGGATTTAGGGGGTGGGTAACACACTTGGACAATTCGCATTGCGAATTTGTCCCCCTAAATTAGGGGGACGAGCGAAGCGGAGGGGGTATGTAAAAAAAGCAACAGCGATGCACCGCATCGCTGTTACCTTTAATTATCAATTGTCAATTATCAATTGTCAATTTTTAGTAGATAAGGTCATCTTCCTCCGAGCCGAAGCCTGGGAGGGTAGTGTTTGTGCCACCTGGAACAGGCTCACTTACATTGTAGCCACGCTCGGCTACAACCTCGAAAATATTCATTTCAGGAGCAGTATAGCTCAAAATATTTCTTTTCATAGTGCTTTCGAAATTTAATTTAGTTCCGTCATTGCGAGGCTCGAAGAGCCGTGGCAATCTCCTTGCTCAATTGGAAAGTGGGAGATTCCCACAGTCGCTTCGCTCCTTCGGAATGACGATTATAAACTATTTTGGTTAAACTACTCTGTTAATTACGCTTCCGGAGTCTCCTCTGGTGTTACATCCGGTGCTGGTGCCTCCAACGATGGAGCCGATGTGAGGAGCGAGCAACCTGTTGCCTCAGCTGCCGATGCAGGGTTTCCGCTACCATATATATATTTATACCAGTAGTCGTTCCACTCTGTAAGCTGGGCATCATCGACATTGCTTGTCTCACTGAGGGTTACAGTCATTGGAATCGTGTCTGCGTTTCCGTCCGAATCCTCAATCTCTTTTGTTGTAGCAGTAATCTTACCGCCCACAGCTAAGCTTGTGCCAACGATAGCGTCGCTCTTGGCAACACCTGTAATCATACCACTCTTGTAGCCCAAGCCATAAACCTCGGCATAGCACTTAGCATCCTGGATAGCCTTGGTCATATAAGCTGCAACACCACCAACATAACTGTCGGCTACATTGCCTGCCGAGCCAGTCGATTTAACATCACCAGTGTTAATTACGGTTGCATTCGCAGCAGCCTTCAACTCACCATATGCACCACCGATACGAGCATAAGTCTTAGCTTTACCAGTGTATGTAATATCGCCGGTATTTACGAGGTAACCACTCTCAACAACAGTAGTAGTCGAAGTGTTAGCAAGACCAAACAGACCACCAACAATAACTGCCGAAGTCTTGTTCTCACCATTAATGGTAACATTACCATTGTTGCGCATACCATTCTTAACGGTCAATGTTGCCTTACCTCCCAACTGCGAGAAGCAACCACCGATGATGAAGTTCGAAGCCTCGTAGTACGACGAAATATTATTAATAGTGATATTTCCATTGTTCGAACAGCCGTCCAATACCAACTTCGAAGCATCCTCATCGACATTTGCGAAGATACCACCGATACGGGTTGCACCACCTACGGTACAGCTCTCGGTAAGAGTGATATTGCCGTAGTTGTGGCAATTAACATAGGTCTTAGGATCGGTTGTACCAGCACAAGCATACGCCAAACCACCGATAAAGCAGTCAGCACCCTTGTTCGAGGCGAAAACATTGTCGCCAATCTGTCCCGACACGGTGATATCGCCATAGTTCGAGCAGTTGATGAAGCTATGCGAGCCATCGATACCCGAACGAGAAATACCTCCGATATAAGCGGTGTAGTGCGAGTGTCCGGTAATATTCATTGCTCCGTAGTTTACAGAGTTCTTACAGCTGTTATATGTGTCTTCAACAAGTCCCGAAGCGTAGATAGAGCCCTTACCCTCGGTCGTACCAGCCACACCTGCAAAGGTCATAACACCCTTTGTCTTGTCGGTCTCCGAACCATTCACACAATCTTCGAGTTGGCCTTTGTACGCAACACCCGAGAATATAACATTACTTGTTGCCGAGCCTGCGAAGTTGAGGCAACCCAAGTTTGTACCCGAAACCTTACCGTTGATGTAACCTACGAGACCCGACAAGCGAGGCGACAAGAATGAAGATCCTGCCACACACTCAATATCTGCATTGTTGGTCAAGCCGGTCAAATCTGCAGCTGCATCGGCAACGCAACCTGTGATATACGAGTTACCATTTACGTGAGTACCGTTGATAGAAATCTTACCATTGTTAGTAGCTGTTGTTACGGTATTGGCAGTGTAACCAACGCAACCTGCAACGTCGATATTATCACCCGAAACCGAAGTTGAGCCGAGGATGATCTCACCGTTGTTTGTAACATTCTTTATGGTGTGAATCTTGGTCGAAGAGTTGTTGCCAGCCTCCTTCGAGTTGTAACCGATACAACCGCCCAAGTGCAACTTCACATTCGAAGTACCATTGAACTTGATTGTACCATCGTTAGTCATATCCTGTGCGCTTCGTGCAGTGCCATCCGGAATAGCCAACTGACCTACACAACCACCGATGTAGCACAAGCCGTTGATTACAGCATTCTCGGTCACCTCGATAGTACCAGTGTAGGTAAGACCTTTTGTGGTGTAATGAGCCCAGCTCAATACACCACCCACAACAAGGCCTCCGTTGAATGTACCGCTGAGTACGATGTCGGCATCGCAAGTGTCGTTCGAAACCGACAAACTGGTGTTGTACGAATATGCTGCTGTACCACCAACATTAACCTCGGTAGCAAAAGTTCCCGATACGGTAATCTTACCCTGGCTAACAGATGTCTCCTGAACATCCTGTGCCGAGTAGCATACGATATTAGCTATCTTAACCTGTGAAATCTTCGTTGCGTGCGCCTCTTTTGTCTCACCCGAAACAACAATCTCACCGTAGCTCTCAGGGCTATAAATAGAGCCGTGTGTCTTGTAGCCTACGATACCGGCAATAGAACCATCTCCGTTCTTACCTCTCCAACCATTCATTGTAAATGTACCCGACATCTCAACCTTACCGTAGTTCTTGTCACGATACATTCTTGCCTGCGAATAGCCTGCAATACCGGCCATTCGAAGCGTCTTCTTGTTCACTGTACCAGCCATTGTAACTGTACCGTGGTTGGTACAATCGTTGCAATAGTAAGTGGTTTGGTCTGTTCCACTAAGGGTTATGGTCGTGTGTCTTCCGACAATACCACCCATATCGAGTGTACCGTTACATACAGCATCAGCAGAAACTGTTACCGCACCGTGGTTTTGGGATTCGTTCACAGAGCAGCTCTGTCCCTGTGCTGCAATACCTCCGAGGTAAACATACGAGCCGTAAGTACCTTTACCCAAGGTTACAGCGCCGTAGTTTACATTCTTCTCGGTCATTGCACCCTTGCCATTCAAGCTATATGCATAGGCGAAGATACCACCAATACGGGCAGTACCCGAAGTGGTTGCCGAGCACGAGATTGCTGCATTGTTGCGGCAGTTGGCAATCTTCACCGAGAGGTTCGCCTGAGTAGATACGCCAACACAACCACCAATGTAGATTTCATCTGTAGTCTTTGCACAGCTGTACGAGATAGCACCGTTGTTTGTGAGGTTGTGAGCGTCCGAGAAGATAACCGAAGCGTCGCTCTTGGTGAAAGCATCCATCTCACCTACAACACCACCAATACGGCTGGTAGGCTTCTTGGTACTTGCCTCTGCACATACTCTCTCAACATTTATGGTAGCATTGTTTACGCAACCATCGATTGTAGCACCCTTTATCACGCCAACCAATGCTCCGTAATAAGCCTCCGAACCATCAGCAGCCGGAACATAGGTCTCGTTCTTCACAGTGAACGCACCGCTCACCGAGCAATTCTCAATCTTTGGAGAAACGGTGTCGGTTGCAGTGACTGTGCAAGCCAAAGCACCGCAAGTAGGGCGGTCGTTTGTTGTGATGTTCACATCCTCGAGGTGAACGCCCTTGAACGATGCCGAAGTGGTAGCGAACAATGGAGCAGTCAAGCCCTTGATAGCGTAACCGTTACCGATGAGGGTGTTTACATAGCTCTCGCCAGCGATTGGAGTCCACTCAATGCCTGTCATATCGATATCCTCGGTGAGGAGAGCGTCGATTGCCAAGCCCTCGCCCTCGATTGCAGCCTTGAATGCCTGCAAAGTCTCAACGCTGTTGATTACATACAACTGTGCGTTTGGAGCGTAAGTAATAGCGCTCTTAAACTCACGAACATTGCCTGCTGTGAGAGGCTTCGCATCGCCAGCCTTAACGGTAGCGTACATAATGTTGCCCGAGTTGCCCTGCTCGTAGAGAGTGATGTAGAGCTCGTCGTACTGACCGGCAGGAACAGCAACATAGATATACTGTGCCTCGCTCGAAAGCTGCAAACCAGCCTCGCCAAACGAGTACTCGATAACATCCTTCGATGCGGTGGTAGCGGTAAGCTCGCCTGTTGCGAAGTCGATGTCGAATGCACCTGCGATAGGAGCACGGTCGATAGTCGAAATCTGAGCCTTTGCGAGTTTAGCCTCACCCTTGATGCCCACTTTGAGCACACCAGTGAGGTGGTTCAACTGGATGGCGTTGCGGTCTGTGCCGTAGCCATACATTGTCGAAACACCACTTGCGAAGGTGTTGCCCTCGACGATGTGGTTCTGCTTCTCAGCGAAGAGTACCTGACCTGCTGCGGCAGCAGGATAAGCCACTGCGTAAGACTCTGCCTCCTGAACTGCGAAAGTTGCACTTGCAGGATTGCTCTGGTTGATGATAGCCTCGCCCGACTCAACTCCGTTAACCGAAATCTTGTCGCCCTCGCTCCAATAGAGCGGGTAGAGACCATCAACCTTCTCGCCAAGCTGTGTGCGGCTCTCCTCCAACGAGAGGGTAAGCTCTACACCGCCCTGACCTTCGACCTTGATGCCGAGGTCCTCGGTTGTGTCGGTAACGCACGCAAATGCGAACATCGCAACAGCAACCGCCATGAAAATTTTTGTCAAATTTTTCATCTTGTTTTGGTTTTAGTTAAAATTAAAGTTATTTGTTGTAAAATTGTTTTTTCGGTTTTGCAAACTCCGAGGTCATCACGGCGCAAGGAGAATAAGAGGTTGTTAGGGGTGCGCTGAAAGTTTCTTCCATTGGTCTCATTTGTCTCATTTGTCTCATTGGTCTCATTGGTCTCATTGGTTTCATTTGTCCCATCAAACTCTCAACTCTCAACTCTCAACTGGCTTTAAGTAATCCTTGTAACTCGCTAATACTCAACATAATAAAACCCAAAATACCCCCCCCCCGAAAAATCGGGGAGGGCATTTTACCTTCTCTTTGCAAACTCTTGCACTGCAAAGGTAAATAAATTTCGCTGAAATATGATATATTTCACAAAAAAAATCGCAACCCCTCTCGGAATTGCGACCATTTTTTTTGCAGAAAGCGGACTCTATTTTACCATTTCGAACGCCTGTTTTTCGTTGCCTACAAAGCGTGCAAGATAGAGCGTAGCCGAGCGACCCGACTTCGATTTTCCCGCCTTGGTCAGGTAGAAATAGCCGTCACCCAAAGCGCAAAGTCCGCACGCTCCGAGCTTGTTGTGCCAACCACGAATTTTGGAGTTGTTCGCATCCTTCGCACCACACTTTGCAAGCGACACAACCGCCCCTTTTCGCTGATAATCGACACCTCGCAACGGCTTGTTTTTCGCCCTCTTTGCGCCATCCACGCAGTAGAGCGAGTAGTTGGCAAATTGTGGTTTTTTACCCACATAACACGCCAAAAACCAGAGGTTGGAGTCTTTGTCGTATTCGAGGTTTTGAACACCCCAAGTGGTGTTGCCCGTAAATACAAAGTATTTACCCTCGGGTTCCTCGGGACCATTGCGATGCAGATTATTTTGCGAGTGAATAGTCGCATACTGCGCCCAATCTTTTACATCGTACTGCAAGAGCACCTGGTGGTCGTTGTCGGTACGATTGTTGTCGCCATATATGCCATACGCCACGGTCAGCAGGCGTTTGCCCGAGCCGTCGAACGCAGGGCCAAACGAAATACCGTCGAAACCGGCACAACCGTAGCGATGTTCGAGGGTTTTACCCGACTGAGTCTCAACCTTTGACTCAAAGTCACTCACAATGGTTTTGAGCAACACGCTCTTCACCACGCCATCCCTCTCGGCATCCATATCGAGACGGTCGATTTTATCGACATCAAAAATGGCAACATAGAAGCCCGTCGGGAACTGCTTGGCAACGCCCTCCTGGCGCAAAATACCCTTGCCGATAGCGTCGTTTTTATACTCCAACGAGCCGTAAAGACGACCATCCTCGTCGTTGAATTCAAGACAGCCCAAATGTCCTAAAAGTCCCTTAACCGTTCCTACGACATTGCCCTTCATATCCATTTTTACGAGCATTGTCGTGAAGGAGAGGTAGAGATACTCCTGTTTGGCATCAACTGCAATGCCCTGCACATGACCAGCCTTCCAACCCTCTGTATGCAACTTTTTAGGCAAATTTGGCAACTGCTGAGCCACTACCGAGGTCGCCACAACGAGCGCACTCAACACCAATAAAGCAATCTTTTTCATCTTATTTCTCTTTTGGATAAGAATGTTCAATATCGCACCCTGCGCAGTTTCCGCTGCAAGGATTATCATCGCAATTTTCGGCTGCCATATCCTCACGAGTCTCCTGCACCGCACACTTGATACCGAGGCGTTGCATATCCTTGTTGGTCGAGATCTCGGAGTCGATATGATGACCCTTGAAAATCAGCGTCAGCGACATAGCCAGCACAAAGAAGCCGACTGCGCCCACCGCTATCAAAATTACCGTTACTACACTACTCATATTTAGTCGTTTTACCCCACAAAATTACACCTTTTCACCAAATAACGCAACATTGCCCGCCCGAAATTTCGATAATTGCTCGGTTTTTTCTATTTTTGCACCAAATTATATTTGGTAGTATGTACGAATACATCAATGGAACACTCGCCGAGGTGGCACCCGCATACGCAGTGGTGGATGCAGGCGGCATCGGCTATTTTATAAATATTTCGCTCCACACCTACTCCGAAATAGAGAAGGCGGAGAGCGTAAAACTCTATCTGCACCACATTGTGCGTGAGGATGCGGAGATGCTCTACGGCTTCTCCTCGAAGGAGGAGCGTGACCTCTTCCGACTCCTCATCAGCGTTTCGGGTGTGGGTGGCAATACGGCTCGAATGATTCAATCGACCTACTCGCCATCGGAGCTTCGCAATATAATTGCGACAGGCAATGCCACATTGCTAAAAAATGTGAAGGGCTTGGGATTGAAGACCGCACAGAAGATCATCGTCGATTTGAGCGGAAAGATGCTCGACCTTCCGTCGCACAATGCTGCCGAGAATGCTCTCGCTGTTTCGCAGCGTTCGGAGGCGTTCGACGAGGCTTTGGCGGCACTCGTAATGCTCGGTTTCACGAAGGCTGCTTCGGAGAAGGTGCTCCAAAAAATCTTCAAGGCAGACGCTTCGCTCGGTGTCGAGGATGCTATCCGCAGTGCATTAAAACAGCTATAATGCAATTTTTTGACCACAAAAACATAGTTTTTGCATAATAATTCCTATCTTTGTCCGTTTCAAGGCTATGAAAAAGTTTTTGACCATACTGATTTTGCTCGCCACATTGGCGGGTTGCAAGCAGGAAGATACCCTACTCTCGGAGCGTGATAAAATCGAGAAGTATCTCACTTCGTCTCGCCGTATGGTTGCCGACACCGAGTTGGGTAATGTCATCGAGGATAATCCCGCATTCTACTCCGTATTCGGTCGATACGCCTATCGCCACATCGTAAATTACTACGATGCGGGGCGAGAGGATAGGCCTGTAGTTGAGTGGGGCGACAGATTGGAGATTCGCTTCGATGCCTACACCTTTACCGGCTCGGAGCCTTCGACCTCGGCAATATATTGGTCGAACGATGCCGAAATAATTCAGGAGTTGGGCAAAAAGAGCGGCAATACGCTTGATTGGTCGACCGAGCCACTGGCAATAACACTCGGTACAACCGCCATTTTGGAGGGGTTGGAGCGAGCATTGCCGGGTTGTCACGAGGCAGACTCGGTGCAGGTATATATGACCTCTAACCTTGCATACGGCAAACACCTCATAGGCGTAGTGCCTAAGAATTCGATGGTGGCGTGGTATATGAAAATTGAGAAAGTTACAAAGTAAGATATGAAATTTACGAAAAAGATAACAACAACCCTTTTGGCGGTGGCTATTGCAGCCTTCGCCTTTGTGTCGTGTATAAAAGAGAATAGCGTTTCGAACAAGGAGCGTGAAAAGATTTCGCTCGAAGCGTGGATCAAGCTCAACAAGCCCGAACTCCTCAACAATTATCAGGAGGAGGGCGGCTACTATGTCGAAATTCTCGATGGCGACAAGAACGAGAACTTGCCCGTAAGTGCCGATGGCAACGACTACGGCTCGGAGCCTTTGATGGAGCAGGATACCTGCTGGATATACTGCAATATGACGGGTCGAGACATCAACGGTGCGATATGTATGACTCGTAGCGGAGCGTTGGCAGATATGTGCGGTACATTCTCCTACTCGACACACTATGCGCCATTCGTAAATTACTGCGGCGAGAACAATATGGGACTCTTGGAGGGTACCTACCTCGCAACCCGTCACGAGTTGAAGATTGGCGACACAACCTACAAGATGCGCCGAGGCTCGAAAATTCGCCTCTACCTCCCTTCGACTATCGCTTATGGCGAGAGTGGCTCGCAGACCGAAGGTGGCTACGAGGGTCAGTACTCGCTCGACTCTTCACGACCGCTGATTTTGGATGTCGAGATTTTGAGAGCCATCAAAAACCCTTCGGAGTTGGAGCTGGATATGCTCCAAAGCTATGTGGGCTGGGAGAGCGAGTGGAAAAAGGCAGAGAAGCCCGAGAGCGAGAAGACCGAGGAGGATGGCGACGATTTGACGCTCAAAGGTTTGTACTATAATCACACCTACAACCCTGCGACCGATGACACTTTCGCTTATCGCTATATGCAGCCGCACCTCAAAGGCTTAAACAACCCTTACGAGGGTGGCACAATCTACCAAAAAGGTGCTATGCCGTCAATTAACCAGAAGATTAACGATATTCTGCTCGAACGCTTCGGCAAGGGCTTGGAGGCTTCGGAGCGCAACGAGAAGAACCTCGTAACAAAGGGCGGTCGTGCAAATATTTGGTATATTGTCCGTTTCCTCGACGGCTTCGTGGTGGATACCAACATAGCCGAGATTCGTCGTTTCGTATTCAACGAGCAGGACCCTACTTGCGAGGTGTTCAGTTACAGCCCTTCGGACGACGAGGGCAAGGAGGATGGCGAGCGTCAGGCTATTGGTGCGTGGTACTACTGCATTCCGCAGATGCACTATGGCGCATACGGACAGATTGCAACCACCTCGGGCTACGCCTACGGTGCAGCTGGTATATCAGGCTCTACAACCACCGAGACCTCATCGTCGAATTCGATGGCGAGCTACTACAATGCGATGAACTACTACAACTACTACAATTCGTACTACAACTATTATAGTCCGTACTACAACTACTACGATTACAACTACTACAACTATAATTACAACTACGACACAGGGGAAGAGACAACAAAGACTACCATAAGTACCGAGATTTTGCCTTATACCCCATTGGTATTCACAATCTTTGTTGAGCCAAACGAATAAGCACTATGACCAGAGCAAAAATATATCTTCGCCGAGGCAAGGAGGAGTCGCTCCAACGCCGTCACCCTTGGGTCTTTTCGGGAGCAATCGAGCGCATAGAGTGCGAGGGCGAGAGCATCCCCGAAGGCGCCGTTGTCGACATCTTCACCCAGCGTGGCGACTACATTGCACGAGGCCACTACCAGATTGGCTCGATTGCCGTGCGCATCCTCACCTTCGAGAAGGAGGCGATTGATGCAAAGTGGTGGCACGACCGCATTGCGAGTGCCTACGATGTGCGTCGCACACTCCACCTGACCGACAATCCGCAGACCAACTGCTATCGCCTTATCCACGGTGAGGGCGACTTGTTACCAGGCTTGGTGGTCGATATCTACGGTACGACTGCCGTGGTGCAGTGCCACTCGGTGGGTATGTACCTCTCTCGCAACGAGATAGCCACTGCCATTCGTGAGGTCTATGGCGAAAAGATTACCGCCATCTACGACAAGAGTGCGCAGACCGTGCCTTTTAAGGCTAACCTCAACGCCGTGGATGGTTACCTCTACGGCTCGGCAGAGAAGGATAATGTGGTGATGGAGAATGGTCATAAGTTTCTCGTAAATTGGGAGGAGGGTCAGAAGACAGGCTTCTTCATAGACCAGCGTTCCAACCGTCATCTTGTCGAGGAGTATGCCAAAGGTCGCACCGTGCTCAACACCTTCTGCTACACGGGAGGTTTCTCGATCTATGCTTTGGCGGGTGGAGCCAAGGAGGTATGCTCGATTGATGCTTCGGAGCGTGCAGTGCGATTGGTGGATGAGAATATAAAGTTGAACTTTGGCGACAACGCACCTCACACCTCATTGGCGTGCGATGCGGTGGAGTATCTGAAAGATATTGGCGACAAGTACGATATGATTATCCTCGACCCACCGGCATTTGCCAAGCATCACAAGGTGCTCGGAAATGCAATGCAGGGTTACAAGCGATTGAATGCACGAGCCTTGTCGCAGATTAAGAGTGGAGGTATTCTCTTTACCTTCTCCTGCTCGCAGGCGGTATCGAAGGAGTTGTTCCGCACCACCGTATTCACCGCAGCGGCTATCGCAGGTCGCAAAGTGCGCATTCTGCACCAGCTGACACAACCTACCGACCACCCAATCAACATCTACCACCCGGAGGGTGAGTATTTGAAGGGGTTGGTGCTGTATGTGGAATAACGGAAAACGAAAGATTAGTTAGGAATTAGGAGTTAGAAGTTTTTATTGCTCTAACGACCCTAACGCCTCTAACGACCCTATAAAAATTTATGGCAAACTACACGAAACTATCCATTTACGCAACCGAGGAGCAGGGAGATATTCTTACGGCATATCTCTCGGATTTTCCATTCGATAGTTTCGACTATACGGATGGATTGCTCAACGCCTATATTCCGCAATCGGAGTTCGAGGTGTATCACGACGAGATAGAGAATCTGCTCCACAACGAGGGCATTCTCGACTACTACTTCGAGGATATAGAGTCGCAAAATTGGAATGCTGTGTGGGAGAGCAACTTCGAGGAGGTGGAGGTTAAGAACAAAGTTCTTATCCGTGCGCCATTCCACACCCCACGACCAAACTATAACGGCTTGGAGGTCATCATCCAGCCAAAGATGTCGTTCGGCACGGGCCACCACGCCACCACTCAACTTATGGTCGAGATGTTGCTCAGCTCGGCAGTCGAGGGTAAGCGGGTACTCGATATGGGCAGTGGCACAGGCGTATTGGCAATCGTAGCGGCAGAGTTGGGCGCAGAGAGTGTCTTGGCGGTCGAGATTGACGATATGGCCGAGGAGAGCGTTCGTGAGAATATAGAGTTGAATGCTGTTGCCGACAGAGTAGTTTCGGTTTGTGGCGACGCCTCGGCAATCGAGGGCAAAGAGTTCGACATCGTATTGGCAAACATCAACCGCAACATCCTGCTTGCCGATATGGCAGCATACGCAAAGAGCCTTTCGAAGGGTGGCGAGTTGGTTATAAGCGGCTTCTACGAGGAGGATATACCACTACTCACCAAAAAGGCGAAGTCATTGAAGATGAAGAAGATAAACGAGCTCTCGTGCAACGAATGGCGAGCCGTAAGATTTATAAAGCAGTAAGATAGATATGTCCGCAAACACAAACACCTACATTTTAATCAGAACTGACCTCAATCTTTGCAAGGCGCCAAACCGGCGCAATAGGCAAAGGTGGGAGTATCTTCGTCAATGTTTGAAGAGTGTCGTGTTGCAAAATGAAGAAAACATTCATATTGTAATGCTGCAGAGTGGCAAAGGATGTTCGGCTACGCCAAAGCCTATATCCAAGCTACCGAAGTATCTCAAAAAACTCATCAACGACATTGAGAAAGGGTGGAATAATATATCACTATATAGTACAAGTTGTAAAGGTGCCGGTTGTGCTCAATATCTAATCAGGGAGATAGCATTAAGGCTTGCATACGATGACGATATTTTCATTCAGTTAGACGATGATGACTACTTTACCGATAATGATGCAGTAAAGAGTATTGTGGAGAAATTCACCGATGAGGTCGACATCTGCATTACGGGATACAAAGTGGTTGGCGACAAGTCGCAAGATATCACAAACCAGGCGGGATCCGTACACAACCAACTATTGCGAGATGAGCATAATCAAATCTCATTGGCCTATGCCGATAGTCTGGGCTGGACAAAGAGTTATAGAGCAAAGGCGATAAGGAGTTATCATGAGAAATTGAGAGAGGCAGAGAATAATTTGCTCGACTATTTCAGCAAAAATAGTGCTTTCGAGGACTTTATGGATATCATTGCTCTTTGTCGAGAGCGTTCGAAGATTGCGCTGCTCGACAGGGAAACACATTGCTACCGCAAGCACCCATTGTCCATCACCGCAAAAACGGATAAAGAGCAGTTCGAGCAGAGGGCAAATGCTTTGGCGCTCTCTGTGCAAATGGCTCAATCTCTGGACGAAGATAGTCAAGCTCTTGTTGCGAAGTTCTGTGTTGTGAAGATTTTGCTTATCGAGAATATCCTTTCGAAGTTCCGCAAAGAGGATAGAAGCAGATGGATAAGCAAAACAACCAATGGCTACTTCTTTACACTCTTTATAAACACATTAAAAAAGCGTAAAGCGACGAAGGGAAAGAGTCTGCTCGACTATTTTGCAGGTATCGTCGAGAGTAGACCATCGACTGATGATAGTACAAAATTCGTCACCCCCGAGGAGCGAATAGAAGAGGCTTGCGAGATTGAAGCCGAATTGGGAAAAGTGGATGTCAGCAACTGCTTTATAACAACAAGTATCAAACAGAAGGATGCTCGCAAGCAGACATACAACAACACATTAAATGGCTATCGCATCACTATTGCCCTATCAGTTGCAGTAATTGCTGGATTTGTTGTGCTTGCGATAACAGATATAATAGAAGTAGATCTTGTTCCAGTAATCTGCTCTTTCTTTGTCGCAATAGTTACATTCTGCATCAATAAGATATTCTCCGTAAAGAATAAGATAGCAGAGGAGGATGCAAAGATAGAAATTTATCACGAAGAGATTAAGGAGTTGACTCGTCACCTGTTGGCAAACCTGAACATCTTGAAAGGGTTAGATGAGAGCATAGAACGAGGCGAAGTCAAAAGCGTTGGAGAGATTCATTTCACCAACATCAAGATTCCGGCAGACTCCATACTCTTATCGAACGACCCGATACAAAACTCTTTGTGTGATGACTTGAACAATATTGCCCGATTGAAGGTAAATATTCGCAATATCAACAACTCGGCAGACTACCTCGAACGCCTCGCAACCAAAGAGAAGTTCGACATAAAGGAGTTGCACAAGGCGATACAATGGGAGATTGTGCGCTATGTCGGACTTTTGGCACAGCTTCGTTTCTTCGAAGAGAATCGCAATTTCAAGATGCCGACCATCAAGCAGCTTAAAATTTATGTCGATGTGCGCCGCATACGAGAGTATATAGCCTCCGAGTTGGCTCCAAAAGATAAGGATAAGTTCGATAACATTATCGAACATAAAGCAGGTCGTGCCGACTACGACTATGTAAATAAATATATGGAGAGATTCTACAAGGATCGAGAGAAAAAACGAGACTTATTGACATTCGAATAGATTAAGAGTTATAAGATTTCAAAATTAGATAGTATGAAGATGTTTAGAAGATTATTTTTGATGCTCTTGTGCGTGGTGCCGTTGGTGGCGATGGCGCAGAATGAGCAGGTTGTAAAGTGGAAGCACTCCGTAGCCGACAAGGGCAACGGACTCTACACTGTTGAGTTGAAAGCCGAGATTGGCGAGGGTTGGCACATCTATGTCACCGACCCGGCAAAGGCCTTCAACCCTACAACCTTCGAGTTCGCTCCAAGCGAGGGCGTTACCGCAGAGGGCGATTTGCGCCCATTGTCGAAGGCTCACATCGAGAAGGATGAGTTGCTGATGATGGAGATTGGTCAGTACGACAAAGAGGCCCGTTTCGAGCAGGATTTCAAAGCCGAGAAGGGTGGCGAGGTAAAGGTTAAGGTGTCGTATCAGGCGTGCAACGAGGGCTCGTGCCTCTCCCCTACCGACGAAGAGTTTGTAGTAACACTTGGCGAGGTTGCTCCAACCGCAGAGGTTAAGGCGGTGAAGGATGCCGCTGGCGCAGGCTCGTTGTGGTCGCTCATCATCGAGGCTATTTTGTGGGGCTTTGCAGCGTTGCTCACCCCGTGCGTATTCCCTATGGTGCCGATGACCGTATCGTTCTTTATGAAGAATAGTGGCTCGGTGGCTCGTGGTCGCATCAACGCTTCGTTGTATGGTCTGTTTATCGTGGCACTCTACACGCTCCCAATCGCTATACTTATTATTATTACACGAGTATTGGGTGGCGATAGCGTAACAGCCGACATCTTCAATTGGCTTGCAACACATTGGGTACCAAACCTCATCTTCTTTGTGGTGTTTATGGTCTTTGCGGCATCGTTCTTCGGTGCTTTCGAGATTACACTCCCAAGCGCACTCGTAAACAAGAGCGATGCGCAGTCGGATAGAGGCGGCATAGGAGGTATCTTCTTTATGGCTCTCACCTTGGTGCTCGTATCTTTCTCTTGCACAGGTCCAATCGTGGGCTCGGTGCTTATCAAGTCAACCTCGGGTGAGGTGTGGTCGCCAATCATTACTATGTTGGCATTCTCGACCGCTTTTGCACTGCCATTTACCCTCTTTGCATTCTTCCCTTCGATGTTGAAGAAGTTGCCAAAGAGTGGCGGTTGGCTCAACTCCGTAAAGGTAGTTTTGGGCTTTGTCGAGGTGGCACTCGGATTTAAGTTCCTCAGCGTTGCCGACCAGGTTTATCACTGGAATCTGCTCGACCGTGAGGTATATCTCGCAATCTGGATTGTGGTATTCTCGTTGCTCGGCTTGTATCTCTTGGGCAAGATTAAGTTCGCTCACGATAGCGAGATGAAGCACCTCTCGGTAGGTCGCTTGGCGTTGGCAATCGGCGTATTTACCTTCGTGGTTTATATGATTCCTGGTATGTGGGGTGCACCTTTGAAGGCGTTGTCGGGCTACTTGCCACCACTCTCTTCGCAGGACTTCGTGATTGGTCAGGGCGCAGCCGTAACTACCTCACACTCAGAGGGCGGAGCAGATATAAATGCACCAAAATATGGCGATTTCCTTCACCTTCCACACGGCTTGAAAGGTTTCTTCGACTTGAAGGAGGCAGAGGCGTATGCTGCGAAGGTTGGAAAGCCGATATTTATCGACTTTACGGGTCACGGTTGTGTGAATTGCCGTGAGATGGAGGCACGAGTTTGGGCAGACCCTACCGTGCAGCAGATTTTGCGTGACGAGTATGTAATCGTGGCACTCTATACCGACGATAAGATGTCATTGCCTGAGAGCGATTGGGTAACCACCGAGAGTGGCAAGGTATTGAAGTCGTTGGGCAAGGTAAATGCCAACTACGCACTCACACGCTTTGGTGTAAATGCCCAGCCATACTATGTTTTGCAGGGCAAAAATGGCGAGGTTTTGGGCGAGCCACGAGGCTACGACCTCTCGGTTGAGGGCTTTGTGGAGTTCCTCCGCAAAGGCGTTGAGGAGTACAAGAAATAGTGAATAGTTGAGAGCAAGTTTCAATAAAGGTTGTTAAGGGTGATTAAGGGTTGTTAAGGGTTATTAAAGTTTTTTATTGCATCAGCGCACCCCTTAATAACCTTTAATAGCCCTTAATAGCCTTTAACAACCCTTATCTCGTTGCGCCGTAACAAGGGTAGGAGTCCGCTAAACCAAAAGCTGACAACCAAGAGTTGGGCATTTCGCCCGACTCTTTTTTATTTCTCTTTTTCGGCATATTTATTCGCCTTTTCACTCGTGTGCGTAGGCATAATACGCATACACACGATGAAAAAAGAGCCAAAACATAAATTTTTTCAAAAATTATTCGTATCTTGCACCCGAAATATTGAAATTTCATTTCAAACTATTTAATAACTTTTTTATGAAAAACATCTTTTCAAAATTGATGGTTATCGTAGCGATGCTCTTTGCGGGCAGCGCATTGATGACTGCGTGCACACCTGATCAGGGTGATGATTACAAAGGTCCACCCGTATTGGAGGTTGGCGAGCCTAATGTTATCAACGCATTGAAGGTTGAGATTCCTCTCAACGCCAAGAAGTTGACTTCGATTGGCTACAAGCTCGTTGCTGAGGGCGAGAACGCACCTGCAAGCGCATTGATGGTATTCCGTAGCGGTAAGAAGATCGACGGTTGTCCTTCGATGCTTACACTTACCGGCAATGATGGTCTTGACCTCGGCAAGAAGTTCACGCTTTATGTCGTAGCAACTATCTCGGATACCGAGTTCTACAACAATGGCGAGATGCTCACTGCTGAGTTCACTACTCCTGACAACTACGCTGATGACTTCGTATACATCAAGCGCACAACTTCGGAGGGTGCCGACATTGTTGTCAATATTCCGAAAGAGGTTAAGCAGAAGGGCCGCCGTATCAAGTGGGGTGTTGCAAATGTCGCTATGCTCAAATATTATGGCGAGGCTCCAACACCAGAGAAGTTGTTCACCAACGACCAGATGTACCCTGCACTTCTTTTCAAGAACGACACTACTCTCAATATCAACCACCACAACATCTATCGTCGCAATGAGAATGACGAAATTGGATACTACTACTTTGCTGGCTACGACTCGAAGGGTTGTGTTATCATCAAGGAGTGTCCTGCAAATGACCCTATGGTAAGCACCGGCGAGGCAGAGCCTGTAACATACTACCAGCACTTCCAGCCGGGTGAGCCACTCGTGCTTATGTTGTCTGAGGTAGACTATGCAGACTGCCCTTACCTCGCAGTATTGGAGGGCGATGCTTATGTAGAGCACTTGACAAATCCAGACTGCGGACACCTCCACCCAATGATTGATTGGAGCTGGGGTCCGGGTTGGTATTGGTATCCATACGACTATCAGGCGTATGTTAAGGAGGCTGGCGGCAACCGTGATGAGGGCGAGCTTCCAATGCCTGGCGTAGGTGGTGGAGATGCTCCAACCATCGACTTCGACAAGTTCTGGCACGAGGGCGCATTTTACAGAAAACTCGAATTTACACTCCCTGGTCCAGATAAGTTCGAGACCGGTTCGGTTAAAATCAACACTTCGGGCTTGAAGACCGACGGTGGTAAGATTACCTTCACTCCAGAAGGCGACACCTTCGCTTACTTGATAACTATTTGTCCTGATAGAAGTGATGTTGCTGCAGGTTACTACGACCTCTTGAAGTATGTAAACAACGACCCATCGCTCTTGCAGTGGCTCTCGACATCGGAGATTGGTTCGTACTTGGGTTTCTACACATTCTACGCATCGGAGGGTACTATGGTATTGGATTTGGCTAACTCGTTATATCCTGGCGATATCAAGGCTGGTATGAAGTACCACATCATCGTAAATGCTGTTCCTGGCAAGATGCAGAATGGCGACTTGACTCTCGATGTTTCGAAGCAGGCATACCAGCACAAGACTTTCACTTTGCCGGAGTACACTTTGGAGGAGCCGGAGCTCGTAGTAACTGCTTACGAGTCGTACTCGCCATACAAGGTTAAGTTCAACATCAAGAACGCTAACCCTTCGATTCCTGTAAAGAAGATTGTTTACGCTGCTAACGAGACTCGTCAGTTCACATCGTATATGGCTGCTTACGGCTACACCTACGAGGATATCGTATTGTCTAACGACGGTTATGCAAACCTCTCTGACGCAGAGGTTAAGCAGGTTAACTCGGACTTCGGTTACGATATGGAGTTTGATGTTGCTCCTAACACATTCTTCTCTCTCGCAGCTATGGGTTGGAACAACGAGGGCCGTCCAAGCTCTATCGGCGAGGGCTCGAAGGCTGTTGCTGAGGCTATTTCGACAGACATCCCTGCCGCAGATCCACTCGATATGACCAAGCTCAACGCTTTGAAGGGCGACTGGACAGCAACTGCTACCGTTAAGACTTACGACTACAACACAGACAAGACTTCGTCGGCACAGAAGAGCTGGAAGGTTACTATCGGCGATTTGAACACCAACAACACTCTCACGGAGGCTGATTACGCAGTATTCGAGGAGGCTGGTGTAAACAAGTCTGCTGCTGATGCTTACCTCGCAGAGTTCAACGAGTTGGCTGCTGGCTACAACGCATCGGTTCTCGGTCAGAATAGAGTTCTCTGCCAGGGTTGGGATCTCTCGGGCAATCGTGAGACCTCTACCGCATCGCCTTGGGATTTGTTCAGAATGCCTGACTACAACGCATCGTTGGTTGACTATCTCTTCAACGACTTCGGTCCAAAGTGGTTCTTGCAGACTGATGCTGACGGCAACATCTTCGTTCCGGTTAACTACAATGTAGTACCGACTGTGATGTGCTGGTACAACGGTTTGGATCACTACTTGTGTAGCGGTAACTTCGAGAAGGGTTATGCAAACTACATCAACCCACAAGACCCTATGGGCGTTCAGTCGGTAGGTATCCCTGTTGAGATTTCGGAGGACGGCAACACCGTAACCCTCAAATCGGTAACTATCAAGCCTGAGAACGAGGAGATTCAGCTCTACCCTACTATGGTCTTCGACAACCAGGGTCAGCTCGCATTCTACAACCCATACGTGATGTCGGAGGTTGTATTGACCAAGGGCTGGAATGGTGGTACAACACCTGCTCCTGCTAAGGCATCTTCGAGCAAGAACCTCTACAGCAAGAAGGTTGTAAATGGTGGCGACTTCAAGAGCCCTGCAAAGGTTTACAGCCGCACTGTATTTGCTCCTGCAACAAAGAAGGTTGAGAAGGCTACCGTTGCCAACATCAAGTTCCCAACCAAGGAGGAGATCAAGAAGAATCTCGACAAGATGATGCAGAAGTACAACCGTACTCTTCGTTAATAGTTGCAAACTAATCGCACCTTGGGAGCCTTCCACGGCGAAGGCTCTCGGTGGGGCGACTTTCAAGAAAATAGAACTATGAAAAGAATTTTTTCACTTATATGCCTCGCTTTGGCGGTTTCGTTCGCCTCGGCACAGCAGCTTCCCGACGTAAAGGTCGAGACTGCACAGGGCAAGATTGTCTCGGTGCGTGACCTATCGCAGGGCAAGCCGTTGATTATCGCCTATTGGTCGATTGCGTGCAAGCCTTGTATTCAGGAGCTGAACGCCATCAACGACTCGTTGGCAGAGTGGCGTTCGGAGGCAGATGTCGATGTTATCGCCGTATCGGTGGATGACGCTCGTTTGAAGGCTTCGGCAAAGGCTATCGCATCGTCGAGAGGCTGGGAGTTCATCTGCGTATACGACGAGAATCAGGAGTTGAAGCGTGCTATGAATGTATCGCTCACACCGCAGTCGTTCGTAGTGGATGCAGAGGGCAACATCATCTACTCGCACTCGGGTTACACCCCAGGTAGCGAGCAGGAGTTGTTCGACAAGGTTGTGGCACTCAAAAAGAAAAAGAAGTAGCAGATGAAGCGATTAACTCTCATTTTGGTGGGCGTAGTTGCACTCACGCTCTCGGCTTCGGCACAGCAGGTACTTGGCAATGGTCAGGTGTCGGGTAGTTTGGAGTCGTCGTCTATTTACTACACCCCCGACAAGAAGATTGAGCGCCCCGAGGACCACTTCGGCTCGAACAACTACCTCAAAGTCGATTATGCGAATGGTCGCTTCTCGGCAGGTATTCAGATGAACGCCTTTATGCCGGCATTGCTTGGCTACGACGCATACAAGGATGGCAAGAAGTTCTACCTCGCTTCGAAGTATATTCAGTGGCGTGACAAGAACTTCGAGATTTTGGTCGGCGACATCTTCGACCAATTCGGAAATGGTCTGATTTTCCGCTCGTTCGAGGATCGTCAGCTCGGCTTGAACAACTCGCTCGAAGGTGTGCGTGCAGCATACAGCTTCGGTCGCTATGTAACCGTAAAGGGTATGTATGGTCGCCCAAAATACGGCACCGAATACTCAAAGACTTGGGTGCGTGGTGCCGATTTGTCGGTGTCGTTGGCAGAGATTATCAAGGCTTCGGCTATCACTTGGGATATCGAGGGTTCGTATGTAAATCGCTACCAAAGTATGTCGCAAGCTCCGGAGAGTTGGAGTGAAAAGTATGTTGAATCGACCTTCGATCCAATTACTGGAATGTCTAAGACTTATCTCGAATATTCAGGTATCACTCCGAATGTAAATATGTATTCGGGGCGTATGAATTTTGGATGGAATGGATTGACAGTGCGAGGTGAGTATGCCCACAAAAGCAAGGATTATTTCCCTATAAAGGCGGGTATACCAATGGCTCACAAGGGCTGGGCTGCACTTGGAGAAGTTGGTTACAACTACAAGACATTCAGCGTGATGGGTACATTCCGAGCACTGAAAGGAATGGCGACAGCAATCGACATTTACGACTTTAATAGTGCAAATGCAACTATTAACGCCATTAACTATCTTCCTGCGCTTACTCGTCAATACACATATATGCTTGCCAACCTCAACCCTTATCAGGTTTCTGCTATGGGAGAGCTGGGAGGACAGGTTGATTTGTGCTACTCGTATCGCAGTAAGTCGAATCGCTACCGCTATTGGAATTTCCACGCCAACTTCTCGACATTCTATGCATTGGAGGCAATTGATGGTCCCCGTGAAATGTATTGGCGTGATATAAATGTGGATGTTGAGCGTCAGTGGAACAAGAAGTGGAAGACTCTCCTGCTCTACTCATATCAGGACAACCACGACCATCAGGCGCATATCTTCGTTGGCGATGTAATGCACAAGTTCAACCGTAAGACATCGCTCCGCTTCGAGGTGCAGTACCTCCTCTCGGGCGACGACAAGAGCGAATGGGAAAATGGACATAGCGAAGGTGACTGGGTTGCAGCACTCGTAGAGTTCAACCTTGCGCCACATTGGAGTTTCTATATGCAGGATATGTATAATATCGGTATGACCAAGACTCACTACTATAATGGCGGTTTCAGCTACACCTACAACCGTACTCGTGTGCAGTTGAGCTACGGTCGCAACCGTGCAGGATATATCTGCTCGGGCGGTGTATGTCGCTACTCACCGGCTTATACAGGTGTAAATCTTGTATTGACTTCGTCGTTCTAAATAAGAGAATACACAAACAATTAAAAACAATAAACGATTATGAAAACTTTGAAATTTTTAGCAATTTTCTCTCTTTCGGCGCTCGCCTTCGTAGGTTGCGAACCCGATAATAATGGCGGTAACGATGGTTCAAAGGGATTGCTCCTTGTTGCCGACAAGACAACTATCTACGACAATGGCACCGATGGTGCAACCTTCACCCTCTACTACGATGGTATGACTTTGAAGGAGGGCTATGAGCTCTATATCGGAGAAGGCGAAGAGATGATTGCTGGCAACAAATTCACCTCGACCACACAGGGTACCTTCGAGGTTTGGGCAGCATACGGTGCACTCGAGTCGAACACCGTAAATATCAATGTGGTCGCTACTCCTCCTGCTGCACCAGCTGCACCAGAGGATACAAATCCAGAGAAGACCAATTTCAAGCGCCGTGTATTCCTCACACAGTTCACAGGTACGGGTTGTCAATATTGCCCATTGATGATGAATGCACTTTTTACAGTTTCGCAAAGTTTACGACAGGATGATTTTGTTTTAGCAGCTGCTCACATTGGCCCATTTGCGGATAATGACCCTGCACGACTCGAAGAGTCAAAGACCTTGGACGATGCTATGAAAGTCAATGGCTACCCAGAGATTGTTCCTGATCTTAACAAATATTACGAGCACGATGATAAACTCCCTACACATCAGGATCTCGTTGAGGCAGCGATTGACAACTCTATGGAGCGTGTAAGCGTCAAGGGAGGTATTGCTGTAAATTCGGAATACCACGCAGAGGAGGAGTATATCGTTCTCAACGCAACTGTTAAGGCAAAGGAGACTACCGAGTTCCGCATTGGTGCTTGGTTGTTGGAGGACAATATTAGCGCAACACAGAGCGTTGGTAGCATTCAATATGAAGATGGTAGCGTAAAGAAGATTGAGCCGGTTGAGGGTTTGGATAATTTCAACACCCACAACAACTGCGTTCGTATTGCGAACAGCAAGATAACCAACACCGATTTCTCTGGTTTCTACCTTGGTACAATCGAGGCAGGCAAGACTGCTTCTCGTGAGTTTGCATTCAAGTTGAAGCCAAATGGAAAGGGTGCCTACTCGACTTGGAACCACAATAATCTCCACTTAGTTGTCTTCATCTCGACCAACGAGAATGGCAAGTGGTTGGTAAACAATGTTGTTAAGTGCCCTAAGCACGGCTCGGTAGATTTCGAGTACGAGAACTAAACCAAAGGTTTATTTACAAAAAAATGCACAAGGCCCGAAAGCTTTGTGCATTTTTTTAGCGGAAAACGGAAAACGGGAAACGGAAAACTTCTTTTTTTATTCTTTTTGTATTATTTTTGCGTAGCAAAAAGGTTAAACAAAAGTTGCTATTCACCGACATCATATATGGTCCGATAAGATCACGCCGATTGGGTATTTCGCTCGGCGTAAATTTGTTGCCACTTCACTCGAAGCTGTGCAACTTCGACTGTATATACTGCGAGTGCGGTTGGAACGAGGATAACAGAGAGGAGAAACCTCGATTTAATGCTCGTGAGGATATTCGTGAGGCACTCCGCTCCACCCTATCGAAGATGGCGGAGGAGGGGCAACTCCCCGATGTGATAACCTTTGCCGGCAATGGCGAGCCGACAATTCATCCCGAATTTGAGGCTATCATTGACGATACGATTGCTCTGCGCAACGAGTTTGCCCCCGAGGCGAAGGTCTCGGTGTTGAGCAACGCCACACAACTACATCGTGAGGGTGTGCGCAACGCCCTGCACAAGGTCGACAATGCGATTTTGAAGCTCGATTCGGCATTTACGGCAACGGCAAAACTTATCAACAAGCCACAAGGCGACTACTCGGTTGAGCGCATAGTGGAGCAACTCAAAACTTTTGGCAACGAACTTGTCTTGCAGACGATGTTTCTGCGTGGCGAGTACAACGGAGCGTTGGTGAACAATACGACCGAGAGCGAGATTGAGGCTTGGTTGGCGGTAGTGGAGTATCTGCGACCGAGAAGTGTGATGGTCTATTCGATAGACCGAGCGACACCTTGCCAAACCTTGGAGAAGGTCGGGCGAGAGGAGCTCGAAAAGATAGCCGACAAGGTGCGAGCACTCGGCATTGAGTGTAGTGCCGTATAATTTCTCCGAATACTTAATTTGTTTTTTCAATGTACCATATAGAACCATATCTTTTAATTCCTTTTGTGGTGATGTTGCTCTCGATAGCGATAATGCCACTCGCATTCCCACGCTTTTGGGATAGGAATTTCAATAAGCTTCTCTTTGTGCTTGTCATCTCCGTTCCTACGGCAATGATGCTCTCACGAGCAGGTCTGGGCGAGAATTTGAAGCATCAGATGCTCTACGACTACATTCCGTTTATCGCCCTTTTGGCGGCGTTGTATGTAGTAACGGGAGGTATCCATATCCACTATACCACCACACCTCGCCCTACGGTAAATGCGGCGATTATGTTCATCGGCTACGGCTTGGCTTCGGTGGTAGGTACTACGGGTGCAGCAATGTTGCTTATTCGCCCATTGTTGGAGATAAATCGTGACCGCTCATATAAGATTCACACCATCCTCTTCTTCATCGCAATGGTAGCAAACTGCGGTGGTGTCCTGACTCCGCTGGGCGATCCGCCATTGTTCCTTTTGTATCTGCGTGGTGCAGAGTTCTCGTGGTTCCAGACACTCTTCCCACAGTGGGTATTCGTAGGCTCGGTACTGCTCTTTGTCTATGTGGTTATCGACACCTACATCTGGAAGCGCAAGGAGTTGATGGGTATTCGCCCTCGTACTGAAAGCGAGGAGGACGAGCCGATTAAGATTTCGTTCTCGGGTGCAGTAAATTTGTTCTACCTCTCGGGCATTTTGCTTGCGGTGGCATTTATCAACCCGCACGAGATTCCGGCAATGGCAGCCGAGGATGCACCGTGGTATATGCGTTTCTTGCGTGAGATTGTGCTTATGGTCATCCTTCTGCTCTCGGTGGTATCCACTCGCCGTCGTATCCGCAAGAGCAACCACTTCTCGTGGGAGCCTATTACCGAGGTCGCTATATTATTTATAGGTATCTTCGTGACGATGACACCTGCGCTGTTGTTCCTCAACGAGAACGCAGCATCGCTCGGAATTACCGCCCCTGCGCAGTTCTTCTACGCCTCGGGCGCACTCAGTTCGTTCCTCGACAATGCACCTACGGCAGTGGCATTCCACACCGTTGCGGCAGCGTTGCCTGTGGCAGAGGGTACGCCACTCGTTGCAGGTGTGTCGGAGCCACTCCTAACCGCCATAGCACTCGGCTCGGTATTGTTTGGAGCGATGACCTACATCGGCAATGGTCCTAACTTTATGGTTAAGGCGGTAGCCGAGAACGATGGCGTGCGTATGCCGTCATTCTTTGGATACATCTTCAAATTTTCGCTGATTGTTCTACTGCCAACATATATTTTGATGGCGATGATATTCTTCTAAAAAAATGGTTGAGAAAATTCTCAACCATTTTTGCTTTTAGCCCTTGGCTATTAGCCATTAGCTTTTTTAGTTTTGCGAACTCTGACGCTTGTTACGGCGCAACCAATTTAAGGGTTATTAACGGCTAGTAAGGGCTAGTAAGGGTGCGCTGAAAGTTTTCAACTACTCACTACTCTCTACTCACTCCTAACTACTCACTAATAAAAGAGGTGCTCGACCAGGATTTTGGCGCCGATAAGCACCAAAACAATACCGCCGAGGAGTTCGGCGCCGTGCTTGTAGCGGTTGCCGAAGATATTGCCAAGGTGCAAGCCAAAGGCGGAGAATAGTGCCGTAGTTACGCCGATAAAGGCTATTGCCGACCAGATATCGACCTTCAAAAATGCCAGCGACACGCCAATCGCCAACGCATCTATGCTCGTTGCGATAGCCAGCACCAGCATCGTCTTGAAGCGGAAATCTGCACCCGTAGTATCCTCCTCATCGCCACCTGCGAGGGTGTCGTAAATCATCTTTCCGCCAATCAGAGCCAACAAAGCAAAGGCTATCCAATGGTCGAAATTCTCCACTATCGAGGCGAAATTCGCCCCCAAAAAGTAGCCAACAACGGGCATCAACGCCTGAAAACCACCAAACCACAACGCCACCGATGCGTAGTGCTTCGGGCGCAGTTGTTGCGTAGCCAAGCCTTTGGCTATCGACACCGCAAATGCGTCCATCGACACTCCGATTGCAAGTAGTATGATATCTAAAAACGACATATCGCTATTGTACTACAACACTCTGCACGAGGTCGGTGCCGAGTTTTTTGTTTATCGAGCGCACCAACGCCTCACGCTGCATCATCAACTCGCTGCGCACGATGCTCGATGCGACATGGACATAGAGCGTACCTCGCACAAAGCGCACCTGACGAGTCGATGCCGCCACCACCTCGCCCGTAACCTCTCGCCACACATAAGGTAGCGAGCCTTCGGCAATCTTGCGTGCCACATCGGGGCTCTTGAACAAAGAGTCCAGCAATGCGCCTATGGGTTGTGCTTTGGTGCGTTTCATCGCCTATACTATTTTACGACCTCGCCGTAGGTTACATTAAACAACTTATAGCTGCACTCCGCCTTATGCAGAATGTTGCCCATACGCTCACCATTGCAGTCGGTAATAATCACCTGACCGAACTCGTCGCCCTTGACCAACTCGATAAGGCGTGACACTCGGCTCTCGTCGAGCTTGTCGAACAAATCGTCGAGCAATAATATCGGTTTCTCGCCACACGCCTGCGCTATAATGCGGTATTGAGCGAGTTTCAACGCAATCAGGAACGACTTCTGCTGACCTTGCGAGCCATATTTACGCAGTGCAAAGCCACCAATCGAGAAGCGCAAGTCATCTCGTTGCACTCCGCAGGTGGTGTAGCCCATAACCCTATCTCGCTCACGAGAGGCTTGCAACAACTCCTCCAAAGTGGCGTTGTTCAGCTCCGAGCGATACTCCAACTCCACCTGTTCGTAGTCGTCAGACAGGGCACGATAGTATTCGCAAACGAGCGGATAGAGCAACTCGGTAATCTCCAAACGGGCCTTATGAATCTTTGCCGCCACGGGTGCCATCTGCGCATCGTAGATGCGGAGCATCTCCTCGTCGGAGCCGATTTTGAGGTAGCTGTTGCGGTTGGCAAGGGCGGTGTTGTAGCGCATTGCCGCATCGAGATAGCTCTTGTCTAACTGCGAGATAAAGGAGTTTATGTAGCGGCGGCGCTCATCTGCCGAGTCGCTGATAAGCGAGGAGTCGGCTGGCGACACAATAACCACCGGCACCAAGCCGATATGGTCCGCCAATCGCTCATAGACCTTGTCGTTGCGCTTTACGACCTTCGTCGCACCACGCTGATAGGAGCAAACCACTCGCTCGTGGCGGTCGTTGTCGGTGCGGTAGTCGCCCTCCAAGACAAAGAACTTCTCGCCGTGACGCACGCACTGCAAGTCGGTCATCGCCAACGCCGACTTACACATCGAGAGGTAATATACCGCATCGATGATATTGGTCTTGCAGGTGCCATTGTCACCCACGAAGCAGTTGAAGCCCTTGTCGAGCTCCAACTCCTCCTGTGCAAGATTCTTGAAGTTAAGTAACGAAAGTCGTGAAAGATACATTTTTCGACCGTGTGTTAAATTAGTAACCGACAATATAATCTGCGTAATCGCTCCAATACTGCGCCGACTTGTATGTATCGACACGACTCGATGGAACTTTAATTGTAAGGTCTACCGTCTGCGAAATCGGGAACATATTCGTTGCACCTGTTGGCGGTGTAGAGGCTCCACAAGTGATGGTCAGAGCACCTGCAATACGATAAAATGCATTTTCTCCGATAGACTTAATATAAGAGCCGAGATCGACATCTGCCAACGCAACACAACCGTAGAATGCTCTACTGTTTATGTATAAACCACTGCTTATACTACTTGGAATAATGAGCGTTGAGAGCTTATGACAACCCTCAAACGCACTATCTTTTATGGTGATTTTATATCCGCCATCATTAAAGTTGACACTCTCCAAGGCGATACAACCTTTGAAGGCATTATTACCGACCGACATAGCCGCATTATTCTTCGCACCTACTACAATCTGCGTGAGGCTTGTGCAACCCTCGAATGCCGATTCACCGATGGTGTTGGCAAACTTGCCATCTGACAGGGATATGGTAGTGAGGCTTGTGCAACCATAGAACGCCCTGTTACCTACATTCTCCGTATACGAGAACGGGTAGTGCGATATAGAGGTTAGTGCGGTACAACCCTCGAAAGCATTCGTTCCAATAGATGCATTAGAGAGGGAGGATATAGTTCGAAGTTTTTTACAGTTGCTAAATGCATAGCTGGCTATCTTAGAAAGGTAGCTCACTGTTTCAAGATTTGGGCAACCTTCAAAAGCGTAGGCACCGACCCCTTTGCGGTTGGCAGATAGAGATGTAATGCTACTACAACCCGTAAAACAGTAGTTCGAGAATGACTCTATACCCATAGTTTGTGCATCAATCTCGGTTACCTCACTGCCATCGAGATAGAGTGCAGCATTTGCAATCGAAAGAGGATTATTTTTAGGGTCATATCCGAAATTTATTTTGCACCACTTGGCAATATCCGAGATATCTACTCGTGTGAGCGAGCTACAACCGCTAAACGCCCCTGAACGTATGGTTGTCAGTGTAGATGGCAATGTTATGCGTACAAGCGATGAACAGTTATAGAAGGTATAGTCCACAATAGTTTCAACACCCTCCGGAATGGTTATCTCTTTTAGCGCAGTACAATTACGGAATGCATTGCTTCCAATTGTACCAACCGTAGCAGGAATCTCTATGCTTTGGAGTGCTTGGCAATAATGGAATGCAAGACCGCCAATCTCTCTTAAATTAGATGGCATCGTAATAGTTTCCAACTTCTCGCAATAGGAGAATGCACTCTCTCCGATGCTCTCAACACTATTTGGAAGTGTCACGCTTGTAAGACGCTCACAACTATTAAAAGTGTTTCTCTTTATAGCCTTTACACCCTCCGGGATAACGATATCCGTGATATATCCACAACCAATAAAAGCACACTCGCCTATTTCGGTTACTGACGATGGGATGTTAAATGCAGATATTGTACAACACTCAAATGCATAATCTCCAATACGCTCCAAACCCTCCGGAAGGGAGATGGTGAAACCGTCATAGGGATTGCAGTACCTAAACGCAGCATTTCCGATGCTTTTAACAGTCGAAGGGAGATATACTGCGGTCGCACTCCTCCACACGCTGTATGATGTCGGTTCTTGGTCTGTCAGCGCAGTCATTGTGCCATTGAAGGTTACTCGACCCTCACCCCTCTTATCATCGAAGGTGTGCTCGGCAATCGGCACATCAAACAAATCGTCTGTCAGATTGAGCTTCTGCGAACTCTTATAAAAGAGCTCTCCTGCACTACCCTGAACGACTGTCAATGTGGCATTAACATTCTCGTCGTCATCAACTTTAAGGGTTATGGTCGCAGTGCGTCGCTCGTTCGATGTGTTAGGCTGAACACTAAATTGCAAGTATTGTGGAGTGGAGATATTACCGCTACCACTCGTCGAGCTAATTGTCAGCCAAGTGGCATCGGTCGAAGCCACCCACGCATTTTCCGAAAAGAATTGAACAGAGTAGTTACCTGCCATATTGCTTACCGAATAGTCCGCCGTGTCGTAGAAATAGAGCTCCGGACGACCGGTCTGCTTTATCTTTACGGTAAGTTTTCTATCGGTATATCCAGCCTCTGTGCATTGGATTACTATTTCGGCACTTCTATCAATCACCGACATATTCTCCTTGATGGTTGGGCGGAGATTGATGTATCCTGATGTATATTTATCGGAAGATGTATATTGAGTGGTTCCCAACTCTATCCAATCAGCATCGCAAGTAGCCTCCCAAGAGAGAGATGAGGAGACAGATAAATAGAAATTACTTGTTCCTTTGTAGCCAAACTCAACATCTGTTATGCTTACTCTCCATACGATGTTCCACTTCAACTGCTTTACTTCGATATCATAATATTGACCTGCGCCGTTAGCCTCGCTGGAAATGGTAATAGTAGCAGTTCGATCCCATTCATAAGGGTTGGGAGCAATGGTCATTTGGATGATTACATAGCTGTCGCCATCGGCTTTGCCACTATAACTGCTCTTGTTGTTGAACTTTATCCAATCCGCTTCTCCCCACCCAAAATCTGCGTTAACCTTAAAATCGGCATTCGACTTCACATAAAGTGTGACTATCTCGCCTTCGTCAGGGGCTGTATATGATTGGGTATTATTCTTATTCTTGATATAAGCACTGATGGTTGGGCGACCTCCACCCTGCGTTACAGTAACGCTCTTGCTGTACGACATACCGCCTGCAAACCTTGGGTCAGTGGCAGTCAAAGTAAGCTTGCCTGTACGCTCAGTGACGGTTGGATTGGCGGTGGTGGTGATGGTGAATGTTCCTCTCGAATCGCCGTCAAAGCTACTCGGTACGACTATCCAATCGCAGTCGGTAGACATCTTGACTCTCGACAATGCGTTATAACTGACCTGGAAAGATGCTTCATCTATACCCTCGACCTCGACACTCTCAGGCGAGTTGAGCACAAGTGGTTCGTAATCGACCACCTCCTGATACTCCGAGCAAGCGGTTGCAACCATTGCAACCATACCTATAATAAATGTAAATATCTTTTTCATTCTCTTCATTCGCTATTAGAAGGTGAAACCAAGGTGAAGATCTATGCCCCAACCCAATCCACTGCCAAATGTAGCGGTCATAGGGGTGATGTCGACAATTTCAGGTCGTTGGAAGAGTGTTGCTCCCACTGCCACATAGACGGAGTGCTTCGGATTGATGCGGAAATCGACTCCCAGCTGTGGATTGACAAATATGGCACTTGTCTTATACTTTACTATCTGGTCGAAAGCAACAAGAATCTCTCGTCTGGTGGAGAACTGATAACCTGCCGACAACGCAAAGAATGGCGAACAACGGTTGTTTATAAAGTTGGTGCGCAAGTAGGCATATACCGGAACATTCCACGAATTAGGCGACAACTGCTGCTCTCGGCGATCCCATTCGTAAGTCTGTGCGAGGTTGATACCTGTACCCACACCGAAGAATATGCAGTTGTTGGCTTGGTAGCCACCAATATAGTGCAGACCTCCGCTCATCATAAGCGAATAGGAGTCTATTGCCCACGAAGCATCGACATAAGAGCGATAACCCTTCAATGAAGCCTCCTTCCACTTGGCGGCATTCTTCTCTCGCTCCGCCTTTATGGCCTGCTTTTTGGCGAGTTCAGCCTCCCTCTTTGCCTGCTCTTGTGCCAACTTTTCGAGGCGTGCAGCATCTGCCTGGGCATTCACTACACCCTGCGCTTTTTGTTGCTGTTGCTGGGTCGCCAAGCGTGCCTGTTCTGCGGCTGCTCGCTCTGCTGCCGCTCTCTCTGCTGCAAGGCGCTTCTCCTCCTCCGCCTTTGCCTTGGCTTCGGCTGCCAAACGGGCTTTCTCCGCCTTCTCGGCTGCTGCCTTCTCAGCCGCTATACGCTTCTCCTCGGCGATGCGAGCCTTCTCCTCGGCTGCACGCTTTGCCGCCTCTGCCTTCTCGGCAGCTGCCTTCTCGGCTGCGATGCGCTTCTCCTCCTCCGCCTTTGCCTTTGCCTCGGCTGCCAAACGGTCACGCTCTGCCTTCTCCGCTGCTGCCTTCTCGGCTGCTATGCGACGCTCCTCCTCAATGCGTTTGCGCTCCTCGGCCTCCAAACGAGCCTGCTCGGCTGCCTCTGCCGCCAATCGAGCTGCTTCAGCCTCCGCCGCTAAACGAGCCTTCTCCGCCTCGGCTGCTTTGCGTGCCTCCTCCTCGGCCTTTGCCTTATTCTCGGCATATTTCTTATCCACTCGGAGTCGCACAATCAGGTAAGAGCCATCTATCTCGACTTGTACCGAGAGGTAGCCCTCTTTGCTCACCTCGATAAACTTGGCATAGGGCGAAACCATAATATTGAAGGTTCCGTCTGCTCCCGAGAGTGCGCTGCTATTGAAGCCAACCGTGGTGAGTTTTGCCTCCGCCATAGGTACTCCGTTCTGATCGAAGACGATACCCTGCGCCGAGCGGGTATTCTGCGCCACAAGAGCCAACGGCACAAAACAACATACTAGAAAGAGAAATATTCGTTTCATCTGCTTTTCAAAAATATAACATTCACGCAAAGATAGGAAAAATTTAGCAATTCACATATTTATGTGACACAAATAGAGAGCAATCGAAGAATAATTTGAGATTGCACAAAAAATTTTGCAAAAATTGTGGTTTATTGCACAAAAAATTGTATTTTTGTGAATTGTAAAGGGTTTTGCGCCCCGAAATCGAGAAATTATAAACTAAAAAACGAATACAATTATGACAAAGAAAATCGAAAATCAGGAGGAGGTTGTTGTTGCCGAGGCAGTCAGCAAGACCGAGAAGTTTTTTGAGGAGAACGGCAAGAAGGTGATTATCGCCATCGTTGCTCTCTTGCTCCTCGTTGCAGGTGGTTATGCCTACAAGTATTTGGTAATGGACAAGAACGAGGTTGCCGCAGCCGAGATGATCGTTGCTGCACAGGACAACTTCGCAGGCGAGACTCCAAACTACGACCTCGCACTCAATGGCGACGAGACTGGCGCAGGTTTCCTCGCAGTTGCAGAGCAGTATGGCTCGACCAAGGCTGGTAACCTCGCAAAGCACTATGCAGGTATCTGCTACCTCCACCTTGGCGACTTGGAGAAGGCTGCCGAGTACCTCGCAAAGTATAAGGCTGTTCGTGGCTTGGCTGCTGAGGTTGTAAATGCACAGAACCTCGGTTTGCAGGGCGATGTAGCAGTTGAGTTGGGCGACTATGCTAAGGCTGCGAAGCTCTTCGCAAAGGCTGTTAAGGCTTCGGAGAACAACTTCACCGCTCCGCTCTACCTCTACAAGCAGGGCTTGGCTCTCGCAGCAGCAGGTAAGGCAGAGGAGGCAAAGGCTTGCTACAAGGCTATCACCGAGCAGTATCCTAACTCGGTAGAGGCTCGTGACGCAGAGAAGCTTCTCTACTAAAAAAAGTGCCTAATTGGGCGATACAAGGCAGTCGTTGGACTGCCTTTTTTAGTCAAAATATAAAGCTAATGGCTAATAAATTATGATTGCAATTTCAGACATAAAGGTTGGTGTGATTGCGCTCGAAGGCTCGAAGCACGAGTTCGAGGCGTTGCAGGGGCTTGCGCTGTGCGGTGTCAAGCGTGAAAACATCGAGGTTAAGCATATCCCTTCGGCTTCGAAAGCGGCGTTGATGACCCTCTTCTTTGCCGAATATACCGAGGTCGACTGTGTATATATCGCTCTGCCCGAAGGGTTGGAGGAGGTGCGTGAACGACTCACAGAGTTGGAGTTGCAGTGCCGTATGCCGATAGGTACATCGCTCCGAGGTTTCGAGGATATCGGCGATATGCTCCGTATGGTGCAACTCCAAAGCGAGATGGTTGCCAAAGCCGATATGGAGGCTCGTAGCGGTGGTAACTTCCGCCTGAACTAACACCCCATATAGGAGTGTGTCCAAAAAGTTTTTTAGACACACTCTTTTTGTCGGAAGTTGTATAACAAGAGGGATTTCAAGGCTTGCGTAGCCCGAAAAAGCGGAGTTTACTAGGCGTAAATGAGCATTTTGAGGGCAAGCGTAACCGACGCTACGGAGCGAGAGCAAAGGGTGTTTACACACTTTGCCGAGCCGTGAGGAGGAAAAGCCCTTGAAAAGGGATTAACGCAGAAATCACCTTGTTAGACGGCTTCTTTTTTGCTCAGCAATATAGTTTTAGCTTATGATGCTATAAAAATTATCGATTTGACAAATGACAGAAGTTGTATTATCTTTGCAATAGAAAAACAGAGAATAACAACCTTAAAAACTATAAAACTATGTTAAGCGAAAGATTACACGCAGCAATTAACGAGCAGATTAACGCCGAGTTGTGGTCGGCATATCTCTACCTCTCGATGTCGATGGATGCCGAGGCAAAGGGCTACAAAGGTGTAGCAAATTGGTTCTATGTGCAGTGGTTGGAGGAGCAGGACCACGCTCACATTCTGATGAACTACCTCAACTCACGAGATGCAAAGGTCGAGTTGAAGCCTATCGCCGAGGTACGCACCGAGTGGGAGTCGGTTGCGGAGATGTTCCGTGAGACTCTGCGTCACGAGAAGGTGGTGACGGGTCTTATCAACAACCTCGCAGCCATTGCTCACGAGGATCGTGATTTCGCATCGTCGAATATGCTTGTATGGTTTATCGACGAGCAGATCGAGGAGGAGGAGTCGGCACGAGATATGATTTTCGCTACGGAGGCCGTCGAGAACGACAAGTACGGAATGTATCAGCTCGACAAGGAGTTGGCAGCACGAGTATATACCCAGGCTTCACCACTTGCTAAAAGTGAGTAGTGAGGAGCTGAGAGTTGAGAGTTGAGAGTTGAGAGTTGAGAGTTGAGAGTTGAAGACTCAAATTGACAATTGACAATTGATAATTGACAATTAAAGGAATTTTTAATTTAGCCATTGGCTAATAGACTTTCAGCGCACCTCTAACGACCCTAACGCCTCTAACGACCCTAATTTTCTTGCGCCGTGATGAGTGTCGGAGTCCGCAAAACCGAAACAGGAAAACTTTCAGCGCACCCCTAACTGCCTCTAACAACCCCTAACAACCTCTTATCTCCCTGCGCCGTGATGAGTGTCGGAGTCCGCAAAACCGAAACAAAAAAACTTTCAGCGCACCTCTAACGACCCTAACGCCTCTAACGACCCTAATTTTCTTGCGCCGTGATGAGTGTCGGAGTCCGCAAGAGCTAATAACAAAAAACATCGAGCTGAATGCTCGATGTTTTTTATTAGTTTACAAATACTGTCTTAAAATATTGTTCGAACAACTTGCGGGCTCGGTCTAGTTGTTCGGGTGTATTCTCATTCACGCCCTGCAACTTATACTCCTGCCCCATAGCCTCGTACTTGTGAACTCCGAGGGTGTGGTATGGCAAAATCTCCACTCGCTCCACCATCTCGAACTTGCCCAAGTGCTCGCCCAACGAGCGGATATCAGCTTCGCTATCGCTATAACCAGGCACAAGCACATATCGCAACCAGAATGGCTTGCCATTGCGCTCCAACCACTCTGCCGTGCGCAGAGTCTGCTCGTTGCTACGCTCGGTCAAGAGAAGGTGCTGCGATGGGTTATGCTGCTTCACATCAAGCAACACCAAATCGACCAACGAGAACAACTCCTCGACCCACTCGTTCCACACCGAGCCATTGGTGTCGATGCAGATGTGGATACCCTGCTCCTTCAATCGCTTAACAAGCGGAATCAGAGCCTTCGCCTGAATGGTTGGCTCGCCACCACTGAAAGTGACGCCACCACGCTTGCCGAAGAATGGTTTTTCGCTCACCGCCTGCTCGACGATATGCTCCAAGTCGGTCTCTTTCGCCTCGCCACAGAGGTCTATGGTGTCGGGATTAGCGCAGTAGAGGCAACGGAAGTTGCATCCCTGCAAGAATACCACCAATCGCAAACCAGGACCATCGAAGGTGCCAAGCGACTCGTATGAATGGACTTTAAGTTTCATAACATTCTTTGCTTTTAGCCATTAGCCATTAGCCATTAGCTATTGGCTCTTTATAAAACTGCCTCGGAGCAATCTCCAAGGCAGTTATCGTTATTGTATGTTTTAGTATTACATACGCTCATGGAAACTTCTTGAAATAACTTCAAGCTGGTGCTCACGGCTCAATTTGGTGAAGTTTACTGCGTAACCCGAAACACGGATTGTGAGCTGTGGATACTTCTCTGGGTGCTCCATTGCATCCATCAACATCTCACGGTTGAGAACATTCACATTGAGGTGGTGTGCACCCTTGGTGAAGTAACCGTCCATCATTGTTACGAGGTTCTCTACACGAGTTGCCTCGTCAACACCGAGCGACTTAGGAACAATCGAGAAGGTATTCGAGATACCATCCTGCGAGTCACGGTAGCGCAACTTTGCAACCGACGAGAGCGAAGCAACTGCACCGCACTTATCACGACCATGCATTGGGTTTGCTCCTGGTGCGAAGGCTACGCCCTTCTCACGACCGTCTGGTGTAGCACCTGTCTTCTTACCATACATCACATTCGAAGTGATGGTCAAGAGCGACAAGGTTGGCTTCGCACCCTTATAGATAGCGTGCTTCTTCAACTCCTCATTGAAGTAATATACCAAATCAACACCGAGGTGGTCAACACGGTCATCGTTATTACCGAACATTGGGAACTCCTTCTCAATCTCGAACGACTCGGTAAGACCCATCTCGTTACGCTTAACGGTTACCTTACCATACTTGATAGCCGACAACGAGTCGAGAACAATCGACAAACCTGCAACACCATAAGCGAGGTTGATGCGTGGGTTGGTGTCGATGAGTGCCATCTGCGCCTTCTCATAGTAGTACTTGTCGTGCATATAGTGGATGATGTTCATCGCATCGTTGTATACACGAGCAATCTCAGCCAATACCTTCTTGTAGTTCGAGAGTACCTCCTCGTAGTTGAGCAAATCGCCCATCAAGGTTGGGATACCCTTAACCATCTGGGTGCCTGTAATCTCGCAACGACCGCCGTTGATAGCGAGCAACAACGCCTTAGCCAAGTTGCAACGAGCACCGAAGAACTGAATCTGCTTACCGATAGCCTGGTACGATACGCAGCAAGCGATACCGTAGTCGTCGCAGAAGCGTACCTCACGCATCAGGTCGTCGTTCTCGTACTGAACCGACGAAGTATCGATCGAAACCTTTGCGCAGAAATCCTTGAAGCCCTCTGGCAACTCCGGGCTCCAAAGCACAGTCATATTTGGCTCTGGCGATGGACCGAGGTTGTAGAGTGTCTGCAAGAAACGGAACGAGGTCTTTGTAACCTTGGTGCGACCGTCGTTGAAACGACCACCGATAGCCTCGGTTACCCAAGTTGGGTCACCTGCGAAGATGTCGTTGTACGACTGCATACGGAGGTGGCGAACCATACGCAACTTGATTACGAACTGGTCGATCAACTCCTGTGCAAACTCCTCGGTGATGTTACCCTTGTCGAGGTCATACTGGATGTAGATATCGAGGAACGACGATACATTACCGAGCGACATAGCTGCACCATCCTGCTCCTTAACAGCAGCGAGGTAAGCCATATAAACCCACTGAACAGCCTCCTGAGCCGAGGTTGCAGGGCGAGTCAAATCCAAACCGTAGTACTCACCCATAATAGCCATATCCTTCAACGCCTTAATCTGGTCAGCTACCTCCTCACGAAGACGGATTGTAGCGTCGGTCATTGGCGAGCAGAGCGACTTCAAGTCCTCCTTCTTTGCCTCGATAAGGCGGTTGATACCGTAGAGAGCCAAACGACGGTAGTCACCGATGATACGACCACGAGCGTAGTTGTCAGGCAGACCTGTGAGGAAGCCCAACGAACGGAACGAACGAATCTCCTCGGTATAAACATCGAATACACCATCGTTGTGAGTCTTGCGGTAGTGAGTAAAGATTTCCCTTACCTTCTCATCAACATCAACACCCTGCTCCTTGCAAGCACGAGATACTACATTGATACCACCGAAAGGCTTGATTGCACGCTTCAACAACTCGTCGGTCTGCAAACCTACGATAAGCTCATTCTCCTGGTCGATATAACCCGCCTTGTGCGAAGTGATTGTCGAAACGGTCTTATTATCGAGCGAGCGAACACCACCGTTGGCACGCTCCTCTTCGAGTGCTGCGAGGCACTTATTCCAAACTCTCTTTGTACGCTCCGATGGGCCTGCCAAGAACGAGGCATCGCCATAGTACGGAGTGATGTTGGTCTGTACGAAATCGGCAACATCGATCTTCGACTGCCACAGACCGCTCTTGAATTCTGCGTGAATATTCTCCATAACTTAACCTAATTTTATTGTCTATTCTATATCGAGCGCAAAGGTACAAAAAAAGTCTGACTTTTAATTAAAAAAATTAAAAAATAAGAGTCATTTTTTCTTATGGCGGCATAAGGAAAAGAAATAGCTGCGAACTCCCACCCTCGTTACGGCGCAACGAGATAAGAGGTTGTTAGAGGTTGTTAGAGGTTGTTAGAGGTTGTTAGGGGTGCGCTGAGAGTTTCTCCCATTGGTCCCATTGGTCCCATTGGTCTCATTTGTCCCATCAAACTCTCAACTACTCACTACTCACTACTCACTCTAATAAAACGCTTTGTCGGAGTTGGTATTGTCGGTGATGATATCCTCGGTGTAGGTGTAGCCGAAGCGGTCGGTGGCATGCACCTCGATATGGGTAGCATTCGGATTTTTCAGCGTATATCGCCACATCGTGTGGCAGGTGTTGTAGTTGTTATTCACATCGCTACCCAAGTAGCCAAACAAGATGCCTATCGCCCAAAAATCACGACTACTCACCACTCCCTCTGCCACTCGACGAGGGTTTGCCAACGAGCCATCGCCCACCAAATCGGTATATGCAGATTTGCTTGTGGCGTAGAAATGGCTCATCTCGCCCGTCTTAACACCATCCTCATAGACCTCGACCTTCCAGCTTGGGTCGGAGGTGAAGATATTTGCCAAGAGGGTATTATTATCGAATGGCAACTGATAGTAACCCATTGTGCCATACTTGTTTGTGCCCGTAGGCTCGGCACCTATAATGGTGGCACCACGATAGAGGCGCATCTGGTCGTCACGGGAGTTGGCACCCTGCTGAAAACCCTTGTAGTACCAATCGACAACGCTATTATCTCGAACTTTCAACACCTCGTAGCCACACGGAGTGCCGTCACGGTGAATGTTGCAACCTCTCATATCGTATCGAGTCGAAGCGATGCAGTGTTCGTACATCTTATGACCCGTATTGTTCCAGACATAGTCATACGAGCGCATATAGTGGGTATGACCCGAGAGGATGTGCGACTCGGCAAACTCATCCAACAAGTTGAGCATCTCCTGACGATAGGTGCCATCGCCAACCTTGCCACCATTGATAATCGGAATATGGAAGCATATCACAACCATCTTATCCTTCGGCACAAGAGCCAAGTCTGCCTTCAACCACTCGAACTGCTCGGCAGTAAAGGCGGTTTCGTAGTTCGACACCTTGACATTATCCTTGTGGCGAACATTGCGCATACCTACGATATGCACATCGCCACGATTGAACGAGTAGTTTACAGGTCCGAAACACTCCTCGAAACCACGCTGAATTTTCAACATCCAATGGCTGTTACGCTCGTCGGGGAATACGGGGTTATTATCCGAGTAGGAGATGTGGTCGTGATTGCCCATAACGGTAAACATTGGCATACCTATCTTGTTGTAAGCCAACTCACTACGCATATCATCCATAAGGTCGGGCACACTACCCACCAGGTCGCCCAGCACAATGCCATAGCAAGGCACACCAAGCGATTTTGAGTGGGCATTTATCTCGGGTTGCGCTTGCGCTCTGAAATGGTCGAGATGGGCCTGTCCCGTAGGCTGCGTATCGGCGATGGCAAATATCGAGAATTCTCGCTCCTTGCCACCCTGCAAACGCTTGAAAATGAAGTCGTAGCGAGGCGATGAAGCGGGGTATTTTTGGAAGAAGGCAGGTCTTCCGAACTCATCAATCGGCACCTCCACATCCGACGGCATCGAGCAGTAGATATACCAACTCTCTCTGCTCATATCGCTCAGTTCGTAGTAGCCATTCTCGTCGGTTGTTACCACCCTGAAACCATCACTCACTGCCACCCCCTCGATAGGCGAGCCATCGTCGTAGCGGATATTGCCATATACCTTTTTATAAAATATATAGAGTTCCTCCTCCTCGACCGTCATCGGTTGGAGCGTCACATTGGTCTTCTCCTCGTAGGTTATGGTCTTAAACTCACGCACCACACCCTTTGTGAGGGGTTTATCGGGTAGCCACATCGCCTTCATCTTACCGCCCGAAGCATCCATAAACTCGACACTGCACGACGACAGATTTACTGCCGGCAACGAGATATGCAGCACCTTTTCGGTAGTTGTCGAGAGCAAGAAATCGGCTGGCAGAGTGTATGTTACACTCTTTTTATTTGGCTCGGTCGCCACAATCTCTGCGCCCTTGCAATCGACCTCGAACACGCCAGCAATAGCGGTGTCGGCAGTAATTACGACCTTCTCCAATGCCGTATTCTCCTCCTTCGCCTTTATCGGAAAGCGCAAGATTGTTGCAAGATGATTTAACGCTACACTATTGCCGCTCTCGGCATAGCCACACATTGGCGTTGCACCCTCCGAGAATGAGCCTTCGATATAGGTTTGCTCGGCAGGGAACTCCACCACAGCCTGTTCTGCAGTTGTTGCTTCGTGATATGGGTAGGTTACATAGTAGGGGTGCTCGGGTGTAGGGTTTAGGGTAAAGGTTGCAATCTTGCCATCCTCGCCAATCTCGATTGCCTCCGATAGTGTGCCATTTACAACGATTTGATCGCCTTCGCTCCAATATACGGGGTAGATATCGCCAATCTTCGAGCCCAACGATGTGCGACTTTGCGATGCAAGTGTGGCGATAATACGATTTGTAGGCTCGGTGGTCGGTCTATTGTCGGGCGCACTATTATTGCAGCCCACAGCAAAAAATGCCGTAAGCAGAAGCAATGCAAATCGTTTAACAAAGGTCTTCATTTTTAACTATCAATCAGAAGTTTCTACTACCCTATCGCCCCTATAATCCCTATTGCTCCTATAACCCCTATGGGATATGTGAGCATTTTGGAGTCCGACACATTCGTGCAAAAAGAACTCATCAGAACCATCATCTATCCTAAAATCGTCAATGATGAGAGTATTTTTGTGCCAAGCGAGGAGACGAACCCGCAGCATAGGAAACCTATGTGAGGAGTTCGGCTACCGAAGTGCGGTGCAAAAAGAACTCATCAGAACGATTTTAGCGACTCGAGCCACTCTATGGTTTCGTAAGTGAGGGTATCAGTACGGTCTTGCCACTCGTGACGACGAATATAGTCGCTCTTGCGCTGTTGGAGAAGTGCATTTATTGGGAACAACGGCTTGCGCAATGAGCGTTTCTCTACTCGTTGCGAAGGTCGAATGGTTCGGGTAAATACACTATCCTGCGTAGGGCGGCGAAGAGCCTCCCACTTGAAGCCATCGAGCTTCTTGGCTTGGGTTTCAGGGATTTTATCCATTGGGTAGAAGGTGTAGGTAGGATTACCACGATAGGTGATACCTGTTACCTGCTGTCCCTCGATGTAGGAGGTCATATCACCCGCCTCGATATATGCCATAAGGGTTATTTCGGGCGAGTTATCCTCCTGCATATAGTAGATGGTCTGCACATTACCATTCACATCGTTGCGATAGATTGCGTTATCTTTGAAGTGCGCAGTCATCTCCTTACCTGCCACCTGGTTGTAGTGGGTAGTATCAATCTCGGCAACCATCATCGGCTTGCCCTCGAAGTCGGCTCGCACGAGTTGGCTGTTGCTGGTACGGATATGCATAATCTCCGAGGTGATTTGGTTGCTACCATTCCACAGTACAGGGAGTTTGTACATATTGATAACCGAGTCTATGGTTGTCATCGTGAGCGAATCGCAGATGGACTGCGCATCACTACGGAACATCTTCACTCGGCTGTATGCTCGAATTTCACGATAGAGTGAGTCGATATTCTCCGCCTTTTGTGCCTCCTCGGTAGGCGATGGCAACGGTTTAGGGAAGAGTATCTCGATAAGCGAGTCAAGGCGATGATGCATAATCGTGTCGAGTGGTCCGAACTCCGCCAAGAGTATCGAATCGACAATGCGCAACTCCGAAGAGTCCGCCATCTGGATATAGATTCCTCGCTTCTCCATTCGTGCCAACTTGCGACGCAACTGCTCGTCGGCACGCTCCTGTGCCTTGGCATTGAAGATGGAGTCACGAATAGCCCACTTGCGATACTGCTCGGCACGCTTTGCCTGACGAGCCAAACCTATGCGTTCGAGTTGGGCATCGAGCGAATCTTGCTTTATGCGCTCTGCCTCCGCCTTCTCCTTGTCGTATATCGCCTTGAAGTAGGCTTTAACCTCCTTGACGGTCATAGTGTCGAACTTGGCAAGTGTATCGACCTTTGTGCTATCCACCTTCACGCTATCCACCTTTATGGTGTCGAGTTTAACGCTATCAAGCTTGACTCTGTCTATCTTGACGCTATCGAGCTTGATGCTATCCTTTTTGAGGGTGTCAATCTTTATGGTATCGACCTTCAACGAGTCGGTTTTCAGCGAGTCGGTTTTCAGCGAGTCGGGAGCAAGTTTTGCCACTCGACGAAGGCTATCTTCGACAACCTTCAAGCTATCCTTTATGCGCTTTGCTCGCTCCTTCTCGATGCGCTTACGCTCGGCATCACGAATGCGAGCCTCACCCAGCAACTTCACATACAAGGCATTTCGCTCGGCAAGCATAGCCTTACGCTCCGCCTCACGACGGAGTTGCTCCTCCTTAATCTTCGCCTTGACAATCTTATTGACCTCGGCAGCCTCCTCTTTGAGCAACTTTGCCAAGAGGTTTGGTTGCGGATTTATCGTATCCTTAATCAGCGAGTCTATCAACTCCCTGCGTAGCTCTGCCTTCGACTTCTCGACCACAGGGACAACCTCAGGTGCCTTATCTGCCACCTTTATGCTGTCGGCAGTAGGGGCGGAAGGGGAATTAGGGGTGTTAGGGGTTTGAGCAGAATGCTTTGGTTTCTGCTCGTGTTGTTGCATCTGCTCTGGCTTGTTCTGCTCCTGTTCGGCGTGCTTCTGCTGGCGCTTCTGCTGACGACGAGCAAACTCCTCTTTACGCTCGTTCTGCTTCTGCTGCATTGCCTGTTTTGCTGCCGCCTTTGCCTTCTTCAACGAATCGGTAGCAATACTCTTTGCGCCCTTCAACGAGTCGGCAGTAGCCAACTTCGCAGCCTGCTCCAACGAGTCTTTGCGCATCTTCTCTATCTTCTCACGGATAGGATAGTGAGTATAAACCCACATCGTATCCGAGCACATATAGACCGTATCGCTCTGCGTTGTGTCGTAGCTTATGAGCGAAGGATTCTTCGTAACAAAGACATTGCCAGGCTCCTTCCAATACTCGCCCCAATCACCAAATACAAGCATCTTCTGCGAGCGGTCATCAATCTGGATATTGCGCTTCAAGACCACATAGTTGCTATCACGATAGTAGTCGAGCGAGTCGCACAACAACTCCTGGTCTTTGGTGAGTATATAACCGTTTTTGGTAAGTTTGTAGAGCTGCTGACGCTTGTCGAACGAGCCACGGTCGGCATAGAGGTAGTCCTCCTCCTGCGAGCCATCGCCCTTATTCCAGATATTGGTGCGGGTAAAGAACTGCGCAAAGTCGGTTTCGGTGTTATATACCACCGAGTCGCCCGTCATCTCGTACTCGTTATTGCGCATCTGCACACGCTCCACGCAGATAATCTCGTGGTCATCAGAGTAGACATATCCCCTATCCGATTCGAGCATATTATCGCCACTTATAAGCACGCCACCACCCGAGTAGCGACCAATGCTTGTCTTGGTGTTAAACGAGAAGTTGTAGGTGAAGAGTGTAGCATCGCCATCCACCACCTTTACAATCTTCGAATAGACCTTTGCCTCGTTGGTATCACCGTTGTAGTCGGCTCTATCGCCGTAGATGTAGGTCGAGCCACGATTTATCAGCACATTGCCGAAGCACTCGATATGACGCTCGGAGTAGCGCACCGCACTATCGGCCGTGATAACTGTGCCATTGTGATGTGCAGCAAAGTTTCCCACCACGACCATAATCTTACGGCCGTTATGCTCCATCTGCCAGCCCTCGTCGGACTTCATATCGACATAGTCACGCTTCGGAGTATTGCCCGAAATGGATGGTCGCTCCTCCTGTTGTTCGGTCGGGGTATGCGACAACGACGGCAGGCCATTGCTTCCTGCAAAGACCAAACTCGCCAACGCCACGAGCAAAACCGATATGGCAACAACTCTTCTCTTCACGCCTATTTGCTATATTTTACCCAATTCTTGTTCGAGAAGTCGCCTCCTCGGAACTCGGGTGCAATGTAGATATACATCGAGGCGATCTTCTTGTCGAGCCACGCCTTGAACTCCTTCTCCTGCTTTGCCGAGAGAGCCATCTGCTCCAAGCGCAGATAATCCTCGTCGAGCGAAGCGTTGTGGGCAGGGATAACCTTCAACAACTTCACAACCTTGACCAACTCGTTACCCATCATATCGGTCGAACGGAATGGGTCGGAAATCTCACCCTCTCGCAAACGACGAATAGCATTATAGTCGTCGATACTCTTACCGCCCATTGCGCCAAAATCCTCCTTCAAGAACTTTGTGGCGGTGAGTTTTGCATCGTATGCCGAGTATCGCTCCAAGAGGTCGTGGTTGGTTACCACACCACCATTCTGCTTCGAGTGCTTATCGTCGGAGTGCTTGCGTGCAGCCTCCTCGAACGACAAAGAGTCCTTCTTTATGAGATTTACAAGGCTATCCAAATCACGCATCGGAGCCAATATCTCATCAATCACAAATGTAGGACGAAGAAGGATATGACGACAGTGGTAGAGCTGTCCCTTCTTGCCGATAAGTTGGATAAGGTGGAAGCCGAACTCCGACTCCACAACCTCCGATACTTGTCCCTCCTTCAACTCTGCCAACGCATCGGCAAAAGGTTTCACAAAACCTGCCAATGGTGCAGGCTCCAACTCACCGCCCTGAATTGACGAGCCATCGACCGAGTACATACGGGCAAGGGTTGCAAAACGGGTTTTGCCTGTAACGATACGCTCACGCATCTCGATAAGGCGCTCACGAGTACGCAACTTCGCCTCCTTCATATTCTTCGGGAACATCGTAATCTGCGCATACTGATACTGCTCGGCAATAATTGGCAACGAATCCTTGTCGATAGCGTTGTAGAAACGCTCCACCTCGCCAGGGACAATCTTTGTCTTCGACACTATGGTCTGCTGCATCGCCTGTGCGTAGGTCTGCTCCTCGAATTGACGGCGGAAAAGGTCACGAATATGGTAGATTGCCATATGCGCCTTCTTCTCCAATGCGGTAATAGAGCCCTCACGGTCTATCATCGACTGCACCTGTTGTTCTACACGCTGCGCAACCTCGCCATTGTTAATCTCCACCGAGTCGAGCAGTGCCTGATTGTAGAGCAACTTCTGCAACATCAAATCTTCGAGCGCCTCATCCTGCGCAGGGCGGTCCGAGGTGTAACCCTCCGAGCGACGCTGTTCGAGAATCATCTTCGCCATTTGCTGCACATCCGAATAGCTCACCGATGAATTACCGACAACAGCAACAACCTTATCGAGCATAACAAATCGCTTCTCGGCAACTACCACCGAGGCAACAACCAGCGTACAAATCAGTATGGATAGTATCTTTTTCATATTAGTTTCCAGTTAATCCTGCTTTGCAGGCTTTTCCTCCTTCGCACCTCGGCATAGTGTGCAGACACACTCTGCTCTCGGTTTGTCGTCAGTTTCCCGTTTTCTGTTTTCCGTTTTCCGTTTGATTGTAGATTTTAGCGTGTCCCGACGAGAGGGCATTACTCTTAATTCGCTCCTCCTGACGGCGTATAACATCGGTGCGATGACGGTTTATCAAAATCTGGCGGATATTCTCCTTTGCCATATCGAGCGGCATAGTATCGCCCACCTCCAACGCAGTTGTTATACGGAAATAGTAGTAGGTCTTATCGTGATGAATCTTCTGTGTCTTGCGATTGGAGAGCAACTTCGTATTGCTGGCGTTACGCAACAACGGAAGATTGCTCAAAAAGTCCGAAAAGGATACCCACTCCTCGAATTGGAGATGAAGGAAGTTGTTCTTGCGACACAACTCCTCGAAGTCGGCACGATGTTCAGCCTTCGACGACTCGAACCATTTGAGCATCTGCTCTCTGCGACGGAAACTCTCGCCAATAGCCACAATCTCGCCCTTAACCATAGGCTGCGAGATACGAAAATCGGACTTGTGGGCATTGTAGTATGCGACAATATCCTTGTCGGTAATCTCCAAGCAAGGCTCGGCTTCGAGGTAGTGACGATCGAGACGATGCACCAACAACGAACGACGATACTCCTCGACCAATCTGTCAATATCGGACTCCGACTGCGAGAACAACTTTTCTGCCTCTTGCTGCTTCAACTGCCCCACTATCCACTTCGAGATATAGGCTTGCGAGTAGTTTATGCTATCCTGCGCAGCGATGCCACTCGGCATAGCCGATGCCAACTCCGAACGATAGAGATAGGTCGTACCGACACGTGCAACCATCTCATCATCAGCCTTAAAGCCCGACAACGAGTCGCAACCCACGCACGCAACGAGAGTCGATACAACAACTGCTATTTTACAAAACATACGCATACAACCCGCAAAGATAACACATTTTCGGGAATAAAACGAGAGAATTACAATTTTATTGTAAGAAAGAGGTTGGTGGGGACTCTGAAGCGTGTCACGGCGCAACGGATTATAGGAGGCGCACCTGCGGTGCTTGATAGGAGATGGGCTGCGCCCTTAGTAGGAGGCGCAGTTTGCAACTGCTTGATAGGATGCGCTGAAAGTTTTTTTTATTTTTGGTTTTGCGGACTCCGAAGCGTGGTCAAGGCGCAGACGAAATTAAGGGTTGTTAGAGGTTGTTAGGGGTTGTTAGGGGAGCGCTGAGTTTTTTTAAGAGAAAATAAGGAACATAAAGAATTTAGGGAGTTCAGCGGTGATTGCCAAACTCCCTAAAACTACTATTCCCAAAACCGAAAATCACTTATGATTAGGCTATTTTTGTGCGTTACGCAGTGGCGAAAAGCGCAGTTTACTCAGGCGCAAATGAGCATTTTCGGCGCAAGTAAGGTGCAAAAAGAGCCAATCAGAATGATTTTACAAGAAATCTTCTGGTGTAGCAGTTCCATAGACCTGTCCGCCGTCGCCATCAGGTCGCATCTTGTTCCACACCTGCGCAAGGAACGGATTACGCTTTGCCTGCTCGTCGAAGTTCCACGGTGCAGATAGGCACTCGTCGCACCAATGACCTCCGAGCAAAATCAACGCAGGCGAAGCCGAGAAGCGATGTCCGAAGGCGCACTCCCACTCCAACTTGGTAGCAAGGTCGCCCTTTATCATCGTTGCGGATAGGCACTTACCACCTCTAAACTCCGCAGCCTGTCGCATATCCTCAATATCGAGTTCGGCAAGTGGTTTCGACTCATCGTAGCCGTGCGAAAGGCGTTCTGCCTCCTCCTCGCTGGCAAGGTGGATATCGCTCATCTCTGCCCACGAGCCAATCTTCTCTCGTTCCTCACGAGAGCCGAAATAGGCCTTGATGCGCTCCTCGTTATTCGATTTGAGCCAACCGAGTGTGCCAAATATCTTATCCGACGCAATCATCCGCATAAACGGCTTTATGACAAACGCAGGGGCAATCTTCGCCAGCTTATAGAACTTAGGCAAAGTCGTCGCCATCTGCTTGAAATACTCCGCAACAGGTATATTTGCACGGAAGTGGAGATACTCCTCCAACTTATCCGAGTCGAGATAGTATTGACCGTGGAAATTGTGCGTTGCAAACCACTTTACATCGAAAATCTTCTCGGGGGCAGGGCAGTTTATGCAACTGAGGAGATAGCGCTCGAAATCGTAGTTCGTAAGACGGTACTCCTCGCCACTGCCAATGTTGTAGAACTTGCACCAAAACTCCTCGGGCAGACCATCCTCGCAGAGGTTTGCCATCAAGCGACCCGAATCCTCAACTGTCGCCCACTCCAACACGCCACGAATAGGCACATGGAACATTATCGGATCCATATTTTTGAGGATTGCGGGATAGAGAATACCCGACTGTCGCAGGCTCACCCAATATTTCAGACCCGACTCGGCAAAAATGCGCTCTGCACGACATTTTGAAATGGCGTAGTAGTCGAACATCGAAGGGAAAATAGGGTCGCCTGTACGAGCCCAATGCAGAGGCTCTCGGCGGTCACCCGTCTGCGCCACACTACCGATATACGCAACCTTTATGTTGTCGCTATTCGGTTGAGCCTTAACGGCTTTGACAACATTTTCGGCAGCCGTAACATTTACCCTTAAAACGCTCTTCGGTTTATAGTCGGCACTTGGCGAAACCATACCTCCGATATGAAGAACATAGTCGGCACCCGATACGCCTTTTAGAACATCGTCATAGTTCATCAAATCGCCCCAAATCACACGAATTCTATCGCCATATCGCTCCATTTTTTGGCGATTGCGCTTGGTGTCACGCACCAACACCGTAATATCGAATTTATCGCAACGAGAGAGCAACTCATTCAAGGTTGCCGTGCCCATAACGCCTGTTGCGCCTGTCAGAAATATTCGCTTTTTCATACTCTCTGTCATTAACTCTTTTTTGCTCTAAAAACTTTGAGGTAGGTCTCCACACTGCAAGTCAAAAATATCGCAACGGCAACACCATAGAGGATGTAGTACAAGAGCCCACCGCCAACGATCTCCCTAAACGAGACATCGCCCACGCCAAAGCTAATCAGTGCAAAGGCAAATGCGTTGTTTATGGCGTGGATAATAATTGTGGTATAGAGTGAAGATGTTCGCACATACAAGACTCCGAAAATCACACCTGCCACCAATGCGATAATTGCCGTAGCGAGGTCAAAGTGGATAAAGCCAAAGAAGAGCGAGGAGAAGAGAATTGAGGTCTTGACGCCCCAGCGCTTATGAAGCGTCTCGAAGATAAGACCACGACACAGCAACTCCTCCGCTATGGCAGCCGTAAATACTGCGGTAAAGCACGCCCACACACCTCTGCCAAGTCCTTGGCTCGGATTCTCGGGCAGTAGCGACACCAGCGGTTCGAGAATTATCTGCGACGAGAAGAGCCATAGCACACCCACGAGCACCACCGTAGGGTTGAAGCCCGAAGCGGAGTGGCGAATACGGATTGCCCTTCTACCCCCTCGCAGACGAACATAGAGCCACAAAATCGCAATCGACGAGAGCATCAGCAACGGATAGGCCAATGCCGTATAGCGACCAAGTGCGAGTTGCTCGTTCATATATGTCTCGATATCGACCGCATCTATTGCCGAGGTCACAGGTGCAACAACACCCACCGCACCCAGCAACGAGCCAATAAGCAGCTGCGACAAGCAAAAGAGCAGCAACATCATCAACAAATCTCCGACCGACGGAAACTTGCGTATTTTCGTCATCTTATCCATCTAAAAAAGGCTTTCCGATGTGCAAAGTTAATCATTTTCGAGCAAAAGAGGAATTTTATTTGTGGAAATCAAATTAAAATTACTAAATTTGCCCGATTATTATTTATAATAACCAAGAATAAAGAGTTTGACTATATGGGTAAAGTCGTTGCACTTGCTAACCAAAAAGGTGGTGTAGGAAAGACCACCACCGCCATAAACCTCTCGGCATCAATAGCATTGCTGGGCAAGAAGGTGTTGCTTATAGATGCCGACCCGCAGGCAAATGCCACTTCGGGTCTGGGTTTCGACATCAACTCGGAGGGTATCTACGAGTGTATCACAGGCGAGCGCACAGCCGAGGAGGTTATGCTCCACAGCGAGGATATCAAAAACCTCTGGGTTTTGCCTTCGAGCATCGACCTTGTGGCTGCCGACACCGAACTCCCAAATATGGAGAATAGCCACTTTGTCGTGAAGAAGATTATCGACAGCGTGCGAGATAGGTTCGACTATATCTTTATCGACTGCTCGCCATCGCTCGGTTTTACAACCGTCAATATCCTTACGGCAGCCGACTCAGTGCTTATTCCTGTGCAGTGCGAGTACTTGGCTTTGGAGGGATTGAGCAAATTGCTCAACACGATTAAGATTGTCAAGGGCAACCTAAATCCGTCGCTCGAAATCGAGGGTTTCCTCCTCACGATGTATATGCGCAACCGCCTCAACAATCAGGTGGCAAACGAGGTGCGTGAGCACTTCGGCCCACTCGCCTACGACACGGTCATTCAGCGCAATATCCGCTTGGGTGAGGCACCGTCGCACGGCAAACCGATTATGCTCTACGACGCTTCGGCAAACGGAGCAACAAACTATCTCCTCTTGGCAAAGGAGTTCTTGAAGAAAAATCGTAAAAAACAGACAAAATAATGAAACAGAAAGGATTAGGTCGTGGATTAGACGCACTTTTCGGAGGGAATATAGAGGTTAAGGTAAAACCAATGGAGGAGATGGCAGAGATTCGTCTTGCGGATATCGTGCCAAACCCTACCCAGCCTCGTACCGACTTTGACGAGGAGGCTCTCGAAGAGTTGGCAGACTCAATCAAGCAGTTGGGACTCATTCAGCCAATCACAGTAAAGCGCAGTGGCGATAAGTACATCATCATCAGCGGTGAGCGTCGCTGGCGTGCTTCGGAGAAGGCTGGTTTGGAGAATATCCCTGCATATATCCGTGAGGTGGATGACACCACCCTTCACGCAATGGCTCTCGTGGAGAATATCCAGCGTGAGGACCTCAACGCAATCGAAATTTCGCTCGGTATGCAGCGCCTTATCGAGGAGTGCGGTCTGACACAGGAGGCTCTCGCAGAGCGTCTTGGCAAGAAGCGTTCAACCGTAGCCAACTACCTCCGTTTGTTAAATCTCCCCGAGGAGGTGCAGTTCGCAATCAAGGGCGGTATCATCTCGATGGGACACGCCAAGGCTATCGCATCGGCAGAGAGCAAGGCGAAGCAACTCTCGTTGTTGAAGCGATGCGTAAAGAGTAACCTTTCGGTACGACAACTCGAAGAGTTGGTACGCCTCTCGTCGGAGAAGAAGCAGAAGGTTGCTACCCCAACTATCGACGAGGAGTATCCAGAGTCGTATGGTCGTTTGGTGGAGTATCTCGAAAAGTTCTTCTCGCAGGATATCGCAATCAAGCGAGGCAAGAATGGTGGCGGTAAAATTGTTATCGACTTTGCCAGCGACAGCGATATAGAGAAGTTCGTAAAGAAGTTCAGCAAGTTATAAATAGCTTTTAGCCATTAGCCATTAGCTTTTTACTTTGGATATTAGGATGTTACATATCGGGCAAGCAGTCAAGAGCAGGGGCGTTGCGCTTCTGCTGACCTTGCTATTTGCCTGCATTTCGTTCTCGGCTGAGGCGCAGATAAACCCCTACGCCCGAGGAAGACGTAGCGAGCGCACCATCATCCGTAGCGGTCAAATCTACACGCCCGACTCGGTAGAGGTGCGACAAATCGACTCTATGCGAGTAGCCAAATTGGTCGATACGCTCCGCAAAATATCTGCCGACTCGCTCAAAACCATTGGTGACGATGTGCGTATGCAGCTGCCCGACTCGCTCCGCAAAGCGATATTCGGAGGTTTGCAGCGTGATTCACTCGCAGTGGATTCGCTCGCTATGGACTCCACTCTGACCGAGCGCCAGCGCAAACGCCTCGAACGACGAGAGAACCATACCCCATTTTTCAGCGATTCGATGTCGCTTCGCAGGGTAACACTGACATCTGCCGTACTCCCTGGTTTTGGACAGATATACAACAAGCAGTATTGGAAGTTGCCTATTCTCTACAGTACCGTCGGAGCCTCGCTCGGACTCTGTTTGTGGAGCAATAGCAAATTCCAACCTCTAAAAACGGAGTTTGACCGCCTAACCGATCAGAGTCTGCTCCGCACGCCCGAGTTGAATGCTCTGCAACGAGAGATGAACAAGTACAGTACGATGAGGAATGCATTTATGATTACGACCATTGCATCCTACATCTACTTTATTGGCGATGCCTGTCTGAAATACTCCACAGCCGAGGTGTCACCCGTAAATCGAGCAACTACCCTCGCTATGATATGCCCTGGTGCAGGACAGATCTACAACAAGAGCTATTGGCGTGTGCCGATTGTGGTGGGAGGTTTTGCAACCACCATATACTGTATCGATTGGAACAACCGAGGATATCAACGATTCAAGAAGGCATACCGTTTGAAGGCGGATTACGACGCCAACCCCGAACTCTTCCCTAACGGCTCGCCCGATGAGTTTGGTGGCAGATACTCCACATCGTTCCTCAAAAACCTGCGTAACAGCTACCGCCGTAACCGAGATCTATGTATCATCCTTACGGCAGGACTCTACATTTTGCAGGCGGTGGATGCCCACGTGGATGCCCACCTGCGCAGCTACGACATATCGAAAGATTTGAGCGTCAGCCTTACGCCGACAATCGGTTACTCCTATAACCGAATGTCGCCATATAGCGGAGGAGGCGCAACCCTCGGTATGAATTTAGGCCTTACATTCTAACAAAATTATGGTTAAACGAACTCTCCTACTGCTCGTTCTTGCCGTATTGTGCTCGCCCGTAGCACTCGCAGCCAAGCGCAAGAAAATCGAGCCGCAGACGGTTACTATTCCCGTTTATGACACTATAAGAGTGGTCATCACCGACACCATAAAGGTGGAGCCAAAGCCCACTCCACGCATCGACACGCTCCGTCTTGCCCACACCCCTGCCGAGATTGACTCGTTGGTCGAGGCGTGGTCGTTGCTGCATCAGGCACAAGGCGAGAAGCAATTCTTCGAGGTTTTCAATGACGAGGAGAGCGTTGCCGAGGTGCCAATAGACACACTCTACAAAAAACGATTGGCAGATATGGTGTCGCCAATGCACCTACCCTACAACTACATCGTGCGCAACTTCATCAACCAATACCTCTCGGGGCGTTGGAGTCCGTTGCGCAATGTGCTTGCGATGTCGAAATACTACTTCCCGATTATCGAGGAGGAGCTACACGCCGCAGGTCTGCCGATGGAGTTGCGCTACCTGCCAATTATCGAGTCGAACCTCTCTATTCGTGCAACCTCTCGTATGGGTGCCGTAGGTTTGTGGCAGTTTATGCCTGCAACAGGCAAAAATCTCGGTTTGGAGATAAATTCGTTGGTCGATGAGCGATGCGATATACTGAAATCGACTCGTGCCGCTTGCCGTTTCCTCGCATACCTATATAAAGTATATGGAGATTGGACACTCGCCATTGCCGCCTACAACTGCGGACCCGGAAATGTCAATCGTGCCATTGCTCGTGCAGGAGCCAGCTGCAAGACCTATTGGGATATCTACGACTTTCTGCCACGAGAGACCCGTGGTTATGTGCCGAAGTTTATCGCTGCGGCGTACGCCTACACCTATCACGAGGCGCACAACATCACGCCCGCCCCAACGCCCGACTGCGTTGCCACCGACACCGTTATGGTCAGTCGTGTGATGCACCTCGGACAGGTCGCTTCGACGCTCAATATCCCTATCGAGACGCTACGAGATTTGAATCCGCAGTACAAATTGGATATCATCCCTGCAACGAAGAAGGCCTACTCGCTCCGTCTGCCAACACGCTATACAAGCGAGTTTGTGCAGAACGAGAAGGAGATTCACAGCAAAGATTCGCTCTATTTGAAGGAGTATATCAACCCTGCCAACCTCGAAAAGAAGCGTGCCGAGGGCGTGGGCTACATCTACACCGTTCGCAGTGGCGACAACCTCGGACTCATCGCCAAGCGCAATCGTTGTACGGTCAATGAGTTGATGAAGTGGAACAAGCTCAAATCGACAGTCATCCGCCCTGGTCAGAAACTCCGCATCGAAAAACCAAAACCGAGAGCGTAGAGGGGAGTGAGTAGTGAGTAGTGAGTAGTGAGTAGTGAGTAGTGAGTAGCGAGTAGTGAGTAGCGAGTAGTGAGTAGCGAGTAGTTGAAAAACTCTCAGCGCACCCCTAACTGCCTCTAACAACCCCTAACAACCTCTTATTTCCTTGCGCCCCGACCACCCTCAGAGTTAAAATTGAAAGTTAATTTTGCATTCTGCATTTTGCATTTTGCATTTTTTAGACTATCTTTGCAGCCGAAAATATAAAAAAGCAAGCGGTTATGGGGCGTTTATTGCTGATAAATGCTGAGTGCCGCCCAAGGTAACATATTAAAACACAAAAGATTATGAAGCATTTGACATTGAAGGCTGAACTCCGCACTGAGTTCGGTAAGAAGGCAGCTAAGGCTGCTCGTCGTGAGGGCAAGGTACCTTGCAACCTCTATGGTGCAGGCGAGAATGTAACTTTCGTTGTTGATGAGAAGGAGCTCCGTTCGTTGATCTACACTCCAAGCTCATTCATCGTAGAGTTGGATTTCAACGGCAAGATCGAGAAGGCCGTTATGCGTGAGACTCAGTTCCACCCAATCCGTGAGCAGGTACTCCACATCGATTTCTACCGTGTAGTTGATGGTCAGCCTGTTGCAATCGCTCTTCCTGTACGCCTTACCGGTAACGCAGAGGGTGTTAAGATCGGTGGTAAGTTGGCTCTCTCGGCTCGTAAGTTGGTTGTTAAGGGCTTGATGGAGAACCTCCCAGATGAGTTGGTTGTTGATGTAACTCCATTGAAGGTTGGTCAGACAATCTTCGTTGGTGACCTCGCATTCGAGGGCTTGCAGTTCCTTTCGCCTGCAACTCAGGCAGTTTGCGCAGTTCGTGTAACTCGTGCATCTCGTGGTGCTGCTAACCAGCAGTAATTCGTAAGGAGTTATGAAATATCTTGTTGTAGGACTGGGTAACATCGGCGCAGAGTACGCTGAGACTCGCCACAACATAGGTTTCAAGGTGTTGGATCGGCTTGCAGCCGAGACCAACACCTCTTTTATTTCGGGACGCTACGGCTCAGTCGCAGAGTTCCGTCATCGTGGTCATATCGTAACATTGCTGAAACCCTCGACATATATGAACTTGTCGGGCAAGGCGGTGCGTTATTGGCTCACGGAGTTGAAAATCGACAAGGCGCAGTTGCTCGTCGTTGTCGATGATATTGCCCTACCGTTTGGCGAGTTGCGCATCCGCAAAAAGGGCAGCGCAGGTGGTCACAACGGCCTCAAAAACATCACCGAGTTGCTCGGTGGTGAAGACTATGCCCGTATGCGTTTCGGCATTGGTGGCGACTTCTCTCGTGGTCACCAGGTCGATTATGTCTTGGGCGAGTGGAGCAAGGAGGAGCGTGAGAAGATGGATGAGCGCTTAAAGGTGTTCAGCGATGCTATTCTCTCCTACATCTCGGTTGGTCTCGACCGCACGATGAATGCTTTCAATAAGAAATAACAATCATCTAACTTATAATCACTTACTAAAATGAGAAAGTTTATTCTTTTTCTTTTTGCTGCTATTGTAGCAATGCCTCTTTCGGCACAATACAAAGTAACACAGGAGCACAAGAGCCGTGCTGCCGAGGTTGTCAGCAAGATGACCCTCGACGAGAAGATTGCCTATATAGGTGGTTACGAGAGCTGGTATGTTCGTGCTATCGATCGACTCGGCTTGCCGGCAGTTCGTATGGCGGATGGCCCACAGGGCGTGCGCAACAACACCCGCAGCACCCTCTACCCTTCGGGCGTAGCAGCGGCAGCCACTTGGGATAAGGAGCTTATCGAGCAGATGGGTGTTTCGCTCGGAAAGGATGCTCGTGCAAGGGGTGTGCATATCTTGCTCGGACCTGGTGCCAACATCTATCGTTCGCCTTTGTGCGGTCGTAACTTCGAGTACTTCGGTGAGGATCCATACCTCGCAGGTGAGATTGCGACAGCCTATATCAAGGGTGTGCAGAGTATGGGTGTAATGGCTTGTATCAAGCACTTCGCCGGCAACAATCAGGAGTGGGCACGCCACAGCGTATCGTCGGATATCGACGAGCGCACCTTGAACGAGATATACTTCCCAGCATTCGAGAAGGCGGTTAAGGAGGGTAATGTCGCTACGATTATGACATCATACAACCTCCTCAATGGCGTTCACGCATCGGAGGATAAGTATCTCAACCAGGATGTATTGCGTGGTCAGTGGGGCTTCGACGGCTTTGTTATGTCGGACTGGACATCGTGCTACTCTCCTGTGAATGTGGCTCGTTGGGGCGTTGACTTGGAGATGCCTTACGCAAAGTGCCAAGACCCAAAGCTTATCAAGCAGTTGGTTGAGCAGGGCGTAATCGACGAGCGAGCGCTCGACAAGAAGTGTCAGAATATCATCCAGACAATCTTCGCATTCGAGTTCGACAAGCGTGAGCAACTCGACAAGTCGTTGCCTGCGAATAACCCCGAGTGCGACGCTGTGGCTCACAAGCTCTCGCAGGGTGCAGTCGTAATGCTCAAAAACGATGGTATCCTCCCATTCAAGAAGGGCAAGGTTGTGGTTTGCGGCCCTAATGCCGACAAGATTGTAACGGGTGGCGGTAGCGGCTTCGTAACTCCGCTCATCTCGTGCTCGGTAGCCGATGGTATGCAGAATATCGACAAGAAGATAAAGAGCACCTTTATCACAATGGGTTACAACAACCGACCTACACCGGGTGTGGTTTATGCCGATAAGGAGATGACCAAGAAGGGCATCGCTGCCGAGTATTACACCAACGCAGAGCTCGAAGGCAAACCTTTCCAGAGCTTTATCACCGACAAGGTAGGTATCGACGACAACAAGTTCGGTGCTCACAACGATATGGTAAATGTATCGACTCGCCACACCTTCTACTACAAGCCAGAGAAGGACGAGAGCTACCACTTCTCGGTATGCACCAACGACGGCTATCGCTGCTTCGTCAACGACAAACCTGTAATGAGTGTTCATCGTTGGCACAAGAGCAGCACCCAGGAGGGTTATATGTTGCTCGAAATGAAGGCGGGTCAGACCTACAAGTTCGAATTGCAGCATCAGAACCTCTCGGGCTCGATCTACGCCGATATGGTATTCGAGGCTACGGCTACCGAAGAGATTGCTGATGTGGATCTTATCAAGTCGGCCGACTGCATTGTTGTTTGCCTCGGTCATAGCAACCGCACCGAGAAGGAGAACTACGATCGCACCTTCGAGTTGCCACGAGGACAGGTCGAGTATCTGAATCTAATTTTGAAGCACAACAAGAATGTAGTTGTTGTACTCAATGGCGGTGGCGCAATCGAGATGGCATCGTGGATGAACGATGTTAAGGCTGTATTGATGGCGTGGTACCCAGGTCAGCAGGGCGGTCTTGCTATCTCAGAGATTATCACAGGTAAGATTTCGCCGTCGGGCAAGTTGCCTATCTCAATCGAGACAAAGTTGGAGGATAACCCATCGGCTGCAAACTACCACGAGAATGTTGATCGCATCCGCCCGAAGGACATCAACCCACACTCTCGTGTAGAGTACCGTGAGGGCATCTTTATGGGCTATCGTGGCTACGAGAAGAACGGCGTGAAGCCACTCTTCCCATTCGGCTTCGGTTTGAGCTACACCTCGTTCGACTACTCGAACCTCTCGATTGCAAAGGATGGTGGAGAGTTTGTCGTAAGCTTCGACATCAAGAACACCGGCAAAGTGGCAGGTGCAGAGGTTGCTCAGGTATATGTTAGCGACGACGAGTGCTCACTCGTTCGCCCTGCAAAGGAGTTGAAGGGCTTCGACAAGGTATTCCTCAAAGCGGGCGAGAGCAAGCGTGTAAGCATCCGTCTTGGCGAGGAGGCATTCCGTTTCTACGACCCTATCGAGCGTAAGTTCAAGGTCGAGGCTGGTAGCTTCACCATTAAGGTAGGCTCTTCGTCGGCAGATATCCGCCTGACCGGCAAGTTGGAGGTTAAATAAAACCCCTATTATAGCAGAGTGTGGCTGTCCAACAAATTTGTTGCGACAGCCATTTTTGTCGGAAGTTGTATAACAAGAGGGATTTCAAGGCTTGCGTAGCCCGAAAAAGCGGAGTTTACTAGGCGTAAATGAGCATTTTGAGGGCAAGCGTAACGCAGAAA
>JBGVMU010000015.1:0-138516 GCA_045124955.1 Alistipes sp. | reverse complement strand
CCTGCTTCGCAGGCTTTTCCTCCTTGCGGCTCAGCAAAGTGTGCAAGCACCCTCTGCCCTCGCTCCGCAGCGTCGGTTGCGCTTCCCACCACTGCGTAACGCACAAAATTTCCTCAATCACCTCCGATTTTGAATAAATGGTTTTTACTATTAATTGTCAATTATCAATTGTCAATTGTCAATTAAAAAATAGTTTCTCTATTTTGTCGGCAATGTGCTTGGCAACCTCGCTCTTTGGGAGGAGTGGCAACTCCTCACGCTTCGATGCCTCGATAAACGAGACCTTGTTGGTGTCGTAGCCAAAGCCTGCGCCCTCGTCACGCAACGAGTTCAAGACTATCATATCGAGGTTCTTCTTGCGCAACTTCTCCTCGGCATTCACCTGCTCGTTGTCGGTTTCGAGTGCAAAGCCCACAATCTTGCGTGAGCCCTTCACCTTGCCCAACTCGAAGGCTATATCCTTCGTCTTGCGCAACTCGATAGTGAACAAGTCGTCGCTCTTCTTGATCTTGGTGGTCGCAACCTCTACGGGAGTATAGTCTGCTACCGCTGCGCACATAACGGCACAGTCGCAAGCCTCGAACTCCTTGACCGAAGCCTCGTACATCTCCTCTGCCGAGCACACATCCACACGGCGCACACCCTGCGGTGTCTGCAATGCTGTTTTGCCACTCACGAGTACCACCTCGGCACCACGCTTCGCCAACTCTTCGGCTATGGCATAGCCCATCTTGCCGGTAGAGTGGTTCGAGATGTAGCGCACAGGGTCGATAGCCTCGATTGTGGCACCTGCGGTAACCATAACTCGCTTGCCCGCCAATGTCTGCTCTGCCGAGAGTAACCTATCCACCGCCTCGACAATCTGCTCGGGCTCCATCATACGGCCTTTGCCCATCAAGCCACTTGCCAACTCGCCCTCGGGCGACTCCAAGATGACAACACCACGCTCACGCAACTTCGCAAGGTTCTCCTGCGTAGCCTCGTGGCAGAACATATCGCAATCCATAGCCGGAGCGACAACGGTCTGACAACGAGCCGAGAGATAGGTTGTAAGCAAGAGGTTATCGGCAATGCCGTATGCCATCTTGGCAATGGTATTTGCCGTAGCCGGTGCTATGAGGTAGCAATCTGCCCACTCGCCCATCGAGATGTGCGAATGCCAATCGCCATTCTCGGGGTTGTAGAACTCAACGGCGATAGGATTTTTCGACAAAGTTGCCATTGTAACGGGTGTGATAAACTCCTTTGCGGTCGGAGTCATCACCACCTTAACCTCGGCTCCTGCTACACGCAAAAGACGACAAAGCATAGCCGCCTTATATGCCGCTATGCTTCCGGTTATACCGAGCAGTATATGTTTTCCTTGTAACATACTTTTCAAAAGCTAATGGCTAATGGCTAATGGCCAATAGCCCTGAAAAAATTACTCCTTGCCGTCACGGAAGTAGATCTCATCGTCGAGATACTCCTCGGTAGCGATGATTACCGGCTTCGGAAGACGCTCGTAGTAGCGAGAGATCTCGATCTGCTCACGATTCTCCGAAATCTCCTCCATCGAGTCGGTTGGCGAAGAGAAATCTGCAAGTTTGCGGTTCAACTCGCTCTTCAACTCTGCTGCAATCTGATTTGCACGGCGAGCGATAACATTGATGCTCTTGTAAACATTGCCTGTCTCGTGGTCGAAATCTACGAGTTTGCGGGTTACAGTGTTGTTCGGAATGTTCTTCTTGATTTCCATAGCTCTATTTTTGTTTTTCTATGTTGTTTTTGTCCAAATAATCTTTTGCCTCCTTGATATATCGCTCCAACTCCTTGCGGTGCTTCGACTCGGGGAACTCGTTGATGAACGAGTAGTACGAATCGAGAACATTCAGGTAGCGTTCACCCTGCTTCTCCTCGATGGAGTTGTGTGCCAGGCGATAGTTCGACACAGCAATCAAGTAGAGAATCTCCTCTCGGTGCGGGGTGTCGGGGTATTGCTTCAATGCGTTGCGCAGAGCCACGACTGCCGACTTGTATCGCTGAATCTTGTAGTAGGTGTAGGCATTCAAAAATGCCTTCTTCTTCAATCGCTCGGTCAGCTCGGTGATGAGATTCGAGAACGCCTCCACTCGTGTAGAGTTGGGATAACGCTCGATAAACTCCGAGAAGGCGATTATAGCCTCGCCTGTAATGGTCTGGTCACGAGTAGGGTCGGGCGAGAGGTAGTAGTGGCACATCGCCAACATCGCCTCCGAGTCCTCGACAAAGATGCTGCGACCAAACTTGCGACGGAACTCGTCGAGCTGGGTTGTCGCCTCCACATAATCTCTATCCTTGAACTTGCTTCGTGCCGAGAAGAATGCAATCGAGTCCTCACGAACATCGCCCACATAGTATGCCTGACAAGCATCGAAGAGATCGCTCGCCTGCCTCCACTTCTCACGGCCGTAGTACTTCAAGCCCTCCGAGTAGATAAGAGAAGGGTCCTCGCTCTTTATGATTTTGTGGATGCTAACTCTCTTGCCCGCCTCGACCTTCTCACGAACGGTCATATGCTCCTCCTTCTTGGCAAAGGCGGTGCATACGACAAGTGTCGCACACAAAGTCAAGGCTATTTTTGCAAAATTGTTCATCATAAAAAAACGCTCTTTCTCTCTCACTCGTGCGTATGTGCAGGGGTGCATACACGCAATAAATCGTGCAAAGTTATACCAAATATATCAAATCGCAAAATTTATGCGATATTTTCCGCAGAATAAACCTTTTATTTCAGTACGCCCTTGGCAATCAGCCACTCGGCAATCTGCACGGCATTCAGGGCTGCACCCTTCTTAATCTGGTCTGCCACGCACCAGAACGAGAGTCCGTTCTCCGAGGTGATATCCTTGCGGATGCGACCAACATATACAGGCTCCTTGCCGGCGATAAACAACGGCATAGGGTACTCCTTCTCCGATGGATTATCGACCACCACTACGCCCTCAGCCTCGGCAAAAGCCTTGCGAGCCTCCTCGGGCGAAATTGGTCGCTCGGTCTCCACCCAGATGCTCTCCGAGTGGGCACGCATAACGGGCACACGCACGCAAGTTGCCGACACCGAAACATCCGAGTGCATAATCTTGCGGGTCTCGTTGTGCATCTTCATCTCCTCCTTGGTGTAGTCGTTCTCGGTGAAGACATCGATGTGAGGTATCACATTGAAAGCCAGCTGATAAGCGAACTTCTCAACCTTTGGCTCCTCGCCATTTGCGAGCGATGCGTGTTGAGCCTCCAACTCCGCCATAGCCTGCGCACCTGCGCCACTTGCCGATTGGTAGGTCGAAACATGCACTCGCTTGATGTGCGAGAGCTTCTCGATAGCGTTCAATGCCACAACCATCTGAATGGTGGTGCAGTTCGGGTTGGCGATGATGCGACGAGGGGCATTCAATGCATCCTCGGCATTCACCTCGGGCACTACCAACGGCACATCCGCATCCATACGATAGCAGCTCGAATTATCAATCATCAAACAGCCATATTTTGTGATGGTCTCGGCATACTCCTTCGAGATTGAGCCACCTGCCGACACCAATGCAAGGTCTATATCCTTGAAGTCGTCGTTGTGTTGCAACTCCTTGATTGTAATCTCCTTACCACGGAATACTCGTGTCTGTCCTGCACTGCGAGCCGAGCCAAACAAGACCAACTCGTCGAGCGGAAAGTTGTGCTCATCCAAAATTTTGAGAAACTCCTGTCCTACGGCGCCACTTGCGCCTACAACTGCAACCTTCATAATTCGTTGTTATTTAAGTTATTTTTTTGTGTATTGTTTGTATTTCAAATTTCCGCTTTGCGAGATGGCAGAATTATGAAGGTGCAATACCTTTACATTCCCCCTAAATCCCCCTTTGGCAAAGGGGGACTTGTCGCTACGCTCCACTAAAATTCGTTGTTATTTAAGTTATTTTCTATTTAGTTTTCCGTTTTCCGTTTTCCGCTTTCCGTTATTCAAAGAACTCGTCTTGGGTTGTTTGTTGTGCCGAAGCGGGAGCGACGGCATCTTCGCACTCCACCTCTTGCCACGACGCCGGGCGAACAAACTTGTCTGTCTTGTCGATGTTGATATTTGGGTCGTTGTGTACTCGGCGGAGGAAGTCGCCCACGATTGGCAACGCCATAACCGAGCCTTCACCCCTATTGCCGAGCGTTATCGACTGATCCTCGGCACCTACCCACGCTCCTGCAACGAGCTTCGGAGTGATACCCATAAACCACGCATCACGATTTTCGTTCGTAGTACCTGTCTTACCTGCAATATCTACGCCCTGCATACCGTAGCCCCAAACCATACGGCGACCGGTGCCTCGAGTGATTACATTCTGCATCATCGTAAGCATCGTGTATGCCGACTCCTTGCTTATGGCATCCTGCGACGAGGAGGTGAACGACGAGATAAGGTTACCCTGGCGATCCTCAATGTGGGTCACGAAGATAGGGGTGTTATATACGCCCTCGTTTGCAAAGGTCGAGTAGGCACTAACCATCTCATACACATTCGATTCGAACGAGCCTACGCACAACGCATAGACAGGGTCGATAAAGCTCAAAATACCCATATTGTGGATGAAATCGGCTACTGCCTCGGGCTGTTTTGCCTGCTTCATAATCCACGCCGAGTAGTTGTTGCGAGAGTGTGCCAAGCCCCAACGCAGAGGGTGCAACACTCCGTCGTACTCCACATTTCCCGACTCCTTTGGCGACCACGCCGCACCCACCGCAGTCTCGATTGTCACAGGGAGGTTTGGCACCATAGTGCAAGGCGTAAGACCGAGGTGGTCGATAGCAAAGGTGTAGATAAACGGCTTTACGGTAGAGCCAATCTGTCGCTTACCCTGCTTTGCCATATCGTACTTGAAGTATTGGAACGAAGGACCACCAACATACGCCTTGACATAGCCTGTCTGTGGCTCCATAGCTACGAACGAAGCACGCATAATGCGCTTGTGGTGGAGAATCGAATCTCGTGGCGACATCAGCGTATCACGCTCACCCTTGTAGGTAAAGACCTTCATCTCGCACTTCTTGCCGAAAGAGTCGTAGATATCCTTCTCGCTCACGCCTGCCGCCTTCATATTGCGGAAGCGGTCGGAGTTACGCATTGCTCGTTTGATGATTGCCTGCTCCTCCTCGGCGGTGATGTTCTCGAAAAGTTTTCTGGTCTCCTTGACCTTCTTGTCCATCATTGGTTGGATAACCAACTCCATCTGCTTCTGCAACGACGCCTCGGCATACTCCTGCATCGAAGCGTTTATGGTGGTGTATATCTTCAAACCGTCACGATAGATGTCGTATGCCGAACCGTCTGCCTTGCGATTTTTGTGGCACCAGCCAATCAGTGGATTCTCGTCATACTCCTTGCACGCCTGTTCATAGTCCCAAGTGGTGTAGAAGTTGCGACGCTTTGGTCGTTGTGCGTTCATCGTCAGGCGCAACATCTCACGGAAGTAGGTTGCACGACCATAGTTGTGCGATACGGGGCGATAGTTCAGTGTGATAGGAAGTGCCGACAACGAGTCGCACTCCTCCTTTGTGATACCGCCGGCTGCCTCGATTCGTTTGAGTACGGTGTTGCGACGACGCAGCGCATTCTCGGGGTTGCGCACAGGCGAGTAGCGGGTTGGAGCATTCACCACACCCACCAAAACTGCCGCCTCCTGCAAGTTCAACTCCGCAGGTGTTTTGCCGAAGAAGGTCGCCGCAGCCGACTTTATGCCAAAGGCATTCGAGCCATACTCCACAGTGTTGAGGTACATCGCCACAATCTCCTCCTTGGTGTAGTTGTATTCGAGTTTGAGGGCAGTGATCCACTCCTTGAACTTCGATACTATGAGTTTTGCAGTACGGATAATCTTGTTGCTGTCACGCTTGCCACGAGGGAAGAGGTTTTTAGCCAACTGTTGTGTGATGGTACTACCGCCACCCTGCGATGAGCGTTGCAGAGCGATAGTCTTGACGCCTACACGAGCCAACGACACAAGGTCAATTCCCGAGTGGGTGTAGAAGCGGGCATCCTCCGTAGCGATAAGAGCCGCAGCAAGAGGTGGAACATCGTGACCTGCAACGGTGAGCATTGCGGTAGAGTCCTGCGGATAGAGGTCGGAGTACTGCACATAGGAGCGATTTTGCACGAAGAAGCTACCGATCGTCTGTCCGTTGTCGGCATAAATCTCGGTTGCGAGGTTGCTCTTCGGGTTCTCCAACTCCTCGAACGACGGCATACGACCAAATGCCCCTATGGCTGTAAGCGTGAGCATCAATGCCAGCACTGCGAAAGGGGTCATAGCCACTATCCATAGCCACTTTACAATCTTTTTTGTCTTGTTGTTCTTCTTTGTAGCACCACTCTTGCGGGTGGTTTTGCGAGTTGTGGTATTCTTCTTTGTCTGCATATTCCTATCGAGTTAGAACGGAAGACCAAAGCCTACCGTTACGAATGGTTTGCGTCTATCGTTATCGCTCTTATGTTTGGTAACAACCATCGGTTGATAGACCGAGAGTGTGAGCGAGGTGGTTGCTGCATCGGGCATACGGAAGAGGTTGAAATCTATCGAGATATCGCCTCCGTAGGAGATTATGTGGTGTCGCTCCAATCGTGAGAAGATGTCGGTGTTGCTCTCATCGACATACATCTGCTTGTGGTTGAACGAAGCGTAGTCGAAGCCGAGGTTAAGTCGCACTCGCTTGAAGTGGATAACGGGTCCGAAGCCGCCATCGGGATACCAAACAGGCAGAGCGTAGTTGAACGATGCTGCCACATAGTGGCGGTTTTCGATTTCGGAGGTGAAGAAACCTCTCGGCACCAATCTACCCGAGTGAAAGGCGAGGTTCGACAACGCCTTCTCGTGGTCGAAACCTCCGAGCGAGGTCTGATATACCGCTGCAAGCGAGAGTGAGTGGTGAGCCACTACACCAGGGAAGTACGCCTTGCCATAGACCGAAACGAGGTGGCTAAAATTGTCGTCGGCAGGGTTGAGGGCGTAGTTCAGCGAGATTACCTGACCCCAGCGAGGCAGAAAATCTTTGTGTGCCAAGCGCACCTGGTCCTGATATCCCCAGCCAAATTGCAGGAGATGCACACCCTCCTTATAGCCCACTTTTGCGAGGTTGCTCACACTGCCTTTGTCGATATTTACCGACACCTTATCGACCTTTGCCACCAAGCCGTTGGTGTAGTTGTAGCCTGCCGATACCTGCACATAGCGAGTGTGGTAGCCCGCCTGGAAGTAGAGTGGCAACGACGCCATAAGACCGATATTGTAGTACTTGCCGAGGTCGGGCACCTCGTTCAAGACAACCTCCTGCTTGCCCGTAATAGGGTTGCGCACATACTCCTCCTTTGCGCCCGGCAGAATGGTCCTCCAATTGTCGCTAATAGGGTCGTAGAGGTAGGTGTATGCCGAATAGAGCTGTTGCGTACCGCCATAGGTGGCGTTTATGCTCAGATTTACACCCAAACCATAGTAGCGGAACGAGCCTTTGAAGACACTGCCCTCCCTTGCATTCCAACCCCAAGTGAGATAGCCGTCGGCTGTGGAGAGGATGTTCTGCGACATAATCGTTGCACCGACATTAAAGTCCAACGCTCCCTCCTCGGCAAGTGCAAATGGGTCATACGATACGGGAGCCCACGAGTGGATGTTGAAGAGGTGGGCAGGACCACTGTATCGCTTATCTCGGAGAGGCTTTTTGCCATTTTGTCGGGCGGTCTGCTCCATACGCATAGAATCGACTCCGACAAAGCGCACCGTATCGAGATTTACGGTGTTCCACTTTTTGCGTTGCGGATTGACGAGGTTTATCGGCAACTTCGAGTATGACACCTTTGGCAGGGTATCTCGTACCACCTTCTGCTCGGCAATGTGGTAGCCATAGCGGTCGTAGGTGGTCATCAGCACCTTCTCGCCCTCGCTCGGCATAGGCGCAAACGAGCCATAGGTCGAAGCCGAAATGCGATATTGGGTCGAGGTGCGGAGGTCGTAGCAATGTACCTCGTCTTTGCCCGACTGAATAGAGCCGAAATACAACACACCATCCTTGGCACGAAGGTCGCTCAGGGTGATATATGCACCTTGGGTGATATGCTCAATCTCTCGGTTTTTGCCCACACGACCAAGCCACATACCGCTATCGTCGGTGGCTATAAAGTACAACGCTCGGGTGTAGTTATCGTATGCCAAGCCGTGAATTTCGATGTCGGATGGAATCTCCACACGCAGATACTCCTCCTCGTGGCGAGGCGTAGGGTTTCCACGCACAATATTGTAAGTTCCATTCGGGAAATACTCCACCCACGCCAATTCGTACTGGCTGATAGGTGTAGGGTAGAGTACCTTATCCATTCGGTTGAGGGTGCGGGTGCGACCTCGCTCCAAATCCATATAGCAGAGCTTCGAGTCTATGCGCTCGGCAAAGAGGGTGCTACGACGATACTCCGACCACCAGATTCTGCCCCCTACGACCTCGCTCGGGCGGGTCGAAACAGCACCCGTATAGGCGAGGTGCCTTTTCTTGCCACTCTTGCTGTCGGTTACGACAAATGCGCTTGGCTTGTCGAGCGTCTCGCAGAGCGAGAGCACGGTGGCGTGGTCGATATATTGCGGATAGCGATGTTTGGTGTAGCCCTTCTGCTCGTCGGCGGAGAGTTGCGTCGAGGTGTTCGGCTGGTATGGCAACGAGTTCCAATAGTCGTTCAAGTCGGCAAAGGTCTCTCGGAAGAGTTTTGTTGTCGAGGTGTTGTAGTACTTGCGCATTCCCACATAGGTGGTGGCAATGACATATGGATTGCGCACGGCATAGCGCACAATCTTGTCCCAGATGTTCTCGTCGTACTTGGTGTTGGCGTAGGCGGTTATCTGGTAGCCGAGTTGGTAGTGGTCGGGGATATACTCTCGGTAGGAGCCGCAGAACCACTTGTTCGGACCTCGCTCCTTTGCAAAGTTGCCCAATGCTCGGTAGTGCATCGTAAAGGATGGTTGCAAGGCTCGACCAAACGACGACATCTGCGTCTCGGAGAGTGTTGCATCGCCCTCCAAGCCCCACAACGGCATAAAGAGGAGTCCGATGGTCGAACTCTGCTGACCGAGCAGGTAACTAAACGCCTTCACAAAGCCTTTGTTGAGGTTGTTGTACTGCACGGCGTGGCGATATTCGTGGGCAGCAAGTTGTTTGAGCCACGGCATCGAATAGCCACTCACCGCAGGCGAGGAGAGAATCTCCACACGCTTCGGAAGCCACATCACCATACCATTCGACGAGAAGTTCTCGGGGTGGATGACAAACGGAATCTTCATAGGCCCGTGGCGATAGCCAAAGGCTATATCGGGTTGTACGGCACGGGCATAGTGCATCATCTTGTAGCCGAGCGTGCGAGCAGTGTCGGGGTAGATGACATCGATCTTGTCGCCTTTGAGTATCTGCCACTGCATATAGGTTGGGTCGGCACCCCACGAGTAGTATTGTGCCGAGGCCGTGTATGCACCCAAGAGCGCAACTATGGCGATAACGATATGTCTGATTTTACCCTTCACTCTTTTTGTGGTTTATTAAACCTTCTTGGTCTGCGAATAACCCTTCTTTATCAGCAGGTCGGTCACACGGTCACGGTGGTCGCCCTGGATGATAATCTCACCCTCCTTGACCGAGCCACCCACGCCACAACCCTGCTTCAATGCACGGCCCAGGTCGTTCAAGTCGCTCTCCGAGCCGATAAAGCCACGCACTATCGTAGCAACTTTTCCGCCACGACCTTTGGTGTCACGCCATACTCGCAACTTCTGCTGTGCGGGAGCAAGCGTTTCCGCCTCCTGCTCCTCGCCATAGTCGTATGTAAAGTCCGGATTTGTCGAATAGACCATTCCGAGTCGCTCTTTCCAATCTGACATAAAATTTTTAACATTAGCCATTAGCCATTGGCCATTAGCTTTTTTTAATATCACAATACCCCAATTAACGATGCAAAAATAGCAAATATTTTTGTTTCTCGGTGATATTTTGTATATTTGTTAGAACAAATATCAAAAACGATGGCTGCACAGAGGGGTAAAAGGGAGCAAAAACGCCAGGAGATGCTCGAACGGATGAGAGAGAAGGCGTTGGCACGAGGCAAGGTCGATGTGGCATCACTGCCCTCGTCGTTGCCCATAAACGACGGTAAGCGATTGGTTCGGGTCTTTGTCGAGGGTTACGAGGATGTCGCCTTCTGGCGAGGTATCTTCGACCACTTTGCAAATCCCTATCTCCGCTTCGAGATATCGGTGCCTACACGCAAAGATTTGCCCAAGGGCAAAAAGGTGTTGCTCTCGATGGCGGAGGAGTCCTCCGACGAGCTGCTGCTCTGTATGGATTCCGACTTCGACTACCTCTTCGACGACGAGGACGAGGTGTCACGCCAAATCGTGGAGTCGCCCTATATGTTCCACACCTACACCTACGCTACCGAGAACTATCTCTGCTACGCCCCGTCGCTCCACAATGTCTGTGTCAAGGCGGTCAAAAACGATGCGCATATCTTTGATTTCGAGCAGTTTATGGCGGAGTACTCACGCACAATCTATCCGATATTTTTGTGGTACGCCTACTCCGCATCCCGCAAAACCGAGAATGTGTTGCCACTCATAGACTTCAAATCGGCAGTGCGTGTCGGCTACCTCGATATCGAGCAAAACGGAGTCAATACGATAGCGTGGTTGCAGCGCAATGTCGAGCGCCGTGTCGCCTCGCTCGAAGCCGATAATCCCGATATGGCGAGCGAGATTCCAACCTTTGCCGAGCGCATCCGCAAGAAGGGTGTCGAGCCCGAATTGGCATACCTCTTTATGCACGGCCATACGCTGATGGACAATGTGGTGTTGCCGGTGTTGAGTGGCGTCTGCGAGAAGCTTCGACAACTCTCGCTTTCGCAGATTATCTGCTCCTCGAAGGAGGGTGTTGCACTGAAAAACGAGATGAGCAACTACACCAATTCTCTGCGTTCGATTCGTGATGTTCTGCTCGACAACGAGAACTACATATCCTCGCCTTTGTATAAACGATTAAAAGCTGATATTCAGCGATATATAGATGCCGCAATAGCAAAGATGGGAGTGCGATAACACTCCCATCTTTCTGTCTTTATACTGACCTTTTACAACGGCTTAACATATCGCACCGTGTCGGGTGTAAGCTGGCTGATGACGAAGTCATCGCACTCCACATACTTGTTGAGCAACTCGTCGTTGTAGTGGCGAATGGTCAAAAGCTCCACCTTCTCGATAATCTCGGTGTTGAAGCCCTCCTCCTGCAAGGCGGTAGCAACCTCCTCCAAGTGCCAACTCGACTCCACGCACAAGCCCAACTCTACGGCGGTGTTGTGGATAAGGTTGGTCTTGATGCGGAAACGCTCCAAAGTGGCAAAGATGATAGGGAACTTCTCCTCCAACACAAACGACAAATCTCGTGAACGAAGTCGCAAGAAGCTCTGATTGCGCTTAACGATGATAATCGGTGTTGCAACCGTATCTGCCTTGCCGTCAATCACCGTTCCTGCGGCGTGTTTGTTGCCGAAAGGCTTTACATACAACGGTATGTTCTTGTTCTGCAACGGCTTGATGGTCTTGGGGTGGATAATCTGCGCACCGCTATATGCCAACTCAATGGTATCCACATAGTTGAGGTGGTCAATCTTCACCGCATCGGGGAAGATTTTAGGGTCGGCGTTGAGGATTCCGTCAACATCTTTCCATACGGTCATCGACTCTGCATCGAGGATATTTGCCACAACGGCCGCCGAGTAGTCCGAGCCCTCACGACCGAGCGTAGTGGTCGAGCCGTCGGGTGCCGAGCCGATAAAGCCCTGACCTACAAAGATGCGACTCTCCGCACCTGCACAAGCACGGCGAAGTGGAGTTTTCGACTCCTCAATCAACACATTTGCATCCTTGTGGCGAGCCTGCGTAAGGAAGCACTTGCGCATATCAATCCACGAGTTTTTGATGCCCTCCTTGTTGAGGAATGCCGAGATGATAGTTGTCGAAACCAACTCTCCGTAGGCTACGATATGGTCGTACCACTCCTCCGCCTTACTGCGCTCGAACTTGTTGGTTGTTACCGCCTTACGCAATGCCTCGAACAAGGCATCAACCTCTTCGATGCGATACTCTGTCGAGCCAAACAGGTCGGCGATGGTGGTGTAGTGATATGCTTTTATTTCGGCAATTTTGCTCTCACAGAAGGCGGTATCGCCCTTGCGCATAGCATCGAAGACCTCCTCCAAAGCGTTGGTGGTCTTGCCCATAGCCGAAACTATGACGAACAATTCGTTCTCATCACGAACAATGTTGAGGAGATTTCTAACACCCTCGGCGTGTCGCACCGAAGCACCTCCAAATTTGTAGACTTTCATATGGTTTTTATTGGCTATTAGCCATTAGCCATTGGCCATTGGCTGTTTTTCTGGGTGCAAAGTTAGGGAAAAAACGGAAAACGGAAAGCGGAAAGCGGAAAACTTTTTTGTTTCTGTGGCGCAGATTTATAGAGGTGGTTAAAGGAGATTAGAGGTTATTAGTGGTTGTTAGAGTGCGCCACACTAATTTCCTCTAACAACCTTTAACAACCTTTAATAACCTTCTATCTCGTGGCGCACAAAAAATAACAAATCGTCATCGGGAGCGAATGTCATTTATTTTCTGCCGACAATGACGGATATTTATTTTTCGATTTTTGGTAGAGTTTATCGAAAAATGTCTATCTTTGTAAATGGATTGCGGAATACGCAATTCTTATAGATGGCATTTAGGCTATTGGATTTGTAACAAAAACGACCAATTTTTAGAAACAAAAACACCAATAGGCACACTAAATGCTCACGCTGTTCTGGCGTGGGTTGTGCTTATGTTTTTGTAGGTGCTTGGTCGTACCTTGTTACAGCGAGCTATATCCACGCTTCTTCTTTTTAGTTAAGCGGTTGCTATCTGAAACAATGAGAGTTATAAACCAAACTATATGTTTAACTAAAAATTCAAAGTATTATGAAAAAGCTTTTTATCTCTATTGTGGCACTTTGTGCTGTTTTTAATCTCTCTGCACAGAACAAAGGCGAGAAGTATGTGGGTGGTAATTTAGGTATTGCTACAACATCGTTTATTTTAGATGGAGAGAGTGCATCTGCTGTAAAATTCGCCATTGCTCCTGAATTTGGCTATTTTGTAGCCGACAAGTTTAAGGTTGGTGTATCATTGGGTTATGGTATCGAAAGCGGAACACATACCCTCGAAATTATGCCAAACATTCAGTATTATGTTCGAATTTGTGATGGATTGTATTATACACCAGGACTTGGATTTGGCTTTGTTGCAGGTTTTAGCGAGGGTATGGCAATGCCTGGATTTGGATTATCGCTATCTCTTGGTAGTTTTGAGTTCCGCCCTACTCCAAAATTCGGCTTGTCGGTTGGATTGCTCTCATTGTCTTATGTCTATATGACATACAAAGATGATTATTATGGATTCAAGGTTAATACTAATGGTGTTAATTTTAATCTTGGTATCAACCCTTCTGTGGGCTTGAAATACTATTTTTAATTAAGAGTTAATACAACTTAACAAGGTCGGGTATTGAAAACGATACCCGACCTTGTTGTATATATACCTTTAATTATCAATTAAAAAAGCCAATGGCTAACAGCTAATGGCTAAAAGCCCTAAACTAATAGAGTTCTATAAACTCATAGCTGTTGCCGACTGCTTCAAGGTAGCGCAGAAACTCCGCCTTCGAGATTACCACCGTGCCACGACTGTCGTTGGGGTGGAAACTGAGGCTTTCGGCACTCTCCAAGTTCTTGTCGAGGAAGAGGTGGGTGTGATTCTCCTCGTCGTTGATAAGTCCGAAGGGCGACACCGAGCCCGGCTCCAAACCGAGGTATCGCTCCATTCTCTGTGGCGAAGCGAAACTCAACTTACCCTGGTGCAGGCGGTGCTCCATATCGTGGATAGCCATATCTTGGTCGCAGTCGAAGCATACCAGGTAGTGGCGATTGCCCTTGTGGTTGCGGAAAAAGAGGTTTTTGCAGTGTACCGAGCCATCGTTGCGCCAATATTGCTTGGCTATCTCGATTGTAGGCGACTCGGGGTGAAAATAGACCTCGTATTTAATATTGTGCGCCTCCAAAAAGTCGAAGACTTTTTTACTGCGTAGTTCCAAATCTTCCATATCATTTTGCTTTTAGCCATTAGCCATTGGCTTTTTTTAGTTTTGCAAACTCCTACCCTTATCACGGCGCAACCATTATAGGGGCAATAGGGGTAATAGGGATTATAGGGAGCGCTTAAACTATATAATTTTCAATTTTCAATTCTCAATTCTCAATTATACTTTGTGTTTGTGTTCTCAAACACAAACGCAAAGGTATCCGCTACCTCATCGATGCGCTTCGAGGTTGGCTTGCCTGCACCGTGTCCTGCATTGGTGTCGATGCGGATAAGCACAGGGTTGTCGCCCTTGTGGCAGTGCTGCAATTCGGCTGCGAACTTGAACGAGTGCGCCGGCACGACTCTATCGTCGTGGTCACCCGTAGTAACAAGTGTTGCAGGGTACTCCACACCCTCACGCAAGTTGTGCAGTGGCGAGTACTTCACGAGGTAGTCGAACTGCTCCTTTACGGCTGATGAGCCATACTCCACAACCCAGCCGTGACCGATTGTAAAGAGGTGGTAGCGCAACATATCCAATACACCCACAGCAGGGAGGGCAACAGCGTATAGGTCAGGGCGTTGCGTCATACAAGCACCCACCAGCAAACCTCCATTCGAGCCACCTGCAATAGCCAGCTTTTTGCTCGATGTGTAGCCCTCTGCAATAAGGTGCTCGGCAGCCGAGATAAAGTCGTCAAAGACATTCTGCTTATTCTCCAACATACCGCCTTTGTGCCACTCCTCGCCATACTCCGAGCCGCCACGCAGATTCACCACAACCCATACGCCGCCCTGCTCCATAAACATCGCTGCGGTGGTCGAGAAACCCGGGGTGAGGTTGATTTGGAAACCACCATAACCATAGAGGTAGCACGGGTTATTTCCGTCAAGTTTCAACCCCTTCTTGTGCGACACGAACATCGGAACACGAGTGCCGTCTTTGCTCTCGAAGAATATCTGCTTTGTCTCGTATCCTGAGCAGTCGAACTTCACCTCCGATTGGTGGTAGAGATACGACTTACCGCTCTCTATATCGTAGCGATAGATGGTGCTTGGCGAGGTGTAGTTTGCTACGGCATAATATACCTCCTTATCCTCTCTTTCGCCGTCAAAACCGCCCACCGAGCCGATAATTGGCAACTCGACCTCACGCACAAGGTTACCCTTGCGGTCATATTGGAAGATTTTGTTCTGTGCGTCAATCAGATATTGTGCAAAGAGGTAGTCGCCTGCCATACCCACCGATTCGAGCAACGATGCGCTCTCGGGAATTATGTCGTACTGCTTGCCCGTGTTGAGATTTACACCTACAAGACGATAGTTTGCGGCATTATCGTTGGTCATAACCATAAGTTCGTCTTTGTAGCAGTCGAGTATCATATAGTCGTAGTCGAAGCCCTTGAAGAGTGTGTGCCACTTACGCTCCGAGGTGCGCTTGTAGAGAATTTGCGTACCGCTTGTGCCGGCTGACGAGGTGATGAACTGCCACTTGCCGTCTTCGCTCTCGCCACCGTGGTGGTAGTGGAGAGGATTTTTCTTATCCTCGAAAATTAGGATATCCTCCTCCTGCTTTGTGCCAATGCGGTGGAAATAGACCTTCTGGTTGGTGTTTTGAGCCGAATATACCGCATCGCCCTCCTTCGGAGCATCGTAGGCACTATAATAGAAGCCACGACCATCACGGGTCCACGAAGCACCCGAGAACTTCACCCACTTGATGTGGTCCGAGAGGGTTTTCATTGTTTCGGTGTCCAAAACCTTAATCTCCACCCAATCCGAGCCGGCCGAGGCGAGGGCATAGGCGAAGTATTTGCCGTCTTTTGTGAATGTTCCTGCGTGTAATGCCACCGTACCATCTTCCGAAAGGGTGTTCGGGTCGAAAAATACCTCCTCCTCTTTGTCGGCAAGGTTGCGTTTGCGGTAGAGTACGCTCTGATTTTGCAAGCCGCTATTGCGAGAGATGTAGTACCACTCGCCACGCTTCGATGGTGCGCTCTGCGAAGGGTAGTTCCACAACTCGGTCAATCGCTCACGAATAGCCTCTCGCTGTGGGAGCGAATTGAGGTAGCCGAAGGTCACCTCGTTCTGCGCCTTCACCCACTCGGCTGTGCGCTCCGACATATCATCTTCGAGCCAACGGTAAGGGTCGGCAATCTCCACTCCGTGATAGTTGTCCACGACACCTTCACGCTCTGTTACAGGGTACTTTATCTTCATAGTTCCAATGTTTTTCAAGAGGGTTGCGCCACCATAAACGCCTGCGTACATAATGGCGAAAAAGAGCAAAAAACCTACGATACTCTTTGAGAATTCCTTACGATTGATATCCATTTGTTTAAGTTTTTCTTTTTGCAAATATAATAAAAAAATCGTTCTGATGAGTTCTTTTTGCACGAATCGTCGGATAGCGAGCTCCTCACATACGCCAAAGTATGCTGCGGGCTCGCTACCTAGCTTTGCACAAAAATAATCTCATCATTGACGATTTTGAAGTTATGGAAGGCTTGTTTTTGCAGAGCAAAAAACTAATGACCAACAAAAAGTCCCCCTCACAGGAGGGGGATTTAGGGGGTGGGTAACACACGGCAATCAACCGAAATAGCCAGCTATTTTGGTTGATTTTGTTCGTCGAGGTCGTATAAAAGTTCGATATCATCGACATACATCCACGACTCGCTACTTCCCGTAAAGTAGTCTCCGTAGCCCGAGCAGGTGAATGTGAGCAAGAGTTGCGACGGCACAACCTCAGGGTTTGAGTACTCGACTGGGAGTGTCATTGTGTGCCACTCGTCGGTATCCTCAACCACCATCTCAGGGTTGCTATCGCTATCGAAATAGCCCAAGCCGATAACGCCTGCTGCGGTGCGAGGATCGAAGAAGGTCTTCTCGTCGGCACTATTCACGCAGTGTGGCTCGGCCCAATCGGTGAGGCCGAAGAATACCTTTGCCACATCTGGCTCGCCACCAATAACCTTTATCTGCTTGCTACCGATGTGGTACTCGGTACCGTTTGAGGCAGCTTGGTACTTATTTCCGATGGTTATCCAGTTGATACCACCACGAGAGTACTTCACCTTGAAGCGTACTGCCACTGGCTTAACATTCTGCGTCATTGGGCGACCGAAGAATACGGTGGCATTTGTTCCGAGAGTCTCGCCATAGTGTCCTACGAAGAGGTTTCCTGCAGCGAACTTCATATTCAACACACTCTGCGAGCCCATAAATGCACTCACCTCGCCCGTAGAGTCGGCAGGCACATTTGCAGGGTTGGCACTCTTGTAAACAGGGTAGGTGAGGTTGTACTTCTCGCCGAGCGATGTACCACCAGGGTTACCCGTAGCCCAGAACATATCAGTAACCGAAGAGAATGGATACCAACAAGGGCCCGCCTCGCCCGTAGGCAAGAGGTTTTGGTCGTTGGTAAACTTGCCCCACTGCTCCATATCGGAGTTCGGAAGCTGGTAGTGAGCCGAGGTTGTAACAATCTTTATGTCGGATTGCTTCTCGTCGGCATAGCCAATGACCTCATACTCGGTGTTCTGCTCCAAACCACGAACGACAGCCTTTACGAAGCCCTCCTCGTAGCGGTTGTAAGGGGTGTGCAAATCTTTTGCATACCACTCGTCCTTCACCTTTATCCACTCCTCCGAGCCACGCTTGCGGTAGGCGAAGCTGATGGTTGCGCCGTCGATATTGGCTGCCTTTATCCAGATGACATTTGCTCCTGCCGAGACATAGTCGAAGTCGAGAGCCACCTCGGTAGGTACGATTACCAACTCCCAAATTGTCGAGCGATTGTGCGCTGCAACGGTGATGGTGCGAGTGCGCTCTGCGTTGTCGAAATCGGTCGGCATATCGGCTATCTCAGGATAGTTGTAGGTTGGGCGTGGGCCAAAGCGCACATCGGTGGTCTTAACCTCGTTGAGAGGGTAGTCCTGACGACGCTTTACGATGGCACGGTGTCCCTCGGTATCCCACTCGGTCGAGCCAATCTGACCATCGACAGTCCAGATGCGATTGATGGTCTGTGTAGCCACGATTTTCCACTCGTAGGTCTGGAAGTAGGAGAGTGTGATATACTCAGGCTCCGACATATTTACAATGCGGTTGTTCAAATCCTTCGACACTACAATCTTCGAGTCGTCTGCCTCGTAGCTGATGTTGGTTACAACATCTGCACCGAAGGTTATGCTCTTGAACTGTACCGCCTCGATATTGGTCTCCTCGGCGAGAGGAATGGTGGCGGTGTAGGTCGAGCGGTCGAGTACAATATCTCCACCTGCGCCCTCGATATCGAGCGAGGCGATAAAGAGATCAACCGTAGGCTTGGGCAGGTCGTTCTTGATACACGAAGCGAGTGCCAAAGCCGAAAAGAGTGTTATAATAATTCGTCTGTTCATTACTGCAATCTCAATTTTTGTTCGTTCTTCTTGCTCCACAGGTGTACTGTTACACCGATGTTAATCTCGGCAATATTTAGGCGGAATGCCAACTTCGAGTAGTTGCGAGTACCCCCCGTAGGGTTCATCTGAGCATCGAACTGCTTGATGTGGTTGTACTGCAAGCCACCCAAACCAAACGATACCGTAGCGCATACATTCGGGAAGATGTAGGCTGCAACACCGGGGTTGAAGTTAAATCGCACCTTGTAGGTATCTGAAATGGAGTTGTTCCACTCGTTATTATACATAAAGCCGAAGTTCGAGCGACCATACGAGCCCTCCAACTCCAATTCTCCAAATACGCCGAAACGACCACGCTTGTCGAGTGGAACGTAGGCACGATGGAAGAGGGCAAACGAGTAGGCGTTGCTCAAATAGTCCAAACCAATGCCGTCGGTCGAGAACTCGATGCCGTTAATGAAGTTGCCGAGGTCGATATGAGCATTGTCGAAGTGTCCTGCTGTGTGGGTATATCCAAATCGCACACCAACAGCGAGGTTGTTGCGATAGAAGTAGCCGAGGTATGGTTTTACCGATACGATCGAGCCACCAAGTCCCAAATTATCCACAACGAGAGCTATCTCCGAGTTGTCGGTCGAGAGTGTTCCGTAAGAGGCTGTAACACCGCACATCCACTCGCCCTGATAGGCAAATACATTCTTGTCTATCTCTCTATCCACTCGATTTACCTGAATGAGCGCACCCGGCTTGCGGGTTACCTTTGTGGTGTCACGATGAAGTCCCAAAAGAATGCTTTGTGCAGCCACATTTTGCACTGTGCTCACCACGAGCACCGCCATAAGTATTGTAAATATCTTCTTCATAGTTGTGTCCGAGTTTTAGAGATAGAACGATGCACCCAATCCGATGGAGAAGATGTTTATCTTGAAGTTCATTTGCGAGGTCGAGGTTGTGCCCGATACCACCTGGTTGGTAATCTGGCGTGTTCTCGAATAGTTGAAGCCCAACACTCCGATATTGACCTCGATAGCCATATTGTTGGTGAGGAATGCCGAGATACCCGGATTTACACCAAGCGAGATGTCGAATGACGAGGCGTATGCTCCGCTCAGACTCTGCTGTGGACCCGAAGCCAACTTCGACTGCGAGCCACCCATTGCCAAGCCCACCTCGGCAAAGAGGGCGAAACGCTTGTTATCCCTGCCGAGTGGAATGTAGTTGCGCCACAGAGCCTCGACATTGTAGGAGTGTTTGAGCGAGTAGAAGTAGGAGTTGTCGAGCGAGGTTATTGAAAGACTCGCCTTGTCCAACTCGGTAAGGCCACGGGAGTAGCCGAAGCGCACACCCACCAATGCATTTTTCGAGTAGGCATAACCCACGAGAGGAGTAATTTTGAATTGGTAGCCATTCGACTCGATATCCTCGACAATCAGGAATGTATAGTTGTTATTGGTGTGCGTAGAGTACGACACCGAGCCACCAAATACCCACTGCCCTTTCGGAACAAATTCGGTGCGGATGTTTGCAACGCCTCGATTTTGGCGACGCAAGCTGTGGCTATACTGCGGAGTATCCTTACTTGCCACCGCCACAGTGTCGCTTTGTGGCTTTACCTCCTGTCCCTTTGCTACCACCACGCAGGGCAGAGCAAAGAGCAGTAGCGTAAAGAGATTTATAAATTTCTTCATAGGTTATGTTTTGTGTTACCTATTTTATATAAGTTTAGTAAACAAGTTCAATATCATCGACATACATCCACGAATCCTCCGAGCCGTCGAAGAAGTCGCCATATCCCGAGCAGGTGTAGGTCAAAATGAGGTGGGTTGGCACCTGGTTAGGGTTCGAGCCGTAGAATGTGAACGGAATCTCCACCTGCTTCCACTCGGCCTGCGACTGAGTTGACTCGAAATAAGCCGAATAGAGTACAATGTTGTAACGAGCATCGCCACTCTTGATATTTGCATCGCTCGGTGAGAATGTTGTGCCAGCGCCATCGCTACTATCTACCTTATGAATATCGGTGGTCATACAGCAGAAGATTTTGCAAAGGTCGGGATCTCCCTCCTTACCTACGCCACCGCTCACACGGTTGATAGTACCGCAGTTCCATTTTGCCCAGAAACGGATAGCCTTTGGCTTGGCATTATACTCGAATGGTTGACCGAAATATACAACGGCATTTGTTCCGTTCATACCGCCCCACGAACCTACATACATATTTCCTGCGGCAAACTTAACAACGATATAAGCCGAGTCCATAAACGAGGACTTTTTGCCCTTTGAACCTGGGCGGACATCGGTGCTTGAGTTTGTGATGTTACCACCACCAAGGGCACCAAATGACGCTGTACCCCAGTTTCCGGTACACCAGTAAGGATTTGACGACGATGGGTCAGGGATAAGAACATCGCCCGAGTAGCTCCAACCCTCCAAGTCGCCATTCGGAATCTGATTTCCGTCGGTTGTAGTGAAGGTGCGGCTGCCACCTGCCATCTTGCCGTCGATTGCAAGGGTGTACTCGTATGTATGACCCGGTGCCAAGCCGTCGATAGATGCAGAGTAGGAGTTCTCTCCACTTGCCGAAGCACCCTTGCGGCTCCACTCGTTGTTGCCCTCGCGATAGAGAATCTCAACGTTTGACGGAGTGCCGAATACGGTCGCCGAGAGTGCTGAAGTGGTGCCTGTCCAAGCGATAACCTCTTTGCTCTTGTCGTATGCGTTTGCACCAGGGAGCGTATAAGGGAGATTCTTACGAGCCTGGCTGTTGCCTGAATCGGTAACGCAAAGTTCGATCATCTGCTCACCACCACTCAACGAATAGAAGAAATCCTCCGAGAAGGTTATATAAAGCTGTGGAGTGTTTAATCCCGAGTAGGTTACACCTGCAACCTGAGTGTTTACAGGGTCAAATGTCTTGCCGTTGGCTGTGATGGTTATACCCTCGAAGTTAGACAAGGCTGTTGCCACATATTTACGCTCGCCACCTGCGTAGTTGCAGTGGGTATTGAGGTCGAAGCCTACGCCCTTCAACTCCGGATCGGGCGAGAACGAAAGGTGATCGTTGCGCTCGTCAAGCTTCTCATCAACGGTAACGACCAAGCCGCCCAAGAAGCCGTTTGCATCGGGCGAGTACTTGAACGAGAGTTTGTAAGCTCTCTTTGGCTCTACATTCTCGATAGTTCCGCTCTTATCTACGGCTACCTGCTCGCCATCCTCGTAGCAATAGGTGCCTGTGAAGTGCCAAGCGAGGGTAGTGCAACCCTCAGGCATAATGAAGTAGCCCTTCTTGCTTTCGGTGTAGTTGAGTAGGGTGCTGTTGTCAGCCTTAACCTCTACGCCATATCCCGGCTGGAAGCCATTTACGATACCCTGGTCGAAGAGCACCTCTACCGAGATATTCTGCATCGCTGCCACAAGGTCTACGGTCGAAGTCTCGCCACCCTTGATGTCGAAGTCCTTCTCACCGAAGTAGTAAAACTCTGCGTTGTTGAATGTTGTCGCTACAGCCTTTCCGCTCTCTACGACAGCGGTGTAGTTGCCCTCCAACAACCAGATATACTCGGGCTTCTGCATATCGGCCTTGCTTGAATCGTACTTGCGCACGAGCGTCGCCTTACCGTTCTCGTTCTTGTAGATGAAGAGAACATAGTCGTGCACGGTACCGTCTGTTGTGCGAGTGCCGACATTGAGAATCAAAGCTCCCTTATCTTGCGATGGGGCGTTCTCTGTCGGTTTAGAGGTTGTGCCGTCGCTTATACACGACGCCATAGCCAATGCGCACGCACATATTATTATGTTGAATAATCTCTTCATCTTCTACTATTTTCCTGTTTGAAGCATCAAAGTTTTAACGGAGGTGTTGCCCTCATTATCAACAACGGTGAGTACGAAGTCGTGGTTCTTCAAAGTAGTACCGCTGACAGCCTGAAGTACGCCCATAAACTGTGTAATCGAGAGCTTTACGAAAGTCTGATTAACAACCTCTTCGGCAACTGCGAATCCCAAGCCACGGAGAGGCTCCTCAACATCGATAAATACGCCTGGGTTGTTTGAGTCGTACGACTGTTGTGGATAGCACAAGTTCAAGATGTCGCACAAACCAACATCAGCTAACTCTACAGGAGTGAGAGATGCCGACTCGATCTTTACATAGAACTCCTTGATACCCTTCGAAGCCGAGATCAACAAGTCAACCTCCAAGCCGCCTACAATCTGCTCGCGCTGCGAGATGTCGTGACCATCCCAAACAATGCTTGGATCCTCGACAGGGTTCTCAGGGGTGTCGTTGCCGCCCTGGTTGCCACCTTCGGTCCACTCCTCCTCGGTTATCTTGTCGGCAACGTTGCAGGGAATAATCTCGTCGGTTACCCAATCCTGGATAGTTACACCTACGTTGATATTGCCCTGTGCGGCATGCTCAATGTAGAAGTGAACCTTGCTATGCTGACCAACCTTAACATTCTGCACCTCTTTGGTCATCTCGACAACCTTGAAGTTCTGCTTGTCGGCTGCATAAGTACCGTTGATACGCAACTCGATGGTGTTGCTTGCCTGCGGAGCAACAAAGAATCCGGCACGGCTCTCGGTGAGCGAATACTCCAACGAGTTTTCACCAATAACAACGGTTGTGATGGTCTTGTCGCCAAGGCGCTCCAATAAATCGGGAGCGTAGGTTACGGTGACCTTAATCTGCATCAACGAGCAAACAATCTCGGTGAGGGTAGTTGTCTCCTTACGCACAATCTTGAATGGCTTTATTGCGCCATAAACAGGGCTCTCCCACGCTGCGGCAGGTACCTCGCCCGATACCATCTTGAAGATGTAGTCGCCCGTAGCCAACTCGATAGCCTCGGTTGGTCGCTCGCTATACTTGAACGAGAGTATAACCTCGTTGTTTTCGTTGATAATCGAGCAGTCGAAGTTGCTTACATCTACCGATGCACGGGTTGCTCGTGTGCTCAAAACACCCACCTCGGGGTCGCTCTCGTCGACACGGCAATCTACCGTCATCTCGGATAGAGAGAGGTGTCCCTTATTCGAAATATTTGGGTTTTCTTCGCCACCCCACGAGAGGTTTTCGTTGTTACAACCCACCAAAAGCGCTGCAAAGAGTGCTACTGCTGTAAATTTTACGATTTTCATATTTTTAAGCATTTTCATTCAATTCAAATTCGAGTTCTATTGTTTCGACAATTGTATCATCGAAAGAGATGTTCACCTCTGTATTACCCACAGTTGTTAGGTCAAATACAACTTTGTGACGAGTGGTTGGTTTAAGTGTTACAACACTTTCGAGAGTTGTTGTAGTACCTGTCTGGCGGATAGCCTCGCACGAGATTGTTACCTCGCCAACATTCATAAAGAGCATCTCTTCCTTTGTCGAATCCCACTCTATGCCGTTAATCTTGAAGGCAGAGGTCGGGAAATAACCATTGAAGTTGTCGGTGGTTTCGATTGCGATAATCGAATTGAGGAGTATAACCTCGATATTGGCATCTACGGAGAGGTTGTATTGTGGTACCTCAACGCTTGTCGAGCCTTCGAAATAAGGTTTAGACCAACCCTCAACACCCTTCTCTCCGTAGGAGAGGGTTACATTATACGGAGCCGATGTAAATGCCAGACCGTTGCTTACCGCCTCGTTGAACTCGGCAAGTGTTGCCCATATGAAGGTATTATCGTTGCCGACAATCTCCACTTTGAGGTCATCTGCCGAAGGCACAAGACTTTCGTTCAATACAAATTTGTTATCGCTATTCTCGCTCACATCGCTACGGGTTGCGGCATTGATGGCAATTTTGCCAACTTTAACCTCGCCCCCCTCGTTAGTGTGGCACGCAGTCGCTACGACTGCAAGTGCTAATGCAAAAAGTATCTTTTTCATATCTTGAAGTCCTATTGTGCGATTGATACTCTAATGTTGTCAATATACAAGTAGTAGTGAGCGTTATTTGATGTAATGTAAGTGCTCTGCTCGCAGCAAGGAATCCAACAGAGTCGGGTTGCCGAGCTACAGTTGTTCGCTGTGAACGAATATGTAGGGAACGAGCTATTGAAGCTGTCGTTGTTGTAGCTTGCCGAGAGGTTGCTTGTCTGCAAGCATACGCTGCTAAACTCGCCCGATACACGGCTTGCATCTCCACTCACATTGCTAAGTGCAGATGTACTTACAACACCACTCAATGCGTTGCTCTCATCGTTGCTGTGGATACCTGCGATACAGAATACTCCGTTGTTGCTGCTATATCCCGAGTTTACATATGCACCCATATCGAACTCAACCTTGAGCTTAACGCTTGCGCCCGACTTGAGGGTCTTAATCGAAGGTGAGTCGAGACGACCATTCGAACGAGTTACACCAAATGTACTCTGGTGACGAACATTCACACGTACACTCTGACCTGCTACGCCCTTGATGTGAGCACCGTTCCAGCCCGAAACATACATATAGTCGTTGAGCAACATACCATCTGCCTCCATAAGGTTCGCAACCTTTTCATCGTCCTTCTCGAACGAGGTGTGGATATTGGTGAAGTCCTCGTAGAAGAGGTAAGGAACGTTGATTGTGATGTTGTTCACGCCCTGCTTGGTGAGCGAAGACGGAATCTGTACGGTATTCTCAACAATTGCGTGTGCGCTTTCGTAGCGCACGGTAAAGGTCTTACCTACATAGTTCTTGAGTGTGCCATCCTCGTAGAGTGAGTACTCGGTCCAATCGTAAACATTGCTCGAATTTCCTGCAAAACTCTTCACTGCAACGCCATTGCTGTCGAGGAGTGTTATGCTCTGTACCGCCTCGCCGAGGTTGTTCTTGCCGATAGCAAAACGCAAGATGGTTGGCGGAATAGGATCGGGGATTGTGAGTTGTAGTGGGGTGATGTGGCCCTCCTTGCACTCCTTGTTGAGCGAGAAGGTGCGGTTGAGTGTGAGCTGACCGCTTGCCGATACAGCATAGTACGATACCTCGCCCGAGATTGCCACAGGAAGAATTACACCCCAGGCTGTGCCACCCTCGTTGAAACCGCTTGGTGTATTGATTGTAAGCGTGTTGCCCGTAGGGTTGACGGTCGCTGCCGTCTCGGGGTCGGAAATCGAAACCGAAGCACTGCCGACAACCTTTGTCGGGAAGGTGAATACGACCTGCGAAATAGCCTCCGGGAATGGGTTTTTGCCCTGCGGAATAGTCATCTTCAAGGTGTGCATCTTGTGGTGGAAGTCGAGAGCAAGATTGTTTACCTTGTCTGCCGAAATGGCCTCCGCCTCGACAGGTGTTGCAACCATAATGTCGTATGAACCATTGAATGTGCTACCATTTTGCACGGCAGGAATGGTGTAGGTTGCATTAAAACCGTTTGCCGACTCCGGCATTGGCGATACGGCATAGTAGGTGTACACTCCATCTGCCAAAGTGTTGGCTTGCGAGGTAAAGACTGCCGATTTTGCCGAGTGCCAATAGTACATCATCGAGAATTCGGCTTGATTGAGGGCCAAACCTCCTGTTCGGTTCTCTGCCCACAGTGCGAATTTGTCGCCCTCAGTCCACGAGGCTTTGCCATTCTCATCTATGGCCGTACGGCTGATGCCGATTGGCAGACTGATAGAGAGTTCGGACTTTGCAACCTCAACATTGCCGTTCTCCTCGACTGCTTGCGAGCAGCCACAGAGTGTTGCGAGGGTTACAAGTACCGCTACAAAGTGAAAATTCTTCATAGTTATTCAATTAAAAACCTCGCAAAGGTAGGCGTGTTATATTATATATAAAAATTTTTTCAACGAACAGCCTGTTTATTCCAACGAAAAGGGGAGTCAGCCCTCGCCAACTCCCCTGTTGTTAGATGTCGGAATAGATTTACTCCTTGCGCTTTTCGATTTGGCGTTTTACGGCATCGAGTGCCAAATCCACCGCCTCCTCGAATGTGCGAGCACGCTGCTCGCTTACTATATCTCCGCCTGGAACATGGAGTGCAACGAGGGCCAACTTGTTGCCCTTCTCGCTGTCCTTGTCCAACTTCAAAGTTACATCAACACCTGTTGAGTTGCCCTCAAAACGCTCCAATCGAGCCATCTTCTTCTCCACAAATTCGATAAGCTGCTTGCTTGCATCGAACTTAACTGATTGAATCTTAACCTCCATAGTACAAAAATTTTAAGGTTTATAAATGGAAATTGTTCTGATTAGCCCTTTTTGCACGAATCATCGGATAGCGAAATGCTCATTTACGCATCAGTAAACTGCGCTTTCGCTACCTTGCTTCGCACAAAAATCATCTAATCATTTCCAATTTCATAGCTTTCTGTTTTTTGCTGTTAGCTTTTAGCCATTAGCTTTTTTGTTGTTAAAGGTTATTAGTGGTTGTTAGCGGTTGTTAGTGGTTGTTAGGGATATTTAACTCCTAATTCCTAACTCCTAACTAATCTCTCAACTCTCAACTCTCAACTCAAAAAAAGTTTTCCGTTTTCCGTTTTCCGTTTTCCGTTTATTTGTGCGGATGCGCCCGCCTATACACCTCCTGCAACTGCGCTATGCTGTTGTGCGTGTAGCACTGCGTCGTTTTGAGCGACGAGTGCCCCATAAGCTCCTGTATATTACGCATATCCGCATCTTTGTTCAGTAGGTGTGTTGCGAAGGTGTGGCGCAAGATGTGGGGCGATTTTTTGCCCTGCACATTCGCCTCGCTCAGTTTCGCTTTCACCACACGCTGAATGGTCGATCGGGAGAGTGGCTCACCCTGTGGCGACACTATCAATGGAGCCTCTGCCGATGTCGAAATATCCAGCCCCCGAAGTAGCACCATATATCGCTCAATTCGTTCGCCCAACTCGGGCAGAATGGGTATTATTCGGTGCTTGTCGCCCTTACCTCGGATATGGAGCGTCGCTCTGTCTGCCGAGATGTTCCCGAAGCGCATCCCCTGCAACTCTGCAAGGCGGATGCCGCAACTGTAAAAGAGTGCGATAATCAGCGCATTACGCTGCTCTACAAGGTCGTCGGTTTTGCTCTCGGTGCGTATATTTTCGAGCAGTGGTTCCATTCGTGTTTCTGGTACAAACGACGGCAATTTTCGTGCAGTTTTTAGTGCCGATATGCGACCAAAAATATCTTGTGTCATCTCGCCGTGAGTGCGCAAATAGCGATAGAAGCTGCGCAACGAGGAGAGCTCTCTGTTCATCGAGGCTGCTCCCAACTTGCAATGCTCCATACGGTAGATTATCCACTCCCGTATATCCTCTGTTGTAACCTTTGTAAAGTCGAATTTGTCGAGCGGAATGCCCGTGTTCGAGGCACACCAAGTCGCAAACGACTCGATGTCGTGTCGATAGTTGCGCACGGTAAGCGCAGAGAACCGTTTTTCGGCCTGAATATGTGTTATAAAAGCACCAATCATAGCCTTATCCTATTCCGAACCTACACAAATATACAAAAAAAATGACAAACCACAAAAAAACTGCACCAAATTTTTGATGCAGTTGTTTGTAGTGTTGTCGAAAGTTACTCCGCAAAGGCGAATTTGAAGCCCTCTGTTTCATCCCATTTTCCTCGGGTGAAGTCGGGTATTTCGACCACTGCGCCCCCTGCGAGTGCCGACTGCTCGGTCAGCTCGACCAGCGACGACCACTCCACAGCATCGTATATATCCATATCGAGTGGCAGTCCGTTGCGCAAGCAATATATCAGACGGCTATCCATCAGATAATCGATCCATCGTGTGCCACAAATCTCCACGCCTCGCTCCTTGTACTCGGCAACAAACGGATGCTTGTACTGCTCCGTAAGAGCCAGGCATCGCTCGCCAGAGAGCACATCAGTAGTATCGGGTGCAAATGCCATATATGGTGCAGGATATTTCTGCACATAACCCTTCGTACCGCTCAACAAGAAGTGGCGGCTATATGGTCGGGGTAGGGCAATGCCGTGTTGCAGCAATATTGTGCGACCTCGCTCGGTGCGAATGATTGTCGAGTTCATCGTACCTCGGAAGGTTTCCGCCTCGCCAATCGCATCCGACGACACCGAGACCAGACTCTTCATCCTATCGCCACGATGGAGTCCCAATGCCAAAGCCACAGGACCAAGTCCGTGGGTAGGGTAGAAGTTACCGATATGCGTCGCCATATACTCCACCTGCCAATTCCTCCAAAGGCGATGACCGTTGTCGTTGAGCGAAATGCGCTCTCTCAAATCGTGGATATACGAAGCCTCGGCGTGCATCAAATCGCCAAACAACCCCTGTTGTACCATATTGAGCGTTGCCAACTCGAACTCGTCGTAGCAGCAGTTTTCGAGCATCATACAGTGGCGTTGAGCCTTTTCGGCAGCATCGACCAATCGCCAGCAATCCTCCACCGACATCGCTACGGGCACCTCGATTGCGGTGTGCTTGCCACACTCCAAGGCGTGAATTGCTATATTGGCGTGGCTTACCCAATCGGTACTTATATATATAAGGTCTATATCCTCCCTCTCGCACAACTCTCGCCAACCCTCCTCGCCGAGGTATACAGCTGGCTTGTTACCGCCATATTTCGTAACGATAGCCGATGCATTTTCGAGGTTGAACTCTATAAAGTCGCATACGGCAACAATCTCCGTGCCCTCGATGTTTGCCATTCGCTCTACTGCACGCACACCTCGTGCTCCGACACCGATAAAACCGATGCGGACACGCTCCATAGGAGCGCAACGAAAACCAATCAGACTCTTTCCCATAGCAATACAAAGGTAGAAATTTATTTTTTAATTGGCAATGATTGGGCTTTTTTCGTACTCAAAATACCATTATTGATGGGTCTTTGCTAACTCTGTTTTTATCTCTTTTACTCATATTTTCGCTCCTATTATCGTTTTACGATAAATAATTGTTAAAATTTTTTCAAATTGTAAATCGCTGAAAATAAGCAATATACAAGATAGCGTAAAAATTTTTTACAAAATAATTAAAAATTTTTAATAAAAAACTTGCACAGTATCGAAAAAGCCCTTATCTTTGCAGCGAAGTTTTAAGGTTCATTTTAGGTTAGTAGTTTTAGGTTGGTTGAGGAAATCGGAAGGTTGCGACATATGGTCGCTAAGACTGCGGGAGGTGCTCTCCCGTGAGTCGAATTACCTCCGAAGACCTCATTTTTTTTGAAAAATCGTTCTGATTGGTGAATTTTGCACCACCCAGCGATAAATCGCTCCTCACATACGCCAAGTATGCTGCGGGGCGATTTTCTTGTTTGGCACAAAATTCCCTCAATCATTGACGATTTTTCAGCGCAGGAGTCTTTCTGATGAGTTCTTTTTGTCCGAGTCGTCGAACGCCAAAATGCTCACATACGCCCAAGTATGCTCCGCTTTTGTCGCCTAGTCTCGCCCAAAAATAATCTCATCATCGACGATTTTTCTTTTTTGGAAAGGTTGAGCCAATTTTCTTTTTAAGGGATCACCTGCAAAACCCTGTGGGCGGTACGAGTTAAAAGTTAAAAGTTGAGAGTTGACAGACCCCTCTGCCCTGACGGGCACCTCCCCTAACTTAGGGGAGGAATAATATAAACTATTGTCCCCCTAAGTTAGGGGGGGGGCGAGCGTAGCGGAGGGGGTATGAGAATTAATTAAAAATACCTTTAATTGTCAATTATCAATTTTCAATTGTCAATTTAATACCCCCCCATACCACAAAGATAGATTTTTTTTACAATTTTCCCCACTGGAATTTTTCAGTGAGCCTTTTTAAGGAGGTAAATACAAGGCGTACAAGAAAACCGCTTGCGCAGCATAGTCAAACCTATGTGAGCAAGCGGTTTATTGCAGTGCAACGCAGTAGTTGCCCCTTAAAAATAGAATTTATTCATAGATGCGCTTTTGGCGAATCACCTTTCCCTCCTGCTCGATAAAGTAGCGACGAGACTTCAACAAGTTGCGTGACTGCAACACCATAGTCTTGGTCTCCGAGATAATACCGAGGAACAACATTCCGGCACGAGAGTTCGACTCGCCGGCGGTGATACGAGCCAGCTCCTCCTTGGTCGACTGCGCCAATCGCTCGAAGAGGTTGTCACGCATTGTCAAAACCTCGTCGATAGTCGAGAAGTCATTCGAGGTAAACATATATATAATGCGTGAGTAGATCTCATTCACATCGGCATTTATCGACATAAGGTTCTCGGTCTGAATCTGGCTCAAACCGGTGTGGTTGTTGTCGATATGCTCGAACGAAGGACGAGTGATATGCACCAATGACTTGGTCATCTCGTTCAGGTAGTCGAGAATCTGCACATAGTAGAGCGAGAGGTTCAAATCCGAGCCGTAGGTGGTACGCAGAGTCGTAGCGATAGAGTACTTCAAGCGACGATTCTCCTCGTACATCTCGGCAGCCTCGGTTGCAAGCTCCTTCAACGCCTTGCGATTCTCCTTCATCAACGCCACGATGGTGCGGTTGTAGATGCGTGTAGTAGCCTTGATAGTCTCCGAAACACCTGTCATCGTATTATTTACGAGGTTTTCACGCACCTCGGCATCGCTCTTCTTGTGATCCTCCTTCTTCTTTTTAGGCATAAAGTTCGAGTGGATAAACATATATACCACGAGGAGTGTTATTGCGCCGAAAGCCCAAACCTCACCCCACATAAGCAATAAACCGAGTACGAATGCGATGATGAAGCCGCCAAAACCGGTCACAAACCAACCCATAACAACGGTAAATACACCTGTGATACGATATACGGCACTCTCACGACCCCACGCCTTATCTGCCAACGACGATCCCATAGCCACCATAAAACATACATAGGTGGTCGAGAGTGGCAACTTCAACGAGGTACCGAGTGCGATAAGCAACGATGCGGTTGTAAGATTTACGGTCGAACGAATCATATCGTAAGGTGCGCCGCTATGCTCGATATCGGCCCATTCGAAACGCTTCTCGATAAACTTCTTTGCCGGCTCCGGTGTAATCTTGTCGAAGAAGCGTGAGGTATTTACCGCAGCACGCACCAACGCACGAGAGAATACCGACGAAGAGAACTGCTGATTGCCACCATCATCGCCTGCCGACGAGAGCGAGAGCTCGGTCTGCGATACATTCATCGCCTTGCGAGAGGTCCAGAGTGTTGCCACCATAATGATACCCGAGAGAACGATGTAGAGGGTGTTGTTGGTGTTCTGTGCCGGTTCTGCCAAGCCTGTCATCAGGAGCGAGACATCGCCTCCGGCAGCCTTTGTTGTGGTGAATGCCTCCAAACCTGCGATAGGCACACCGATAAAGTTTACGAGGTCGTTACCTGCGAATGCCAATGCCAGGGCGAATGTTCCCGAGAGGATGGTTATACGCAAGATATTCACACGGAACAACTGCAAGAAGAAGAGCAGCAGTGCGCAACATACCCACGCAATGCCGAGCGAGATGAGCAAGTGCTCATCCACCCACGCTACGAAGGCGGTGCCACCGAGTTGCGACTTCAAACCCTTGAAGAGGGCGAAGTAGAGGATGGCTGTGAGCGACATTCCGCACCATACTGCACCAAAGCGACGCAACATCTTCACATATCGGAACGAGAAGATAAGGCGTGAAATCCACATCACAAAGGTACCCATCGTGAAGGCGAGAATCACCGAGAGGAGGATACCCGAAACGATACCCATCGCCTTGGCGGTGTTGATGTAGTTGCCCAACTCCAAGTAGGAGATGTTAGGGTCTGCACCAATCTTGAAGAGTGCTACTGCAATCGCCGAGCCCAACAAGCAGAATATCAGCGACACGGTGGTTGAGGTCGGCAATCCGAGCGAGTTGTAGAGGTCGAGCAGGATCACATTTGCAAACATCACCGCCACATAGAGCATCATCACCTCCTTGAAGGTGAAGAGTCCAGGGTGGAACATTCCGTGGCGTGCCACATCCATCATACCGCTCGATGTGAGGGCTCCCACGAGGATACCCACCGAGGCAACGATAAGGATAGTGCGGAGCTTTGCAGCTCTCGAACCGATAGCCGAGTTAAGGAAATTTACCGCATCGTTGGTGACGCCAACATAGAGTCCTGATACGGCGAGGAGCGCAAGAATTGCGACCATTACATAGTAAATTTCTCCCATATAAAGAGTTTGTTTAGGTTATTTCACTTCTACAAAGATAAAAAGTGTTGCCCAAACAGACAACACTTCAAACGAAATTTAACAATTATTTAACATTGGGAGGGGTGGTTGTGCACCCTAAAAACGCTTCAAAACAGCGTATATTTCGAATGCAAAACCAGCCACCACGAGTATTGGGGCGAGGGTAATTCTTCTCCACGAGAATATGTCGTAGGAGAACTCCTCTGGTGTTGCCACCGTACCGCCTGCCATCAACACAAAGCCCAAAACTATAACCACTGCACCCACAATCATCAGCACATAGTTGCGCATAGTCAAAGGCATCTCCTTATCGTGCTTATCCTCAACTTTACTAAACCACTTTTTCATATTTTTTGTTTTTGTTATTCTATTGCTCGTTGCGCCGTAAATCGTTCCGATTGGCTCTTTTTCCACCGTACTTCGGTAGCCAAATTCCTCACATAGGCTTACTATGCTGCGGTTTTGGCTCCTCGCTTGGCGAAAAAATAGCCTAACCGCCTACGATTTCCACCTCTGGGAAAAATTTGTTAATTCTGCATTTTGCATTCTGCATTTTGCATTTCCTCAATCGCCTCCGATTTTCCCCTTTGGGAAGATTCCCTAAATTCCCTAAATTCTCTAAATTCTCTAAACTCTCTAAACTCCCTAAACTCTCTAACGCCTCTAACGCCTCTAACGCCCCTAACGCCCCTAACGCCCCTAACTTCCTCTAATAAAGGTAAATCTTATTCCCCCTCATATTCACGAAGCGATTGACCACAGGCAGCGTGCAGATGACTGCAACCACCACGCCAACCACAACTATTGCACCTGCGAAGATGCCAGCCTCCTCCCAACGAGGGAAGATGCCCAAGCCCGGCACAAAGTGGTCGAGGGCATAGAGCGCACCTCCGAGCAGGAGCGATGCGATGATACCCGCCAAGAGTCCCTGCAATGCGCTACGACCCACAAATGGGCGCATAATAAACCACTTCGTAGCACCTACAGCCTTCAAGGTGTTTATCAACTCTCGTTGCGAATATACCGACAAGCGAACGGTGTTGTTCAGCAGCACAAATGACACCACGAGCAACGCTCCGCCAAAGACCGCCATTATAAACTGCATAATGTCGAGCGTGGAGTGCATATCCTCGATAAAGCTCTGCGGATAGGTCACATACGACACGCCCTCGATTTTGCGAGCCTCCTCGGCAAACTTTTCGAGCCCCTCCTTGTTCGACGAGAGGGCCGAAAGAGTCACATCGTAGCTATCGGGCAGAGGGTTCTCGCCTAAGATACCCTTGATATCGACGGTGAACACACGCTTGAACTCCTCATCTTCGAGCTTCGACTCCTTCGACACGAACTTCAACGATGCCACCATCTCGCTCTCGGCAAGGCGCACCGCTACACTATCACGCTCCGCCTCCGAGAGGTTATCCTTCAACTCCACAATCATCGTCACGCTCTCACGCATACGCTTTGTGGTGGAGAAGATGTTTGCCATAATGAAACCCACCGCTCCGAGCAGGAACAGTACGAGCGTCATACTCACGGTTGCGGTGGCGTAGGAGAATCGTACCCTACGAGATATGTCTCTTTTTGCAGTTGCCATAACATTTCAAAATTACGGGTATTACGAGTGCGAAGATAATCAAAATTGAGCAAATAAGCGTTATTGCCTCGGTCAAACTCCAATTTGGAGCCTTGAATCGCCACTCTATGGTGTGCTGACCCTCGGGCAGAACCATTGCACGAAGCAGGTAGTCGGCACGGAACGAGTCGCAAGGCTCGCCATCGAGGTAAGCCTGCCAACCCTTGTCGTAGTAGATTTCGGAGAATACCGCTACGGCACTGCCACCTGTGAGGGTGTAGTCGTAACGGAGATAGTTAGGGCGATACTCTTTGAGTTCAATCTCACCGGCACCCTCGATGCGTGGTCGTGGTGCGCCAACCTCGGCCACTGCGGTGGTGCGAAGGTCAATCACGCCCAATGCCGCCAACTCCTCGTCGGCACTCTCCACAATCTCCATATTGCTCACAAACCACGCCGCTCCGTAGGCTGTCGGGCGTTCGATAACGCCCTCCTTGGTTATGAGGTACTTGGTGTTGAGCATATCGAGCACCGCCTCGTTGCCATTCGAGAGGTAGTGGTCAATCAGGTCTTGATAGCGACCCATCTTTGCTCCGTGATAACCGCCAATCGAGCGGTGGAACATAGAGGTCGTAGCGTCGTTGAATGGCGAAACGGTGAGGTTGAATACTCGGTAGCCGAGCTCCTTATCCGCCATAATCTGCCTATCTGCCTCGGTTGGTCGTATCTGGGTGTTGCGCTTCTCCACAAATGTTTCGTATGGGAGGTAGCGCAGATTTATCGGAAGAATATCGGCAACAATAAGCACCGCCACGAGAGCCAAAGCGCCTGTGCGCCACTTTTGGTCGATATGCAAGGCTCCAAGCAGAACGCCTGCCGCCAAGAGGATGTATGCAATTGAACGCCAAGCATCGCTTGCGAGAATCGAGGCACGCTCGGCCGCCATAGCCTCGGCAACGATTGCTCCAATCTCAACATCGCCAAACGCCTCGCCCATCATCGCCACGCTCGCCTCCTCGCCAAAGTCGAGTATCGACGAGCCTGCAACCGCAAAAATCAGACATACGCCTGAGGTAACGCCCGCTGCAATGGCAATCTTGCGAGTGAGGAACTTTTTATCCTCCCACTTTTGGTAGATTTGCCACAACGCCACACCTGCCAAGAGCGGTGCGCTCCACTCCACAACCACCAAGGCGGTCGAAACAGCTCGGAATTTGTTGTAGAGAGGTAAATAGTTGAAGCACAACTCGGTAAACCACATTGCGTGGTAGCCCCACGACATCAAAATCGCCAAGATTGTCGCTGCCACCACCCACCAACGGTTGCGGTTGTCGGCAAGCAGAAGTCCGAGCAGTGCAAGGAAAATCACAATCGCTCCGATGTAGGTTGGGCCTGCGGTGTAGGGTTGTTCGCCCCAATAGGTCGGCAGTTGCTGGGCAATCTGCTCGGCATTGCGCTTGCTTGCGCCCAACTCTTTGAGAGCCTCCACCACCTCGCCATCCTTCGAGAAGGTTGCACCCGAGTCGCCACCTACAAAGTCGGGAATAAGCATATTCCAACTCTCGCCAATGCCGTAACTCCACGCCGTAGCATACTCTATGTCGAGTCCTTTGCGCTCGTTTTCGACCGCCAAGGCACTTCCGCCACGAGTGGTGTCGGAGGTGTGTTGCATTGTGTAGTAGAGTGGTGCAAAATTTGCTCCAAGAGCCAAAATTGCCGCTCCCACAAGTACTACGGTGCGGTATGCAAAGTTTTTGCATACCCTATTTTTGATTGCAAAAACCAACTCTGAGATGAAAAGAGCCGCCGCAGCCAAGACAAAGTAGTAGGTAATCTGCGGATGGTTTGCACCAGCCTCCAATGCTGCAAAGAGAGCGGTCAATGCGCCACCCACCCACATATTCTGTCGCAGGGTGTAGTGTATCGAGCCGAGCATTGCAGGGGCATATACCAAAGCCCACATCTTTGTTATGTGACCTGCACCGATAATCAGGAAGAAGTAGGTTGAGAGTCCGTATGCCAAGCCCACGATAATGCCTACCCACGCCGACATTCCCATCAGCAGAGCCATAACGAAGGCGGACAACATCGCAAAAAATACCATCGAGGCGGGTGCTGCAAAGAGCGACTGCACCCAATCGACCGTGCGTTTGATGATTTGTGCCGGATATTTTATGTTGATTTGATAGGCAGGCATACCCGAGAACATCGCTCCTGTCCATTGCGGATCCTCGTCGAAGTCGGCTCGACACTCACGGATATCACGGCTCATACCGTCGAATTGACGGATGTCGTGTTGTGGCAGAACTCGCCCCTCCAACTGCGGAGCAAAGCCGATGACCGATACCACCCCAAATACCAAAACAGCAACCACCATAGGTAGCGCTTTGCGCCAAATATTTTGCAATTTTTCCATATATGCACACTAAATAACGCTCAAAGTTAGAAAAAAATTTGCGTTTTGGGGCAATTCTCCCGAAAATTCACTATCTTTGTTCGGATATAGGACTTTTATGACTACAACATTGGACCAAATTCGTCGCCCTTTGGGTGATAAAATCGAGGAGTTCAACGCCTTTGTTCGCAAGAATTTCAGCGAGGAGCAGGGTACCCTCATCGGCGATATGCTCGAATATGTCCTCTCGTCGAGAGGCAAGGGGTTGCGCCCTGTGGTGGTGATGCTTGCGGCAGGAGCCACCTCGGCTACGGGCAACTTCGGCAAGCGCACAATGTTGGCGGCTATGCTGGTCGAGATGATTCATGTCGCTTCGCTTATTCATGACGATGTTATCGATGAGTCCAATCTCCGTCGTGGCAAGGCCTCGGTAAATGCCCGTTGGCAGTCACGCAACGCCGTGATTATCGGTGACTATATCCTCGCACGCAATATGAATATCGGTTTGCAGAGCGGTCAGTACGACCTTCTGACCCATATCATCGGTGCGATGTCGACCCTCTGCGAGGGTGAGCTCGTTCAGAGTGACCACGCAGCCAAGTTGGACACCTCTCGTGAGCATTACCTCGACATCATCTACAAGAAGACCGCATCGTTGTTCTCGGTGTGTGGCTCGGTGGGAGCATTGTCGGTGGGGGCTTCGCCCGATAAGGTTGCGGCAATGCGCACCTTTGGTAATATGCTCGGTATGGCTTTCCAGATTGTCGACGATATTCTCGATTTTGTACCTAATAATAATACGGGCAAACCGGCAGCCAACGATCTGCGTGAGCGCAAGATAACCCTTCCGCTTATCGAGGTGTTGGAGCGTGTGTCGGAGGAGGAGAAGGCGGAGATTATGCACCACCTGCCACTCTGCGCCGAGAGCGAGGAGTCGGTAGCGTTCATTCAGCACAAGGTCGAGGAGCATAAGGGCGTGGAGCTTGCACGAGAGACCTTGCAGGCCTACCTGCAACGAGCAATGTCGGCACTCTCGGTTTGCGAGGATACGGAGTATCGCAACTCGTTGTTGGCACTCTGTGAGTATGTGGTCGAGCGTGATAGATAGACCAAATAGGAAACAAACTTTTTTTAACCAATAAAAACTAAAATTTTATGACACAAAAACAAAATTCGAATGTGCCGGCAATCATCGTGTGCATCTTGCTCTTCGGTATGATTTCGTTCGTCACAAACCTTGCGTCGCCAATGGGCGATATCCTCAAAAACCAGTTCCAGGTTGCTAACTGGATGGGTACTCTCGGTGTGTTGTGCAACTTTATTGCATACGCAGTTATGGGTATTCCTGCCGGTAACCTCTTGCAGAAGAAGGGTTACAAGTTTACCGCTTTGACCGCTGTTGCAGTTGGTTTCATCGGTGTTGCAATTCAGTTTGTAGCAGGTAAGTTGACCGGCAACACCGCTTTCGGCATCTACCTCTTGGGTGCTTTCGTAGCAGGTTTCTCGATGTGTATGCTCAACATCGTGGTTAACCCAATGTTGAACAAGCTCGGTGGCGGTGGTAACCGTGGTAACCAGCTCGTTCAGGTGGGTGGCTCGTTCAACTCGTTGATGGGTACTGCCGTAATCTTCCTCACAGGTGTATTCGTACCAAGCATTGCAAAGGCACAGATCAGCGATGTATTCCCATTGATGTGGATTGCGTTGGCTATCTTCGCCGTTGCATTCGTTGTAATTTTGCTCACCAAGATTCCTGAGAACCCAACCGTAGGTGCAAAGGTTGAGGAGAAGTCGCAGTATGGCCCAATGTCGTTCCGTCACTTCGTACTCGGTGCAGTTGCTATCTTCATCTATGTAGGTGTTGAGGTAGGTATTCCGAATGTATTGCAGAAGTGGTTGCAGAATGGCGGTTTGAATGTTGAGTCGGGCGCTGAGGCTATCGCAGGAACAGTTACCGCTACCTATTGGTTGCTTATGCTCGTAGGTCGTCTTTTGGGTGCTGCTCTCGGTGCAAAGGTTTCGGCAAAGAGTATGCTTACCGCAGTTTCGTGCGTAGGTTTGGTTCTCGTTTTGGGTGCTATGTTCTTGCCACAGGTTGGTGTTAGCCTCCCTGTATTCAAGGGCACCGCAGGTTTCGGTTTGGCAGAGGTTCCTGTAAATGCAGCATTGCTCGTTCTTTGCGGTCTCTGCACATCTGTAATGTGGGGCGGTATCTTCAACCTCGCAGTTGAGGGCCTCGGCAAGTACACCGAGAAGGGCGCAGGTATCTTTATGGCAATGGTTTGCGGTGGTGGTATCCTCCCATTCGTTCAGAATGCCGTTGTTGATTTCACAGGTAGCTACCTCGTAAGCTACTGGGTAATCGTTGCCGGTCTTGCATTCCTCCTCTACTATGCATTGGTAGGTTCGAAGAATGTTAATAAAGATATTAAGGTGGACTAATTTGAAAAAGCTAATGGCCAATGGCTAATAGCTAATAACCAAAAAGAGTCTGTCGAATTTCGACAGACTCTTACTTTTTCCACCTCTTGAACGGCATCTTCACGAGGAACGAGTTGTAGAAGCACCGAATGCCCGTGACCTCGTCGCCTATCCAGGGCGGTAGTGCGACCTTCTCGTTACAATCGGAGAGCTCCACCTCGGCAACCACTAGCCCCTCGTTCTCGCCTCGGAACTCATCGACCTCGAAGGTGTGACCCTCATACTCGACAATATGACGCACCTTATCGACCACCCCCGAACAACGCCCAAGCAGTTGTTCTGCCACGCCAAGCGGAATGGTGCGCTCCCACTCGAAGCGGCTCAAACCGCCATCTCGGCTCTTGCTCTTGAAGGTCAGGATACCTCTATTATCGCACACACGCACACGAGCGGTAACACGACGAGAGCAGAGGTAGCCCTGCGCAATGCGCATCGAACGGCACACCTCCTCACGCCACGACTCGTCAATCGTCAGGTATTTGCGCTCAATCTCCTGCATACCTATCGTGAAGCAACCTCCTTCGAATCGTCGGCAATGACACCCTTTGAGTCCAACGCCCACATACCCTTCACACGCAACACCTGCTCGATGATATCACGCACAGCTCCTGCGCCGCCATTGTGCTCCGAGATATAGACCGCCGTCTGCAACACCTCGCTGCACGCATCGGCAGGGGCTACCGGAATGCCCACATAGCGCAACACCTCCAAGTCGGGAATATCGTCGCCCATATAGATTATGTTCTCACGCTTGACACCTGTCTTTGCGATAAAGTCGTCGATGGCGGCAATCTTATCCATACAACCGAGGTAGTAGTGCTTGATGTGGAGTCGGCTCATACGGCTCTCCAACGCCTTGCCGAAGCCGCCCGAGATAACTCCGATATTGAAGCCGTGCGATGCGGCGTATGCGAGGGCGTAGCCATCCTTTGCGTTGTATTTGCGGATGAAATCGCCATCTGCCAACGGTATAATTCCGCCGTCGGTCATCACTCCGTCGACATCGAAGACGATAGCCTCGACATCGGCTAATAACTCTTTGAAGTTTTTGTTCTGTGCCATATATCTTCACTTATTTTGTCATAAATTTCTCTCTTCTCGGGCTCCTCTGCCAACATCCTGCGGTGGCGTTCGAGCGTTTGTGTGTCGCCTCGTCGGGCAGGGCCTGTCTGCGATTGCGCAGGGTCTTGCGACTCGACAACCTTCTTGGCAGTCTCCTCGATTACGGGTGCAACGATGTCGAACGGAAGCCCCTCTTTTGCCAATACCTCGGCGGCATTGGCGTACATCGCATTTGCAAAGTTGCAGGCAAACACTCCCGAGAGATGTATCACCGCTCGGCGTGCAGTGTCGGCAGGCAAAACCTTTGCGGTAAGGGCGTGAGCCGCCTCCTCTACGGTGCGTAGGGCGTGGTCGGTTGCACCCTCCACAAAGATGTAACCCTTCGTGAAATCGACCTTGCGACCCACCGAAAAGGTCTGGAATGGGTAGAATACCGCACGATGAGTGTGCGGAGCAAGTGCATCGATCGGACAACACCCTGCGGTATGGGCAATAACGGCATTTTGGGGGATATGCAAACTTTTTGCACACCCCTCTACTGCGTTGTCGCTAACCGAAATAAGGTACAAATCTGCCTCGGCAATCTCGCTGTTGCTCCACTCGCTGTGTGCCAACTCCGCCACTTTGCGACCACGCTCCTCGTTGCGGGCAAAAATCTGCACCAACTCCAAGCCATCAGCCTCGGCTATCGCCTGTGCCAACGACCCCGCCACATTCCCGCTACCCACGATTACTATTTTCATAAATTCAAAATGAAAAATTAAGAATTAAAAATACCTTTAATTATCAATTTTCAATTGTCAATTATCAATTAAATTTTATTGCAATAAAATTTTCGTTTATTCGTGTGAAGCACCACTTTTCGGAGCCACCCTCCGAGCAGCGATATCGTTTGCAAATCTCGCCATTTGCCATTGGGAAGTCACGGCGATAAATCTCCGCCTTGCGACCTCGCATCATCTTCTTAAACGCACTGTCAATCTCGTATATTGCCTCCACCTCGAAGGTGCGACCCAAAACATTCGTCGGCTTTTCTATTGATAAGGCGACGCCATTGTTCGACCAAACATCGCACTTGCCCTCGAACGCCACAGCCACCATTCGGGTGTGCTGCAACGCCACATCGGGCAGGGTGATATAGCGATATTGCGCAAGGTCGCTCGGCTCTGCGCTCCACATTGCCGCATTGCGCTCCTCGACACTCGCCGAAAATTCGCCAATGCCGATTGCTACGGCTTTAAGGCGTGGTGCCGAGCCGTCGATATAGATATTTACCTCCTTTGCCTCGCCCGAGAGCGATACAGTTTCGACCGAGCAGTCGCCAAAGAGTCGGAACGCCTCATCGACATCGAAGAGTGGCGAACATTTTATGCAGATGCGGTCGGCAACCCTCTGTAAAGTTGGCATAAGCGCCACCACATCGGGCGAACAATCCTCCAAGCGTACCAACTTTTCGCCCTTTGCTCCACGGCGGTCGGGGTCGGAGAAGCACCAATCGAAGTGGTCGGTGCAGCTGGCAAGATACTCCTCTGCCGAGGAGCACACAACCTCGATATTCTCGGCCCCGAGTCGGCGGAAATTCTCTCGTGCCACTGCGGCAACCATCTCGTTGCGCTCGATTGTCACAACTCGCTTAAATCGTTTGGATAGGGCATAGGCATCGACACCGAGTCCGCAGGTCAAATCGAGAACACTTTCGCCCGAGAGCTGCTTGCGGAGTGCACACTCTTCGCTCGACGACTGCTCGTAGGCGAGTGTAGGCACTATCGCCTGCACGGCAAAGTACGACGGAAGTTTGGTGCGACACTTTTGCAGATTCTTGACCTGCGTGGCAACCACCGAGGCGTGAGGTATGCGCCTATCGAGAGCGATATCGGTCGGCTTGCGGTCGATATTCTCCCGAATGGCGGCGGTAACATCCGCACTACACAGTATTGAAAACTCCTCGTTTGTAAACATCACGGCAAAGATAGTAATTATCCCTCAATTTTCTGCTCTTTTTCTCGTTTTGGTAGCAACCAAAATAGTAGTGTTACGATGGCGAATATGGCGTATATGCCCCACATCGCACCCTCTGATATAGCGATGTCGAAGTGTCCGTATGGCAACGATGCCGCCCACTCAACCACTCGGTTTTGCCACTCGGCTGCCACCTCCGCCACCACGCCCATAAATGGCAATGCCAACGCCACGATGCCCGACAAAACCACAATGTTGGCGAGGAAAATGACGGCAGGGTTTATCAAAATGCCAACTAACGAGATGGTCGAGAAGGTGTTTGCCACCAACGGCATTGTCGCTATGGTCGAAGCGATGCCGACAATCATAATTCCCACGATTGTGTTGACGATTTTGAAGCGGGTGGAGGCTATGCAATAAAGTTGCATACCCCATAAAACAATGCCTGCAACGGCTATAAACGAGAGTTGGAACGAGATATCGAAGAGAAGGTGGCTATCGAGAGCCAACATCACAAAGGCGGTACCTGCCAAGATGTTTATGCTGGCATACTCTCGCAATGACGAGAGCGAAAATTGCAGTAACGAGAACATTATGGCGGCACGCACCGCACTTGGCGACATACCGCAGAGCCACACATAGAGCCAAATCAACGCTATTGCCAAAATCGAGCGCAGCAGATTGCCGTAGCGCAACAGCACCAACGGCAAGAGCAGGATGTTTACGAGCATAAAGGCAATACCGATATGCAAGCCCGACACCGCCAAGAGGTGCGACGCTCCACTTGCCGAGTAGTGCTGACGCAGTTCTGTGCGGATTTCGCCCCTCTCGCCTGTGGTCATCGCCAAGACTACGGCACGACCATCGCCCTCGGGCATAGCCCCTCGCAGTCGCTCGACCGCCCAATCGTGCAGAGTCCGCTTTTCAGCAGGAATATACTCGTATGTCGCACGATGATTTACCGACACGGAGCCGATGAAACCTCGGTGGTGCATCAGTCGGGCATACTGCTCTCGCTCGGCTCGAAATGGGCGGATAGGGGTGGTCAGACGAAGGCGGTCGCCGGCTCGGAAGTGGGTGAGCGAGTCGCCCCAAACGACCACTTTGCGGGTGTTGAGCGAGGCAGCGGCACAATGCTCTATCGTCGCCTCGGCAGAGGTGTAACCTTCACGCTCGGCAGACGAGGTTTCGACTTTGAGGAGCATCTCGACAGGTTTTCCGTACTCCACCTCACCTCGATACGAGATGGAGTGAAGGAGTGCGCCAACGGCAAAAATCATAGCAAAGAGTGCGCAGTTCTGCCACCACTTTGTGAGCGTGATAACGCCAATCAGCGACACTACACAGGCGAGAAATAAGAGCCATATCGGGGTCTGCACCGCATCAGCAAAAAAGATACCCACGGCAAATGGTGCGACCACCATCGCCATAGGTATCTTTGCGATACGCTCTGCAATATTTTCGGAAAAGCCCCTCATAGTTATCACAAAGATAACTATTTTTCCGAGAAATCTGCAATAAAAAGTTCCCAACCACGCCAAACATCTCCCATATTCGCCTTTATGCCGTTTTCGACTGCCGACATTGCAGCCACAATAGCGGTCATCACAGCTCCGTCGGTGGTCGAAATAGACTCGTCGGGCGATAGGTGTGTGGCGTTCATTACGCAACGGAGATACCCCTCGGTGAAGTTCTCCGTAGGCGGAGCGTAGCGGTTAATCATCGCACGCAGGGTGCGGCAACCTCGCTTTGTGGCGTAGGTGTGCAGCAATACAAACATCGCTCGGTAGCCCCACTCCACGCTCTCGAATTGGCGAAATGCCGAGTCGCTGCTCTTTGCCCTCTCGCCCTTGTAGCGGAAGTTCCCGAGGCGGATATTTCCAGGATTGTTGTTGCGTAATCCTCTACTCATCTTCATACTTTCCAATCTCCTTCTCTACTTTTCGTTTTACATAGTTGCGCAACCACTCGAACAACTTGGCATCGCTCAATACCGAGGCGTTCTCCAAAAATGACCACATCTCCACACCGCATATCGCCCCCGTAAGTATGCGGGTGAGGTTGAGTGTCACAAAGTCGAGGATACACCACTCGATAAGCCAACTCATCGAGATTGTCAGCAATACAAAACCCGCTTTGCGGATGGTGCGCCACGCCTCGTGCGAGGAGAAGTACCACTGCTCGCCCCTCTGCTTCGCCTCACAACGGGAGGCGATAACTCCCGTCACGAAGTCGACGAGGATAAACGATAGGGCGCACAAAATCAAAGGCTTTATCGGTGCAAAGAGTGCTGCCAAACCGAGAATAGCACCATTAGTGCACCTGTATATAGCCTCCATTGATCGAGCAGTTTTGCATCGCATCGCTCTTTGGGTCGTATTCGGCAAACTCCGATGCGTGGTTTTTCAGATGGTTTGACAATCGCCTTAACAGAGCCTGACGACGCAGGCGCAACGACTTCTGCAACGACTGCATAGCCGTCTTGGTCGAGGAGTCGGCTCGCAACGATGAGGAGATTTGCAATCCTGCCTGACCTGTGCGGACATTCAGCGCAGGCTGAACTACTGTGCGGACTGCCATAGCGAGCGCAGGTGCGACAAAATCGTCGAGAAGAGTCGGATAAGAGCCGTCAAGCAACGCTTGATGTAGCTCTGCTCCCACCACCGGCACAATGTAGCGATCTTCTGCCAAAGCGATGTCCGAATCGAGGATAACTTCTGGCGACAGATACTCGCCGTCGCCGAAAGCCAACGAAATAACTTGTTCATTCGTAATTAGATTTTTCATAGGTTAATCAACTGATTTAATGGTGCTTTTGCCCAACTCGGCAAGGAACTTCTGCTGCTCGGCATCGCTCTCGTCGTAGTCCAAACCGTCGGCCTTGCGAGCCTCCCACACCTTCATATAGACAGGCTTTGAGCGTGTAGGTGGGCGGTTGATAATTTCGAGCGAGGAGCAATCGATCTGCAAAATCGTGCCTATGGCGTGGGTTATAGGCTCCAAGAGTTCACTCTGCTCACCGAGGATAACGGTGTTCAAGGCCACCTCATACTCGTGCAGAATACGCTCGGCACTGAAACCTGTCGAGTAGTCCAGACCACTCAACGAACGGAACCACGAGTGTGCCACCACAATATCGCTTGTGGCTTGGTCGTGCAACGCCTTCCAATCGCCATCGTTCTGCGATTCGAGCGGTATGAAGCGGGAGTTATCGTCGGAGCTCTCGTCACGGATGATGAACATCACCTGTCCGGGTTTGCCGGCAAAGCGTTGCTCCGCCATACGGGCCAACTTCGAAGCCTCCTCCTCGCTGTCGACCGCATTGTCAATCATCATCACACCCGAGAGTTGGAACGAGTTATCCAATCGGGCGATGTTCCAACGGTCGGTCTTGTAGGCTATGGCCGACACATTCATACCTGCGATATATTGAGGTACTCCATAGTGCTCGAACATAGGCTCGTAGTCCTTGTAGTGGATTATCGAGCGGAGAGTGCCGTCGCTCTGCTTTTCGAAAGTGGGGTAGAGTGGTAACGAGAGGGCTTCGCTTGGACGGAAATTGCGCCAATTGTGGTGCAGGAGTATGTGTTGCGAGCCTTTGGCAATGCGGCAGTGGGTGGCATCGTGGTGATAGAGCGAGAGGAATGTGTGCTCCTCGTCGGTCACCACCTCCAAAAAGGCGTTGCCGAAGAGCGACTTGTCGAATGCCAACTTGTTCAGAATCTGTCGCAACGACTCACCCTCGCCATTTGCCCGCTTCACAATATTATCCAACAACGGCACCGTTCCGTCATAGTTAAATCCCTTGCCCGAGATGTAGTCCGCCTTGTCGTTTATGATGCGACGATGGGCTGTCGAGCGTCGAGATAGGAGCGCCAACGCTTCGGGCAGATTGTTGTCGGTGCCCCAACGCCAAAAGGCTTTGTTCTCGACGGGTGCCGAGGCGTGGGCATAGAGTGCATCGGCACTATTTTGTGCTGAGGTGCAAATTATGTTTTTTCTCTTTGCTTTTTCCATATTGTATGTCGGTTTAGATGTTGTGGATTATGGGCGAGAAGTCGGCATCGTGCGCCACAAGTCGTAGCGTTACCGAAGGTATCTCGCCCAAAGATTTACCCGATGTGGAGGTGAGGGATTCGAGTCGCAGTGGCTGCTCATTGCCCAATAGTGCCGAATATCCCGCCAAGAGGTGGCGACCGTCGCATAAGGAGATTACTGCAACGAAGCCCTCGAAGGTCGCCTGTTCGAGAAAGTCGTTCTCCATCCACGCTTGGGCATCGCCTCTCTCTGCCACGAGGTGGAGCAGGTGCGAAACAGAGGTTGAGCCCCTCTCCGAATGGGACTTTTCCTCATATTGTGAGCAATCTTCCAAGAGTGGCACCTCGATGGGAACACCCGAGAGTTCAACCTCGCAACCATCGCTCGAAAAGAGTGCCGTCACCACCGCATCGGCGGGGTAGAGAGCCACGCTCTCCACCCCTCCAACAGGCTTGTAGTTCGAGGTTGTCTTCATTACAATACCACTCCGTTATCGAAGATATATGCCGAAACAAGCTCCGGATCGACAACTGCCGTACCTGCGAGGAATACTACACGCTGGCGGTTCTCCATCTCGTCGGGGTTGTACCACATACGAATCTCCTTCTCTGGCGAATCGGCTGTGTTCAAAGCCAAGACAAGGTTGCGGCGATCGGTAAGGATGCAGAACGACTGCGCACGGTGGAGTCCGTACTGACTTGCCGGAAGCTCCACCATAGGAATACCGTGGTAGTAGAGCATAGGGCGACCATTGCCCTCGCCGGTGATGTTTGCCAAACCCTTCTCGTCGAGATAGAATTGGTAGGCATCGTAGATGTCCGAACTTACAAAGTAAGCCAATTGTCCATCGGTAGCGAGTGATCGCAAGTTAGGGGTAGCCTGGGCCCAAACCTCGTGCAAGAGCTCTTCGATAGATAACTCTATGAGCTCATCTGCGATATTGATTGGAGCCGTGGAGGTCTCGTCCTCTTTGATATCGATGATTTTGCGCAAGAATCCGGAGAAGCCCGAATAGTCCGAAATGTCGCCATTCTCATCGCCAAACCACATTGTGGCGTAGATGCTGTCGCAGATGGCACGACGGAAGAGCTCGGTCTCCGCCTTTTCGAGGTCGGTACCGGTCAAATCGCCAAGATTTACCTCCGCCGAGTTGGTGAGCAACTCATACACCGAAGAGAAGTACGACTCTGCCGAGTAGGCATTCTCTGCCTTCAATTTTGTCATCTGAATCTCGGTCTCCTGCAACTCGCCTACGGCCTCACCCTGCCAGCCCGACGAGAAGTCTCTGAGGATGCTGTTGTGGTGGTAAAATACCGGGATTTTGGTCGGTATAGGCATATTGTATAGGACTCGGATACCCAACTCCTCGGCCGATTTGCCACAAAATGATGGACGGAAAAAGAGGTTCTCAACCTCATTTACATTGTAGGTTTTTGAATTTTCGATAATCATAATTTCAAAGTGTTTTTTAGTTGTTAGTTGTTTGTTTTGCCGAGGGTATTACAAACCTCGGGCTTTGATGCTTTGCACATCTTCGGCGTATGCCAAAGAGTTGTGCGATGGGGTGTGACCTTCGAGTGAAGGATCCTCCTTTGTCATAATAGTACTCTTTTTAACGGAGCTTTGCCCCTCCTCGAAGGCTATTGCCGAGGATGATGAGAGAGCGTTCTCTGGCAGGTGCAAGATGTTTATGTCGCAGGTTGGTGCAACCTCATTCTGCTCCTGCTTCGAGGGGATAAACCACCCCTTAACCCTCTCGAAGAGGTTTGCTCGCTTTGTAAACTCCTCGCCACCGATGATTCGGTCGGCAAGCCCCGCTTCGACAACCTCCTCGGGCGAGAGCCAGCGACCTCGACCGCCATTTTCGGCCATAAGAGCCTCGAAGTGCTCCTTCGATCGACCGGAGCGCAGGGCGTAGAGCGATGCAATTCTCTCATCGGTCTTCTTTAAGAGCTCTGTTCGCTCGGTCAGGTCGGTGGCATTTCCCTCGATGGCGCTACTCGACATATGCACAAGGTAGAGAGCCGAGGAGGCAATCTCACGACAGCCGACGCTTGCAGCCTGAGCAATGATTGTGGCAGCCGAGGCGGTATAACCGTAACAACGGGTGGTGATTTGCTTGTTGAGTGCAACGAGAGCCTCATAGATGAGCATTGCATCATTCACATCTCCTCCTGTCGAGCGGATATTTACGACAACCTCTTCGGCGACAATCGCCTTGATACGCTCGATCTCCTCGCTCAATCGCTCGTAGGTGGCGATACTGTGGGTGGTGGGGGCGAACTGTTCGCTCTCGGAGAGTCCGATTACACCCTCGATGTCGATGGTGCAGATGGAGGCTTCGTTTGTGATTTTAATAACTGTTTCCATTCGTTTTACCCTTAATTTTGTTTTTGTAATAGACGGCAGCACGCACCTTTTCATAGGAGCAGGATAACTCCTCGGAGAGCTGCCCGATAGCCTTTGTCTTGCTCTCGCCGGCACGCACTCGGCGACCGACCTCTCGTTCGATATAGAGTCGTTCGACGGCGGTGCGGTCGAGTAGCCCCTCGTTCCACATCTGCTCGACGGCAGAGGTGAGATTATTTTGTTCGATTCTATCGAGCAGTGAGATAAGTAGTTTGCGTTTGTTCTGCATAATTTTAGTTGTTAAGTTCCTGTTCGAAGGTGCATCGCACGATATTACTCTCGGCGTTCCAATGCTCTATCTTGGCAAGGCGAAATGGCAGACTCTCTCCCTGAATGTTGATGCGAAAGAGTGTTCGCAGAGATGGTTTTCGACCATCGGCGGTAAAGAGAGTGGCGATTTCGGCGGTTGTAAGACGGATGTCAAGCGTAACTCTTCGGCTCTCTTGCTGTCGTTGCAACATTGGCAGATAGTAGCGATTGAGCCCCTCGATGTTGTTGCGCTTCTCGAAACAGAGATTTATGCTCTCCTCGTCGACAAAGGCGGCATAGGGGTAGCGGTCGATGCGTGTTGCGATACCCCAACTCTCCCCTTCGGGCAGAGTACGCATCCCCTTGTAGCAGACAATTCGTGGAGTGAATGCGACCTCGAAGTTCTCCTCTTCGCCACCGACATCTCCCACCTGCATAATTGACGCAGAGGGGGCACTGCCGAGAATGTTGGAGGTGTTGAGTGTTGTGGTAAAGAGTCTGCTTCCGAGTCGCTTCGACGAGCGTTTGGTGCCGTAGAGTGGGTTGCGGAAACTCCACCTTCCGAGCGTAGTGGCATTCTCCCTGTTAAACACCTGCGTGGCGAGGTCGTTGTCGAGGTAGGCAAGTACGAAATCTTGCGGCAAATCTATACTTGCATCCGCTATTCTCATCTCGCCCGACAGGTCGATGCGGTTGTTCCAATCGACCACCCCGTCGTGATAGAGCGACTCCAATGGCTCGATATGCAACTCCTTTCGGATGCGGTCGGTGTAGAAGGCGAGGTTGAACATCTCGCCAAGGGCCGTAAGCAGGTCTATTTGGCGGATATTGCGAGGGGCGATATCCTTGAACTCCAACATCGCATTGTAGCCGGGCACGGTTGTGAAGAATGGTCGCAACGAGGTACCTGTACCAACAATAATCTGCATACCTTGCTCTGCGCCACCAAAGCATAACCTGTCCAGCACGAAGCTCTCGCCTGCCGAAATATCTTGTGGCGAAAGGCGTACATCCATCACCACATCCACCATTCCCTCTTCGTTGATATACCCCGGATACAGTGCCCAATCCTTGGTGTAGAGGTTCCAAGAGCCACTGCTGCCATCACGATAGGTCAATATCAACCTTGTCGGCGTCTGTGACGGTGTGGTTATCAATGCCGAGCGAGAGGACCAATTATGCACCACAACAACCTCTCCGTCGGGGAGCGTTGCCGATAGTCGATATTGGCGGTTTTCGGTGTGGTCGAAGATGAATGCCCGATACTGAAAATTTGCTTGCGCCTCGGCTCGGTGGTCGTGATAGGTGTTGGCGAGCGGTATCTGAATTTGCTCCGAGTTTAGCCCTACGAAGGTGTCGAAACCGCACAATCGCTCTCTCGAAAGGATGCGATACTCGGTGGAGTATTCGAGGTGGAGCATAAATCCCACTTTGCACGCCACTTTCGGTTTGAAACAGATGTTTCCCGCATCGTTCTTTACGAATGAGTTGTATAGGCAGAATGTGTCGCTCATCTTTACGCCATTGCTATCGAGCGTTTCGGGGTTTGCCGTATCGACAATAGGACCTATTGTGTGCGCTGCAAAGTCGTTCGATGCATAGACACGGCCGGCGTGGTCGGCGGTGGCTCTACCCTCCTTTGACCTACGGGCAAAGAAGTCGCATTTTGCCTTAGCTTTGGCGTTGTCGGTGCGAGCGTAGTCGCCACTCATATATAGCGAACGCCCAAACTCACTGTCGAGGAAGTGGCTGCGAAGCGTGTAGCCGGACTTTGCAAACATCGCTTTGACCATATCGGAAATCGATATGAATGGGTGGTAGTCGTCGGTCAGCATCATTCGCTCGACGGGGAGCGAGGATGTCGAGGAGTAATCTCGCTGATAGTTTCCTCGATAAACCGGCAGAAAACGCACCGACTGCTCGCCCTCCCACGACTCGGCTATGGTCGCAATGTTCAACTCTCCCGAAAAGGGGATGTCCAGGTCGGATAACTCGCCATAGACCACGCCATTTATCCACTCTGCGCCACCCTCGCTTATGCGGATGGTGTATTGGCTGATTGCGCCGTTGCTCATCGTCGCATCGAGCAGATATGCCGTTCCTCCGAAGATCTCTACGCCCTCCTTCTCTATGCGGGCTGTGTGGTGCTCCATATTGAAACGCTTGGTGGCGTGAGGGTCGCACGACACCTCGAATATGGCGTTGTTTGCGGGGGTTGCAGGCAATACCAACTCTATCTCACGACCACTTCTCGACCCCTCGACATTGGTCAAGGTGGAGCTGTCGAAGTTGATAGGTATGGTGGGCAGGTGGTCGATGTCGCACCTCTGCTCATCAATCCATAGCGCTATCATACACCAACCTCCTTCTGCCACAAGCAGACATCGAGGTGGAGGAAACTCGGCTCGCCAAAGAGGTTGTACTCTATTTCTGGCGTTACAACCTCCACCAACTGCCACCTGTCATCCTGCTCCACCCACACCTTCGGTGACGAGGCAAGCTGAGCCACTGCTTCGACCGTTGCTCGGGGCTCTATGCGGGAGCAGAGCGAGATAAACTGCTTGGCGTGCGACTGCGAAGCCTCCACGCCGTCAATGGTCGAGATAACCCTCTTCTTGGCGTAGCGTTTCGCCTTGTAGGATGACGGGAACGAGTATCGCTCTATCGCTCCGCTGTCGGATAACCACGCCAGGCGGGTGGCTGTTTTGAGGTAGGGTTTTACCGCATAGTGAAGCGAACCAAACTTCTCGCCATCGCAGTAGAGTGCAACATCGAGCGAGGTGATTGCCCCCTCGAAGTCGTCGGTCGAAAGGGTTAGTATCGCCATACCCGAAGCGGTCTGGAACTCCAAGTGGAGCGACTCGCCCGTATCGGCTATAATCTCGGCTCGGATACTCTTGCCTCTCTCCGCCCTAATCAACACCTCGTCATTCTCCCCTCGGGCAATATGGCGAGTGGTGGGAAGTGACGCCACAATGGTAGGCGCAGAGCCGATTTTGCAACGATTTACCGACACGACAACCTCCTCCGATTCGATGTCGCCTACGCAAATCTTATACGAGGCGGTTGGCGCCTCTGTAAAGGTGGTTTGGCGGTGTGTAGAGGGGGCATACTCCGTCAAAATCTCCACATATGGGGCGATATTTATCGTTGTTGCCACCGTATTACGAAGCAGCTTGGTGGCTACGACCTCGCCTGTCGCCATCTCTATAATCTTCACTTCGATGTCGGTTGGCTCTTCGCTCTCGGTGTCGATGCCGAAGAGAATGCCCTCGTGCAGAGGGGTGAAATTTTCTGAAATTTTCTCTATTTTCATTTGATGTCAGCTTTTTGAAGAGTTAAAAGATTGTGGTTACATTGGCTTTTGCTTCGAGCGAAACAGCTCCGTGATTATCTATCGGCTGAGCCGAGGGTGATATGGTGAGTTCATTCACCACCGCCACGCACTCCGCCTTCGAGAGGGCGACAAAAATCTCAATCAGCTCCTGCTCCATCCGACCGAGAAGCTCGTTTCGCTCCGTAGGGGCGAGTTTTGCCCCTTGGCGAGCAAGTCGCAGTGTCACTTTGTAGCTTATTCGCCCGTGTTGTCGCCCCTCGATACTCTCGAATTCGGGCTGACTCATAAAGGCTGCGGGATAGCGAGAGATGACGGTCGGGTAGTACGCCTCGTCATTCAGATGAAAATGGTAGCCGTACTGCGATACCAACCCCTCTATCGCACCGCATAGTAAGGCACGATTCATAGGTTGAAAAATGTTGTTAAGTGTGTTAATAAGTTGTTCGTGACTGTCGAAAACACGAGAAATGTTCCGATAGGTCAGCAAATTGGGGTGTGGATAAGGTTTTTAACAGCAGAACGCCGATTGTTGAAAACCTTGTGTCGATTAGCGCCGATTGACGGTGCAAATATATAACTCGAAAAAGGGGGTTGTCAAGAGTTGCGAACAAAAAATTCTATCTTTTTTACCCACCAAATCGGGCAAATATCTCATAGTGAAATATTTGTGCCGACTAAAATTTTTGAATTTTTTCTATGAAAAATACCCGATTAGCAAAAATTTTGCTTACCTTTGTGCTGATAAAGGCTCCGTTTCGAGGAGCCGAAGAGTAAAACCAAAAGTTCGCAAGCAATGGATGATGGGTGCAAACGCAAAAATAATTGCTGTGTCGTATTTGAATACGATACCGTTCATCTATGGACTTCGACACCACGCTAATCTCGGTGCCGAACTACTGCTTGCTCCCCCTGCTACCTGCTACCAAAAATTCCTCGAAGGCGAAGCCGACATTGCGCTTGTGCCTGCCGCTATGGTGCCGTCACTCCCTGATGCAGAGATAGTTACCGACTACTGCATTGGCGCTTTCGACAAGGTGCGCACAGTGGTTGTTATGACCAATTCACCAATCGAGAAGGTGCGTCGAATCTACCTCGATGCCCACTCCAAAACATCGGTGCAGTTGTGCGGTTTCCTCGCTAAAAAGTTGTGGCATATCGAGCCTGAATGGGTGGCGATGAGCGACTACTCGCAACTCTCCCACGCCGAGGAGGGCGACGCCTTCCTGCTCATCGGCGACAAGGTTTTCGACCACGAGGGCGAGTTTGCCTACACCTACGACTTGGCAGAGGAGTGGAACAAAGCGACAAAGATGCCTTTCGCATTTGCCGTATGGGTGGCACGCAAGGGCGTATCATACGAGGTGCGTGACGAGTTGCAGGCGGCATTCACCTTCGGTATCGAACACATCTACGAGGCGATTCTCGAAAGCGACTATGCCGACCGAGAGTACGCCTACGAATACTTGACTCGCAATATAGACTTCTTGTTCGACATACAGAAACACAACGCACTCAAAAAGTTCTGGGACTACGGCTTAAAGATTGAGCCAAAGGTCAATCCCGGTTGAAGGTAATCCGATGTGCTTGGGCTCTTGACAAAACTTCTACCGAGCACACACCGCAATAAAAATCGAAGTTAAACCTCTGAAACCGAGAAGGTTTCTTAAAATGGAAAAGAGATGATTACTATCTACTTGAAGCAATACAACAAGATTATCCGCAATGCCGACACCGAACTCTTTGACGATCTCGGCTTCGATGATATTCTCTGGATTGATATGGTGCAGCCGACTATCAAGGAGCAGAAGGCTGTCGAGAACTTTATGGAGATAAGCCTCCAAACCAAACAACAGGTCGAGGAGATTGAGTCCACCTCAAAATATTCGGAGCACGAGAACGCTATTATCTCGAACTCGAACTTCTTTGTCCCTACGGGCGATAGCTTCGAGGTCGAGCCTGTGTCGTTTATCCTCTCGAATGAGGGTGTCTTGGTCTCGGTACGCCAGGCTGAGATGCGCACCTTCCGTGAGGCAGAGAAACGCTTGCAGATGAACTATCGCAGTTTCTCGACCGGCTACCACATCCTCATTTCGTTGCTCGAAGTGCGTATCGACTTCGATGCCGACCTCGTCGAGATGGTGGGTCGTCAGGTTTCGGCTCTCTCGAAGACCATCACCAAGGAGGACTCCATCGACAAGGATATCCTCTTGCGACTCAGCACTTTGCAGGAGCGTACAATGGTGCTTCGTGAGAACATCTTCGACCGCCAGCGTATCCTCTCGGGTATCTTGCGTTCGGAGCGTTTTCCTAACGATATCTACCCACGCCTGCAACTGATGATCAAGGATGTTAACTCCCTGATTTCGCATACCGACTTCTCATTCCAGCGACTCGACTATATCCAGGACTCTGCTCTCGGTCTTATCAACATCGAGCAGAACGAGGTTGTCAAGATTTTCTCTGTCGCAGCAGTAGTCTTCCTGCCTGCAACCCTCGTGGCGTCTATCTACGGAATGAACTTCCGCCTTATGCCCGAACTCGAATGGGTCTACACCCTTTCAAATGGCTGGAACATTCCACTTGGTTACCTCTTCGCAATCGGACTTATGGTTCTTGCCTCGGGGTTGACAATGGGTTATTTCCGTTACAAAAAATGGCTATAAAAAAAGCGCAAATATAGGGCGGTTGCTGCCCCTAAAATATCTCCCAAAAACCTCACATAGGTCTACTATGCTCGGTCTTTGGGAGATATTGTTATTGTTGCACCCGCACCTCTATTTGCACTTTTTACCGCTTGGTTTGCTCGGTCTTCGGGATAACTTATTATTGTTGAAATCCCCTCGCTCTATGCACTTTCTCAATGTTTAGTATGCTCGGTCTTAGATACTATTATATTATTAGGTAATTATCCCTAAACTCCCTAAACTCCCTAAACTCCCTATAACCCCTATTGCCCCTAACGCCCCTACCCCCCCCCATTTTCCCGAATTTTTTTGTAGTTTTGTAGTATGGTTATGCGTCTAATAGGTAAAAAGCAACCCTAAAAATGAAGATTTCCGAAAAAGAGTTTGCCGAAATTGTGCGGGAGAACAAGACCACCATCTACACGGTCTGTTATATGTTCTCCGATGACCGAGAGGAGGTCGAGGACCTTTTCCAGGAGGTGCTGATAGCCCTATGGCAGGGGCTCGACTCGTTCCGAGGCGAGAGTGCGCTGCGCTCGTGGATATACCGCATATCGCTCAATACCTGCATAAGTGCCGACCGCAAAAAGCGCCGTAGAGCCGACTCGGTGCGCCTCGATATGAAGATAGACCTCTTTGCCGACACCAACGACGACACCCGTCAGGTGCAGATGCTCCGCAGTCGTATCGGCAAGTTGGGCGTTTTCGACCGAGCAATTATTCTGCTGTGGCTCGAAAACCTCTCCTACGAGGAGATTGGTGCCATTGTCGGAATATCCGCAAAAAATGTCTCGGTACGCCTTGTGCGCATACGAGAGCAACTGAAAAATATGTCGAACGAATAAACTTTTTGACCTATGAACAACGAGATAAACGAGATTTTGGAGATGCGTGAGCAGCTTGCAACGCTCAAAAAGCAACTCGATACACAGGAGATTATCAACGACCGCCTACTCAAAGAGGCGATGTCGGGCAAGCTTTCCAGAATAAATGGTCAAGCCATTTGGATTGGCGTCATCTGCCTGATAATGATGCCGTTGGGATATCTCAATTTCCAGAGAATAGGTCACTCGACCGCCTTCTGCGTTGCAACCTCGGCGCTCTTTTTCATCTGCTTTGTGGCGATGTTTTTGAGCCACTACCGCCTTCGCAAGCGAGATATCTACTCGGGCGATTTGGTAACGGTCTATACCGAGGTGGCACGAATGCGCAAAATCTATAAAAGTTGGCACTATTGGTCGATTCCTATGCTGATAGTGTGGTTTGGTTGGATGGAGTATGAGATTTATATAAACCTTGCCAACGAGGACATATACGCCCTGATAGGTGTTAGCATTGGTGGAATAGTGGGCGGAATTATAGGTGGAATAATTGGTCTGCGTATCCACAAACGAACACTCTGCACAGCCGAGGACTTGCTGCGCCAAATAGAGGAATTACGAAAGACGGAATAAGCTCTAAATCAACTCTTTGAGTGTGGTGTAGAGGCGTTGTACGGGGAGCCCCATAACATTGTAGAACGACCCCTCGATGCCTTCGATGCCGATGTAGCCGATCCACTCCTGAATACCGTATGCGCCCGCTTTATCGAGTGGGCGATACTTTTCTACATAGTAGCGCACCTCTTCGGCGTCGAGCGTGCGGAACGAAACAAGGCTCTCTGCCGATAATGAGATGGTCTGCTTTGCGGTGCGGAGCGTAACGCCCGTAACCACCTTATGGGTTGCACCCGAGAGCGATGAAATCATCTCGACGGCCTCCTCCTCGGAGTGGGGCTTGCCGAGAATCTTATCGCCCAAAATCACCACCGTATCGGCAGTGAGCAGTATATCTTTTTCGCCCAAAGCGTGCGGATAGGCGTTGCTTTTGAGCTGCGAGAGGTACTCGGCAACCTTGTCGGCTGCGAGGTCGGCAGGGTAGCACTCCTCGCACTCGAACTTCTCGGCAAGGGTAAATTCGAGGTCGCACGCAGTCAACAACTCACGACGGCGTGGTGATGCCGAGGCGAGAATAAGACGATAATCTTTTAGTCTATCTTGCAGTAACATAGCGACTTATCTTCTTCTGAATTCTGAACAGATTACAGCTGTTGCAACCGCCACATTCAACGACTCCGAGCCACAACGGTCGGCAGGGTATGGCGGAATAAGCAACTTGTGCGAAACGGTCTCGGCAACCTCTGCCGATATGCCCTGACCCTCGTTGCCCATAACGATTACACCACTCTTGTCGAGCTCGGCAGAGTAGATATTTTCGCCTTCGAGGAAGGTGCCGTAAATCTTTGTATTGTGCTGGTTGGCAAGCCATTGCGAGAGATTTGTGTAATGCACACGCACTCGCAAAATTGCCCCCATTGTCGCCTGCACAACCTTCGGGTTGAAGCAGTCAGCGGTATCCTCCGAGCAGACAATGTCCGAGATTCCAAACCAATCGGCAAGGCGGATAATCGTGCCGAGGTTGCCCGGATTTTGCACTCTGTCGAGAGCCAAAACGAGGTTCTTCGCAGGTTGAGCCTTTGTGAGTGAGTGGCGAGGAAGTTCGACCACTGCCAAGACCGAGTTTGCAGTTTTGAGTTGCGAGATGCGCTCCATCTCCTTCTCGCTGATAATCTCGCCATCGGCAAAAATTGGCTTGGTCTGCAAGATGCGACGAATGTGGAGCGACGAGTTGCGAATCTCGCCCACCAACTTCTCGCCCTCGGCAATAAATGCCCCCAGCTCCTCACGACCCTGCTTGGTCGCAAGTGATTTAATATCAAGTATTTCGGTTCTTGTAATCATATCCTGAATGTTTCGCCTTCTGTGGCGATGTCTGTATTCTCAAAAATAGCTCGTGCTTCGTTCAAGAGAGGCTCTTTGTCCTTGTAGCGTGACGAAAAGTGTCCAATCAGCAACTTCTTGACTCCTGCTGCCACAGCGGTCTTTGCCGCATCCTCGGAGGTGGCGTGACCTCGCTCCTTCGCCTCCTTCTTGTGGGCTGCGCCGTAGGTCGCCTCGTGGTAGAGCATATCCACCCCTGCAACATATTTTGCCACTGCGCCCGAGCGATTTGTGTCGGAGCAGTAGGCGTAAGACTGCGGTGGATGCGCCACGAAGGTTATCTTCTCGTTTGGCAAAATTGTTCCATCTTCCAACTCTATGTCGTTGCCCTCTTTGGCTGCGACTATCTGCTTGATGGACAAGTCCCAACGCTCGATTGCGAACTTGTCGACATTGCGAGCCAACGGCTTCTCACGGAAGAGGTAACCCGAGGTCGGCACTCGGTGGCGAAGCGGTATGCTCCACACCTCTAAAGTGCGATTTTCGAAGATTATCTGGTGCTTCGTGGTATCGACCTCCACCCACTCCACCTCGTAGGGCAACTCCTTGTCGAAGTAGCGGAGGTGGCACTCCAAAATCTCGCCAAAAGGCTTTGGCGCATAGATGGTTAGCGGAGTCTTCTTGCCGTAAAGACCGAGCGTCGAGATTAGCGGAAAGATGCCAAAGCAGTGGTCGCCGTGCAGGTGCGAAATAAAGACACCTCGCAACTTCAACGGATTGATGCCACAGCGGAACATCTGCTGCTGCACACCCTCGCCCGCATCGACCAAGTAGTACTGCTCGTTGCAATTTACCACCTGTGCCGAGGGGTGACCGCTTGCAGTCGGTTTGGCTGACGAAGCCCCTAAAATCGTTACGCTAATCATAGTTAAAATTGTTCTGATTGGTAAATTTTGCACGAATGTGTCGGTCGCCAAAATGCTCACATACCTTTTAGTATGCTGCGCTTTTGTCGCCTAACATCGCACAAAATTTCCTCAATCACCTCCAATTTTAAGGTTTTTGGTTTACTGTCGTCTATTTCTGCGAAGCCAACCAACGCTCTGCGTCGAGTGCTGCGATACAGCCCGAACCTGCCGCTACGATAGCTTGGCGGTAGTGTGGGTCACGAACATCGCCAGCTGCGAAGATACCCTCCACCGAGGTCTTCGAGGTGCCCGGCTCAACTACGATGTAGCCCTGCTCGTCGAGCTCCACCTTGCCCTTAACCAACTCTGTATTAGGGTGGTGACCAATAGCGAGGAAGAAGCCCGAAATCTCAATATCGTACTCCTCGCCGTCGCCCTTGCGAAGGCGTGCGCCTGTCACACCATCCATATCGCCCAATACCTCCACGGTGTTGTGCTCGAACAAAACCTTGATGTTCGGAGTGTTGAAAACACGCTCCTGCATAGCCTTCGATGCACGAAGGAATGGCTTGCGCACAATGAGATATACCTGACGGCAGAGTGATGCAAGGTATGTAGCCTCCTCGCAAGCGGTGTCGCCACCACCTACAACTGCCACATCCTGCTTGCGGTAGAAGAAGCCGTCGCAAGTGGCACAAGCGCTCACACCCATACCCCTAAACTTCATCTCCGACTCCAAACCGAGGTACTTTGCCGAAGCACCTGTGCAGATGATAACCGCCTCAGCCTCAATCTGTTTCTCGCCATCGATTGTGAGCACGAAAGGTCGCTTCGAGGTGTCGATATCGGTAATAATACCTGTACGAACATCTGCGCCCAAACGCAAAGCCTGCGCACGCAAATCGTTCATCATCTCTGTGCCACGAATGCCTTCGGGATAACCTGGGAAGTTCTCGATTTCTGTTGTTGTAGTCAACTGTCCGCCCGGCTCAATTCCCTCATACAATACAGGGTTCAAAGCTGCACGAGCAGCGTAAATTGCAGCAGTAAATCCCGCAGGACCGCTACCAACGATAAGTACTTTAATTCTCTCCATAATGCTTTTATCTTTTGTTTGTTATCTCTTTACTTTTTGTTCTGTAAAATCGTTCCGATTGGTAAATTTTGCACCTTGCTTGCGCCAAAAATGCTCACATACGCCAAGTATGCTCCGCTTTTTGTCACTGCGCAACGCACAAAATTTCCTCAATCGTCTACGATTTCCTCCTCTGGGAAGTTGCTTGTTGTGCTGTAAATCGTTCCGGTTGACTCTTTTTCCACCGCACTTCGGTAGCCAAATTCCTCACATAGGCTTACTATGCTGCGGATTTGGCTCCTCGCTTGGCGAAAAAATAGTCTAACCGCCTACGATTTCCCCCTCTGGGAAATTGCTTGTTGCACTGTAAATCGTTCCGATTGGCTCTTTTTGCACTGCTCTTCGGATAACGAAATGCTCACATAGGCTCACTATGCTAACCCTGCTTTGCAGGCTTTTCCTCCTTGCGGCTCGGCATAGTGTGCAAGCACCCTCTGCTCTCGCTCCGCAGCGTCGGTTCCGCTTTTCGTCACTGCGCAACGCACAAAATTTCCTCAATCGTCTACGATTTCCCCATCTGGGAATTTCTCTAAACTCTCTAAACTCTCTAAATTCCCTAAGTTCTCTAAACTCCTTAACGCCCCTAACGCCTCTAACGCCTCTAACGCCCCTAACGCCTCTAACGCCTCTAACGCCCCTAACGCCCCTAACGCCTCTAACTTCGTCTGCGCCTTGATTACCTTCGGAGTTTCCACTCTCAAATTCCCACTTTGCAAAGGTAATAAATATCCCGTAAATGCCGAAAATTTGTGTGCAGAAAAATCGTCAAGTTTGCAAAAACAAAAAAAAAGTTCTATATTTCGGACTGTAATATGTCGTATTTCGGGTATCCGTAAGGCGGTTTTAGTGCCTAATTGTTTGTGGCACAATCGGTTGCCCCGATTTGCGCAATGTGCGCCAGATGACAAATAAAATGATAGAAACAGAGATTTTCTACTAAAAACACATAAAACACAACAAACAAATTTTTAATTTATTAAAAACTATGAAAAAATTATTTTTGGTTTTGGCAGCTGCTGCAATGACATTCAGCACTGCAATCGCACAGGAGGCCGCAACTGCAACCGCAGAGCAGCCTGCAACTGAGGTCGTAGAGGCTGTTGAGGCTCCGGCTGAGGCAACTCTCGACGCAGAGACAGAGATCGCTGGTGAGTCTATTCACTATGTTCTCATGCAGAAGTTCCTCGAAGGTGGTTGGGGATGGATGCTCCCTATCCTCGTTGTATTGGTACTCGGTATGGCTATCGCTATCGAGCGTATCCTCTACCTCTCGCTCTCGACTATCAACACCAAGAAGTTCGTCGCACAGGTTGAGGCTGCTTTGAACGAGGGTGGCGTAGAGGCTGCAAAGGAGCTTTGCCGTAACACCAAGGGTCCTATCGCTTCTATCTACTATCAGGGCTTGGATCGCTACCACTTGGGTCTCGACGCAGTTGAGAAGGCTGTTGTATCTTACGGTTCGGTTCAGACTGGTCAGATGGAGTCGGGTCTCGGTTGGTTGTCGTTGTTCATCTCGCTCTCGCCATCACTCGGATTTATGGGTACTGTTGTTGGTCTCGTTCAGTCGTTCGATGCTATCCAGGCAGCAGGTGATATCAGCCCAGCACTCGTAGCAGGTGGTATGAAGGTTGCGCTCTTGACAACCCTCCTCGGTTTGATCGCTGCAATGGTTCTCCAGGTGTTCTACAACTATGTTATCGTTAAGATCGACGGTATGGTTAACGAGATGGAGGATGCTTCGATCACTTTGACCGATATCTTGACTGCTTACAGCAAGAAATAATTTTGATTAACGAATAATCGTACACAAACGAATATGAAAAAGAAGTTGAATATGTTGATGGTAGGCCTCTTCGTGGTTACCCTTGCCTTGGTAGGTTGGGCTGTAATCTCGGGCGGTTCGGAAGTTGCCATCAGTTGGAACCTCATGTGGGGCTACGCATTGCTCGTTGCAGCAGCTGTTAGCGTCATTTGTGCGGCCATCAAGGGTACGATTACCCACCCTGCGGGATTGAAGAATACACTCATCGCTACTGCAATCGTTGTAGTGGTTGTGGGTATTGCACTCGGTGTAGCATTGAGCCACAAGGGCTTGGTTGTACCAAACTCGGCAGGTGGAGTTTTCGATAATCCATTCGATTTGGCAATCTCCGAGACAGGTATTATTGTTACCTACATTGTAGCTGTTGCTGCAATTGTCGTAACAATCGCAGGCGAGGTACGCAACGCATTAAAATAGTAAAAGATACCTATGGCTAAAAATAAAAAAGCACCAGAAATCAACGCCTCATCGCAAGCGGATATCGCATTTACCGTGCTGATCTTCTTCCTTGTGGTTTCCACAATGGATATCGACACAGGTATCGTGCGTATGTTGCCACCAATGGCAGATCCGAATGTGAAGCAGGAGGATATCAAGGTGAAGGAGCGAAACCTTCTCTTGGTGTTCGTTGCTGGTTCGGGTAACATTATGGCAGGAGGTAAGGTAATCTCGTTGGACGCTTTGAAGGACAAGGCGAAGGAGTTTATCCTCAACCCGCTCGACGACAAGGATCTTCCGGAGAAGAAGCCTACCGACATCGAGATGCCTGACGGCTCGAAGTGGACATATCCTGTCAGCGAGGGTGTGATTTCGTTGCAGAACACTCGTGATACAAGTTATCAGCGTTACATCCAGGTTCAGAACGAGCTTACTCGTGCCTTCAACGAGGTGCGTGACGAGGTTGCAATGGCAAAGTTCGGTAAGAAGTTCGCAGACCTTGATGAGGCTGAGCGCAAAGTAATAACCAAGGCGATACCGATGAAGATTTCGGAGGCAGAGCCACGCAAAATGATGAAGTAGTTATGGCAGTAATGAAGAAAAAGGGCGAGCGTGAAGTGCCCGCTATGTCGACAACATCGCTTCCCGATGTCGTTTATATCATCCTCTTCTTCTTTATGCTCTCGACTTCGATGCGTGATCAGGAGTTGATGGTGACCTACAAGTTGCCTGAGGCTACCGAGGTTCAGAAGCTCGAAAAGAAGAATTTGGTATCGTATATCCACATTGGTACTCCGTCTTTGAATATGCAGGCGAAGTTCGGTACTGCACCTCGTATCCAGTTGAACGACTCGTACAAGACAACAAAGGACATCTTGGACTTCGTTGCGGGTGAGCGTGACAACTTGAATGAGTCGGACCGTGCCTCGATGACTATCTGTTTGAAGGCTGACGAGAATACCAAGATGGGTGTTGTGGCCGATGTTAAGCAGGAGCTTCGTCGTGCCAACGCCTTGAAATTATCCTACGCATCGTCGAAGGTTCTCAACTATTAGGACTTACGATTAGATGCACGAAAGAGGGGGCTTCCACGAATGGATGCCCCTTTTTTGTCGCCACACCGCAACCACTTTATATATAATATAAGGTAAAAAGGTGTAATTTCCAGAAATTTATCTTACCTTTGTAGTAGCTTTTAACCATATTAACCAAAAAAGAGATGAAGAGAATTTTTTCGTTTATTTCGGTCTTTGCGGTAGTTGCACTCACGGGTTGCACCTGCAAGACAGTTGAGACATTCGAGGAGGCTGCCGACCCCGTAGCGTTGAGCGACGAGGCAAAGGAGGCTTGGGATGATGTAAAGCGAGGTATGAATGTAGCCTGGGGTACTCCCGACTTGGTATACTCTCGTAGCGAGGTACCTCAAAACCTCACCGATAGCTATAAGGCTACCGCTTGGAAGGGCGAGCGAGTATCGGCACAGGCGGTGCTCTGGACAGCAAAGGATATCGAGGGCGTAGAGTGCGAGATTTCGGACTTTGTTGCAGATGGCGCAACCCTTCCGGCTTCGATTGCTGAGGCTCGTTTTGTGCGCTATACCCTTGCCGACAAGGTGGATAAGTCGTGCCTTTGTGGTCGCCCTAATGGTCACCCTGCAATCTTGCAGGCGGATATGCTCGACAATATCGAGAAGATGGATATCGAGGAGAATACCACTCGCCCAATCTGGGTTTCGGTGGCAGTTCCTCACGATGCAAAGGCGGGCGTCTATAAGGCAACCTTAAAGGTATCTCGTTGCGGTCTTGGCTCGAAGAAGCTCCCATTGGAGATTGAGGTTATCGACCAGGAGTTGGCAAAGCCGGCAGATTGGAAGTTCCACCTCGACTTGTGGCAGCACCCATCGGCTGTTGCTCGTGCCGAGGGCGTTGATTTGTGGAGCGAGGAGCACTACGAGGCTATGCGCCCATTGATGCAGATGTTGGCTAATGCAGGTCAGAAGGTTATCACTGCCACCCTCAATCGTGACCCTTGGCAGTATCAGTGTTTCGACGACTACGAGCCTATGATCTATTGGTACCGCTACGACAACGACGAGTGGAAGTACGACTACTCTCGCTTCGACAAGTGGGTAGAGTTTATGATGTCGCTCGGCGTGGATAAGCAGATTAACTGCTACGGAATGTTGCCTTGGGGCAAGTGTACCCTCGACTATCAGGATATGCGCTCGGATGCAAAGGATAACCGCAACCGCAAGATCTCGACCACTCCGCAGGAGGATAAGTACGAGAAGGTGTGGGGTCCATTCCTTCGTGATTTCTCGGCACACCTTCGTGAGAAGGGCTGGTTGCATATCACCAATATGGCAATCGACGAGCGTAAGCCCGAGGATATGGATGTTGCGGCCGCTATGATTAAGAAGTATGCTCCGGAGTTGGGCTTCGCTATGGCGGACAACCACGACTCGTACAAGCGTTATAGCAATATGCGTGATGTTTGCGTGGGTCAGAAGCACTCGATTATGGCACAGGAGGAGATTGCATCACGCCGTGCAAATGGCGATGTTTCGACCTTCTATGTATGTTGCAGCACCCTCTTCCCTAACGCCTTCACCAACTCGCAACCATACGAGTCGGAGTTGCTCTGCCTCTATGCTGTGGCACACGACTACGACGGAATGTTGCGCTGGGCTTACAACTCGTGGCCGGCACGCCCTGAGTACGACTCTCGCTTCCGCTATTGGGCTTCGGGCGATACCTATATCGTATATCCGGGAGCTCGTTCGTCGGTGCGCTTCGAGCGTTTGGTCGATGGCGTAGAGTTGTACGAGAAGGTGCATACCCTCCGTGCAAAATATGCCGATAAGCCGGAGGTGCTTGTTCCTGTTGAGGCAGAACTCGCCAAGATGCGTGCATTGAACCTCAACGATGCATCTTACGATTGGCGACCATTCCTCGCCGAGATTAACCGCTTGGTGAACGAGGTAGCACAGAAGTAATCTCGCTGCAACCAAATACGATAACAGATATGAGCCATCCTGCGAAGGGTGGCTCATTTGTTGCCCAATTTTCCCCACTCCTATAAACATTCCATGCACTTGTGGGTATTAAAAATCATACCTATGAATTAATATTGCGCCCCAAACTTCACTCGGGTATTAAAAATCATACCTATAAGCCAATGGCGTTACCCCAACTTTATCAGGGTATTAAAAATCATACCTGGCAATGTGTGGAATGGCGTAAGCCTCTACCCACCCTGTGCTGATGGGTATTAAAAAAGATACCTGCGAGTAAATATTGTGCCCCAAACTTTACTCGGGTATTAAAAATCATACCTGGCAATGTGTGGAATGGCGCAGACCAAACCCGCTCTGTGCTGATGGGTATTAAAAAAGATACCCGATAAAGTTGGTGAGGTCGTCTATCCCTCTTTACTCGGGTATAAAAATAATACATATGAAGGTTAATGGCACAACTACTTGATACACCCCTGCTACACCAGGTGTTAAAAATCATACTCATCAGTACGATTGATGTTTTGCTCAATCATTACCCTTCCTATATGGGTATTAAAAAACATACCCGTGAGTTAATATTGCGTTTCAATCTTTACTTGGGTATTAAAATTCATACCCAAGTGGTTGAGAATGCTGTTTATTTTAATTTTGTGAGGGGGTGGTATTAAAAAACATACCTATGGCTTGGAGATGTTGGGTATAATTGTTAAATTTGGGTGACAAAATTTACAACTATGTTAGATTTAGACAAACTCCCACCTCTCGCCGAAGAGAATCCTATTGGAATGATTTTCACTCGTTTTCCCGAATTGAATGTTCGACAAGTGGCCCGCAGTATGGGTATAAACGAGGCGCTGATGCAGCACTATGTCAATGGTGTAAAGCGACCTTCTTTTGACCGAGCAATGGAGATTGAGCGTTTTCTCCACAGACTCGGCGAGGAACTCCAAAAAATCGAGATAAAATAAGCCGTTCCAACCGCACTACCTATCCAAATAGCCGGGTATTATTTTTAATACCTGTGTTATGTATGTGGGTTCGAACGGATCACCCTTTATTTGTCGGGTATGAATTTTAATACCCAGGAGGTTCGGTGGGCTGTGTATGCAGAAGATTCTTTCTCCTTCAAAGCTGGGTATGAATTTTAATACCCAGGAGTTGTTGTAGGTCGTGTTTGTAAACCTCTGCAATGACGGGTATTATTTTTAATACCTGTGTTATGTATGTGGGCTCGAACGGATCACCCTTGTTTGTCGGGTATGAATTTTAATACCCAGGAGGTTTGGTGGGCTGTGTATGTAGAAGATTATTCCTCCTTCAAAGTCGGGTGTGAATTTTACTACCCAAACGGTTTTCTGAGTAGAGTATGCCATTCCCACTATGTCAGGTATGAATTTTAACACCCGTGTTTGGAATGTGGCTTGAACCTATAACCCATTGTTGGATGGGTATGAATTTTAATACCCGAAAGATAGATAGAGGGGTGGTGTGTGATTTAGATAATATCTTGCAGGGGTGGGTACCTACGGCTGATTAAAACATTTCAGAATTATTCCTACCTATTTTTTCTGCGGGAGATGTTGCAATTTAGGGCGGTATTTAGTAAATTTGTTATATGATATCGTCGGTTGCACAATATATACTCTCGGTCAAGTATCTCGAAATGATGTCGAGAACGCTTGCCTCTCGGCGTATATATCCCATCTACGAGAAGGGCAGCGATAGGGTGCGTTGCTCGGTCGGTAACTCGGTGATTGTCTTCGAGGTTATGTGCGAGGGGCGCAAGATGGCTATGCGTGTCTATATGCGTCATCACCCCAATCTGCGTGCGATATATGGCGAGCGTTACTACCCGAAGGAGTTGCTCGTAAATTCGAGCGAAAGAGAGTTTGGGCTTGTCGATGTGGTGTTGTGCGATTGGTATGAGGGCGAGTCGTTGCAGAGTAAGATAGAGGCGTTGTATCGAAAACCCGAAAAGATGAAGGCTCTGTCGCAGATGTTCGAGGAGTTTGCCCTCTCGCTTCTGGGTGAGCGGTGGGCGCACGGCGATTTGAAGCCCGAAAACATCATCCTCTCGAACGATGGACTCCATCTTATCGACTTCGATGCTATGTATCGTGAGAGCTTTACGGCGAGCGATTGTGTAGAGATTGGCACACGCCCATATCAGCATCCGTTGCGTAGTCGAGAGAACTTCGGTCGAGATATAGATGACTACCCGATAGCTCTTATCGCAACCGCCTTGGCAGCGATGTCGTTGGATCCTACTATTGGCCGAGATATCCCAAATAGCGACTATCTGCTTATACGCCCTCATCTCGCAGTGGAGAATAGGGACGAGATGTTGCATCGAATTGAGTCACTATTTGCCGAGCAGGGCGATGTTCGCCACTACCGCATTGCCAAACTGCTCCACCTGCCGACACCTTCGTTGCCGATGCTCAAAAGCTTGTTGGAGATGAGCGTTGGTAAGAGCTATCCAACGACCACCCCGACACTCGAATACTACAACGGCTATTGGGGCTTTGCCGTAGAGGGGCGCTTTGTTATTCCACCGCTCTACGACTTGGCATTCGAATTCAGCGAGGGGCTGGCATTGGTCAGAGTGGGCGAGGTATGGCACTTTGTGGATGAGAGTGGCAGGGTAGTGATAACTTGTGGCAGAGGTCGTGGCATAAAGCCGTTCCGCAACGGTGTAACACGCATTGTGCGTGAGGATGGCGAGTTTGTGATATATCGTGATGGTCGCATCGAAAAAGTTGAGTAGAGAGATGTATTCGCAGGAGATTACACGCCGTCATCGTGCGGCAATAGTTATTGCAATTGACCAATCGAGTTCGATGAATGGTCGTATGGAGCTTGGTGGCTGGAATTTGTCGAAGGCGGAGGTGGTGTCGATGGTTGTTGGTCGTCTTATCGACGAGTTGGTTTTGCGCTCACATCGTGACGGAGGTTATCGCCACTACTACGACATCGCTTTGGTGGGCTATTCGGGCGATAGAGTATATTCGTTGTTGGGCGAGGAACTGACATTCTATCCTATAACTATGCTTGCAGGCAGGGAAGTTCCTCACACGACCTACGCACTCGGTTACAGAACTCTTCAAAGCGACCGCTACACCTTTCAGGAGGAGGTGTCGTTGTGGGTGCAACCTCGTGCCGAGGGCGCAACTCCAATGTATAAGATGATATCGACAGTGACAAATATGGTTGCCGAGTGGTGTCGTAGAGAGGAGAATAGCGAGAGCTTCCCACCATTGGTATTCAATGTGACCGATGGCGAGGCGTCTGACGCAGGCTACGATATGTTGCGTGCGGCGGCTCATCGTCTGCGAGCAACAGGCACCAACGACGGAAATACCCTCTTTGTGAATGTTCATATCTGCTCCGATACTCATCACGCACCCGTACTCTTTCCGAATATCTACGAGGTGCCACTCTCCATTCGCCACGCCCATCTGCTGATGGATATGTCGAGTGTTATGCCCGAGCAGATGCACTCCTACATCAGCCAATGCCGTTCTGAGTCGTCGAAACCGCCATATATAGCAATGAGTTACAACGCCTCGATATCGGAGCTGGTAGCAATGCTTAATATTGGCTCTCGCAGTCTTGTGGTGGGTTTGTAAGAAAAAATAGAACACAAAATTTAACATTTCGCCCCCTTTGTCATCTTAATAGGTAGAAGAACAACTTAAAACTTTTACCTATATGAGAACGAAATTCAGATTTTTAGCACTTGTGTTTGCTGTGGCAACTCTTTCGCTGCAATGCACAACCGATGATGGTGGAACACCGGAGCTTCCATCGATGATCGACCAATATTTCAAGGCAGGTAGCTGCACTGTCGAGGGCAAGACGCTCAACTATCAGACAAGCCATATTAACTCTTCGCAGCAGGGCGATGCTCCGCTTGTGGTGGTTCTGCACGGTCAGTATGCCAACGGCTCGGACAACGAGTCGCAGTTGCATCAGGATGCAATGATTAAGGTTTGGAGCTACCTTAGCACCTCCAACACCAAGGCCATAATGTTTGCTCCACAGTGCCCTTCGGGCTCGGAATGGGACGAAAACCCCGAGAAACTTGCCCGTTTGAGTATGCCCGAACTGTTGAAGGCTACGCTCGACGAGTATATCAAAAAACAGCCCGGCATCGACACCTCACGCATCTATATTATAGGCTACTCCGACGCCTACAAGCCGGCAGGTGGCGGTGGTGTTTGGCGAATGTTGAATGGCTATTCCGATATGTTTGCTGGCGCAATGATTGTTGCTGCCGATCCCGACGACACAATTTCGCCATCGAAGGTGGCAAAGACCCCTGTATTGGTAGTGAAGAGTGAATCCGATATATATGCTGTATCTTTGGCTCTCGACACCTTTGCCGATTTGGTGCACGAGGCGGGAGGCATACTCCGTGAGGATATTATTCAGGCGGGCTCTCGTGAGGATTTGTGCCGTGATGCATTCACTTCGGAGCGACTCGATTGGGTTATGCAGCACACCAAGCAGTAGCCGATATTCACAAATAATACGAGGCGACCTTTTTCGGGGTCGCCTCGTATCATTTTGTGTAGGTATTACTTCAATGGGTCGGCCTTGACACCCTCGAAAGTCATCTTGATAGGGAGGATATTGCCCTCCTCGTCGAAGTGCATCTCGTCGATGCAGGTACGACGGTCGTTACCACTTGTAGCTCCAATTGGGTGACGGTGGTATACGATGTAGTACTTGCCACTGCGAGGGTTGTGAATTACCGAGTGGTGACCTGCGCCTGTGCCGATATTCTCGTCGGTCTGCAAAATCACACCACGAGGCTCGAATGGGCCGAGAGGGCTGTCGGCAATGGCATACTGCACACGATAGTTATCTCGTGTCCACTTACCCTCCGACCACATAAAGTAGTACTTGCCGTTACGGATAAACATAAATGGTCCCTCAACATACTCGCCAGGGGTAACCTCCTTGAATATCTCGCCATCCTCGAATGGAACGAAGCCTGTGAAGTCATCGTTGAGCTTGCAGACATTGCAGTGCTTCCAACCACCATAATACATATAGTAGGTGCCGTCGGTATCCTTAAATACGAATTGGTCGATAGGTTGCGCACCGTTGATAATCTCGTTGATGAGTGGCTTGCCGAGATAGTCTTTGAATGGTCCTGCGGGGTTGTCTGCCACCGCTACGCCGATACCGCCAATCTCGCCTTCGTGAACATCGTTGCACGAGAACATAAGGTAGTACTTGCCCTCCTTCTCGATGATGGATGGTGCCCACAACGCTTTGTTGAGCCACTTAATCTCGGTATTGTCGATAATGCGCTCGTGCTTTGTCCAGGTCACGAGATCCTTTGACGAGAAGGCGTCGAAGTGTAGCTGATCTTTGAACTTCTGCGACCAGGTAGGGTAGAGGTAGTAGGTGTCGCCAAAGATTACACACTCGGGGTCGGCGTACCAACCCTCGATAATTGGGTTTCCGCTACGCTTCGTTTCTGCACACGATGCAACGGCAATTGCCACTACTGCAAAGAGTAGAAATCTCGAAAAATTCTTCATTGTTATACTTTTTAATTGGTTTAGTTCTTCACTCGGTATGCTCTCTGCACCCCCTTGATTCGCATAATAGCATAGAGGAGTGTATCGACAACACTCACCGAAGGCACCTCGACACTTATTGTGCCTATGCCCGTGCCATCGCCTCGTGAGTTGAGGTTTATGGAGCGGATATTCAACTTCATATCTCGGCTCACCACCTCGGTAATCTGATTTACCAGACCTGCCGAGTCGTTGGCGGTTATGGCGATAGTCACTCGGAATGCACCCTGCGCACTCTCTCGCCACTTTGCATCCATCACTCGGTAAGGGTACTGCTCACGCATACGCTTTGCATTCGGGCAGTCGGTGCGGTGGATGGTGATACCGGTATTTATCGTTACAAAGCCGAAAATATCGTCACCCTTGATAGGGTTGCAACACTTGGCAAGCTTATAGACTATGTTGTTGATGCTCTCGTCGATGATGAGTGCATCGCTCGACGGCTTGACCGAGGATGCTGCGGTTGCTCTGCGACGAGCTTCTGCCTCAGCCTCGGCTGCACGACGCTCCTCGTCGGCCTCGCCCGAGAGCCACTTTGCCAAAATCTCCTTCACCACCGCAAGGTCAATCTTCTCCTCGGCAATAAGCTCGTAGAGGGCAGTTCCTGTGCGTTGCTTGTAGTATTTGCAGAGGTATGCCACCACCTCGTCAATGCTCTTCGAAATCTTCCAGTTTTTCAGCTTGCGTTCCAACTCCTCACGGCCGAGGTTGGCACTCTTCGCCTGCTCCTCACGGATTACCGACTTGATCTTCTGCTTCGCCTTTTGGGTTACGACAAAGTTGAGCCAGTCGGACTTCGGAAGTTGGTTCTTCTGGGTGAGAATTTCGACAATATCGCCATTGTGCAACGGCTCACGGATAGGCACGGCACGACCATTCACCTTTCCGCCCGAGCAGGTACAACCGAGGTTGGAGTGGATGTCGAAAGCGAAATCCAATACGGTAGCCCCCTCAGGCAATTTGCGGATATCGCCATTTGGCGTATAGACGAAAATCTCGCCCGAAGCAGGCTTTGCGTCGAACCTTTCGGCTATATCCTCCTTGGTTTCGCTCATCGTTTCACGCAGACGCTGCAACCACTTCTCGCTGGTCTGCGCACCCTGATTAACACCCTTATAACGCCAATGGGCTGCGATACCGAGCTCTGCGATGTTGTCCATACGCTCGGTACGAATCTGAATCTCCACCCACTTGCCGTCGCCCGCAGCTACGGTGGTGTGCAACGACTCGTAGCCATTCGACTTCGGAATCGAGATCCAATCACGCATACGCTCGGTGTTAGGGGTGTAGAAGTCGCTCACGATGGAGTATGCCAACCAACACTGCGCCTTTTCGAGATTTTCGGCACAGTCGATGATGATACGAATGGCGAAGATGTCGTAGACACCCTCGAATGGCACCTTCTGCTTGCGCATCTTGTTCCAAATCGAATAGACCGACTTGGTGCGGCTCTTTATGTGATACTTTATGCCGGCTGTGTCGAGTCCTTTGCGGATCGGCTCGATGAACTTCTCGATAAAGTCCATACGCTCCTTCTCGCCCTCTCGCAACTTCTCGGTGATGTGCTTGTGGTCGGCTGGTTCGAGCTGAGCCAACGATAGATCCTCCAACTCGCTCTTTATGTTATATAAGCCGAGTTTATGGGCAATCTGCGCATAGAGATTCATTGACTCCCACGACTTCTTCTGTCGCTTCTCCTCGGGGAACATCGCTATCGAGCGCATCACTTCGAGGCGGTCGGCAAGTTTAATCAAAATCACACGAGGATCCTCCGAGTATGACACAATCATATCTCGGAAGTCCGATGCCTGGTCGGAGTGGGTGTTGAGCTTCAACTCCGAGATGCTTGCCAAGCCCATAACAATGCCTATCACCTCCTCGCCAAACTCCTTGCGGATGGTGTTGAGCAGAGCTTCCAAACTCTCCTCGTCATCCTTTTTCGCCTCTATGCGCACCACATCGTGCAGAATGGATGCAACGGTCGAATTGCGACCCAATCCCACCTCGGTAGCCACTATATGCGCCACCTCTACGGCGTGGTCGAGCATAGGCGTACCGTCGTAGCGCACAAGGTCGCCCATTCGCTCCTCGGCAAATTGCAACGCCTTATCCACCAACCCCTGCGTAGTAGCCGAAAACTGATTGGCTACTGCCTTGCGTAGCTTCTCGTATCTCTCAAATAAATTCATAACACCCTTGTTGCTTTAATTACCCAAAATCGTTCTGATTGGCTCTTTTTGCACTGCTCTTCGGATAACGAAATGCTCACATAGGCTTACTATGCTGCGCTTTCGTTCCCTCGTTTAGCACAAAAATAGCCTAATCATTTACGATTTCCACTCTATGGATTTTCAGTTTTAACCCTGCTGTGCAGGCTTTTCCTCCTTCGCACCTCGGCATAGTGTGCAAGCACCCTCTGCCCTCGGTTTGGCGTCGGTTCCGCTTTCAGTTTTCCGTTTTACAATATATAAACGCTCTCCTGCCGTTGCGTATTGTTTTCGCTCCTCTTCGGAGAGTCGCTTTTCGTACTCAATCTCCTCCACCTCGAAACCGCACTCTCGTACTCGGTCGGCATAATCTCTGCCATAGATGCGACGGTGGTCGTACTGCCCAAAGACCTTTGCTCGCTCCTCGGGCGAGGTTATTGTGTCGTCTTCGAAGGTTGCCTCTCGGTCGTAATCTTGCGGAACGAGCACCACGCCCCAACCACCTTTGCGGAGTATGCGGTGCAACTCTCGCAGTGCCCTCCTATCATCCTCGACATGTTCGAGGATATGGTTGCAAATCACTATGTCGATGCTCTCGTCGTCGAGCGGAATATCCTGAATATCGAAGTGCAACTTCGCTAATGGACTCTCCAAGTCGGCAGTGAGGTAGTTGTCGGCGTGCTCCTTGCCGTAGTGTCGCTCGAATTGGCGTTTTAAGGCAACTTCGGGGGCAATGTGGAGCAGGGTGGGGTAACCTTGCAAAAGTGTCGTTTCACGCTCGATGTAGAGCCATAATAGGCGATGTCGCTCCAATGCCAAACAGCGTGGGCAGAGGGCGTCTCGACGACTCGTGCCATAGCCATATGGCAGAAACTCTCGCACCTGCTTACCGCAGATTGGGCACTTGCGCCCCTTGCCGGCATACCACACGCCAAGCACCGGCACACCCCAACCCGCAATCCTCTGCAAGAGGGTGCGTGGCAGATGGTTTAACGACCACTTGACAATTTTCTGCACTATGCCCATATCTCTTTTTAATTGACAATTGACAGTTGACAATTGATAATTAATGGTAAAAACGATAAATCGTTTTTGCTATATATAATTCCTTTAATTGTCAATTTTAATTATCAATTTTCAATTATGGAATTTACATCTGCTTCTGCCTTGCGCAGTTTCTCACGGCAGAGAGCAATCAATTCGGTTGCTCGTGCCACACGCTCCGAGAGGGTATCTATGCTGTTCTGCTCCTCACGCAACGATTTCAATATCTTCTCGATCTCCTCTATTGCCTCTTTGTATGACATTTCCATAGTATCGCCCTTAATTAGTTTTCCGTTTTCCGTTCTCCGTTTTCCGTTTTTCAACGACTTTGGCATTGACCACTCCGTCTGCCAAAGCGACCTCGATATTATCTCCAATGCCTACATCCTCAACGCTTTGCAACGCCTTACCCTCCTTGCGGGCTATGGCGTAGCCAAGGCGGAAGATGCGTTCAGGTGCGAAGTTCGCCACCAAGGTCGCTATGCCGTCGAGCTTTTGCTTCTCGCTCTGCAATGTGCGCTCCGCCAAGTGGCGCACCTCTGCCGAAAACTGCTCCAAGCGGAGTGCCGCCGAGTGGGTCGCCTGTCGGCAAATATCTCGCAACGAAATGGCGCAATACTCCAATGCTCCGTCGAGGTCGGCTGCTCGCTGATTCAGCCACGCCGCCACCGCAGTAGGGGTTTTAAGCATTGTGTGTGCCACCATATCGGTAACGCTTGTATCCTTGTCGTGTCCTATTCCCGTCAGCACAGGCAACGGAAATTGCGTTACGGCAAATGCGAGGAGATAGGAGTTGTAACACTCCAAATCGCTCGTCGAGCCACCGCCACGGATGATCGCCACAGCATCGAACTCCTCCGACCGCTCGGCTATGGCGTAGAGTGCCGCCACGATGCTCTCATCGCACCTCTCGCCCTGCATTGTCGCCTCGAAGAGTTCGGTTTCGATGCGGTAGGCGCTTCTGCCCAACTCCTTCATAAAGTCTTGATAGCCAGCCGCCGTTGCGCTCGAAATCACCGCCACTCGTTGTGCCACCAAAGGCATTGGTAACGAGCGATTTTGCTCCCACACGCCCTCCTTTTGGAGTTGCTCAATGGTCTGCTGCTTGCGACGCTCCATATCGCCTATGGTGTGCAGTGCGTCAATCTGCTGAATCTGCAACGACATACCATATACGGCGTGGTGCTGCACGGTCGCCTTGAAGAGAATCTTCATACCCTTCGCAAGGCGTTGTCCGCTCTCCTGCTCGAAGCGACCTACGGTGCTCATCACCTGTGAACGCCAAATTGTCGCCCTCGCTTGCGCCTCGGTAGCCCCTGTCTTCTCATTCTTCTCGATTAACTCGATGTAGCAGTGCCCCGAAGCGTTAATCTTGATGTCGGCAACCTCCGCACACACCCATACCGGCAACGGCAAAGCCTCCGCCAGAGCGATTGATATTCGCCCTTGCAACTGGGCTAATGTTATGTGTGCTACGGTTGTCAAGTTAAAATTTTATTAAATCGTCATTCCGAAGGAGCGAAGCGACTGCGGGAATCTCCCTTATATTTATTAAACTAACCAAGGGAGATTGCCACGGCTTGTTCCAAGCCTCGCAATGACATTTTATTTATAATTCTTCCAATAAGTCTTTCCACGAAGGATTATTGCTACTTATTAATTCGTCTTTGCGCTTGCGTGACCAACTCTTAATCTGCTTCTCTCTTGCAATGGCTTCCGCCATACTTCCAAACTCCTCAAAATGCAATAATTGAGTGAGATTGTATCTTGCAGAGAAACCTCCGAATTGGTGGTTGCGATGTTGTACCATTCGCTGTGCTATATCAGATGTAACCCCCACATATATAGTGGAATGCGATTGGTTAGAAATGATGTACACGCAAGGTTTTTTCATTCTGCATTCTTAATTCTTAATTTTGCATTTATCGTATCACGATATATGGCTCTTTCGGCATCGCCTTTCCCTTTGGTAGTTGCACCGAGAGGATATATTCGCTCTCGACCGCTTTGCCCTGCTTGGTGGCGGGTTGCCACGCAGGGAGCGACTGCAATACTCGCAATACTCGTTTGCGGAGTTGGTGGTCGGTCGATTCGAGTATAGAGCCCAAGCGGAACGAGCCATCTGCGCCAATCGTGTAGCGTGCAACAAACCTCGCCACGCCCCAATTATCATCCCACTTTACTCGCTCCTCGACATAGTCTGCAAGCGGTTTTCCACCCGAAAACTCCGCCTCCTTGTCGTAGCGCAGCGTTACGATGATAACACCATTGTTTGCCCTATCGCCATACTTCGCCACGGTAGCCTCATCAGCCACAAGGTGGTCGATATGCTCAATATTCGACTCCTCGATATGCTTCACACTCTCCATCTCCACCCCATTTACTATGTAGAGAGGGGTTGCCTGTTTTTGTGCCATAGCAGGCACAAAACAGACAATTAAAAATGTAAAATTAAAAATTAGAAATTTTCTCAACTTTTAACTCTTCACTTTTAACTTTTAACTATCCAAGCTCTTGCTCCTTCAAGCGCTCCGCATTTTCGGCAACGATAAGGTGGTCGATGCAGTCCTGAATATCACCATCCATAAATGCCGAGAGGTTGTAAATCGTATAGTTGATGCGGTGGTCGGTAATTCGGCCCTGCGGATAGTTGTAGGTACGAATCTTTGCCGAACGGTCGCCTGTCGATACGAGTGTCTTACGCTTCGACGCAATCTCATCGAGGTACTTCTGGTACTCCAAGTTGAAGATACGGGTACGCAACTCCTCGAATGCCTTCTCGGTGTTCTTAATCTGCGACTTCTGATCCTGACACTGTACGACGATACCTGTCGGAATGTGGGTGAGTCGGATAGCCGAGTAGGTGGTATTTACCGACTGACCACCAGGGCCCGAAGCACAGAAGATATCCTTGCGAATATCGTTCCACGAAACCTCACAGTCGAATTCGTCTGCCTCGGGCAATACTGCCACCGAAGCTGCCGAGGTGTGAACACGACCCTGGGTCTCGGTCTGTGGCACACGCTGCACACGGTGTACGCCCGACTCATACTTCAAAGTGCCATATACGCTGTCGCCCGTAACTTTGAGGATAACCTCCTTGTAACCACCAACAACGCCCTCCGAGAAGGAAGTTACCTCGTAACGCCAACCCTTCGACTCGATATACTTGGTGTACATACGGAACAAGTCGCCTGCGAAGAGTGCCGCCTCGTCGCCACCTGTACCACCACGAATTTCGAGCACAGCATTCTTGCCATCCTGTGGATCCTTCGGGATAAGGAGCAACTTAATCTCCTCCTCCATCTGCTCGATTGCAGGCTCCAACTCCGAGATCTCCATACGGGCCATCTCACGGAACTCCTCATCCTTCTCGTTTGCGAGGATATCCTTTGCATCGGCCAGTGCCTGAATAGCTTTGCGGAAACGCTCCGAAGTCTCGATGATAGGCTCCAACTCCTTATACTCTTTGTTGTACTGTACGAACGACTTGACATCTGCAATCACCTCGGGGTCGGTAAGTTTCTGTCCCAACTCCTCGTACTTGATCTTCAAACCATCAAGTCGCATCAAAATTGAACTTTCTGCCATAAATGTTTAGTTTGCCATTAGCTATTAGCCATTGGCCATTAGCTATTATTGTTACTTGAATTAAAAATATATTTAATTGTCAATTGTCAATTGTCAACTGTCAATTTTATTTCAGCTCCTTCAACCAGCGGAGCAACAGGTGCTGCCACTCCTTTTGATAGGAGAATTTGTCGTAGTTGCCCCAACCGTGCTTTCCCTCTGGGAAGATGTACATCGCTGCCTTAACGCCGTGATAGCGCAACGCTGCGTAGTACATAGCTGCACCTGCGGCAGGTACGGTAGCATCGTCATCGCTTAGCAAGAGAATGGTTGGCGGAGTGTGCTCGCTTGCCAACTTCTCCATCGAGAACTCGTCTGCATCGGCCTGAACAAAGCCCTTGCCGAGAAGATTACGGAACGAACCTACGTGCGATGTGTAGTGGTTTGCAATTACCACAGGGTAGAACAAAATCGAGAAGTTTGGTCTATCCTCAACAGGTGGGATATTCGACGCTGAAGCTGCCAAGTGACCACCTGCCGAGAAGCCCATAATACCCACCTTCGCAGGGTCGATGTTGAACTTCTTTGCCTTCTTGCGCACTACACGGATAGCCTCTACGGCATCTTCGAGTGGCACCTCCTTGTGACCATTTGGCAAACGGTACTCCAAAACGAATGCTGCAATACCATTCTTTGCGAGCCACTGTGCCATCAAGTAGCCCTCCTGATCCATCGAGAGCTTTGCGTATCCGCCGCCCGGACAGATTACGACTGCCTGACCTGTGGCCTTTGCCTCGTCGGCCTTGTAGTAGTAGAGTACCGCCTCGGTGGTATTCACCAAGCGGTGTGGTTGCATTTCGTATGCCTCGCCTGTCAAACCGTTTGAGTGAGGAGCCTTATCGTTGTTCCAAAGAACAATCTTCTCGTCCTGAAAGTAGTCTGTTGTACGCTTCATTTCGCTCTTCTGCTGTGCTGTTGCAACCATTGTTGCAGCCATTGCTGTTAATATAAAAAGTCGTTTCATAGAGTTATGTTATTTGTTGTTTATGTGCGTCATCCATCGCTTGAGCTGGTGTTGCCAATCCTTCTCGTAGCGGAAATTATCACGACCAACCCAGCCGTGTCCTCCCTCAGGGTAGATGTGCATAGCCGCCTTCACGCCGTAGTACTTCAACGCTTTGTAGTAGCGAATCGAGCTGATTGGCGGAACGGTGCGGTCGTTGTTGCTCAAGAGGAGAATTGTCGGAGGTGTAGTAGGGGTTACACGATTGTTGAGCGAGTAGTAATCACGCAGGTAAGCAGGATGCTTCTTGCCCAATAATTGGTCGAATGTACCCTGGTGTGTCATACAATCCTCGGCCGAGATTACAGGGTAGAACAATACCGCAAATGCAGGCTTCTCTGCATCCGGAGTAAAGGTTGAGGTGTAAGCCGCCAGGTGACCACCTGCCGACGAACCTACGATACCCACCTTTGCAGGGTCAAAGCCCAACTTCTTTGCATTCTTGCGGAGGTATGTCAACGCCGCCTGTGCATCCTCGAGTGGCACCTCTTTGTGACCGTTTGGCAAACGATACTTCAGTACCAATGCGGTTACGCCGATGCTCTTGAAGTACTCTGCAAGCTTGAATCCCTCACGCTCGATACATACTGCACGGTAGCCGCCACCAGGGCAGATTACTACTGCCTGACCTGTAGCCTTCTCCTTGTCTGCGACATAGAGGTAGAACTCGGTCTGCGAGGTGTAGTAGAAGTTTCCAACCTTGTTGCGCTCCTCGTCCTTGGTTACCTCGTTCGAGTGTGGGGCTTTCTTGTTATTCCACCACTTTACAACCTTATCTGCGTTGCAAGGTACATTTGTGATGCTCTTCTGTGCCGATGCCGAAAGTACGGTAGCAGCGAGAATGGCTATAGCTATTATAATGCGTTTCATATCGTTTCTCTTTTTTGTTTGTTACTTCTCCTCGTTGATCATATCCAAATATCTGAGCCAGTCGAGAATCAATGAATAGCACTCAGTGGTGTGTTTTCCGATGCTGTGTCCACCAAATGGGAAAATGTGCATCGAAGCCTTCACGCCGTGGCGAACGAGAGCCTCGTAGTAATTTACTGCATCCTCCGACGATACTACTGCATCATCGTGGCAGAGCAACAAGAGTGTCGGCGGTGTTGTTGCGCTTACCATACGGTAGGTTGAGAGGTCACGAACATCCTGCAAAGTGTACTTCTTGCCGAGAAGCTGTATCAAGGCCTTAAATTCAGAGGTTGAGTGGCTGTTTTCCAAGTTGAACCATCCGTAGTGAGGGATTGCAAATGCAGGCTTCTCGCCATCAGGCATTACATTTGATACCCAGGTTGCGAGGTGACCACCTGCCGAGTTACCTTGTACGCCGATTTTTGCAGGGTCGATGCCGAGGTCGGTGCGTGTGCGAAGATAGCGTACTGCTCCCATAGCATCCTCGAGAGTCGCCTCGTTGTGGCCCAAGTTTGGCAAACGATACTTCACGATAGCAGCGGTAATGCCTTGCGATGCGTACCACTTTGCGAGCTGAATTGGAAGACCCTCGCTGCTATAGCCACCACCCGGGAACATAGCTACTGCTATGCCGGTGTTTTTGCCCTCAGCGGCCTTGAAGATATACAACTCGCAAGACGAGGTTTGGCATATAGAGGATCTCTTTTTGCTGCGCCACATCTCGTCACGAGTCTCGTGGTTCGAGTACTTTGCTGTGGTGTTGTCCCACAAGCGTACAGTTTCGTCCGCTCCCTCAAAAGAGATGGTTTTCTGTGCCGACGCTCCCAATGCGAATGCGAGAGCAAGAGCGAAGGTTAATATTCGTTTCATCTCGAACTACTTTACAATGTTAATAATCTTGCCTGGAACAACGATAATCTTCTTCGGAGCTGCGCCCTCCAACCACTTCTGAGCCTCCTCCTTCGTCACGATATCCTTCTGAATATCGGCTGGCGAGGTTGTGAGTGGGTACTCCTGCTTGAAGCGGAGCTTTCCGTTAATCATCACAGGGTACTCGAATGCGCTCTCTACCAAGTACTTCTCCTCGCATACAGGATACTTTGCGTCGCACGCACTGTCGGTGTGACCGAGCATCGACCACAACTGCTCTGTGATGTGCGGAGCAAATGGGTTAAGGAGAATGGTGAGTGGCTCCAAAATCTCTCGCTTGTGGCACTCGCCCAACTCGTTTACGCAGATCATAAACGCAGCAACCGAGGTGTTGAACGAGAAGTTCTCGATATCCTCACGAATCTTCTTGATGGTCTTGTGCAAGGTCTTCAACTCCTTGTCGGTAGCCTTCTCGTCGGTTACCGCCCACTCGCCCGTGCGGGTGTGGAACAATCGCCAATACTTACGCAAGAACTTGTGAACACCGTCGATACCGTTGGTATCCCAAGGCTTCGACTGCTCCAATGGTCCGAGGAACATCTCGTACATACGCAATGTGTCGGCACCGTACTGCTCTACGATGTAGTCAGGGTTTACGACATTGAACATCGACTTCGACATCTTCTCAACCGCCCAACCGCAGATGTACTGACCATCTTCGAGGATGAACTCTGCATCCTTGAACTCTGGTCGCCAAGCACGGAAGGCGTCGAGGTCGAGAATGTCGTTTTTAACAATATTTACATCCACGTGAATCTCCTGTGTCTCGTACTCCTTGCGAAGGTTGAGCGATACGAACTTGTTTGTGCCAACCACACGATATACAAAGTTCGAGCGACCCTGAATCATACCCTGATTAACCAACTTGCGGAATGGCTCGCTCTCGCAAACATAACCCAAGTCGTAGAGGAACATATTCCAGAAACGAGAGTACATCAAGTGACCTGTTGCGTGCTCGATACCACCGATATACAAATCGACACTGCGCCAATAGTCGTTTGCCTCCTTCGATACGAGAGCCTCCGAGTTGCGAGGATCCATATAGCGGAGATAGTATGCCGACGAGCCTGCAAAACCTGGCATTGTCGAGAGCTCATACTCCCAACCCTCAACTCGTGCCAATGGTGGCTCGCCCTGCTCGGTTGGACCGAAGTTCTCGATTGGTGGCAATGTGAGTGGCAACTCGCTCTCGTCCAGAGGGAGTGCAACATCGCCCTTATAACGAATTGGGAATGGCTCACCCCAGTAACGCTGGCGTGAGAAGATAGCATCACGCAAGCGGTAGTTTACGAGCTTCTTTCCAAGACCACGCTTCTCAACCTCGGCGAACATCTCAACGATAGCAACCTTAACATCCTTGCCATTGAGGAAGTCCGAGTTGATGAGGCAACCCTCCTTTGCGTCGTAAGATGACTCCTCCAAGTTACCACCCTCGACAACAGGCACGATATCCAAGCCGAAGTGACGAGCAAAGGCGTAGTCACGAGAGTCGTGCGCAGGAACGGCCATAATAGCACCTGTTCCGTAGCCTGCCAACACATAGTCCGATGCGTAGATTGGAATACGCTTGCCTGTGAATGGGTTTGTAGCATACGAGCCTGTGAATACACCGCTCACACGCTTGGTTTCGGCAATACGCTCACGCTCCGAGCGCTTCTTGGTCTGCTCGATGTAGGCCTCGACTGCCTCCTTCTGCTCGGCAGTTGTCATATCTGCAATCCACTCGTGCTCTGGTGCAACAACCATAAATGTTACACCGAAGATTGTGTCAGGGCGAGTGGTGAAGATCTCCAACTTGCGAGTTTCGCCATTTGCCATCTCTGCATCGAAGAATACCTGCGCACCCTCCGAGCGACCAATCCAGTTGCGCTGAATCTCCTTCAAGGACTCGCTCCATTCAAGGCTATCCAAGCCGTCGAGCATACGCTGTGCGTAAGCGGTAACACGCAACAACCACTGCTTCATTCGCTTCTGCTCCACAGGGTGACCGCCACGCACCGACAAACCATCCTTTACCTCGTCGTTTGCGAGTACGGTGCCGAGTGCTGGGCACCAGTTTACCATAGTGTCGGCACGGAATGCAAGGCGATAGTTCTGCAACACCTGCTCCTTCTCTGCCTCGCTCTTTGCAGCCCACTCCTCAGCCGAGAATGAAAGCTCTGTCGAGCAAGCTGCCGAGATACCCTCTGTTCCCTTCTGCTCGAAGTGCTTTACAAGCTCTGCGATTGGCTCTGCCTTCTCGGTTGCGGTATTGTAGTAGTGAGCGAACATCTTCAAAAATGCCCACTGTGTCCACTTATAGTATTCAGGCTCGCAAGTGCGCACCTCACGGCTCCAATCGTAAGAGAAACCAATTTTATCCAACTGCTCACGATAGCGAGCGATATTCTGCTCTGTTGTTACGGCAGGGTGCTGACCTGTCTGAATAGCATACTGCTCTGCCGGCAAGCCGAATGCGTCGTAACCCATTGGGTGCAACACATTGAATCCGCACAATCTCTTGTAGCGAGAGTAGATATCCGATGCGATATATCCGAGTGGGTGTCCTACGTGCAAACCCGCTCCCGATGGATATGGAAACATATCCAAAACATAGAACTTCGGACGGGAGTTGTCAACATCTACTTTGTAGATGCCCTTCTCCTTCCACTCTTTCTGCCATTTTTGTTCAATCTCCTTAAAATTGTACTCCATACTCTTTATATTTTTTGTTTTTGTTATCTCGTTGCTCGTTGCACTGTAAATCGTTCCGATTAGCTCTTTTTGCACTGCTCTTCGGATAACGAAATGCTCACATAGGCTTACTATGCTGCGCTTTCGTTCCCTCGTTTAGCACAAAAATAGCCTAATCGCCTCCGATTTTACCCTCTGGGAAATTTGCTCGTTGCACTGTAAATCGTTCCGATTGGTAAATTTTGCACCTTACTGCGGACTTCAAATTCCTCACATAGGCTTACTATGCTGCGGATTTGTCGCCTTGTAACGCACAAAATTTCCTCAATCGCCTCCGATTTTACCCTCTGGGAATTCTCTAAATTCTCTAAATACCCTAAGCTCTCTAACGCCTCTAACGACCCTAATACTTTAATCCGCTCGCTCCCGAGCGTATGCGCACGCATATACGCACATTCAATCGGCAAAGATAACAAAAAGTCGGGGACTTTTCAATTAAAAATTAAAAATTAAAAAATTAAAAGTTGATTTCCGTCGAAAAATGCCCGAAAAACACCCTTGGAATATCCGAAAAACACCCTCAAAATAGTCCTAAATCAACCTCGAAAATGCCGAAAAAACAGTCTGATTCTCCATTTGCATTTTTGTCAATTTGCGTCAAAAAAATAGGTGTATTTTTTATTGCGGATTACCATCCATTTTCGCCTACTCGCCGATGTTTTTTGAAGGAAAATCACTCCCATTTTCTATTTTCTTTCTCGACTTCTCGCAATTGTTAATAACTCGCAATTTTGGCAAAATCGTGAAATTTTAACACACTAAAAATCAGCCACTTGCAAAATAAATGATAAGTGCGATTTATTTTGTAGCAAAAAATATAAGAAAAAAGAATAGTAAACCCCTGTCAAAATGGCTAAATCGCTGAAAAATCGGGGTGTTTTCGAGAAAAAAAGTTGCATATATATATTGTAATCCAAAAAAAATGCTTACCTTTGCGGGCCTTTTGGCACAATGAAATAGAGATTTGGGGCGTCAAACCCCCGTGATTATTAACAAATTAAAGGTTTAAAATGCCAACAATTCAACAGTTAGTTAGAAACGGCCGAGCTAAGATGGAGGACAAGTCTAAGTCTCCGGCTCTGGCAGCGTGTCCGCAGCGCCGTGGTGTTTGTACCCGTGTTTACACAACAACACCAAAGAAGCCTAACTCGGCTATGCGTAAGGTTGCACGTGTAAGATTGACCAATGGCAAGGAGGTCAACGCCTACATCCCAGGAGAGGGTCACAACTTGCAGGAGCACTCGATTGTGCTTGTTCGTGGAGGTCGTGTAAAGGACCTTCCAGGTGTTCGTTACCACTTGGTTCGTGGTGCGCTCGATTCAGCAGGCGTAGACGGTCGTCGTCAGCGTCGCTCGAAGTACGGTGCTAAGCGCCCTAAGGCAGGTAAGAAGTAATCTAAAAAAGAAACAATTTTTTAACAGAGAAAGAAAATGAGAAAAGCTAAGCCAAGAAAGCACACTCTACTTCCTGATCCAAAGTTCAACGATGTTGAGGTAACTCGCTTCGTAAACAACTTGATGTTGGATGGCAAGAAGAGTATTGCCTACACAATTTTCTACAATTCGTTGGAGTTGGTAGGTAAGAAGATGAAGGATGCTGATAAATCTCCAATTGAGGTTTGGAAACAAGCCCTTGAGAATGTCACTCCACAAGTCGAAGTTAAGTCTAAGCGTATCGGTGGTGCGACATTCCAGGTTCCAATGGAGGTTCGTCCAGAGCGTAAGGTCTCTATTTCGATGAAAAACCTTATTTTGTTCGCACGCAAGCGTTCTGGAAAGTCAATGGCAGAGAAATTAGCTGGCGAGATAGTAGATGCTTACAACTCGATGGGTGCAGCATTCAAGCGTAAGGAGGAGATGCACCGTATGGCCGAGGCAAACAAGGCATTTGCACACTTCAGATTCTAAAAACAGAGGTAAACGATGGCAAGAGATCTTAAATACACTCGTAATATCGGTATCATGGCTCACATCGATGCCGGTAAGACTACCACTTCGGAGCGTATCCTCTTCTACACCGGTAAGACTCACAAGATCGGTGAGACTCACGAGGGTGCTGCTACTATGGACTGGATGGTTCAGGAGCAGGAGCGTGGTATTACCATTACCTCTGCTGCAACAACAGCATTCTGGAACTACAAGGATAAGCAGTATCAGATTAACCTTATCGACACCCCGGGACACGTTGACTTTACCGTTGAGGTAGAGCGTTCGTTGCGTGTTCTTGACGGTGCCGTAGCTACTTTCTGCGCCGTAGGTGGTGTAGAGCCACAGTCGGAGACTGTATGGCGTCAGGCTGACAAGTACAATGTTCCTCGTATCGGTTATGTGAACAAGATGGACCGTACCGGTGCTGACTTCTTCGCAGTATGCGCACAGTTGAAGGAGCACTTCGGTGTAACAGCTCTCCCTGTTGTTCTCCCTATCGGTGTTGAGGATAAGTTCGAGGGTTTGATTGACCTTATATATAATAATGCAATCTACTACTTCGACGACAAGACCGTTCGTGATAACTTCGAGATCCGTGAGATTCCTGCTAATATGAAGGCAGAGGCAGAGGAGTGGCGTAACAAGCTCATCGAGGAGGTTGCCGCTACTGACGACGCTTTGATGGAGAAGTTCTTCGAGGATCCAGATTCGATCACTCCTGATGAGTTGATCGCTGCAATCCGTACAGCAACTATGAATATGTCGCTCGTACCAATGCTCTGCGGTTCTTCGTTCCACAACAAGGGTGTTCAGAAGTTGCTCGACTACATTATGGCATTCCTTCCATCGCCACTCGATGTACCGGCAGTTGAGGGTGTAAACCCTAAGACTGATGAGACCGAGACTCGTAACGCTGATGAGAACGATCCATTCTGCGGTCTTGCATTTAAGATTGCTACCGACCCATTCGTAGGTCGTTTGGCATTCGTTCGTGTTTACTCGGGTAAGCTCGATGCAGGTTCGTATGTGTTGAATGCTCGTAGCGGCAAGCGTGAGCGTATCAGCCGTATCTACCAGATGCACGCTAACAAGCAGAATCCACTCGAAAGCGTATCGGCAGGTGATATCTGCGCAGCAGTAGGTTTCAAGGAGATTCACACAGGTGATACTCTCTGCGCTGAGAACGCACCAATCGTACTCGAGCAGATGACCTTCCCTGAGCCGGTTATCGGTTTGGCAGTTGAGCCAAAGACTCAGAAGGACCTCGATAAGCTCGGTATCGCATTGTCGAAGCTCGCTGAGGAGGATCCAACCTTCACCGTTCGTACCGACGAGGAGAGTGGCCAGACCATTATCTCGGGTATGGGTGAGTTGCACCTCGATATCATCGTAGACCGTCTTCGTCGTGAGTTCGGTGTTGAGATCAACCAGGGCGCTCCACAGGTTAACTACAAGGAGGCTCTTACTCAGACCGTTCAGCACCGTGAGGTATTCAAGAAGCAGACCGGTGGTCGTGGTAAGTTTGCTGATATCATCTTCGAGATTGGTCCAGCAGAGGATAACAAGCCAGGTCTTACCTTCGTTGACGAGGTTAAGGGTGGTAATGTACCTAAGGAGTTCATCCCGGCAGTTCAGAAGGGCTTTGAGTCTGCTATGGCGAACGGTGCTCTCGCAGGTTACACTATCGACTCGATGAAGGTTACCTTGAAGGATGGTTCGTTCCACCCGGTTGACTCTGACCAGCTCTCGTTCGAGATTTGTGCTCGCAACGGTTTCCGTCAGGCTGCTCCAAAGGCAGGTTCGGTAATCATGGAGCCTATCATGAGCGTTGAGGTTGTAACCCCAGAGGAGAATATGGGTGATATCATCGGTGACTTGACAAAGCGTCGTGGTCAGATCCAGGGTATGGATTCGAAGGGTACCGCTCGTGTTGTTAAGGCTAAGGTGCCACTTTCAGAGATGTTCGGCTATGTAACCGTATTGCGTACCATTTCGTCGGGTCGTGCAACTTCGTCGATGGAGTTCTCGCACTTCGAGGAGGTACCAGCAGGTCTTGCAAAGGAGATCATCGAGAAGTCGGGTAAGAAGAACACATTAGAGTAAAAACGAAACAGAACAACAGATATGAATCAGAAGATTAGAATCAAGCTCAAGTCGTTCGATCACAACTTGGTAGACAAGTCGGCAGAGAAGATTGTGAAGACTGTACGCAGCACTGACGCAGTTGTTAGTGGTCCGGTGCCACTCCCAACCCGCAAGCAGATTTTCACTGTAAACCGTTCGACCTTCGTAAACAAGAAGGCTCGTGAGCAGTTCCAGCTCTGCACTTTCAAGCGTATTATCGACATCTACTCTTCGACTCCAAAGACAATCGACGCTTTGATGAAGCTCGAATTGCCATCGGGTGTTGAGGTTGAGATCAAGTGCTAATACCGCACGACGAAGGGCTATGTAGGGGGCTTCGTTAGAGTGAGCCACCTATGTAAAGATAAAAACAAAATGGGGACGGGTGCTGTCCCAAAAGATGGCACCCCAACCAAACAAATGTGCATACATATATATAATATATAGTATAAATTCACATTCACTTATTTATTAACAAACCGTAATTAGACAGAAAAATGTCAGGACTTATTGGAAAGAAAATCGGAATGACTTCCGTGTACAGTGCCGAGGGTAAGAATATACCATGCACTGTAATTGAGGCTGGTCCGTGTGTAGTTACGCAAATCAAGACCCTCGAAAAGGATTCTTACGAGGCTGTTCAGATTGCCTATGACGACAAGAGTGAAAAGCACACCAGCAACAGTTTGTTAGGTCACTTCAAGAAGGCCGGCACTACCCCAAAACGCAAGATGGCTGAATTTAAGGGTATGCCAGAGGTAAACCTTGGTGATGTTATTACCGTAGACTTGTTCTCGGAGGAGGATTGGGTTGATGTAACCGGCATCTCGAAGGGTAAGGGCTTTCAGGGTGTAGTTAAGCGTCACGGCTTTGCCGGAGTAGGTGGTCAGACCCACGGTCAGCACAACCGTCAGCGTAAGCCAGGTTCGCTCGGTGCATCGTCGTATCCATCACGTGTGTTCAAGGGTAAGCGTTTGCCAGGACAGACAGGTGGTGAGCAGGTTAAGGTTCTTAACCTCAAAGTATTAAAGGTTATTCCTGAGAACAACCTCATCCTCGTGAAGGGTTCGATTCCAGGAGCAAAGGGTTCTTATTTAACAATTGAGAAGTAGTATGGAATTAGCAGTATTGAACGCACAAGGACAGGAGACAGGTCGTAAGGTAGTCCTTTCAGACGCAGTTTTCGGCGTGGAGGCTAATGACCACGCTATCTACCTCGATGTGAAGCAGTATTTGGCTGATCAGCGTCAGGGTACTCACAAGTCGAAGCAGCGCAACGAGGTTGCAGGTTCGACTCGCAAGTTAAAGAGACAGAAGGGTACAGGTGGTGCTCGTTGCGGTAGCATCAAGTCGCCATTGTTCCCAGGTGGTGGCCGTATTTTCGGTCCGGTACCACGTGATTACAGCTTCAAGCTCAACAAGAAGTTGAAGCGTTTGGCTCGTCGTAGCGCACTCACTTACAAGGCACAGGCTAACGCAATTACCGTAGTTGAGAACCTCGCATTGGAGGCTCCAAAGACCAAGGCAGTTGTAGCATTGGCTTCGGCTTTGAAGGTGGCAGACAAGAAGGTGTTGGTTGTTTTGCCGGAGACAAATGTAAACTTGCAGCTTTCTTGCCGTAACCTCCCTTACGTAAAGACCATTTTGGCGTCGTCGTTGAACACCTATGAGGTGATGAACGCATCGGCACTCGTAATGGTTGAGGGCGCAGAGAATGTATTGAATGTAATGTTAGCTTAAAAAAACGAAAGAAAATGAATGTAATTATTAAGCCGGTTTTGACCGAGAAAATGACGATTCAGGGCGAGAAATTGAATCGCTACGGTTTCATCGTTGACGTTCGTGCTAACAAATTGCAGATTCGCAACGCCGTAGAGCAGATGTATAATGTAGTTGTTACAGATGTAAACACTATCAACTGTATGGGCAAGTTGAAGAGCCGCTACACAAAGGCTGGTCTCTTGGAGGGCCGTGCAAACAACTACAAGAAGGCTATTGTAACCTTGAAAGAGGGTGATAAGATTGATTTTTACAGTAATATCTAAGAGAGATGGCAGTAAGAAAGTTTAAGCCGGTAACTCCCGGTACAAGACATAAGATTATCGGTACATTCGATGAGGTAACAACATCGAAGCCAGAGAAGTCGTTGCTCGAAGCAAAGAAGAGCACCGGCGGTCGTAACAATTCCGGTAAGATGACCGTGCGCTACATTGGCGGTGGTCACAAGCAGATGTATCGTCTCGTTGACTTCAAGCGTGCCAAGGATGGTATCGCAGCAACTGTAAAGACAATCGAGTATGACCCAAATCGTACAGCTCGTATCGCCTTGGTGGTATATGCTGACGGTGAGAAGAGTTATATTCTTGCTCCAAACGGTCTGCAAGTTGGCCAGACAGTAATCAGCGGTTCGGGTGTAGCACCAGAGTTGGGTAACACACTCCCATTGTCGGAGATTCCACTCGGTACACTCGTACACAACATTGAACTCTACCCAGGCCAGGGTGCTCAGATGGCACGCTCGGCCGGATCATATGCTCAACTTTTGGCACGAGAGGGCAAGTATGCCATCGTAAAGTTGCCATCAGGAGAGACTCGTATGGTACTCGTAACTTGCCGTGCAACGGTAGGTGTCGTATCGAATGTAGACCACAACCTCGAGTCGTCTGGTAAGGCGGGTCGTAAGCGTTGGTTGGGTCGTCGTCCTCACAACCGTGGTGTTGTAATGAACCCGGTAGATCACCCAATGGGTGGTGGTGAAGGCCGTCAGTCGGGAGGTCACCCTCGTTCACGTAAGGGCTTGCTCGCTAAGGGCTATAAGACTCGTAGTCCAAAGAAGGCATCGTCCAAGTTTATCATTTCAAAGCGTAAGAAATAATTAAATAAGAGTACATAATGAGCCGTTCATTAAAAAAAGGACCATTTATTGACCCAAAGCTTGAGGCGAAGGTAGTAGCACAAGCAGAAGGCAACAAGAAGTCTGTAATTAAGACTTGGTCACGAGCAAGTATGATTTCGCCTGACTTCGTAGGTCAGACAATCGCTGTCCACAACGGAAACAAGTTTATTCCGGTTTATGTAACCGAGAATATGGTAGGTCACAAGCTCGGCGAGTTCGCACCTACCCGCACATTCCGAGGACACGGAGGTAATAAGAAAAAGTAAAGAGTAGATAACAATGGGTTCAAGAAAAGCAATAAGAGCCGAGAAATTAAAGGCTGAGAAGAAGCAGAAAGCCATCGCGATTATGCGCGATTGCCCTACCTCTCCACGCAAGATGCGTTTGGTGGCTGACATCATTCGTGGCGTAGAAATCAATAAGGCATTGGGTATCCTTCGCTACTCGAAGAAGGAGGCATCGATTAGAATGGAGAAGCTCCTTAAATCCGCTATCGCTAACTGGGAGGCAAAGAACGAGAACGAGCGTCTCGAAGATGTAAAGCTTTGCGTAAAGGAAGTGATGGTAGACGGAGGCAGAATGTTGAAGCGTATTCAGGCAGCACCACAGGGTCGTGCACACCGTATCCGCAAGCGTTCTAACCACGTAACTATCGTGGTTGACAAAATGGTAACCGAAGAAAACAAGTAAGAGAAGATGGGACAGAAAGTAAATCCAATAGCAAACCGTCTTGGTATCATCAAGGGTTGGGATTCCAACTGGTATGGTGGTAAGGACTTCTCGGAGAAGTTGGTAGAAGACGCAAAGATTCGTAAGTACTTGAATGTTCGTCTCTCGAAGGCAAGTATTTCAAAGATTATCATCGAGCGTACATTGAAGCTCGTTACTGTAACTATTTCGACCGCACGCCCAGGTATGATTATCGGTAAGGGTGGTGCCGAGGTTGATAAGTTGAAGGAGGAGTTGAAGAAGCTCACCGGCAAGGATGTACAGATCAACATCTTCGAGGTAAAGCATCCGGAGGTTGACGCAACAATCGTTGCACAGACCATCGCACGCCAGCTCGAAGGCCGTGTATCGTACCGCCGTGCAATTAAGACTGCTATCGCATCGACAATGCGTGCGGGTGCAGAGGGAATCAAGGTTCAGATTTCTGGTCGTGTAGGCGGTGCCGAGATGGCTCGCTCGGAGACCATAAAGGAGGGTCGTATTCCATTGCACACATTCCGTGCAGATGTAGATTACTGCTTGGCAGTGGCTATCACCAAGGTAGGTACCCTCGGTATCAAGACTTGGATCTGCCACGGCACAGTATATGGCAAGCGTGACTTGTTCGAGATTGCAGGTGCATCGCAGCAGAACCAGCGTCAGCAGCAAGGCAACCGGAAGGGCAATGCTCCACGCCGTAACCGCAAAAATAACAAATAGTAAGTAGTACCTTTTAAAAGCAAAACAATTATGTTACAGCCAAAGAAGACCAAATTTAGAAGAATGCAAAAGGGTCGTATGAAGGGTGTTGCTCAGAGAGGTAACCAACTTGCATACGGATCGTTTGGAATCAAGGCACTCGAAAGCTCGTGGATCACAGGCCGTCAGATCGAGGCAGCCCGTCAGGCGATCACCCGTTATATGAAGCGTGAGGGACAGATCTGGATTCGAATCTTCCCTGATAAGCCAATCACCAAGAAGCCAGCCGAGGTGCGTATGGGTAAGGGTAAGGGTAATCCAGAAGGATTCGTAGCACCTATTACTCCGGGTCGTATCTTGTTCGAGGCAGAGGGTGTACCAATGGAGATTGCAAAGGAGGCACTCCGTCTTGGAGCGCAGAAGTTGCCAATCACAACTAAGTTTATTGTTCGCCGTGACTATGATGAGTCAACAGCATTGTAAAAAAGGAGGATTATAGATTATGAAAACAGCTGAAATTAAGGATATGTCTGTTCAGGACTTGCAGGAGCGCATTGCTGCTGAGAAGGCAAGACTTGCAACAATGAAGGTTCAACACGCCGTTTCGCCAGTCGAGAATCCTTCGGAAATTAAGAAAACCCGCAGAGATATAGCTCGTATGATGACTATTCTGCGCCAAAAATAAGAATTGAATTATGGAAAGAAATCTTAGAAAAGAGCGTATCGGAGTAGTTGTCAGCACCAAGATGGAGAAGACTATCGTGGTGGCAGTTGCTCGTAAGGTAAAGCACCCAATCTATGGTAAGTTCGTAAACAAGACTACAAAGTTTGCTGCTGAGTGTCTTGATGCAACCGTAAACGAGGGTGATACAGTGCGCATTATGGAGACTCGCCCGTTGAGCAAGACGAAGCGTTGGAGATTAGTAGAAATCATTGAAAGAGCTAAGTAATTATGATACAACAAGAAAGCAGACTTACAGTAGCCGATAACAGCGGTGCAAAGGAGGTTCTTTGTATCCGAGTACTTGGCGGAACCAAGCGTCGTTATGCGTCGATCGGCGACAAGATTGTAGTGGCTGTTAAGAGCGCAAGCCCTTCTGGTGATGTAAAGAAGGGTGCCGTATCGAAGGCAGTCGTAGTAAGAACCAAAAAGGAGATTAGGCGTGCAAACGGATCATACATCCGTTTCGATGACAATGCCGTAGTCCTTCTTAACAACCAGGGTGAGATGCGTGGTACTCGTATCTTTGGTCCAGTAGCTCGTGAGTTGCGTGACCAGTATATGAAGATCATTTCGCTCGCACCGGAAGTATTGTAATCATTAAAAAAGAGTACTTTATATGTCAGTAAAATTGCATATTAAGAAAGGGGATACGGTAGTAGTTATCGCCGGTGACAACAAGGGCCAGCAGGGTAAGGTTCTCAAAGTAGAGACCTCGAAGCAGCGTGCTATTGTTGAGGGCGTTAATCTCGTGAAGAAGGCAACCAAGCCTAACGCACAGAATCCTCAGGGTGGAATCGTTGAGCAGGAGGCTGCGATTCACATCTCGAACTTGCAGTTGCTCGACCCTAAGAGTGGCAAGGCTACTCGTGTAGGTCGCAAGGCAAACGCAGAAGGTAAATTAGTTCGTTACGCTAAAAAATCAGGAGAGGAGATCAAATAATGGCATACATTCCATCACTCAAAACACAGTATAAGGAGCAGATCGTTCCTGCCCTTATGAAGGAGTTTGGATACAAGAGCATTATGCAGTGTCCTAAACTTGAAAAGATCGTAGTAAATCAGGGTATGGGTCAGGCAGTAGCCGACAAGAAGCTCATCGATGTAGCACAGGAGGAGCTTACCCAGATTACAGGTCAGAAGGCCGTACAGACAAAGTCTCGTAAGGATATCTCGAACTTTAAGCTCCGTAAGGGTATGCCTATCGGTGTTCGAGTAACCCTCCGTGGCACTCGTATGTACGAGTTCTTGGAGCGTCTTATCGCTGTTGCCCTTCCACGAATTCGTGACTTCAAGGGTATCAACGACAAGTTCGACGGTCAGGGTAACTACACTCTCGGTATCACCGAGCAGATCATCTTCCCTGAGATCGATATCGATAAGATTACCAAGATTTTCGGTATGGAGATCACATTCGTAACTTCGGCACCAACCGACGAGGAGGCATACGCACTTCTCCGTGAGTTTGGTTTGCCATTCAAAAACGCTAAAAAGAATCAATAAGCTATGGCAAAGGAATCGATGAAGGCACGCGAGGTAAAGCGTGCGAAGTTGGCTGCTCGTTATCAGCACAAGCGTGACGAGATCGCAGCTCAGTTGAAAGCCGGCGAGATTGATCACGAGGAGGCGTGGATCGCACTTTCGAAGCTCCCACGCAACGCAAACCCTATCCGTCAGCACAACCGTTGTATGCTCACCGGTCGTCCAAAGGGTTATATGCGTCAGTTCGGCATCAGCCGTATCCAGTTCCGTGAGATGGCTTCTGCTGGTCTTATCCCAGGCGTTAAGAAGGCAAGCTGGTAGTCGTTGTACGACTCGTTTCAAAGGTGCGCACCAAAAGTGCGCATCTTTTTTGCTATTAGCTATTGGCCATTAGCTATTTTATGGCATTAAATGCCACCTAATTGGCGCAAGTTTGATAAAGGTTGTTAAGGGTGATTAGGGGTAGTTAATGGTTATTAAAGTTTTTTAATCGCATCAGCGCACCCTTAATAACCTTTACTATCCCTAACTAGCTCTTAACAATCCTTAATTCGTTGCGCCGTGATAACCGTCAGAGATCCGAAAACCTAAAACCCTCAGCGCCCCCTTAACTACCCTTAATAGCCCTTAATAACCCTTAATCCTGTTGCGCCGTGATAAGGGTAGGAGTTCCCATAACCCAAAAAGCCAATGGTCAATGGCTAAAAGCTTAAAAATTGCGTAATTGTTTGGTAGTGTGAGAAATAATGTGTATCTTTGCAGGCTCGAAAAAGAGTTTTTGTCGCAAGACAACTGACATTTGAACAACCGCCAAAGGTGCTAAGTTGTTGGTGCTTATGGGGTTACGGCTTCGCAGAAGAAGGGTTTTGATATGGGTGCAAGTGCTGATAAAGTGCTTGGGAAAGAATCAAAAAACCGTTTTCAGGGTCGGAAAGCGAGGGGGATACTTGGATACGAAAGGTCGAAGTTTCTGCCTTTCGGTTGTGAAAGATGGTGGAATTGAGGCGAAAATTTGGGTTGAAGCCGTGAAAACGGGGGTAAATCGACGAGCAAAAACAAATTTTATTAACTAATTTTAATTTTTAACTTTTAATTCTTTACAACTATGACAGATCCAATTGCGGATTTTCTCACGAGAATTAGAAACGCAGTGAAAGCCAACCACAAGGTGGTTGTAGCTCCTGGCTCAAAAATTAAAGAGGCCATCACTCGAATTCTCTTCGAGCAGGGTTATATCCTTGCTTACAAGTTTGACAAGGATGAGAAGGGTCACCCAATCATCAAGATTGCATTGAAGTGGAATGACAAGACCAACGCTATCAAGGATTTGAAGCGTGTGTCTCGTCCGGGTTTGCGTCAGTATTCGTCGGTAGCGAATATGCCACGTGTAATCAATGGTCTCGGAACTGCAATCGTATCGACCTCTAAGGGTATCATGACCGGCGCACAGGCTGTTCGTGAGAATGTTGGAGGCGAGGTATTGTGCTACATTTATTAATCATTAAAACCAAAACAAAATGTCAAGAATTGGTAAATTACCTGTAATCTTACCTGCTGGTGTTGAGGTAACTATCGCACCAGACAACACGGTAAGCGTGAAAGGGCCACTTGGGACACTGAGCCAGAAGGTTGACTCAGATATTACTGTTGAGGTCGGTACTGCAATTTCGAAGGAGAGCGGTGCGGAGGTTCCTGCAGTGATTGTCACTCGCCCTACAAACCAGCCACGCCATCGCTCGTTGCACGGACTTTATCGTGCGCTCATCAACAATATGGTTGTTGGTGTATCGAAGGGATACGAGATTAAGCAAGAGTTGGTAGGTGTCGGTTTCAAGGCAGAGGTTAAGGGAGATGTTCTCGAAATGAGCCTCGGCTATTCGCACGACACATATTTGAAACTTCCAAAGGAGGTAACAGCAACTGCAGTAACCGAGAAGAAGGGAGCTCCTATCGTAACTTTGAAGAGTGCTGACAAGCAGCTCATCGGTCAGGTAGCAGCAAAGCTTCGTTCGTTGCGTAAGCCTGAGCCATACAAGGGCAAGGGTATCAAGTTCGTAGGTGAGGTTATCCGTCGTAAGGCTGGTAAGTCTGCAAATGCTAAATAATAGAGGAGGAAAAAGTTATGGCTTTGAATAAGATTGAAAGAAGAGAGAGAATCAAGATGCGCATACGCAAGGTCGTAAGCGGTACATCTGAGCGTCCTCGTATGACTGTATTCCGTAGCAACAAGCAGATTTATGTACAGTTTATCGATGACCTTGCTGGCGTAACATTGGCAGGCGCTTCGTCGTTGGAGTTGGCTGCTGAGACAGCAGGAAAGAACAAGTGTGAGGTAGCAGCGTTGGTAGGTGCTTTGGCAGCTAAGAAGGCAATCGAGAAGGGTATTTCGACCGTATCGTTTGACCGTAACGGATATCTCTATCACGGACGAGTAAAAATGTTGGCAGACGCAGCTCGTGAGGGCGGTCTTAAATTCTAAGAAGCGATATGGCAAATACAAATGTAAAGAAAGTAAACACAGGCGACCTCGGCGAGTTGAAAGAGCGTCTCGTTGGTATCAACCGTGTAACAAAGGTTACCAAGGGTGGTCGTACATTCAGCTTCTCTGCAATTGTTGTAGTAGGTAACGAGAACGGTGTAGTAGGCTATGGCCTCGGTAAGGCATCGGAGGTTGCTTCGGCTATCGCAAAGGGTACAGAGGATGCAAAGAAGAACTTGGTTCGTATTCCTGTAATCAACGGCACAATTCCTCACAAGCAGGAGTTCCGTTTCGGTGGTTCTGAGGTTATGATTCGCCCAGCTGCTCCCGGTACAGGTATCATCGCCGGTGGTGCGATGCGTGCAGTATTGGAGTCGGTAGGTATTCACAACGTGCTTGCAAAGAGCAAGGGTTCGTCGAACCCACACAACCTCGTTAAGGCTACCGTAGGTGCACTCTGCGAGTTGCGTGACGCTTACACAGTTGCACAGACTCGTGGTATCTCACTCAAACAAGTGTTTAACGGTTAATTTTTAAGGAAGAACTATGGCAACATTGAAGATTACACAGATTAAGAGCCGTATCGGTTCGACTGCACAGCAGTGCAAGAACCTCGATGCCCTCGGACTTCACAGAATTAACCACACCGTAACTCACAGCGATTCGGCTATCATCCTTGGTATGTTGAACAAAGTGAAGCACTTGGTAAAGGTTGAGGTAGTAGAGGAGAAGGCTACAAAGAAGGCTGCAAAGAAGGCTGAGGCACCAGTAGTGGAGGCACCAGCAGTAGAGGCTCCTGTAGTAGAGGAGGCTCCAAAGGCAAAGAAGCCAGCAGCAAAGAAAGTAACAAAGACAAAGAAGGAGGAATAGTAAATGGAACTCAATAATCTTAAACCCGCAAAGGGTTCGACACACCACGATAAGCGTGTAGGCCGTGGTGCAGGTTCGGGACACGGAGGCTATTCGACCCGTGGTAACAAGGGTGCTCAGTCTCGTTCGGGATATTCGCAGAAGTTGGGCTTCGAGGGAGGTCAGATGCCATTGCAGCGTCGTCTTCCTAAGTTCGGTTTCACCAATATCAAAAGAGTAGAGTTTAAGCCAATCAACCTCTCGACACTCGATGCTCTCGTAGCAAAGACAGGCGTTAATGAGGTAAATATCGACACATTGGTAGCAGCAGGTTTCGTATCGGGCAACGACCGTGTGAAGATCTTGGGTAATGGTACATTGTCTGCGGCTTTGACCGTAACTGCACACGCTTTCTCGAAGAGCGCAGAGGCAGCTATCGTAGCAGCAGGTGGTAGCATCGTAAAGTTGTAATAAAACAGGCTAAAACCTAATTTCTATGAAAAGTTATCTGATTGTTGGTATTCTTCTCTTGGCTATCGTAGCCTTGATGTTTACCAATAAGAAGTTTTTGGAGACAGTCAAGAATATATTCAAGATCGAGGAGTTGCGTAAGCGTCTTGGTTACACTGCACTCTTGGTTTTGATATATCGCTTGGGCTGTTATGTGGTAATCCCGGGTATCGACCCAAATCTTTTGGGTGAGGGTTCGGGCTTGGCAAACCAGATGGACAGCAACAGCCTCTTGGGCTTGCTTAACGTATTCTCTGGTGGTGCATTTGCCAATGCCGCAATCTTCGCACTCGGTGTAATGCCATACATTACCGCCTCGATTATTATCCAGTTGCTCGGCATGATGGTTCCTGCCGTTCAGAAGGTGATGAAAGAGGGCGAGAGCGGACGCCGCAAGATGAATCAGTGGACACGCCTCCTCACAATCGGTGTGCTTGCGTTGCAGGGACCTGCCTATGTGGCAAACCTCTACAACCAGCTTCCTGCTGAGGCGTTTATCTTCGGATCGAGCGTATTGTTCACCATCTATGCAACCGTACTCCTCATCTCGGGCACAATGTTCGTGATGTGGCTCGGTGAGAAGATCACCGACAAGGGTATCGGCAACGGCGTATCGTTGATTATTATGATTGGTATTGTGGCTCGTTTGCCACACGCCTTGTTGGCCGAGTTGAGTGCTCGTTTGAACACTTCGACCGGTTCGCTTATCATGATTATCGTCGAGTTAATCCTGCTCTTCTTGGTATTCTTGGCAACCATTGCAGTAGTACAGGCAGTCCGCAAGGTACCTGTACAGTATGCGAAGCGTATCATCGGCAACAAGCAGTACGGTGGTGTTCGTCAGTACATTCCTTTGAAGATGAATGCGGCAAATGTAATGCCAATCATCTTTGCACAGGCTTTGATGTTCATCCCTATGTTGTTCGCTAATGTAGCACCTAAGTTTGCCGGCGCATTTGCCGATATGACAGGTGTGTGGTACAACCTTACGCTCGCAGTGTTGGTAATCGCATTTACATTCTTCTATACTGCGATTATCATCAACCCTCAGCAGATGGCTGACGATATGAAGCGCAACGGCGGCTTCGTTCCAGGCGTTAAGCCGGGCAAGGCAACCGTGCAGTATATCGACGGCATTCTGACTCGAATCACCCTTCCGGGCTCAATCTTCCTTGCACTCGTGGCAATTTTGCCAGCATTGGCAATGAAGTTCTTGGGTATTCAGCAGGCGTTTGCATACTTCTTCGGAGGTACATCGTTGTTGATTATGGTAGGTGTGGTTCTTGACACTCTACAGCAGATTGAGAGCCACCTTTTGAATCGTCACTATGATGGTCTTATGAAGACCGGACGCATTCAGGGTCGCCACTAAAAAGCCAATACATCGAGTTTTAAGATGATATATCTGAAAACAGAAGAAGAGATCGAGTTGCTCCGTGAGAACAACATTTTGGTGAGCAAGACGCTTGCCGAGGTTGGTCGCCACATTAAACCGGGCGTAACCACGAAGCAGTTGGATAGAATCATCGAAGATTTTATCCGTTCAAACGGCGCAACTCCGGCTTTTCTTGGATACCAAGGCTATCCTGCCTCGGCTTGTATTTCGATCAACGAGCAGGTGGTACACGGTATTCCTTCGGACAACATCGTAATAAAGGAGGGCGATATAGTATCGGTCGATGTAGGTACATTTATGAAGGGGTTTGTGGGTGATTCGGCATATACGTTTGCCGTAGGCGAAGTGGCGGAGGATGTCCGTCAGCTTCTGGAAGTCACCAAAGAGGCTCTTTATAGAGGTACAGCACAGGCGAAGGCAGGAAATCGTGTAGGCGATATATCCGCCGCTGTGCAAGACTACGCAGAGAGTTTCGGTTATGGCGTAGTGCGTGAGCTCGAAGGACACGGACTGGGTCGAAAGATGCACGAAGAGCCAGGGGTGCCCAATTATGGCTTACGAGGCAGAGGCCCCCTCTTGAAGGAGGGAATGGTTATCTGCATAGAGCCGATGATTACGATGGGAAACAGAGCGATAGTGTTCGAGCGTGATGGCTGGACAGTCAGAACGAGAGATCGCAAGCCGGCTGCACACTTCGAGTTTGCAGTAGCAATTCGCAAAGATGGTCCCGATGTGCTTACAGATTTTAGAATTATCGAAGATTCACTTATTTAAGTTTAAGCGAAAAATTCAGACTCAAAATGGCAAAACAGACTGCTATTGAAAGGGACGGAACAGTAACCGAGGCGTTGTCGAATGCAATGTTTCGAGTAGAGTTGGATAACGGACACGTTATCACCGCCCACATCTCCGGAAAGATGCGTCAGCACTACATCAAGATTCTTCCGGGAGATAAAGTAAAAGTGGAGATGACTCCTTATGATTTGAGTAAGGGTCGTATATCCTTTAGGTACAAATAACAAAAGATTGCTTGAAAAATTATGAAAGTAAAAGCATCAATCAAGAAGAGAAGCGAGGATTGCAAGATTGTTCGTCGCAAGGGTAAGCTCTATGTGATTTGCAAGAAGAATCCTAAGTTCAAAATGCGCCAAGGGTAAATAAAAAACGATTAACAAACAAAGAAAAAAGAAGATTTATGGCACGTATAGTCGGTGTAGATTTACCAAAGAATAAGCGAGGCGAGATTGGCTTGACCTACATTTATGGTATCGGTCGTAGCACAGCTCAGAAGATCCTCGACAAGTGTGGCATCAGCTACGAAGTAAAGGTAGATGAGTGGACAGATGAGCAGGTCGGAGCAATCCGTGCAGCTATCGCCGAGATGGATATCAAGGTAGAGGGTGAGGCTCGTTCGCTCGTACAGTTGAACATTAAGCGTTTGATGGATATCGGTTGCTACCGTGGTATCCGTCACCGTATCGGTCTTCCGGTTCGTGGTCAGAGCACCAAGAACAACGCTCGTACACGCAAGGGTAAGAAGAAGACTGTTGCAAATAAGAAGAAGGCAACTAAGTAATAGTGAAGAATTATGGCAAAGAAAACACAATCAGTTAAGAAGAAGGTCGTTAAGGTTGGTGCGAATGGTATGGCTTTCGTACACTCTACCTTCAACAATGTCATCATTACCATCACTAACGAGGTTGGTGAGGTTATCAGCTGGTCGTCGGCCGGTAAGATGGGCTTCCGTGGTTCGAAGAAGAACACTCCTTATGCAGCACAGACTGCAGCAGCAGACTGCGCAAAGGTTGCCTTTGATATGGGATTGCGTAAGGTTAAGGTTTATGTGAAGGGTCCTGGTCAGGGTCGTGAGAGTGCAGTTCGTACAATTCACGGTGCAGGCATCGAGGTTACCGAGATTATCGATGTAACTCCATTGCCACACAATGGTTGTCGTGCTCCAAACCGTCGTCGTGTATAATGCGAGGGTAAAAAAGAGAATCACTGAAAAACTTAATCAAACAAAAAAAGTAAATTACAATGGGAAAGTATATAGGACCAAAAACTCGAATCGCCCGCCGCTTTGGTGAGGCAATTTATGGTGCCGACAAGTCTCTCGACAAGCGCAATGTACCACCGGGACAGCACGGTCTTGCACGCAAGCGTAAGAAGGTTTCGGAGTACGGCGTACAGTTGAGCGAGAAGCAGAAGGCAAAGTACACCTATGGTTTGTTGGAGAAGCAGTTTGCTCGTACCTACGAGGCTGCTGCTCGTATGGGTGGTATCACCGGTGAGAACTTGTTGAAGTTGTTGGAGTGCCGTTTGGACAATGTTGTATATCGTCTTGGCATCGCTCCAACTCGTGCAGCTGCACGCCAGTTGGTTTCGCACCGTCACATCTGTGTTAATGGTAATGTAGTTAATATTCCATCGTACTCGTTGCGTATCGGCGATGTAGTGTCGGTGCGTGAGAAGTCGAAGACTTTGGAGGTTATCACCGAGTCGTTGCTCGGCACAAACCACAGCCGCTATGCATGGTTGGAGTGGGATGGTGCCTCGATGAGCGGAAAGTTCTTGGCTCGTCCAGAGCGTGAGGAGATTCCTGAGAACATCAAGGAGCAGTTGATCGTCGAGTTGTACTCTAAATAGTAACTATAACTAATTAACACAAATAAATTATGGCAATTTTAGCGTTTCAAAGACCCGAGAAGGTAATCGTAGTAGAGTCTACTGCATCGTTCGGAAAGTTTGAGTTCCGTCCGTTGGAGCCAGGTTATGCGATGACTATCGGTAATGCTTTGCGCCGAGTGCTGCTCTCGTCGTTGGAGGGCTACGCTATCACAACCGTGAAGGTTGACGGCGTTGACCACGAGTTTGCCGCTATTCCGGGCGTAATGGAGGATATGTTGAATATCATCTTGAATCTCAAACAGATTCGCTTCATTCGCACCGTCGAGAATCAGGATTTCGAGAAGGCAACCATCAATGTTGCCGGTGTAACCGAGCTCACCGCAGGCTACATCTCGAACTTCTTGACCTCGTTCAAGGTTCTCAATCCGGAGTTGGTAATTTGCCACCTCGCACCAGGAGCCAAGATGCAGCTCACCATCACCATTGGTAAGGGCCGTGGCTATGTTCCTGCTGAGGAGAATGCACCGGAGAACGCAGAGTTTGGTTTGTTGCCAATCGACTCGATTCACACTCCAATCGTGAATGTAAAGTATTCACGAGAGGATTATCGTGTTGAGCAGCGCACCGACTATGAGAAGTTGAACCTTGAGATTACAACTGATGGCTCTATCAAGCCGAAGGAGGCTTTGAAGGAGGCTGCAAAGATCTTGATTCAGCACTTTATGCTCTTCTCTGACGAGAAGATGACCATCAACCTCGACGAGGTATCTTCGGAGGCCGAGTTGAACGAGCCAGAGTTGCATATGCGACAACTGCTCAAAACCAAGTTGGTGGACAAGGATTTGAGCGTTCGTGCTCTCAACTGCCTCAAAGCTGCTGATGTAGAGACCATCGGAGACTTGGTTAAGCTCAATCGCAATGACCTTCTCAAATTCCGCAACTTCGGTAAGAAGTCGCTCACAGAGCTCGACGCTTTGTTGGCATCGCTCGACTTGAAGTTCGGAATGGATGTATCAATTTACAAACTTGATAAAGAATAATTATGAGACACAATAAGAATTTCAATCATCTCGGCCGTCAGGCGGGACACCGTAAGGCGATGTTGTCGAATATGGCATCGTCGTTGATCCTCCACAAGCGCATCGAGACGACTGTTGCAAAGGCTAAGGCTGTTCGTCAGTTCATCGAGCCACTCGTAACTCGTTCGAAGGAGGATACAACCCACTCGCGCCGTATCGTATTCTCGTACCTCAAGCAGAAGGAGGCAGTTACCGAGTTGTTCCGTACTATCGCTCCAAAGATTGCAGAGCGTCCAGGTGGCTACACTCGTATTTTGAAGACCGGCTTCCGTTTGGGTGACGGTGCTGATATGTGTATCATCGAGTTCGTTGATTTCAACGAGGCATACACACTCGGCGTAACTCCTGCGGCTGCACCAGCAGCAGAGGCAAAGCCAAAGACTCGCCGTTCACGTGCGAAGAAGGCTACCGACGCAGTAGAGGACGCAACCGTAGTAAAGGCTCCAAAGGCAAAGGCTCCAAAGGCTGCTGCAACTAAGGCTACTGCTGCGAAGGTTGCGAAGAAGACTAATGTCGGCAAAAAAATGTAAAAATGTGGTAAAAACTGCCTAAAAAGGCTTTTACTGCGTTACAATCGAGAGCCATTTGCTCACATACGCTTTAGTATGCTGCGCAATGGCTCTTTTCTTGTGCCTTGTAAAATCTCTTTTTATACAATTTTTCCTCACATTTTCTTGTGGCAATACGCCAAGTATGTGCGGACTCGGTTTTTCGTTTGGCACAAAATTTCCTCACTCAAAATGCATTTTTGGGTGAGGATTTTGTTTGCCTTGCTCTCATCTACTTAAAATGTTTTTTTGTGATGGTTTTTGGGTAACTCTGCGATATGTTGTGGGTATTTTAAGCCCCCTTTACAGAAAGGGGGTTTGGGGGATAGGTAACACACTCATACTAATTTTGTTCACAAAATTAGTATGCTCCCACCTCTGTCTTTTTTGATAGCGTTGCATCTATCCGCTTAAAGTCAATCGAATGTACTATCCCCATTAGTCCCATTAGTCCCATTAGTCCCATTTGTCTCATTTGTCTCATTTGTCTCATTTGTCTCATTTGTCTCATTTGTCTCATTGGTCCCATTGGTCTTACTAGTTCCATTAGTCCCATTAGTCTTATTGGTCCCATCTTTGTCGGTTATAGTCTTGCTCGGCAAGTTAAAAATGGATAATTACTTTATTTTTTGCAAATTCAATTTTTTGCCTTATCTTTGCACTGCATAAGCAATCAGGGTTTCAATCTCGAAGGGGTTGGAATTCTTTATTTTTTTGTTTTTGGAAAGATAGAAAAAAGAGATAAATATGGCACAGATTAATTATTTGACCGCTGAGGGTTACAAGAAATTGAAGGACGAGCTCGACTACATGCGTTCGGTGGAGCGTCCTGCTGCGGCTGCGGCTATCGCAGAGGCTCGTGACAAGGGCGACTTGTCGGAGAATGCAGAGTACGATGCTGCACGAGAGGCACAGGGCTTGCTCGAAATGCGTATTGCGCAGTTGGAGGCTACACTCAACAACTCACGAGTTATCGATGAGAGCAAGATCCAGAAGGATAAGGTGCAGATTCTCAGTAAGGTAACACTTCTCAACCACAACAACAAGCGTGAGGTTACCTACACAATCGTTTCGGAGAACGAGGCAAATCTCCGTGAGGGTAAGTTGGCTATTGGCACACCTATTGCAAAGGCTTTGCTCGGCAAGAAGAAGGGCGAGGTCGTAGAGGTTTCGGTACCTGCCGGCATTATCAAGTTCGAGATTTTGGATATTTCGATTTAGTCGCAATATTGAAAAATGATTTGGTTAGGTGGCATTGCAGGGTTACTCTGCAATGCCTTTTTTGTCTTTTCGACTTTGTAATCTCGTACTTTTTCACCATATTTGTAGAAAGTTTTATACTATGAAGAGATTTACTACCATTATACTCGCATTGGTGGCGTGCGCAACCCTATCGGCACAGCAGGTCTATCGCACCGAGTTTTCGGTCTTCGACCTTCGTGAGGCGGCACTCCGTAACGACCACTCCAAGACTGAACGCCATATCCGCTTTGCTCCCAAGACCATCGAGGCGGTAGGCAAAGTCGAGGTTGTAGGGCAGACCGTGAATATGCCTACGGCGTGGAGCGACTACAATGTCTATCTCCACATTCAGAACACCATCAAGGCGTATGACCTCGTGGTGAATGAGCAATTGGTGGCATCGGTCGAGGACTCATACACCCCTGCCGATTTCCTCCTTTCGCCCTATCTTCGTCAGGGCGACAACGAGATTTTGCTCCTGCTTCGCCGTTCGCAGTCGATAGAGTTGCACAACGGCTCGAAGAGCAACCTTGTGGAGCAGTTCCGAGGCTCCTACCTCTTTGCGCAGCACCGCAAACATATCTTCGACTACGATGCACGCATCGTCGAGAGTGGCAAGACACTCAACCTCGAACTCGATATTGCCGTGCGCAACGACTTCAACTTCGAGGAGGTTGTGCAGGTGGGCTACGACATCTACTCGCCCGAGAATAAACTGATTGACTACGCCGTGCGAGAGTTCCCGGTGGCAGGTCGCACTATCGATACACTCCGCATCCGCACCCCACTTGGCGAGGAGAGCCGTTTTCTGTGGAGCGACAAAAATCCGAAGCTCTACCGCCTGACCCTCTACACCAAGCGTGACGGCAAACCTCGTGAGTATATCTCGTTCCGCCTTGGTGCCGGCACATCGACCTTTGCCGATGGCAAGCTTCTTCGCAATGGCAAGGCTATTGCCGTAAAGTCGGCTCGCTACAATGCTCGCACCACCTACAACGAGGCTCTTGCCGAGATTAAGGCGTTGAAGGCGACAGGTGTAAATACTCTGCTTCCCGACAATCCGCAACCCGAGTGGTTCTACGACATCTGCGACGGCTTGGGCATCTATGTTGTGGAGCGTGCGAACATAAATCCCGACGAGAACTCTACAAATCGTAAGATTGGCGGTACTCCGTCGAATAACCCCGACCTTGTGGGCGAATATCTTGCCCGTGTGAAGGCTATGTACTACCGCACTCGCAACCACTCCTGCATTGTTGCCTACGCACTCGGTGGCGATGCGGCTGGCAATGGCTACAATATGTATAAGGCGTACCAATGGCTCAAAGGCGTGGAGAAGCAGCGTGCTGTAATCTGCACCTCGGCAGATGGCGAGTGGAATAGCGACTTATCAGCCATTAGCCATTAGCTAAATTGAGAATTATGAATATTGAACTCATAGTTGTAGGCAAGACCGATATGAAGGAGGTTTCGGCGTTGGTGGATATGTACTCCAAGCGCATAAACCACTATGCCAAGTTCTCGATAACCTATCTGCCCGATTTGCGCAATACCAAGAATCTTTCGGAGCCACAACAAAAGGTTGCCGAGGGCGAGATGCTGCTCAAAGATGTAACCGTAGGCGACTATGTAGTGCTACTCGACGAGGCTGGCGAGGAGATGCGCAGCGTCGCCTTTGCGCAGTGGTTGCAGAAGCGTATGAATAGCGGTGTGCGTCGCTTGGTGCTGATGATTGGTGGTCCTTACGGCTTCTCCGAGGCGGTCTATGCTCGTGCCAATGCCAAACTATCGCTCTCAAAGATGACCTTCTCGCACCAGATTGTGCGAGCCATCTTCACCGAGCAACTCTATCGTGCTTTTACTATCATCAAGGGCGAACCCTACCACCACGAATAGCGAGGAGTGAGTAGAGAGTAGTTAAAAGAGATAGGCAAATCATTGCGATTTGCCTATCTCTGTTTTATAATATTTCCCAATTATCTGCTTACTTCTTCTTGCCGTATGTGGGGTCGAAGAGGTTGTTCAGCACATGCGCCAAGCGATAGCCCGCATACTGTAACTGCTGGTCAGCCAACGCCACCATCTCCTCTTGTTGCTCCTTTGGAGCCTTGGCGAAGTCCTCGCCCGCAACGAGATACTTGAAAGATGCTCGGTTATCCTTCACGCTCTGCTTAACCCAATCGGTGAGAGTGCCCTTGCACACCTTCTTTATCTCTTTCTTTGTCAGGTTGCCCAAGTTCTCGTTGAAGGTCTCGCAACTCCAACCCTTGTGGAAGAGTGCAGGCGAATTATCCCAGAAGCCGTGATAACCCTGCTTCTTGCCCTTGTACTTAAAACGAAGTCCCTGCGAGTAGCCTGAAGCCCACTGTGGCTTCTTCCAATCGAATGGCGGTGCCAAGTAGCGGTTGTGCGATGGGCAGTGAAGATCAACCACCATATGGGTTAAGAGTTTGATGTTGAGTGCAACAATCGAGTCGGAGAGATTCTTGTAATCCTTCATCTCCTTGATGATGCGTGTTGATTGTACATAGCCACTGTGGCCATCCAACTCCACGATGTTGTTCTTGTCGTCTACCGCAACATTGTGCCACCAATCGAGCGCCTCGTATGGAACGGTGCAACGATAGTGATCCATCCAAGTGGCGTAGTAGGTGAGGGTGTGGTCGAGGTATTTGCGAATCTCCTTCTTTGTTGTAGGAGTCAGGTTTTGCTCCGCAATATGTACGGCAGCGTGATGTGCCACGGTGCCCCACGCCTTTGCCTCGAACGATACGCCCAATGCAAAAACAGCAACTAATAGTGTCGAAATTACTCTCTTCATAGCTCTTTGGTTTGGTTTTATCTATACAAAGATAGCGATTATTTTTGATTTTCTACCTTTTTCTTTGCCTCTTTTTCAACCCTTTGCTTTGGCTCTTTCTCAACCTTTTGCTTTGGCTCTTTTTGGGGAGTTGTGGCATCGGTGTTCTCGCTGTTCGACTCTTGCATAAATGGCTTGCTTCCTGCAATAATCTCCTCGTAACTCTTACCGAATGGGTCGGTAGCCTTCACTCGGATGGTCGATGTAGGCGAGGTGCGTTGCACTCGGAAGAGGTGCTGGCAGTTGTTGCGGCCAAAACGGGGTTTGTTACGGCTATGTTTCAGAGTTATAGCCGTCGAAGTTACCACAAACTGTGGGTCGGCCTGCCATATTTGGCGCACTCGCAACGGTTTGTTGTTCTCGAATACCTCCAACTTCGCCTTCGGCTCTTGTCCCCACCAATTTATGTAGATATACTTCGAAAATTCGGGTGCGGAGTAGTCGATAATGGTCTTCGGATACTCTCGTATAAGGTTTTGCATATCGAGATTCTCCTTGTAGTATGCACCCACCTTCGCCATATCGTAGGTGCGGAAGGTCTTTGTTTCGCCCTTCTCGGTGCGGTAGTGCCACACAATTTTGCGCCCCTTGACATCGAAAATCTCGAATCCCGCAGGCGTACCTCCTCCTGCAATCTGCTCGTAACCATTATAGCCCGTCTTCCAGCGGTCTCCCGAGGTCGAGCCAACTTCGTGGCTGGTGATATTTGGCAACTCCTTGGCACGGAATACTCGTCGGTCGGGTGAGCCGGCAGTTACGAAATGAACGCTCTTGAATTGTGCGAAGCAGTTGGTCAGCGAGTCGAGAAGTTCGGGCTTGCTGAAACGCTTCGAGATGCGATTTCTACCATTTGCTGTGAATGCTGTCTGGTGCATACACACCACGATAGGCTGGCTCTTATCTTTGAGCAGTGCGAGGTCACGACGCAACCAATCGAGCTGGTCGGAGGTGACAAAACGGTCGTAGTTGCGCTTGCCGACAATCTCGGTCGGATATTTGCCCTTGCCCGCCTCGTTGCGGAATACGGTGTTGTCGAGAACGATATAGTGAATATCACCGATATTCATCGAGTAGTATTTCGGACCGCACGAATAGACATACTGACGCTCGGCATAGTAGTCGGTAAGTCCCGTTCCAGGAATTGCGCCATCGTTATCCTGGTCGCCCATAACGGTGTAGAGCATAGTCGGATAGCGCAACGAAGCCACAAGCGATACGGCATCGCCTACATCGAATTCTCGGGAGTACCAATGTGGGCAGTTGCTGATGTCGCCCATAAGGATGGTATATACAGCGGTCGAGTCTTTCACCTCGTCTTTTATCTGACGAGCAGCAGGAATAGTATTCTTCTTGAACTGCAATAGGTCGTCGTTAGCATTGTGCAGATAGAGGTTCGACATAAAGATTATGCGGTGGTTGCTCTGGTCACGCTTCACAAGGTGGAAGTCGTGTTGTTCAGCCACCTCTCGCTTCTTTTTCAGCGTAGCCCAGAATTGTGGTAGGATGCGCTTGCGACACTCAGGCTCATAGCCCGAAGGGGTGATTACAAAGACATTGTTTTGCCACTTATGCGAGGCTATGGCGTAGCGACCGAGCGAGTCGGTCTTTACGATATGCACACCGTCGGATACAGGTACATCAACGAGCGGCTTGCCCTCGCACAGTACTCGACCATAGATTGTTATCGAGTCACGCTTAATAACCCTCTTCGCCTCGGCCGATATGACCGAAACCAACAATGCCACTATTAAAATCGCCCTGCGCATATCTCCTGAAATTCTCAACTCTCAATTCTGAAATTTTCAATTCTCAACTCTGAAATTCTCAACTCTCAATTCTGAAATTTTCAACTCTCCACTCTCCACTCTCCACTCTCAGAATATACCACCTGCTTAGTCTCGAAAAACTCCTCCTCGAAGAACTCCGAGATGTAGTGGCGTTCCCACTTGCGACGGCTCGCCTTCAACTCCTCGGTCAAGTCGCCACCTTTGAGGTAGAGAATGCCGTTCGGAAGCGAGCCCTTCTCGCCCTTGCGCACCATTCCACGAACCCAACCCACAAAGGTCGGCATATCGGTTACGGCACGAGAGACGATGTAGTCGAACTGCTGTTTCAACTGCTCGACACGACCATTTACGGTGCGGATATTGCGGATGCCTACCGCCTCGCAAACGCCCTCAACAACTCTGATTTTCTTGCCTATCGAGTCGCACGAGGTGAAACGAACATTCGGAAACATTATCGCCAACGGCACCGACGGAAAACCACCTCCGCAACCAACATCGAGCACCTCGGCTCCATCCTCAAATTGGCACACCTTGGCGATAGCCAACGAGTGGAGAATATGGTGCAGATAGATGTGCTCCATATCCTTGCGAGATATGACATTTATCTTCGAGTTCCACTCCATATAGACCTCGCCAAGCTTCGAGAACTGCTCTCGTTGTTCGTCGGTCAGATTCGGAAAATACTTCTCGATAAGTGCTATACTATCCATTGTTGTTCTGTTTTTTGGTCTGTTCCTCGCCCTCGGTAATAAGGCGACACATCATATTTCGTACTCGGAAAATGCGGGTTTTTACCGTTCCGAGCTTCATATCGAGCTTTTCGGCAATCTCCTCGTAGCTATACTCATCGAGGAAACGCAACTCAAAGAGTTGGCGGTAATCCTCGGGCAACATCGAGATATATCGCTCGATTTGCGCACGCTGTTGGGCATTGATGATATAGTCCTCGGGTGTTGGCGATGAGGATTGCGCCGTGTTGTCAATCTCGGGCGAGAGGTTCTGCGGGTTGAGGGCATTACTCTTACGGGAGCGGCTGAAATCGACAAAGGTGTTGCGGGCAATGGTGTATATCCACGCTCCGAAATCGTACTTCGGGTCGTAGAGACCAATTTTCAGATATGCCTTCATAAAGGCCTCCTGTATCAAGTCATCTACATCGTCGCTGTTGCCCGTAAATTTGAGCAGCATTGCGTATATTGCATCGCTATGGCGTGCAAAAAGGGTGTCGAAGGCAGCGCTATTACCTTCGGTAACCATCTTTGCGAGGGTGCAATCGTCGTATATGTCGTAACTGCTTATTGCCATTCTATAACCACGATTTTTTACCTCTGCGCAGCGAAGTTATCGCCACAACGAGTCGCAAAACAGGCTCAATCAAATCGTATATGAAGTGGAGTGCCACGATGCCGCTCTCGCCAAGTCGGCGTGCGTTGCGTACCACGGCAAATATCACCATAAAATAGCGAAGCAAGGCAACCACAATGGCTGCAACCTTGAACTCCCACGGCATACAGACGAGTGCTGTCGTTATAGCCGCAAAGAAGAGAGTGCGGAGGGTGAGCTCGGCAACAACGGGTGCCATAGCCCCCTTCGGATAGTAGTGATGGGTGGTATGCAAGAGCTTAATGCGGTGCCACCACCAACTCCAACCGCCCCAGGTGCGCTCCTTGGCTACGGCACGAGGCGAGAGCACGATGCTCACATTCTCTCGGGTGGCAATCTGCTGCACAAAAAGGTCGTCTTCGCCTACGCCCATATTCAGGTGGTTGAAACCTCGCACATCGAAATATAGGCTCTTCATAAAGCCCAATGCGTTGCGTGATGCAGAGTAGGTGCGACGGCGAATTGCCGAAGAGAGCCACGCTATCGAGTCGTTGAACTGATACTCTCTGAAAATGAAATTAGCAAAGCCGCTTTGTGGTTGTATTCCGCTGTAACCCAGCACTATATCACCATAGAGGAAACCCTTTGCCAGAAGCGACAACCAACGCTCCGACGATGGTGTGGCGTCGGATGAGGTCATCACCACAAAGTCGTATTTAGCACTCTTGATGCCAATGTTGAGGGCGATTTTCCTCGACACAGGGTAGTGTGGAGTGTAGTCGATATGTACGGGAGAGAGGTTAGGATAGAGCCTCTGCAACGACTTTATGTCGGCAAAAAAATCGTTGTTGTTACCGACATATACCAATACCACCTCAAACTCCGAGTAATCTTGCGTGAGGAGCGAGGTAAGAGAGGTGTCGAGATAGTCGGCATCCTCGGCAAATAGAGGTACGACAACCGAAATGGCGGGCTCACTCTCTCGAATTTGCTTTCTGTTCATCAGTCGGAACGAGGCAACTCTGCCATAGATGCCCAAATGGAGGGCAATCTGAACTATGAACAGAGCAAGAATTATAGCTCCGAGTGCAATGCCAAAATTGCCGTAAGCCATTAAGGCACTGTATATTATGTCGTATATCTTCTCCATTTCTTTTGGTCGAGGTGTCAATTATTTTGCAAACTTACGCAAAATTTCGTGAAAATTAGTAAATTTGCACAAGATTATGAAGTTTACTTTACAACATAAGGATACAGTAACCAACGCACGTGCGTGCGAGATTGTTACCGACCACGGTGTAATTCAGACACCGATATTTATGCCTGTGGGTACTGCGGCGGCGATGAAAGGAATCTTTCATCGTGATGTTCGTGACGAGGCAAAGGCGCAGATTATCTTGGCAAATACCTATCACCTCTACCTCCGCCCCGGAATGAAGATTTTGGAGGAGGCAGGTGGTGTGCATCGCTTTTCGACTTGGGACAAGCCTATGCTTACCGATAGCGGAGGTTTTCAGGTCTTCTCGTTGGCGGCGTGTCGCAAATTGAAGGAGGAGGGTTGCCACTTCCAGTCACATATCGACGGCTCACGCCACCTCTTTACCCCCGAGAGCGTAATCGATACCGAGCGTACAATCGGTGCCGACATTATGATGGCATTCGACGAGTGTCCTCCGGGTGATGCTCCGAAGGAGTATGCTGCCAAGTCGTTGGCTCTGACCGAGCGTTGGCTCGACCGCTGTTTCAATCAATACCACAAGACCCAGCCAAAGTATGGACACTATCAGTCGTTGTTTCCTATTGTGCAGGGTTGTGGCTACCCAGACCTTCGTGCCAAGGCGGCAGAGAATGTCTTGCAGTACAATGCCGATGGTTATGCCATTGGCGGTTTGGCGGTAGGCGAGCCTACCGAGGTGATGTATGCGATGATTGAGATTGTGAATGCGGTGTTGCCCGAGAATAAACCTCGCTACCTGATGGGTGTGGGTACCCCGATAAACATCTTGGAGGGTATTGCCCGAGGTGTGGATATGTTCGACTGTGTGATGCCTACTCGCAATGGTCGCAACGGACAACTCTTTACGAGCGAGGGTGTTATCAACATCCGCAATAAGAAGTGGGAGAACGACTTCTCGCCAATCGATCCGAACGGCACAACCTTCGTCGATCACACCTACTCGAAGGCATATTTGCACCATCTTGTGGTGTGTGGCGAGATGTTGGCGGCGCAGATTGCATCGCTCCACAATACGGGTTTCTACTTGTGGCTCGTGGGCGAAGCTCGCAAGCACATCATCGCTGGCGACTTTGCGCAGTGGAAGACAATGATGGTCGAGAAACTCGGCAGAAGACTATAAAAAGAGTTGAGAGTTGAAAGTGGAGAGTTTAGAGATAATTCTCAATTCTTAATTTTTAATTTTTAATTTGTTCATAGAACAATGGAGCCGCAATATAGAACAGGTCGTAGCTGGTGGCCGGGGTTGAAGATCCTCGACCGCTACATCATTCGTAAGTTCCTCGGAACCTACATCTTTGCCATTGCCATGATTATCGTAGTGGTGGTGATCTTCGACTATGTAGAGAAGATTGACGGTTTCACCCAGACGCACGCACCGTTCAAGAGCATTATTTTCGACTACTACTTGAACTTCGTGCCATTCTTCATAAACCAATTCAGTGCGCTATTTACCTTTATTGCCTGCATCTTCTTCACCTCGAAGCTGGCATATCAGACCGAGATTGTGGCGATGTTGTCGGGCGGTATGAGTTTCCGCCGATTGATGTGGCCATACTTTATCAGCGCATTGGTCATCACAATGGTTTCGCTCGGTTTGAGCCTTTGGTTGATACCTATCTCGCAACGCACCTGTGTGGCGTTCGAGGCGCAGTATAACCCTCGCCAACGCAATGTGCAGTACGACCGCCACATCTATCGTCAGGTCGAGCCTGGAACATTCCTCTACCTTCGAGGCTTCAACAAGAACTCCTCACAGGCATCGTTTATGGCGCTCGAAAAATACGATGGCAGCCGTATGTGCTCCACCTTGGAGGCTTCGGAGGCGAAGTTTGACACCGAGACCAAGCGTTGGACAGCACAGCGATACATCACTCGCCACTTTGCCGACAATGGTAGAGAGAGCTTCGAGCAACATCGCAACCTCGACACTCTGCTCAACCTCGACATTGTGGAGCTGGGCAATGTGCAGGAGCTGGTCAAGACGATGAATATTGTGGAGTTGAACGACTTTATCGACCAACAACGAGCCAAAGGCTCCGACTCGATACGACTTATCGAGGTGGAGCACCATACACGCTATGCCTACCCGATAGGAACATTTATCCTTACCCTTATCGGTGTGTCGCTCTCCTCTCGCAAGGTGCGAGGCGGTACGGGTTTGCATATCGGTATCGGTATAGCCCTCTGTTTCTCCTACATTATGCTCAACCGAGTGTTCGAGGAGTTTGCAAAGGGTGGTTCGCTGCCACCGATGTTGGCGGTGTGGTTGCCGAATATCATCTATACGGGAATTGGTATTTATCTCTATCGTAAAGCACCTAAATAGTATGACCATAGAGCAGATTGCCGAGAAGTTGATGCGCTGTGAGCGCATAGATGCCACCGAGGCGAAACTCCTTTGGGAGAAGGCACCTCTGTGGCTTTTGGCACGCTTGGCAACCGAGGCGAAGGTGCGCAAGAGTGGCGATAAGGTCTTCTATAACAAGAACTTCCACCTCGAACCCACCAATATCTGCCTGTTCGAGTGTCGCTTCTGCTCGTACCGTCGTCGCAAGGGCGAGGCGGGGGCGTGGGATTACTCAATGGAGGAGGTCTTGGCACAAGTTGAGGCTCGCAAGGCGAGTGGCGCTACGGAGATTCATATCGTTGGCGGAGTCCATCCCGAGCGAGATTTGTACTACTATGCCGAGATGATTAGGGGCGTGAAGAGGATTATGCCCGAGGTGTGCGTCAAGGCATTTACGGCGGTGGAGCTCCACTATATGATTCGCAAGGCAGGCTTGTCGATTGAGGATGGTTTGCAACTGCTCAAAGAGGCGGGTATGGAGTCTATTCCTGGCGGTGGAGCCGAGATTTTCGACGAGAAGATTAGGGCGGAGATTTGCCCGGGTAAGTGCTCGTCGGCGGAGTGGTTGGAGATGCACGAGAAGGCACACAAGTTGGGCTTCGACTCGAATGCTACGATGTTGTACGGTCATATCGAAACAATCGAACACCGCATCGACCACCTTATGCGCTTGCGTGATTTGCAGGATAAGACGGGTGGTTTTAACGCCTTTATTCCGCTGAAATTCCGCAGTGCAAACAACGGCTTGGAGTCGTTGGGCGAGACTTCGGTGGTGGATGATTTGCGAACATTGGCTATGAGCCGTTTGATACTCGATAATGTGCCACATATCAAGGCGTATTGGGTGATGTACGGCAAGGCTACGGCAGAGATGGCGTTGTCATTCGGTGCGGATGATATCGACGGCACAATCGAGGACTCGACAAAGATATATTCGATGGCAGGAGCAGCCGACGAACGCCCACGCCTTACGATTGCCGAGATTGAGAAGATGTGCGCTTCGGCAGGCTACCGTGCCGTAGAGCGAGATACCCATTACAATGAAATAAACGGAAAACGGAAAACGGAAAACGGAAAACTATGAAAAGTTTTTGGTCTTGGTTGAAGAAACATACAATAGCATACAATATCGTAGTTATTGCGTTGGTGTTTTTGGGTTTGGCGATTGCGGCATTTATCGCAATGGCTCTCGGTACACGCCATAGCGCACGCCGTACCGTGCCCGACTTTGTGGGTTTGAAGATGACCGATGCGGAGTACTTTGCAGGTCGTAGAGATTTGCAGATTATCGTTAATGATTCGCTCCACGTATCGGCATATCCGGGTGGTGTTATCCTCGACCAACTTCCAAAGGGTGGCGTGGTGGTAAAGCCGGGTCGCAAGGTCTATGTTACGGTCAATTCTATGCGTCAGCGAATGGTCGCAGTGCCTTATGTGGCGGGTCGCTCGTTGCGCCAGGCGAAGAATATGCTCGAAACTGCAGGTCTAACAATCGACCACCTCGAATATGCTGAGGATATCGCTACAAACTATGTCTTGGCGGAGTTTGTCAATGGCGAGGAGGTATTGGAGGAGAGCGAGTTGCAGGCAGAGATGGGTAGTGGCGTGGTGTTGCGTGTCGGAGTCTCGGCAAATAGCACCTCTACTGTCGCTCCGCAGGTGCTTGGTCGCTCGCTGTTCGAGGCAAAGAGCCGACTTTGGGAGTCGGGTTTGAATATTGGCGAGATTGTTTTTGACGAGGGTATGCCGGCATTGGAGCGCAACCGTGCAAAGGTCTATCAGCAGTCGGTATTGCCGAGCGAGGAGGTTGCCTACGGCAATAGGGTATCGTTGCACCTCACGCTCGATATGGCGAAGGTCGATACTGCGATAGTCCAGCAGGAGCGTCGCATCGAGGCGGAGTTGAAGGCGAAGATGGAGGCGGACTCCATAGCCAAGGCGGAGCAGCGATTGACAGATTCGATAGTAAATGCGAAGAAGTCACAACCGCAACAAGCACCGCAAACCGAAGATAATTTCTTCTTTTAACCGAAGATTATGACAGACGAAAGATACATAAACGAGGAACTCGACGAGGATATCGAGGTCGATTTCGAGGGTGATGACGACGAAGAGGGTGGTGTAGGCGTTATGCCACGCCGCTTCTTGTCCGACCAAAAGCCCGACGAGAACGGCTTGTACGAGCACTACGCCATAACTGTCGATAAGGGGCAGTCGATGATGCGTTTGGATAAGTATCTGACCACGCATATCGAGAACTGCTCTCGTAACCGCATACAGAACGCCATAGACGATGGTGGTGTCTTCGTGAACGAGAAACCGCAGAAGGCATCGTATAAGATTAAGCCTTACGACAAAATTTCGATGCGCTTGGCATTTCCTCGCTACGAGGTTACGCTCACACCCGAGGATATTCCAATCGACATTATGTACGAAGATGACGATGTTATCGTGGTGAATAAGGAGGCGGGAATGTGCGTGCACCCTGGCCACGGAAACTACTGCGGAACACTCGTCAATGCCCTGACTTTTCACTTGAAGGATAACCCGATGTTCCAGCAGGGCAACGAGCGTGCCGGCTTGGTACATCGTATCGACAAGAATACATCGGGTATCTTGGTTGTGGGTAAGAACGAGCAGGCTTGCCAGCACCTCTCAAAACAGTTCTTCCACCACACCACACAGCGTCGTTACATTGCGCTCGTGTGGGGTAACTTGGCAGATGACGAGGGCACAATTACGGGACATATTGGTCGCAACCCGAAGAATCGCCACCAGATGTATGTCTTTGCCGATGGCTCGGAGGGCAAACACGCAGTTACGCACTATAAGGTGTTGCGCCGCTACGGCTATGTAACATTGGTGGAGTGCCGACTCGAAACGGGCAGAACGCACCAGATTCGTGTGCATATGCAGTATATCGGCCACCCGCTTTTCAACGACGAGCGCTATGGTGGCGACAAGATATTGAAGGGTACTACCTTCTCGAAGTATAAGCAGTTTATCGAAAACTGCTTCGAGACAATGCCTCGCCACGCCTTGCACGCCCGATTGCTCGGCTTCGAGCACCCCAAGACCGGCGAGTATAAGGAGTTTACGCTCGACCTTCCAGCCGACTTTAAGGCGGTTATCGAGAAGTGGGAAACATATTCAAAAGCGAGCGCTGTTGAATAGATTGAGAATTGAGGATTGAGAATTGAGAATTGAGAATTGAGAATTGAGAATTGATTTACACTAACGCCCCTAACGCCTCTAACGCCCCTAAACAAAAAAAATTATGGGATTTCTGCCAACAACCGTCAAGGAGATGCGCCAGCTCGGGTGGGACTATGTCGATATAGTCCTCTTCTCGGGTGATGCCTACATCGACCACCCGTCGTTCGGCACGGCGGTGGTGTCACGCTTGTTCGAAGACGAGGGGTTGCGAGTGGCGGTTGTTCCGCAACCAAATTGGCGTGATGACCTGCGTGATTTCAAGAAGTTCGGCACTCCACGCCTCTGCTTCTGCGTTACGGCGGGCGTTATGGACTCAATGGTAAATCACTACACCGCCAACAAGCGTCTCCGTAGCAACGACGCCTACACCGCAGGTGGTGCAGCAGGTTTCCGCCCCGACTATGCGGTAACGACATACACGAAAATTCTCAAAAATCTATTTCCAACAACCCCCGTTTTGATTGGCGGTATCGAAGCATCGCTTCGCCGACTTACCCACTACGACTATTGGCAAGATTGCGTAAAACCCTCGATTTTGGTCGAGAGTGGAGCCGATTTTCTGCTTTACGGTATGGGCGAGAGGGTTATTCGTGAGGTGGCACGAGCAATGCGCAACGGCTACAATGCCAAGTTGCTCCGTGGCTTGAAACAAGTAGGTTTCTTGGCAGATAAAAAGTTTGTTGAGGCTCTGCCGAGCGACAAAACGATAATGCTCCACTCCTTCGAGCTGTGCCGAAAGGATAAGCGAGCCTTTGGCGAGAATTTTACCAAAGAGGAGGTGGAGAGCAACCGACTCGAAAGCGAAAATATACTCGTTGAGCGCACGGGCAACGACTATGTCGTAATCAACCCTATGCACTCGGCTCTTTCGAGCGAGGAGTTAGACTCGGCATTCGACCTTCCATATATGCGAGCACCGCATCCACGCTACAAGGGGCGTGGCGATATCCCTGCGTGGGAGATGATCAAGCACTCGGTGAATATCCACCGTGGCTGCTTCGGAGGTTGTTCGTTCTGCACCATCTCGGCACATCAGGGCAAGTTTATTTCATCTCGTAGCGAGGCCTCGATTATGCGTGAGGTCGAGGCTGTAACCAAGATGCCCGACTTCCACGGCACAATCACCGACATCGGTGGCCCATCGGCAAATATGTATGGCTTGGGTGGTAAGAACAAGGCCATCTGCGCAAAGTGCGTGCGCCCATCGTGCCTACATCCGAAAGTGTGCCCTAACCTCAATAATGACCACCGCCCACTGCTCGATTTATACCGCAAAATTCGCACCTTCAAAGGGGTGAAACACGCCTATATTGGCAGTGGCATCCGCTACGACCTGTTCGACAACTCGGACTATCTGCGAGAGGTAGTGGTGCATCACACATCGGGTCGCTTGAAGGTTGCGCCCGAGCACACCGAGGATGGCGTTCTGAAACTTATGCGCAAGCCGTCGTTCTCGCTCTTTGAGGAGTTGAACGCCAAATTTAATAAGATTTGCCGTGAGAATGGTCTGCGCTATCAGCTTATACCTTACTTTATCTCCTCGCACCCGGGCTGTCGTGAGGCGGATATGAGGGCCTTGTCGCAGAAGGTGCTCGGCAAGCTCCATTTTACTTTGGAGCAGGTGCAGGACTTGACACCTACACCGATGACGCTCTCGTCGGTGATGTTCTACACGGGCGAAAACCCATACACGGGCGAGAGGGTCTATGTAGCTCGTTCACAAGATGACAAACGAAAACAAAAACAATATTTTTTCAAAAAACAACACTAAAACAACTACATTTATGAAGACACTTTTCCTTTTATTGAGCGTCGTGTTGCTCGCATCGAGCTGTGGCAACCCTTCTGAGACACCAACTCCGAAGCCATCAACATCGAAGTATCAGAAGTATGCCAAGGAGAACGAAATCAAAATTATGAGTTTCAATGTCCGCACCAAGACAAGTAACGACGAGGGCATAAACCACTGGGATCAGCGCAAGGAGGCTTGTGTAGCTGTGGTTAAGGATCATAAACCGACTATCATTGGCTACCAGGAGGCACAGTACTCTTCGCAGTGGGTATATCTCAAAAATCAGTTAGCCGCAGATTACGAGAGCTATGGCGTAAATCGTTCGGACGGTAAAGAGTCTGGCTCGGGCGAGGTAGTAGGTATTATGTGGGACCCAAAAATCGTTAAGAAGATTGAGGTTGGTACATTCTGGCTCTCGGAGACTCCTGAGAAGCCGTCGAGAAGCTGGGGTATGACTATGAATAGAACAGCTACTTGGGGCCACTTCGAGCACATCCCTACAGGCAAGGAGTTCTTCTATATCAACACTCACCTTCCACTTACAAACGATCAGTACGGCGAGACTCCAAAGATTGAGGGTATGAAGCTTATTGCCAAAAAGTTCAAGGAGTACAAGGGCGATGTTGATGCTCTCTTCCTTTCTGGCGACCTCAATGTCGATGCTACTCACGATGCAATTAAGGAGATCAAGGACTTTATGCGTAATGCTCGTACCTATGCTAATCGCACCGATAACTTTGGCACAACCAACGGATTCGAGTCAGAGACCAAAAAGGGTATGATTGACCACATCTACTATAGCAAGGAGATGAAGAATCCTATCGAGTACCAGACTATTCGTGATACCTACAACGGAGTGAAGTTTGTGTCGGATCATTATCCAATTTATACCATCATCCGACTCAAGTAAAATTGTTCTGATGGGTAAATTTTGCACGAGTGCGTCGGACAACAAATTCCTCACATAGGTTTACTATGCTGCGGATTTGTTGCCTAACATCGCACAAAATTTCCTCCACCATAAGCAATTTTAGGTGATGTATTGAATAATCTCATCATTGACGATTTTTGGGGTTGGGGTGCGGCTGCGGATTTGTTGCCTAACATCGCACAAAATTTCCTCCACCATAAGCAATTTTAGGGGGGGGGTGGGTAGGACTTTTATATCACAAAACGGACTTATATGATAACTTTACTACTATTTCTGCTTTCGCTTCTCTTCAACGCTTGTTCATCGAAACAACAAGCGGAATACACCTCGTTCGTCGAGGCAAAGCCCGTATGGAGCGAGGGGCGTGAGTGCGAGAAAAATCTGACTCTCTCGTTCCGTGAGGTTGTCGATGTCGGCTTTGCGAAGGAGGCAAATATCCGCCTTACCACCTCGTGCGACTATCGCTTGCGAGTGAATGGGCGCTTTGTGGCACACGGCCCTTGCGTGGCTGCCCACGACTACTACCGCATAGATGCCTACGACCTTAAACCCTATCTGCGTCTGGGCAAAAACATCATTGCTATCGAGGTGGCGGGCTACAACTGCCCGAGCTACTACCTGCTCGACCAACCATCATTCCTACAAGCGGAGATTGTGGTCGATGGCGAGGTCGTAGCCGCTACAGGTGAGGGATTCGAGGCATACGACTTCGGTCAGCGAGTGGCAGATGTGCCTAAGTTCTCGTTCCAACGCCCATACACCGAGGCGTATGTGCTGGATAGTAGCTACGACGATTGGGCAACCGACAAAAAGTGGCGATCGACCATAAAGGCCGAAAAGCTTGTCGAACAGGAACACAAAGCACTCCTCTCACGAGGTGTGGCGTACCCCGACTACCGCCTTCACAAGGCGAAGCCGATAGCCGAAAACCTCTACAAGTTTGCCACCAACAGCAGTGGCTTCTTGCGTGCGAAGGTCGTGGTCAAAAAGCCTTGCAAGTTGGAGCTCCGTTTCGATGAGTTGCTGAACGACGAGGGTCGTGTGGCAAAAAAGCGTTTGGGTTGGAAACCATATATCCTCTACGACTTGCAACCTGGTGAGTACGAGTTGGAGTCGTTCGAGCCATATACGATGCAGTATGTCGAAGTCTTTGCCGAGGAGGGCACAATCGAGGTCGAGAAGATTTCGATGCGTGACTACTGCAACTCCGACTGCCATCGTGCCAAGTTCAAGTCGAGTAACGAGGAGTTGAACACCATCTTCGAGGCGGCACGAGAGAACTATCGCCAGAATGTTCTCGACATCTATATGGACTGCCCGGGTCGTGAGCGTGCCGGCTGGTTGGGCGATAGCTACTTTACAGGCCGTGTCGAGTTTGGCTTGACGGGCAAGAGCCGTGTCGAGCGCAACTTCATCGAAAACTTCCTTCTTCCCGAGGAGTTCAAGGATATCGACAAGGGTATGTTGCCGATGTGCTACCCAGCTGACCATCGCAACCGCAACTACATCCCGAATTGGGCTATGTGGTTTGTGTTGGAGTTGGAGGAGTATTTGGAGCGCACAGGCGATCAAGCGACCATCGAGCGTGCCAAAGAGCGAGTATATGGCGTGGTTGATTACTTCAAACGCTATCTCAATAAGGATGGTCTGCTCGAAAAGTTGCCGAAGTGGGTCTTTGTCGACTACTCCTTCTCGAATAAGTGCGTGCAGGATATAAGCTATCCGTCGAATATGCTCTATGCCGAGATGCTCGATGTTGTTTCTCGCATTTATGGCGATAAGGCGTTGGCAGAGCAGGCATCGCATATCCGCAAGAAGGTGCTTGCGCAGTCGTATAATGGAGAGTTCTTTGTCGATAACGCCTTGCTCGATAGACGAGGCAAGGGTGTTCTGACCGAAAATACCACTGAGGCGTGTCAATACTACGCCTTCTTCTGTGGCGTGGCAACTCCACAAAGTCATCCCGAACTGTGGCAGAGATTGTGTGTCGATTTCCACCCAGAGAAGCGCAAGGCCGGCTCCTATGCGAATGTTCAGCCTGCGAATGTCTTTATCGGAAACTTCCTCCGCTTTGAGTTGCTCTCACGCTACGGCTTAAACAAGCAACTTATCGACGAGGCAATCGCTTTGTATATGCCTATGGTCGAACTTACGGGCACAATCTGGGAGTTTTTCAAACCAAAGGCGAGCTGTTGCCACGGCTTTGGCTCCTACCTCTCTCACCTCTTCTATCGTGATGTGTTGGGTGTGTATGAGGTGCTGCCGTGCGAGAAAAAGGTGCGCCTGCGCCTTGTTGATAGTGGCACGGAGTGGTGCCGAGGCTCAATTCCTGTGGGCGATGAGTATATCAATATGGAGTGGCACTGCAAGGGTGGCGAGTTCGATGTTAAACTCCGACTTCCCGAGGGTTACACCTACGAGATTATTCCAACCGAGCATAAAGTTACAATCAAAGCTGTCTAACAAGGTGATTTCTGCGTTACGCTTGCCCTCAAAATGCTCATTTACGCCTAGTAAACTCCGCTTTTTCGGGCTACGCAAGCCTTGAAATCCCTCTTGTTATACAACTTTCGACAAAAAGAGTGTGCCCAAAAATTTGTTGGGCACACACTCTCTTTTACTCGTCGTCATCGTCGTAGTAGATACTATCCATCAGCGCATCAATCTCTCGTCGCTCCTTCTTGGTCGGGCGACCCGTACCTCGCTCACGGAATACAAAGATTGTCTCCTTCGGCTTGTTGAGCTTGTCGAGTTCGCTCTGCGGCGTGGTATCTATGCAGTAGTCGGGCACTTTGGCGGCGGGTTGGCGGTTTACGACCAAATCTTTAACCAGATATGAGTATGTTACAAGCGTGCGCTTCACGCTTATCCTATCGCCCACCTTCACCTCTCGCGACGGCTTGGCGTAGGCATCATTCACCAACACACGATTGTTGCGCACGGCATCGGCCGCATCGCTTCGTGTCTTGAAGATGCGCACTGCCCATAAATATTTATCGAGTCGTACTTCCATTCTTAAATGTGCTTGTCTTTGTTGTTTTGCGACGGTGGCAACAGTGTTCCCTGCTCACTCTGGCGACTAATACTCAAAATTATACCTACGGCAACCGATGCACAGAACATTCCTGTACGGCCGTGTGTCAAAAATGGCAGATTCTGTCCCGTCTCGGGGAGGATGCCGAGGGCTACGCTTATATGCAAAAATCCCTGGCTCGTAACAAGCAGCGCAAGACCCACGGCAACAAGTCCGCCATAGAGCCATTCGCACCTTTCGAATATTCGCAACGAGCGGAAGAATAGCCACAAGTAGAGCAGAATTATCACCGAGGAGAGCAACAATCCGAACTCCTCGACCACAATGGCAAAGAGGTAGTCACTCTCGGGGTGCATCAACTTTGTGCGCATCATACTGCGACCTGCACCCACACCGAAGAAACCTCCGTTCTGAATCGCCATCTTCGAGTAGTAGGTATCCTTGCTACCGCCATCCTCAGCCTCCACGAACCTCTCTATACCCATCCAGCTACCTATACGGCGAATAACCGTATCGCCACGACCGAAGGTGAACATCACGCTCAAACCCACAACGGCAGCCACAATGATAAGTTTTGCAATCTCGTTGAAGCGAATGCCAGCCAGAACAAGCATAATCATCGAGACGAAGAAGATATGCACTGCCGACGATGTTGCATCGGGTAGAATAACCATACAGGTGAAGGCTATTGGCGAGATGATTGGGAGCATCTCGTCGAATATCACCTTGCGCTCACGCTCGCTGTTCCATTTGCGCACATCGAAGGTGGTAGGCATAAGATGTATCTTCTTTATTATATGGTATCGCTCCGAGAGTCGTAGCGCCAGCAACATAATGGTTGCAATCTTCAACAATTCGGATGGCTGGAATGTGAAACCACCAATCTCCAACCAACGGTGCGCTCCATTTATAGGTGCCTGAAAGTAGGGTATAAGCGTCAGTACAAACGAGCCCAAATATGCCAGCCAGGTGAATTTGTGCATTAAGCTTGCTCCCAAGATGTAGAAGCCGAACAGAATAGCTGCCGAGGCGCACAATGTTCCAAAGTGACGACGCAATTCGCTATCCATTGTGCCGTCGCTAAATCCGAGCTTCGAGGAGGCCGTATATACCGCCACCAGCGATATCGCAAAGAACATCGCTACGATAACCCACAACACTCTGTCTCCAGGCAAAATCTTTCGCTTGGTGAGTATCGAAGGAACATCCTTCTCTATGCCCGACTCGTTCGTCTCTATCTCGTTCTGCTTCATAATATGCTACTTGTTGAGGATGTTATCTCGCACCCACTGCTTGAATATCTCGCCACGCTGCTCGTAGTTTTTGAAGAGGTCGAAACTTGCACACGCCGGCGAGAGCAACACCGCATCGCCCTTGCGTGCCGAGCGCACTACCGCCTGCATCGCCTCCTCGAACGAGTGGCACGAAATAATGTTTGGCACAACGCCCTCGAACTCCTTCTCAAATCGAGCATTATCTACGCCCATACATATCATTGTATGCACCTTCTTCTGCGCAAGGTCGAAGAGCGGAGCATAACTTGCGCCCTTATCCGTACCGCCCACAATCCACACGGTTGGGCGAGTCATACTTTCGAGTGCGTACCACGCCGAATCGACATTTGTAGCCTTCGAGTCGTTGATATACTCGATATCCTCTTTTGTGCCCACAGGCTCCAAGCGGTGCTCGATAGGGTTGAAGTCGTACAGCGCCTTCTCCACCTTCTCTGGCTCAACACCCGCTGCGAGGGTTGCCAACACCGCTGCCATAGCGTTGTAGGTGTTGTGCTGACCCTTGATTTTCAGACGAGAGATGTCGATTTTGAGCGACTTTTTACCCACCGTAGCGGTAAAAGTCGCATCATCGGTCGGATAGGCATCACCCGCACCGCTGGCAATCGCTGCACGCACCATAAACGGCAACTCCTTCGCCTTAATATCGTGCTTTTCGAGTTGCGCCAAAATCGTCTCGTCGTCAGCGCAATATACAAAGTAGTCGTTCGACTTTTGGTTTTGGGTTATTCGCATCTTCGATGCGGCATACTTCTCGAACGAGTAGTCGTAGCGGTCGAGGTGGTCAGGGGTGATGTTCATTAACACGCCCACATCCGCCTTGAACTTAAACATACCATCGAGCTGGAACGAACTCAACTCCAAGACATACCAATCGTACTCTGCCGTAGCCACCGAGTAGGCAAACGACTCGCCGATATTTCCACCGAGAGCCACATTCGCTCCGCTATCCTTCATTATCTTGTAGATAAGCGAGGTGGTTGTGGTCTTGCCGTTCGAGCCTGTGATGCAGATAGTCTTTGCCTTGCCCATATAACGGCAGGCAAACTCCATCTCCGAGATTACAGGCACACCCTTCTCTCGCAGAGCCTTCACTATAGGTGCTTTGTCGGGAATCCCTGGCGATTTGATAACCTCCGAGGCGGTGAGGATGCGCTCCACTGAGTGGCCGCCCTCCTCGTACTCCACGCCCCACTCATCGAGACGCTCACGATAGCGAGGCGAGATTGTGCCCATATCCGAGAGCAGAACATCGAAGCCCTGCTTCTTGGCGAGTATTGCCGAGCCGTAGCCACTGATACCGCCACCCAAGACTGCTATAAACTTCTTTGCCATTGTCTATCGGATTTTGAGGGTTACAAGTGTAAGTGCCGCAAGGATAATCGACACAATCATAAAGCGTATCATAATCTTCGTCTCGAAGATACCCATCTTCTGGTAGTGGTGGTGGATAGGCGACATAAGGAATACTCTGCGACCTTCGCCATACCTACGCTTGGTATATTTGAAATATCCCCTCTGTACCATTACCGACACCGCCTCTACGAGGAACACTCCGCAAAGCAAAGGCAGAAGCAACTCCTTGCGGATACACAACGCCATAACGGCGATGATACCACCGACTGCGAGTGAGCCTGTGTCGCCCATAAAGATCTGCGCAGGGAAGGAGTTGTACCACAAGAAGCCTATCAGCGCACCCAACATCGCTGCGCCAAAGACCATCAACTCTCCGCTGTTCGGGATATACATAATGTTGAGGTAGTCGGCGTAGATGATGTTACCCGAGAGGTATGCCAGCACCGCCAACACTCCCACAATAGGTATCGAAACTCCCGTCAGCAAGCCGTCGAGTCCATCTGTGAGGTTTGCTCCGTTCGACACTGCCGTAATAACGAATATTGCCACCAAAACATAGAGTACCCACGCCAACAACTCGTTTCCGCCGACAAACCAACTGTAATCGAGCTCGTTATCTTTGAGGAACGGAATTGTGGTCTTGGTGGTCTTGATAACATCCTCGCTCATGCGAATTTGCTGCGAGGAGATAATAACCGTTTCACCGGTCTGCTCATCTACGATGCTCTGCTCTACGGGTACGGTGGTGTGCTCACGCACAACGATATCCTCCGAGAAGCACATCACTGTTCCGACAATCAAACCCAAGCCAATCTGACCGACAATCTTGAATTTGCCCTGCAAGCCCTCCTTGTTGTGGCGGAATACCTTGATGTAGTCATCGAGGAAGCCGATTGCTCCGCACCACAGCGTTGCCACGAGGAGCAAAATGGTGTAGATATTGTCCAAGCGAGCGAACAACAATACAGGCACAACGATAGCGAGCAGAATGATAATTCCGCCCATAGTTGGCGTTCCCTTCTTTGCGAGTTGTCCCTCCAAACCGAGGTCACGAATCTCCTCGCCAATCTGGTGGCGCTGCAAAGCACGGATAATGCTCTTTCCGCAGAAAATCACAACCAGCAAAGCGGTAACCACCGCTGCTACCGAACGGAAACTCAAATAGCGCATCAAACCCGAACCCGGAAGGTCGAAGTGGCTTGTCAAATAGTCAAAAAAGTGGTAAAACATAATTAAAATTCAAAATGCAAAATTCAAGTTGGGTTATCTGTTAAATTGGTTGAATAACTCCTTTACGACCTCTTTGTCGTTGAATGGCAACTTCTCGGTGCCGACAATCTGGTAATCCTCGTGACCCTTACCTGCCAAAAGGATGATATCACGAGGCTCCGCCAACATCACAGCGGTCTTGATAGCCTCGTGGCGATCGACGATTTTCAGATACTTATCGCCCGACTCAACGCCCTCCTCCATCTCTCGCAAAATCTGCTCGGGATCTTCGGTACGAGGGTTGTCTGATGTAAAAATCGCAACATCCGCCCTCTTCGCAGCCATACCACCCATCACAGGGCGCTTAGTCCTATCTCTGTCGCCACCGCAACCGCAGACCACAATCAGTCGCTGACCGCTTTGGCGCAACTCATCTATCGTGTTGATGATATTTTCGAGCGCATCTGGCGTATGGGCAAAATCGACCACTGCCGTAGTGCCGTCCTTGGCAAGTACCGTTTCGAAGCGACCACTCACAGGGTGCAACATACTCAAATGCGCCAGCACCTCCTCCTTCTCGAAGCCGAGCAACACCGCTGCGCCATAGACCGTCAAGAGGTTGTAGGCGTTAAAGCGACCGAGGAACTGCACCCATACCTCCTTATTGTCGATGCGGAGCTCCATACCCTCCACCATCATCTCCACAACCTTGGCACGGAAATCTGCCATTCTCTGCAACGAGAGGGTGTAGCGTGAAGCCTTGGTGTTCTGCAACATCACCTCTCCATTTCTATCATCGGCATTCACCAGCGCAAAAGCCTCCTTCGGCAGTGCGTCGAAGAACGATTTTTTGGCACGGATATACTCGGCAAAAGTCTTATGATAGTCTAAATGCTCGTGAGTAATATTGGTAAAGAGTCCCCCCACAAAGCGCAAACCGCCAATGCGTTGCTGCACTATGGCGTGCGAGGAGCACTCCATAAAGCAGTAGTCGCAACCCTCATCTACCATCTCACGCATCATAGCGTTGAGGCGAATGGCATCGGGAGTGGTGTGAGTAGAAACAATCTCCCTCGCTCCCACCTTATAGACTACCGTAGAGATAAGTCCTGCCTTATAGCCCATCGACTGCACAAGGTCGTAGAGTAGGGTGGCGATTGTGGTCTTGCCATTTGTGCCCGTAACGCCCACTACCTTCAACTCGTGCGAAGGATTGCCATAGAAGTTCGAAGCGATAACGCCCATTGCGGTGTTGGTATCCTCAACCACCACAAAGGTGCAGTCGCACTCGGCAACATCATCGGGGATATGCTGACAGATTACCGCCTTTGCACCGCTCTCTACCGCCTTGGCGATAAAGTTGTGTCCATCCACCACCGTACCCGCCACGGCAAAGAAACAGTAGCCTTCGCTCACGGTGCGAGAGTCGTAGGTCAGCCCCGCAATTTCGATCTCGGCACTACCTCTCTTTTCGGTGTATGTGACACCTCGTAACAACTCTTTCAGTATCATTTGAGTATAATTTTTATTCGTTTATCCGTATTTGCGATCTTGGTGTTCGGAGCAAGGCTCTGCTTTACGACCTTGCCATAGCCCGAAATCTCGACCGTAAGTCCGCACTTTTCGAGCAGGTATAGAGCATCGTCGAGTCCCATACCCACCACATTCGGCACAACCATCTCCGATATGCTTCGCTCGGCAATCTGCATCTTCTCTCCCTCTTTGGCTCTATATTCGCCCCAGCCAGAACGGCTCTCCGACGAGTACTTTCCGCCATACTCCGATGCCACCTTGCGTATCTTTTCGATATTGCCGCCCTTGATTTCCGAGGCGTGGTGCTCCTCGTCGGCAATCTCTTGGGCGTAGTTGCTGTCACGATTATAGAGGAAGGTTGCCACCTTCTTCTGCACAGGGCCCGCCAAGCCTGCTCCGTAGTAGGTCTTTCCCGACTGACACTTTGTAAAAATGGCGGTCATAATCGTATAGCGAGGGTTGTCGGCAGGGAGATAGGTGACCATCGAGCCGTAGTAGTAGCCATCACCTCGCTGGTAACGCACACCATTAATTTCGGTATCCACCTGTGCCGTACCTGTCTTTGCACCGGCACGGAAACCGCACCTCTTCTCGCCAAAGTACTCCATAGCAGTACCTGTCAGACACACCTCCTCCATAAAGGAGCGCAAGGTGTCGATGGTGCGTTGCGAGCAGATCTTATCCTCGATAACTCGCACCGGAGCCTCATTTACAACCTTGCCGTTGCGCTCGGTGCGGAGGATGATGCGTGGTGCAACCATTCGACCATTGTTTGCTACTGCGTTATATATCGCCAAGGTGTGAAGCGGTGTAACCTCCAAGCCGTAGCCGTATGCCATATTCACCAACGCATTTATGCGTGATGGGTGCTTTCTGTCAAGGTGGTGCAGTGGCTTCTTCCTTGCTCCCAACTCCTCCAAACCTACGGTTTTGTTGATGTGCAACTTGCGGCAGAAATCCGAAAACTCCACAGGTTTTTGGTGGAACTTTTCGTAGACTGCCGTCGTAAAATAGACATTTGCCGACTCGGCAAAGGCTCTACGCATATCGATTACGCCACCGGTCTCCCTCGATATGGCGTGCGAGTCGGTAACATTTGCTCCTATTTTGCCACCCACTCTCACCGTTTTGCCAAGCCCCGAGTTGTACTCCTGCGATGTCGGCACTCCGTGTTCGAGCAGAGCCATTGTCGATACCAACTTGAAGGTCGAGCCCGGGTTTACAGGGATACCTATTGCGTAGTTCTGCTCCTCAACGCAGGTTGTGCCGTTGCGTTTGAGGTTTGCCATAGCCAGAATATCGCCCGTGGCGCACTCCATAACGATAGTTGTGCCCCAAATAGCATTTTGCGCTATGAGTTGCTCTTGCAGGGCGTTGTCCGCTACATCCTGAACATCGACATCGAGCGTCGTGACAACATCGTAACCATCTTGCGCCTCGATATTTCTGCGGTCATTGACTCTAATCTTGAAGCCTGAGGCGATGCGTTGCATCAACTGCACTCCGTCACGACCTGCCAAAGTATCACGCATAGCCGCCTCGATACCGTAGGCACGATGATGCTCCAAACGACCGATTGTTCGCAGTGCAATATCGCCTTGCGGATAGACACGATAGTCGTGATCCTCGGTAGTATAGGTTATACCCTTGCGCAGAAGCGGGCTGTTTTTGATAATCTCCCACTCATTGGCATCCACATCTCGGAAGATGCGAAGATTGCGCACTCCCTTATTTACGGTTGCCGTCTTTTTGGTAACCACCCTCTCATCCTCCCAGAACTTCCACTTCGGAGGTGTGATAGTCTTGGTGTAGCTCTTGTAGTTGATAAACTTCTTGTTGTTGCGGATGAGTTCGTTGTAGTACTCCGCCTCGCTCTTATCCCTCAGTACGGTCGAGAGTGTCTTGGCGAGCTCGGCCGCCCCCTTCTTATACTCCTCCAACCCCATTTTGCAGAAACGGTCGCAGCCAAAGTCGATGCGCACGGTGGTGCGGGTGATGGATGTTGCCAACACCTCGCCATTGCGAGAGAGAATGGAGCCTCGGTGAGCCAACACCGTCTGCTTTTGCAGTAGGTGGCCATCTCTCAACTTCTCAAAGTCGGCAGCCAACTCCCTGTCGCAGAAGATGAAGAGCACGATATGAATCAAAAAGTAGGCTACTACACATATAAAACCTATGTGTAGAAACTTAATTCGCCTTGCGATATCCTTTTTCAGTTCGTATCGTTGTTCGTCCATTGCTTCTCTATTTCAAAACTATCGGTGAGTTCTTCGGGTCCTCAATGTTAATACCTCGCTCCTTTAATTTGCCGAGTATTGCCGAGTGCGAGGTGTGCTGTATGCACGCCTCCGAGGTGCGTATAGCCCTCTCTTTGAGCAGTGCCACCTCCTTCTGTAACTTGTTGCACTGCCAATCTTGTTGGAATGCACCAAATATGGTGAAGATACTCGTCAAGAATATCACTCCCAATATTGTGAGTAGATTATATACTCGCTTTGCCTCCTCGGCAAGCAAAATCTCTCCCGTGAAAAGGCTCTCCACTTGCAACAGCCATTGTGGCATTCGGCGCCTTCTCTCCTCTGCTGCCTCCTGCTCCTCTCGGGCGATATCTTCGGCAATATCTCTGTCGGCAGCACCCGTCTGCACACGCCTTATCTCGGTGCGTACAATACGACGCAAAGCCTCTTGTGCCTCACGCTCTGCCGCCTCCTCTTGCGGATCGAAGTTCTCGTTTTCGTACTCTGCCATAATCTGACTACAACTTTATCGCTGCACGCAACTTTGCCGAGCGTGAGCGTGGATTAGCCTCCAACTCCTCAGGGGTCGGAACTATCGGTTTGCGGGTTACAATCTCGAATGGGGTAGTGGCACGACCGAAGAAATCCTTTTCGACCTTGCCCTCGAAGTTGCCGCTACGCATAAAGTTCTTCACCAAGCGATCCTCCAACGAGTGGTACGAAATAACCACCAAACGACCACCGGGGCGCAACACCTTCAATGCCTGTTCCAATGCCATCTTCAACGCCTCCATCTCGCCATTGACCTCGATGCGCAACGCCTGAAAGAGCTTTGTGAGGAACTTCGCCTCATCCTTCTTGGGGGTGCAAGGCGCAACGGCTTCGACGAGTTGAGCCGTAGTCTTAATCTCGGCATTTGCTCTTGCACGAGCAATGCAGGCTGCTATCTTCCAGGTGGTATCCAACTCGCCATACTGCGAGAATATCTGCGCCAGCTCCTCCTCCGAGTAGTTATTCACAATATCTGCGGCAGTGCGACCACCTCGCTGATTCATTCGCATATCGAGTGGTGCATCGCCACGGAACGAGAAACCTCGCTCCTTGGCATCGAAGTGGTGCGACGAAACACCCAAGTCTGCCAAGATGCCATCCACCTCGGTCACGCCACGCAGGCGCAATGCCGAGCGCAGAAAGCGGAAGTTGCTCTCCACAAAATGGAAGTGTTCGTCGTCGGGAGCATTCGCCAGAGTATCCCTATCTTGGTCGAATGAGTACAAGGCTCCCCCTTCGCCCAACTCTTGTAGTATGCGGCGAGTGTGTCCTCCACCTCCGAAGGTCAAATCGGCGTATGTTCCATTGCTCTTGATATCAAGCAGTTCGACCGACTCTTCGAGCAAAACAGGTGTGTGGTATGATGACATATTTGGCAATATTTATAATATTGCCACAAAGTTAGATAAATAAACTGAAAACGGAAAGCGGAAAACGGAAAACTTTTGTTTTTCGGTTTTCGCTTGGAGTGGGAAAACGAAAGCGACGACAAACCGAGAGCAGAGTGTGCTTGCACACTATGCCGAGGTGCGAAGGAGCAAAAGCCCACGCAGTGGGATTAAAGCGGAAAACGGAAAACTTTTTACTAGAGAGTAGTGAGTAGAGAGTAGTGAGTAGTGAAAAGCGGAAAACCCTCAGCGCTCCCTTACTATCCCTTACTAGCCCTTAACAACCCTTAATTCGTTGCGCCTTCCTCACCTTCGGAGTTCGGAAAGCGGAGTTCGGAAAGCGCTCCCCATTAAGCACCGAAGGTGCGCCCCTAGTAAGGGCGGAACGCCCGCCCCTATACCCCCCCCCAGAATCGTCTGCGCCTTCCCTCGCAATGACGAAAAGCCAAAGCGCACCCTATCAGGCAGTTGCAAACTGCACTTCCTATAAAGGGCACAGCCCGCCTCCTTTCGAGTACCGTAGGTGCTCCTCCTATTGTTATTGCACTGTGACGAGCATTGGAGTTATTAAAATTTTTAATAAATTACGATTTCTAACTATTTTTTATGGTTTTGGTTATAATTTTTTATGATTTTATCTGATTTTTATAAAAAATATCATAAAAAGTTTGGAAGTAATAAAAAATGATGTACCTTTGTGGTACAAAATCGTGGGGTTCTCCCACTTGCTCATTAACCTAACTAACCTAACACTAGTAGTCCGAAAATGTACCAAGCATTTTCGGACTCAATCTTTTAATAGGGCACCCCTCCCTTAAAAAGCGTGGTAATGATGCAAAAAGCGTTAAACTGTGATATCCATCCTGCCTTTATAGCCCTGTAATAGAGTAGTCGGTACCGGCAGTGATATTTGTTTCGGTATAGACATTGCCAAAGCGGTCTATCGCCTTAACCATAATTTTGGCGTTAGGACTCTTCAACCTATATTTATACATATGGTAGCAGTTGGCGTAGGTGTTGTAGTTCTTATCCTTTTTACCCAAAATACCGAGATAAAGACCTGTAAAGTGCATATCGCTGCTAATATTGGTCAGCGTCGAGTAGTATGGCGCTTCGAACGAGCCGTTGCCGTCAATGCCTACACTTGAAGTGTTCGGCTGATTGTCGTGATATGGTCGTGGGTTGTTTGGTATGAGTATCATCTCCCCGGAATATACTCCATCCTCATACACTTCGACTTTCCAGTTGGAGTCGGCATTATACACATTCGCCAGAAGGATATCCGATTCGAAGTTGAACTTGTAGTAGCCCTTCACGCCATAGGTGTCGCTTCCCGACTTTTTGCCACCAGTAATAGCATCGCCACGATAGAGTCGCATCTGGTGTGAGCGAGTGTTCATCCCTTTGGTGAAGCCCATATAGTACCAATCTGAGAAGGTTCCACCTTCGCTGATAAACACCTGATAACCAACGGGTGTGCCATCCATTGTTATGTTCGATGCCCACCACGAGCCACATAGAGCACTCACATTGTGCTCATATATTTTCGAGCCTCCTGCGGTTGTTGTGTTGTGTAGGTAGTTCTGATTTATGTGGGTGTGTCCTGTAAGAATATGGACCTCTTTGAATTGAGAGAGAAGATTTAATACCGCACTGATGTTTGTGCTTGTTTTGTCTAAGAATGGTATGTGGGCACACAAAACAACCATCTTGCCGGAAGGCACGAGTGCTAAATCTTGGCGTAGCCACTCCACTTGTTGGTTAGAGAAGCCGATGCGGCTGGTATATTCGTTGCTGCTACCTATATAATATTCTATATTGCGCATACCAACAATATGCACATCGCCTCGGTCGAACGAGTAGTTGGCCGGACCAAACACCGCCTCGTGATCACGCTGCATCTTGATCTGCCAGGTTGAGTTGTAGCGGTCGGGCTGTGGGTCAATACCTCCTCCGTGATAGGCGTAGTTATTGTCGTGGTTGCCCATAACCTGAAATACGGGCATACCAACCTTTGCCTTTGAGAATTGCTCTCGCAGAGGCTCTCGGTACTCCGATGCGTTGCCCGATTTCGAGAAGTTGGTCGAGATAATATCGCCGAGGGTTATGCCGTAGCAAGGTGTCGATTGTGATAGCTCGGCACAGTGCGAAGCAATGCCCGGTATCGCCTCGTTCTTCAAGCGATTGAAACCCTCACTATCCCAAATCTGAGGGTCGGCTATTGCAAAAAGGGCAAACTTACGCTCCTTGCCCCCTGCCAATGGAGTGAGCGTAAAACTATACTCCTGCTTTCCAGGGTATTTCTGGTAGAAACAAGGCTGGCCATACTCATTTATAGGCACTTCATACTCGGCAGGTATGGTTATGAAAATGTGGCTCGAATCCTTCGATGGCGACATCTTGTAGTAGCCATTTTCGTCAGTTGTAATTACCGACAAACCATCACTCACCGCAACGCCTGCGATAGGGTTGCCGTTGCAATCCTTTACATAACCGAATATATCGTCAAACTCCAACTCATTGACCTGCTCGCTATCCAACTCTTGGAGGAAAGCCACATCTTCGAGTCCTCCTGCTTTGAAGGTGAGAGTGGCAAACTCTTTAACGACCCCCGCTTTAATGCTTTTTGCGTTCCAGGCGCAGAGCATCTTCTCGCCGTCGGTGGTTTCGAGCTCTATGTGACATAGCCCGTGCGAGCCCTCGGGCACAACGATGTAGAATCTGCGCTCCTTTGTGACCGAAAGTGGCTTGGAGGTGTTGCAGGTGTAGATAATATGGTCCGAATGGATTTGGTATGGGGTAATATTCCCATTAGATAGTGTAATATCCATTGACTCCAAATCCTCTTTCGAATAGATGTGTCTTACTATGTCGTTGATGAGATAGAGGCCCGAAAGTGAAGCTCCCGAGGTGCTCTTAATGGTTATTGTCGATAGTGTTTTAACCTCATCTTCTGCCTTGACCGATAGTCGCAAGATGCCACCAAGGTGTTGCAGTGTTATAGGGTCGCCCTGCTGTTCTGCTATGCCATATAGAGGTGCATAGCCCGATTGAAAGGAGTTCGCAACCTCCTCCGCCTGCTCAGTGTTGATGCATATTAGTTCGGGTAGATTGAGCCAATTTTCTGCGCCCGATCCATTAAGAATCGCCGTGCGGCTGTGCGATATATAAAGAGGATAATCCAACTCCGCATTGAGCTGAAATTCGGCAGATGTTGGTTTGTTTGGGTCGATAGTGGCATCGCTCGATAGGGTGCCATTTACACATATTTTATCCCCTTCGCTCCAATACATAGGGTAGTTATTGCCTACCTTTTCGCCCAAATATGTGCGAGTTTCTGGCGTTGTAACCCTTAGGATGGTTGTACCATCCACAATAATAACATCCCCTTGATTGCTCTCAGATATTGTTTCGGCTTGGCAACCGATAAATAGGTAGCAGAGTAGTAGGATGGATGGTAAAAATTGTCTCATCTATTTAGTTATTGTATTAATTTGATTTTTGCACCAACAGGGCAGTGGTCGGATGGGAAAAATAGCTGTTCGCCCACCTTGTATTTATCGGTAAATACCTTGTGCTCAATTACTTCATATTTAGAGTTGTTACCACGAATATAGATGTAGTCCAAGGTGCGTGTCGGCATTTTTTCGCTCACCTTCGAGCCGTTGAATGTACCCGAAATCTCGGAACAATTTTGGGCAATATCTCGACTATCCGTAAAGTGCGTCTTGATAATCTGTGAGAATGGCATATGGGGTTGCGAGTTCATATCTCCTACCAAAACCACAACTCTATTGTTTGGGTTCATCTGCTTCTCACGCTCGATAATGAGTTTTGCACTCTTCTCTCGGGTGGAGCGCATAAGTGGGCAATGAGTTACCATAAATATAAACTCTGCACCCGTCTTTTTGTCTTTGACGGTGGCACTCATCACAAAACGCCAGTGGCGAACCTTCTCCTCCCAAGCTTTGCTCGGAGTGTCGGGTGTGGGCGAGAGCCAAAACACTTGCTTGTTACTCAACTTGAAGCGGTCGCTGCGCCATACTATGCCGTTTGCCAAGTTCTTCGTATCCTCTTTGTCCGAAATTGAGGGGTCGGGGCGTTGAAACCACCACTTGTATTTTCCACCCTTCTGCTTTACAAGTTTTGGCAACTCCTCTCTGATGAGATTGCCTCCCTCCTGCACACCGAAAATATCCCACTCGGCATCGACAATCATCTGCGCTACGATGTCACGAGAATTCTCCCACAAACGCTCCTCAGGAGCCCTATTATACTTGTTTACCTCGCTGTTGCGTTGGCGATTTCCCCAGACATTGTAGGTACCTATATTTATAACAGTGTCATCAGAGTTGCTCCTTCCGCTTGCCGATAAAATCAGAGTAAGGGCAAAAATGATAAGCGTAAATCTCTTCATACTTTGTATGTTTTGGGCTAAAATAGTTCGAGTTGGTCTATCTCGTGGTTAAAGCTCTTGCGGTGATATGGCGAGAGTCCGAACTCACGCACTGCAAGGCGATGTTCTTTGGTCGGATAGCCCTTGTTTTTCGCCCAACCGTACATCGGATACTCCTCGGCAAGGCGCAACATATAGTCATCTCGGAAGGTCTTCGCCAAGACCGATGCTGCGGCAATGTTGGCATACTTTCCGTCGCCCTTAACGATGCATTGAAATGGCAGTTTGAGCTTGGTGTAGAAACGATTTCCGTCGATTGCGAGAAACTCGGGCTGTGGCTGTAACTGCTGGACTGCCAGTGACATACCCTCGAACGATGCGTGCAGAATATTTATCTCATCGATGCGCTCTGCCGACACCTCCTGCACTGCCCACGCCACCGCCTCCTTGCAGATGACCTCACGCAAGGCATAGCGATTTTTCTCACTCATCTGCTTCGAGTCGTTCAGTAGCGGGTGATAGAAATCGGGTGGCAGAATTACCGCAGCGGCAAATACCGAGCCTGCCAGGCAACCTCGCCCTGCCTCGTCGCATCCCGCCTCCAAAAGCTCGTGCTGAAAAGAGTTCTCCAACATTTTCCTAAAATCTTTTTGCAAAGTTACTCTTTTTTATCGAAAAATCGGAGAAAAGAACTATCTTTGTTCTATGCAACTAAACGCAATAACACGAAAAGCGGCTCTGCCGGCGATAATTCTGCTCGTGGTGATACTCATCGCTGCGACACTGCGCTACTCACTCTCACCATTCGAGGTTGAGTTAGCGGATAGCGCCTTTCGGGGTAGAACAATATCGCTCGTTCTGGCGACATTCCTGTTCTTGTGTTGTGGTATTGTCGAGGGCAAAATGCTCCCTCGCTCGGGTCTGAGCAAGGGGTATTGCACTCTGCCAATGCCTCTATATGGCGTTTTGGCGTGTGGCATATTTGTCGCTCCTCATATACTTGCGGCTGCTACGGCGTCGTTCTGCTTCGCCTTGGCGTTGCATCTTTTGCTGCGATCTCTGCACAATGCCGATGAGAAGGATTCGGTATTCTTCGCTTCGATGTTGCTTGGCACGATGGTGTTACTCTCTCCGCCAACAATTGTTTTGGTTGCAACCATTCCGATTGCAGTGTTTGTCCTTGCGCTATCGTTGCGTCAGGCGGTACTTATGGCGGTGGGTTATCTGCTACCACTATTGGGTGCATCGTATATCGTTTGGTATAAGGGTGGCAATATCTTCGATTTCGGAAGAAACCTCTATTCGGCTCTTGCCCTACCGCAGTTGTCGGAGGTGGAAGGTACCCCCTATCTCGCTATTTTGCTCGTTGCTGCAATTATTGCTGTTCTATTGTATGGCGTAATCTATGCAGCGGTACGACCCGATAAGATGTTTCTCCTCTCTCGCATTCGCCGAGCACTGCACCTCTTTATATGGGTGTCGCTATTGTCGCTTACAATGATTCTTCTTCCGGGTTGCGATTTGGCGGCTTGCGCTATTATTGCTGTTCCTACGGCTATCTTGCTGAGCTTTGTACTCAGCATTCTTCCAAACAATAGCTCAACAATTGCCTATTGGGTGGTGCTGGCAATCTTTGTTGCGCACCTCTTTGTGGCATAAACGGGCGACTTAATCCCGATTTTCCTCCAATTTTCCTGCTTTCCCCTATATATATAAATATAGGTATAAAAGAATTATTAAAAAAAATTAAAAAAATCTTCAAAAAGATTTGCAGATTCAAAAAAAGTCGCTACCTTTGCATCCGCAATTGAGAGATAAAGGTTCTGAAACTTGTGAAAAACGCCTTGAAAAAGGTCGAAAAACAGGAAAAACAAACTTTTTTCGAAAAAAATTGCAAAAAAGTTCTTTCAAAATTTGGTAGTTTGAAAAACTTGCCTTACCTTTGCACCACTTTCGGCTCCGAAATTGAGAGCGAAGGTTTTTGAAAACGGTTCTTTGATTTACTGGTTATATTTAAGAGAGAAAATGTAGTATTTATCTGTCAATTTCCTTTAATGGAAAATGAAGTAGTCAGGACTCTAACAATACATTATAATTTTTTACAATGGAGAGTTTGATCCTGGCTCAGGATGAACGCTAGCGGCAGGCTTAACACATGCAAGTCGAGGGGCAGCATAAGACTGTGCTTGCACAGTTTGGTGGCGACCGGCGCACGGGTGCGTAACGCGTATGCAAC
>JBGVMU010000014.1:0-1840 GCA_045124955.1 Alistipes sp. | reverse complement strand
CCGCACAGCTCTTCGTTGACAGCGATGAGATTGGAAATGGTGGCTACACCAACGGCGCTCACATCAAGTTCGAAAGTGATGCGGCGAAGTGCTTTGTAAAGCTTCCCGACAGCGAAACCTTCATCGAATACCTTTCCGGCGTTGAGTACTACAAGGAAGGTAAATACACCTTCTACGGACTCTCCGAAAGCTCGGTATCCACAGGCTATTACACCGTAGTAATTGACCGTAGCACCAAGACGGTTGACCTTTCCAACGTAACCGACGGCAAGACCAATGGTGACGTGGTTATCACTTGGACGGACGGCGATGCAGAGCTTTACGCCCCCATCAAGAGCGTAACCATCAACGGTCAGCCTTATACCAAAGGTCAGACCATCTTCACCATTGATACCGGCATCTACACCGTAGAGGTTGAGGATGCAGGCGGCAACAAGTGGAAAACCGAATTCGTATCCACTAAAAAGAACGTTATCACCGATACATTGCAGAAGGAATACTACGAGGTTTATGACGTGAACGGCGATTATTTCGCATTCACCACCTACGAGAACGCACTTGACTTTGCGACCGCAAGAGAAAAGAGCCTTGTCACCACAGGCACTTGGAACTCCGAGTCTTGGGATGCAGGCATTGCCATGGACACCATCGATGCAGTTAACGCAGTAAATGGTCGGTATTTCGTTTATAAGAAGTCCGGCAATCCCGATGAACTCGTGGCATACTTCACCGAGGACAGACTCAATGAAGTAATTGCAGAATACGCCAAGGTCGGAATCGAGTCCTTCTTCTATTGGGAGAAAGAACCTTCCACCGCAGGCGAAGGTGAAAACCTTTACGCTTACTCTACGAGTAAGAATATCCTTGCAAGCTCGGTAACCTTTGGAGAAAACATCGCTGTTCTCATTGACGGCGTGGAATTCATCGGAGATGTTTACGACGTGGAAGGTAAGGCTCTTCTTACCGTATGCGACGAATGGGGCAATACTTGCGACTATAACCTCACGGTTATTCGCAACGCTCCCGAAATCCTCTACGCAGTAGGCGAAGGTAACACCAACCCCGTAGTATACGAGCGCACCTACTATCTCAAGGACAAGGTGACCGTAAGTATCACAGACAGCTTTGACGATTGGGCAATGTTCTCGGTTTACAATGAGAACGGCGATTTGCTCGGCAACTTCAATCTCACCGACACCTATGCAATCGCCGCAAGCGGAAGCTACACGGTAACTGCAGTAAACCACTATGGTGAATCCGAAACCTTCAAGCTCGTGATCTCCCTTGATGCTCCCAAAGTGAGCGTAACCGAGAATGCAGAAGAAAAGAAGCTCGATATCGTGATCACCAAGAGCGCGGATGATGAGAGCCACATTCAGTCCCTTATTATCACCAAGTCCACCGATGGCGGCGAAAATTGGGTAGAGGTTGACACGGATGACTACGGCACTCCCGTTAGCACCAGCACCCTTGCGTACTCCTTCAGAACGAGTGCAATCTACAAGGTATCCGTAACCGATGAATTCCGCACCGGCATTGATACCGTTACCGCAGAGCTTGACTACGTGCAGGCGAACCCCGAAGGAACTCTCGTAGGCGTGGACAATAACGGACACACCAACGGCACGGTGACCTTTGAGTGGGATGATGAAGCAATTGTCGTTCTCACCAAGGACGGTACGGTTGTGGAGTATGCAAGCGGCGATGAGCTTACCGAGGACGGCGTGTATACGCTCACCTTTGAGAACTTCGACGGCTACAAGGCATCCTACACCTTCACCATTGACAAAGCAGCTCCTGTTATTGCAACCGAAGGTGCGAACCACAAGGAATCCGTAAA
>JBGVMU010000013.1:0-2338 GCA_045124955.1 Alistipes sp. | reverse complement strand
GCCGGCCTTCAACGACAAACGCTCAAAGCCCTTCAACTCACGCACAGGGCGTGTTGTCTCGGCTACGATGTCGTGAACATACAACTGTGCCACATCGTCGCCATCGTACTTGCCCTTGTTGGTAACCTTTACGCTAACCTTCACCACACCACCAAGCTCAACCTCTGGGGTCAAGACCTTCAAATCCGAGTACTCGAACTCGCTGTAGCTCAAGCCATAGCCGAATGGGAACAACGGCTCGTTAGGGGTGTACATATAGCGTGAGCTGTACTTGTCTTTGTGTGTTGGTGTCTTGCGAGGACGACCTGTAGTCTTCATATTGTAGTGAACAGGGCACTGACCTACGCAGTATGGGAACGACATTGTGAGGTGTCCAGAAGGGTTCTTGTCGCCCGACACAAGGTCGGCAACTGCTGGGCCCTCCATAGTTCCACCGTGCCAAGTTACGAGCACAGCGTCGGCCTTCTCAATCTCGTTACGAAGGTCCATTGCACGGCCGGTACCGAGCAAAACAACAACCTTCTTACCTGTCTTCTTCACTGCGTCGAGCAACGCCTGCTGAGCCTCAGGAACGGTAATCTCGGTGAGCGAAGTGGCTTCGCCCGACTCCTTATAGCCCAAACCAATCGAGAGCAATACAACATCAGCCCTCTTTGCTGCACGAACAGCCTCCTCGATACCGCCCTTGATAGGCTCGTGGAAATCCGAACCCTTAACATAGGTTACGTTCTTGGCGCCGAAACGCTCCTGCAAGCCCTTGAGGATAGTAACCGAGTGGCTCGCCTCACCAAAGCCAGGCCAAGCGCCAATCTGGTCACGTGGAGCATCAGCCAAAGGACCAACCAAAGCAATCTTTGTGTTTTCGGCAAGTGGCAAAACGCCATTGTTCGAGAGCAAAACCATAGACTTTGCAGCCACCTCGCGAGCAACCTTCAAGTTCTCGGGACGATACATCACCTCGCTGTGGTTCTGACGGCCATACTTGAATGGGTCGCTGAACAAACCGAGGCGATACTTAACTGCCAAAACCTCGCGGCAGAGCTCGTTGATGGTCTCCTCAGAAACCAAGCCCTCCTTTACCAACTCCTCACCATAGGTGATGTAGTCGCCGTGAGCCATATCCATATTGAGGTGTGCCAACATAGCCTGTCGAGCAGCGTCCTTACCGTCTGCTGCAGTGCCGTGAGCAATCATCTCGTGTACTGCAGCCCAGTCCGACACTACGAAGCCCTTGAAGCCGAGCTCCTCACGGAGAAGGGTGTGCATAAGCCATCTGTTACCCGATGCAGGAACGCCCATAAAGTCGTTGAACGACGACATTACGGTTACAGCACCCGCCTCCAAAGCCGCCTTGTATGGTGGGAGATAGCGGTTGCGAAACATTACCTCCGACATATCTACAGTGTGATAGTCACGACCCGCCTGAGGTGCACCATAAGCTGCAAAGTGCTTCACGCAAGCGGCGATAGTCTTATCCGACGAGAGGTCTTTACCCTGGTAGCCACGTACCATAGCGGCAGCAATCTTTGCACCGAGGTATGGATCCTCACCCGAACCCTCCGACACACGACCCCAACGAGGGTCTGCCGAAACGTCGCACATAGGCGAGAAGGTCCAATGATAACCAATTGCTGCGGTCTCCTCAGCTGCGATTTGAGCATACTTCTCAACTGCCGGAATATCCCACGAGCACGACATACCCAAGTTCTCCGGGAATACGATACGACAACCGTGAATAATGTCGTAACCGAAGATAAGCGGAATACCCAAACGGCTCTCATTTACAGCTATTTTCTGCATTCTCAACAACTCGTCAGAGGTCTTGCTACTCAAGAATGAACCAACCTCACCAAGGCGGATACGGTCATCGGTGTTGTGAAGAACTGCTCCATCGGGGCCTGTCACAACTGCACGACGAGTGGTAAACTGCTGCAACTGGCCGAGCTTCTCCTTCAAGGTCATCTTCTCGATGAGCTTGTCGGCGAAGTCAAAAGCCTCCTGCTCCTCCTTTGTCAACTGTGCCATAGCTGAGAATGCTACAGCAAGAAAGAGCATCGAAAACATTATTTTCTTCATCTTGTATTGCTATTTAATTGAAAATCTTCCTTCGAGTGTAGCATACGAGTCGGCACCAACCCAAACCTTGAAGTCGCCCTTGTCTGCCTTCCAGCTCATATCCTGGTGGCAGTATGCCAAGTCCGAAGTCGGAACCTCGAAGGTTACAACCTTCGACTCGCCGGCCTTCAACGACAAACGCTCAAAGCCCTTCAACTCACGCACAGGGCGTGTTGTCTCGGCTACGATGTCGTGAACATACAACTGTGCCACATCGTCGCCA
>JBGVMU010000012.1:0-17061 GCA_045124955.1 Alistipes sp. | reverse complement strand
GCCGAAGCCTGGGAGGGTTGTGTTTGTGCCACCTGGAAGTGGCTCACTTACATTGTAACCACGCTCGGCTACAACCTCGAAAATATTTACATCAGGAGCAGAATAGCCCAAAATTATATTTTTGTTCATCGTCAAATCAATTTTAATCGGTTAAACATTTGCTCCTGTTTATGCTTCAGGTGCCTCCGATGGAGCAGATGGGTCTGCTGTACAGCCGTCGTATGTGCTACCCAACTCCCACTCAACATTGCCACCGTAAATCTTCGCCCAATATGGGATGAAGTTAGGATTTGGCTCCGGGTTGCCATCTGGATCATCGACTGAAATCTCCACCTCCGAGATGGTACGATAGAACGGTTTGCCATCCCTCTCTTCCAAAGCGAGGCGACCACCGATAACGCAATTACTTACCTGAGGAGCAGTGGTCGAGCGGTGTGTACCCACAACCATACCAATACCTACGATTGGCGATGCCTTCGACTCGGTAAAGCCGATAGCAACAACATCGCCACAAACCGTTGCATTCGAAAGTAGATAAGTTGCCGAAGCAAACTTATCGTTAAGCGAGTTGCAACCAACAATACCACCGATATATGCGCCTGTTGTGTAGCAACCCTCGGCATAGCGAACATCTACAGTACCTGTGCTCTGAACAGCCGCAGGCTCTGCAACGCGGATATTGCCGGCAACACCACCTACCATAAGATATGTTCCAACCTTTCCAACGGTGATTGAGCCATCGGCATTAGTAACATAGTTCGAAACAGTACCTTTATTCTCGACAACAGCGCCCTCTGCAATCTCGCTAATAGCCTTTGTATGGTCTCCCCATAGGCCACCAATCTTAACATAGCCAGAAGCCTGACCGGCAAAGATAACATTACCAGTATTAGTAAAACCTTTACCACTGAATTTCGCAGAGCTGGTAGATGTTACAACCGAGAGAGCACCCATTCTTGCGTTTACAGATTTACCCTCCGAGATGATGGTTCCACTATTGCTACATCCTACTACTGTTGCGTTACGGAGGTCTCGAGCGATACCGCCAATCTGCACCTCTGCATCAACAACAGCCTCCTTCGAAACCTTCAATGTACCGGTGTTCTTTACGTTTGTAAGGGTTGAGACCATATTGTAACCAACACCCGACATATAAACGTTCTTAGCGTCACACGAAGCGTCGATTATTCCACTGAAAGTGAGGTTTCCGCTTTGGGTAAAGTTTGTATGAGCGTCGCTATCACCACCACCGGTATAGTACATACCATTGATATAAGCGGTACCACCTTTCTCTGCGGTACCCAACTTAATTGTCGCCTTAAAGTCGATATCGCCATTATTAGCGCAATCAACAGTCTTGCCATCAAGGTGTGCAGCCATACCAGCAACTGCAGCATTACAAGTGTATGTACCATCAACAACGATATCGCCACGCACATCGTTAACGCACGAAGTAATAGTTCCACTACACTCCAAGAGTCCTGCAAGACCACCAATACAGTGCTGGCCAGTTGTTGCAATAGCTGTTGCGTCAACATTAATAGCACAATTGTTTGTACAATCCTTAATGCTCGAAATCGCAGCCGAGCCAGTTCCGAGGCTACCAAAGAGACCACCTACATATACCCACTGGCTCGAAGTCGAGTTTACGGTGATAGCGATATGGCTATCGTCGGTATCAGTATTATTGTAGTTGTCGCAGTTCTCAATAGTTGTACCAGTTACAGCCGAATATCCTGCAATACCTCCAATATAAGGATTAGTATCGGTAGCACCGGTGTACGATACATTGCCGTGGTTGTGGCAATTCTTGAGACCCTTATTCTTATTGTTACCGATAACACCGCCTACATAGTTGTTAGCCGAGTTACCTGATACATTTACAGTAACCGAATTTGGAGCAGCGTCAGGATCACCGTTCTGCCAATTCTCAATTACAACACCCGATGCATTAACCACACCTGCAACACCACCGACATTCAAGGAAATCTTCATCTTTTGGGTGCTTGTACACGATATGTTACCGAAGTTCTTACAGTTTGTAGCCTTCTTTACATTACACTCTGCGAAGACGCCACCGACGCCCCACGAATCATTAGAAATACCGCTCAAATCTCCCTGTGCGATTACATCGCCATAGTTGATACAGTTGTTAACGGTCCAAGCAGTACTCTGTGAACGACCGAAAATACCGCCGAGAGTGATAAGACCGCTAAGCGACTTTGTGCTTGTGCCGCACGAAATAGTTCCGTAGTTAGTCAAATTCTCTGCAAGCGACCAAGAAGCACTATCAGTACCCAAAGTACCTACAATGCCACCCATACAACTCCAAGCGAGCTTACAGTTGAACGAAACAGGAGCGTAGTTGGTCAAACCATCTGCGTAGCAAGAGAGCAACCAGCCGATACAACCACCCCAATATGGAGAGTTAGCGTATGCGGTGATAGTTACAGCACCCTTGTTAGTACCCTGCTCACCATTAACGAGATTGTTTACATAAACAAAGTATGCACGACCAAGAACACCACCCATCTCAAGACCGAGTGTACCGCCGTGAGTAGAAGCATTGTGAGCACTTGTTACAGTACCAAAGTTCTGACAGTTCTTGATGCAGTAAGCAGCCTCCTTCGATGCAGGAGCAGCCGAAGCGGTAGCAGTACCGATAACGCCACCGAGTGTTGGGAAACGCTTGCCAGAGCACTTTGCCCAGAACTGCGCGCCAGTGATAGTTGCATAGTTTGTACAGTTGCTAACATTGGTATCCTTTGCAAGACCAATCAAACCACCAGCAGCCTGTTTAGTATGACCGCCATCCGCTGGCAACTCGTTAGCGTTAGCATAGGTGTATGTTCCCTCGAGCGAACAATTTGTGATAGTCGAAGTGTAAGCCTCACAAACAAGAGTACCAGAGAACAAACGCTCGGTCTCGACGATGTTTACGCCTGTGAGCTTAACATTCTTGATAGTTGCGCCGGTTACGGTACCGAACAAAGGAGAAGTCAAACCCTTAATCTCGTAGCCCTTGTCGCTGCCACCATCGAACTCGATTGCAGGGAAGCCTGCGATAGGCTGCCAATCTGCTACGCCAGACATATCGATTGTTGCTGCAACACGCACCTTGGTTACATTACCGAGCATCTCCTTCTCTGCCAACAAAGCCAAGTTCTTCATCTCAGCCTCGCTACTGATTACGAGCTCACCCTCAGGTGCTGTAACCTCGCTTGGAACATACAAAATCTCGCCAAACTCCTTCACGACACCAACTTTAACAGGCTTATCATCGCTGTTGTACTTAACGACCATCGCTTTGCCATCGGTAGAGGTGAGTGTGATGGTGTAGAGGCCGTGCGAACCCGCCGGAACTGCAACATAGATTGGAGTTGCCTCTGCGCCAAGTGCCAAGCCCTCGCCGAAAGTTACGGTTACGGTGTTCGAAGCGTCCTCGTGAGCAGTCAATGCTCCCGAAGTGCAATCAATGTCGAAGTTACCTGCAATCTTATCCTCGGCAGTGAGAGTAAGGCTTGCCAACTTGTCGCTACCCTTAACTGCAAAGCGGAACACACCTGTGAGGTGGTTGAGCTGAACACCTTCCGTAGGCACGCCCTCGCTGTAACCATACATTGGCGCTGCCTTTGGAGCAAAAGTGCCAACGGTGTAAGGCTGAGTTGCAGCGAAAGTTACAGGATAAACAGTACCTTCACCAACGCCCTCGGTAGCAGGATATACTACGCAGTAAGGACGAGCAACCTCCTGGTTGAACGAGAATACAGCGTTAGATGCGCCACCTGCGGTCAATGGGTTAGATGCAACACCATTGATAGCGATAGCGTCGCCCTCGCTCCAATAGAGTGGGTACTTACCGTCAGCATCACGCTCGCCGAGTTGAGTTCTGCTCTCCTCCAACGAAACTGTGATTTCGGTAACGCCACCCTTGCCAACCTCGATGCCGAGGTCCTCGGTTGTGTCGGTCACGCACGCAAATGCGAACATCGCAACAGCAACCGCCATGAAAATTTTTGTCAAATTTTTCATCGTTTTTTTAGGTTTTAGTTAATAATTATTGTCGTAAAAAATTGTTTTTTTGTTTTTCGTACTCCGACCGTGGTCAAGGCGCAACAGAATTAAGGGTTGTTATGGGTTGTTAGAGGAAGTTAGGGGTGCGCTGAAATTTTTTCATTCTCAACTCTCAACTCTCAACTCTCAATTGACTTTAAGTGACCCTTGTAACTCGCTAATACTCAACACGATAAAACCCAAAATACCCCCCCCGAAAAATTCGGGGAGGGCATTTTGCCTGTTTCTGCTTACTCTTACATTGCAAAGGTAAATAAATTTCGTTGAAATATTTTATATTTCACTAAAAAATGTAGAGAAAAAAAGAGCGTGTCCCGAAATCTCGGAACACGCTCTGTCTATTTTGGAAGTTTAAGTGATTACTCCTCCTCACGACGGTGCAACTGCTCAACATAGATAGCGTGTGCCATCTTGTCACGCTTTGCGATCGAAGGCTTTGTGAAGTACTGACGAGCACGGAGCTCCTTCAAAACACCTGTACGCTCGTACTTACGCTTAAACTTTTTGAGGGCACGCTCGATGTTCTCACCCTCCTTAACTGGCATAATAATCATAATATTTTCTCTTTTTTATTGTTTGTTCTCTGTTTGCTTTTGGCTGGTTTTTAACGCCTTACAGCCATTGGCGTTTTCCGGATTTTAGTTAGTCGAACTCCTGGGGTGTAGTACCAAAAAGAAGATATGGTGCAATGGCTTTCGCCTGCTCCTCGGTGAATATGTTCTCACTCTGCATCTCCTCGATACTATTCCAACCTCCTTTCGATTCCCTTGTTTCTAAAATCAGTTTCAGCGCCCGACGACTCATATATGGATGAGCCTCAATTTCGGATGCGGGTGCAAAGTTAATATCTATTTTTGAAATTTTGCAACTATCGCAATAAATTTGTTCGGAAATTTTAAGAAAATTGTCGGGTGTAACGCATTTTAACTCCGCAATTTGCTCTTTTCGCACAAATCCACCCAATAATTTGCGATATTGCAGAACTGCAACCACCGTTTTTGCGCCAATTCCTCGCACTTTGCGGAGCGTAGCCGAGTCGGCAGAGTTTATCTCGATTAACCCCTCGTGGGGGTCACGAACACTCAAAATCACAAAGTGCGACAACGAATCCGCCATCTCCTCGCTTACGGCGTAGCAGTCACGCAACTCGTTCATCGAGAAGATACCTCCGCCACGCTTGCGATACTCGATGAGGGCTTCGGCTTGTCGGGTCGAAAAGCCTATAAGGCGCAGATACTCAACGCCTACCGTGTCGATGCCGAACTTCTCGAATGGGCGTGGTGAGAAGCGTTGTGGGCGATTGCTTCGTAGCGAGTCGTAGTTGCGCTTTGAGGGCTTGGTAGCGTACTTCGTACCTATTTTTATATATGGGCGCAGGCGTGCGAACATCTCGTCGGTCACGCCGTAGCAGAGCGCCAACTCCTCGGCTATGCCGAAGACCTTGCCTGCGGTGCGATACTTAACGATGCCGACCGCTGTGCGCTTGTCGAAACCGAGCAGTAGCAACTCGTCGTATGTTACCGTGTTGGGGTCGAAAAAGAATAGAGAGTCCTGTTTCTCGGTGGTCGCCTTCTCGCCACTTTCGGCAAGTGTTAGAGCCCTGCGAGGTGTGGCAAAATATGCAATAAGGGCAATGACGACGATTATCGCCATCACATAGATAATACCTCGTATATTTTGCTTGCTCAACATTCGTTATTTGCTCCACTCGGCACCCTCCGAGAGTTTGAGTGCGCTGAAATGCTTCGATGGCGATGGGATAAACTCACCAATGCCGTAGTCGCTCCATTTTTTGTCCACGAGGGCGATAGTCGCCTCGTCTGCCGTAACGATATTAGGCCAACGAGAAGGGTTTTTACCGTTTGCCTTCGGGCGTTTTGCTCGGGCATCCACCACGAGGGTCGAGCCGTGAAGCGAGATATCTCGGGTAGCCTCGGTATTGGCTGCACCAAGCCATAACAACTCGTTTGGAGTGAGCGCATTGGCTCGTTTGTCGAAGATGACGATATAGTTGCAATCAGCCGATTTTGCCACCTTCGAGAGGTCGATTTCGAGGTCGTTGTCAGCAAAGAGTAGGAGTGCGCTCCACTCTTTGAGCAGAGCCGTATCCGCATCAACTCCCTCGGGCAACAGTTCGCTATTGAATGTCGCCTTCTGCTCTCGCTCTGCGACATTTGTCAGGTCGAGTGCCACCTTGCCGCCAAAGCCACAAGTCGCCGTGGCGTGGTCGAGTACATCGTATATGCCCTCGCTGCGGATAAGCGACTTGCTAAGGTCGCAGTTGCGCATCAACCTTGCCAACTCCTTGGTCGTGCGAACATTGGTCGAGGCGGGTGTAAGTAGCAGATATTTGTTGAACATCATCTGTCCTGCGCCCCACAAACCGAGTGCCACCTTCGAAGCCTGACGCTCGTAAAGTTGGCGCATCGAGATAATCGTTATGTTGTGCTGCGTACCTGCCGACGGCATATACATATCCTCCACTTCGGGTTGCATCACAAGGCGTATAGGTGCGAGGAAAATGCGCTCGGTCGCCATTGCGATATAGGCATCTTCTTGTGGCGGAATGCCCACAATCGTTGCGGGATAAACCGCATCTCGGCGGTGTGTTATTGCTGTAATATGGAACTTCGGATAGTAGTCTGTCAGCGAGTAGAAACCCGTATGGTCGCCAAAATCGCCCTCCAAAACCTTCTCCTCCGAAGGGTCTACATAGCCCTCAATCACAAAGTCGCAATCCTCGGGAACATAGATGTCGTTGGTGATACACTTGACAAGGCGTACCGGCTCTCCTCGCAATAAGCCCGCCAAGAGGTACTCGTCGATATTGTCTGGTACGGGAGCCGTAGCCGAGTAGGCATATACAGGGTCGCCACCGATCGCCACCGCTACGGGCATTCGTCTGCCCTGCGCCTTATAGCCCTCGTAGTGGCGTGCGCCGGTCTTGTGGCGGTGCCAATGCATTCCCGTAGTGTGGTCGTCGAATACCTGCATACGATACATTCCCACATTGCGGATACCCGTTACAGGGTCGGCAGTATGCACCATCGGAAGGGTCACAAATCGCCCTCCGTCGTGTGGCCAACACTTCAAAATTGGGAGTAGCGACAAATTTGCCGCCTCGCCTTCGAGTACGACCTGCTGGCACGCTCCACGCCCCCTCTTTTTGCGTGGAAACCACTTCGATGCCTCGCCCAAGAGGGGCAGAAGGCGTAACTTATCGACCAAACTCTCCTTTGGCGATGTTACCGTGCCTATAAGGTTGTCAAATCGCTCCGAGATATCGCTGAGTTGCTCCACACCGAGTGCCATAGCCATTCTGCGCTCCGAGCCGTAGAGGTTCGTAAGCACAGGAAAGCCTTTGTCGGTATTCTCGAAGAGGAGAGCCTTACCACCACCCTCGGTCTTAACCATTCTATCGGTGATTTCGGCAATCTCCAACTCGGAAGAGACGGGGGAACTGATACGAATCAATTCCCCATTAGCCTCTAATCTTTCAACGAAATCTGCGAGCGATTTATACATATTCAAAAACTATTTCTGCTCAGCCTTTGCTGCTGCCAAACGCTCCTCGAACATCTTCTTCTCCTTGCCCATAGCCAAGAAGCAGATGACGGTGGCGATAACACTTGCACCGAAGAAGCCGATAAATGTCAAGTCCCAACCATTCTCACCACTTGCTACGGTGTAGCCAAATACAATCTTCGAGAGCAATGCATCTCCAATCAAGTAACCGAGCAAGCCCATAAAACCTGCTGCTGTACCTGCTGCATTCTTCGGAACGATAGCAATAGCCTGAATAGAGATCATTGCCACAGGTCCATATACTGCAAAGCCTGTTACGGCAAGAGCAATCTTCACTATATCGACATACTCCATACCGAGAGAGCCTGCAATAACACCAGCCTTCCAATAGATAAATGCACCAATGGCGGTAACTGCCATACAGAGAACATTTACCGGAGCGCAACGACCCTGGAAGAACTTCGACGAGAGCCAACCGGCAATAAGAGTACCAGGGATAGCGGCAATCATATGGTATGCGTAGAGGTCTTTACTTACCGACTTTGCAATTCCGTGCACATTCTGCAAGTAGATTGGCAACCAGTCCGAAATACCATTACGCACCAAGTATACAAGGATGTTTGCGATACCGATAAGCCACAACATCTTGTTCTTCAAGATGTAGTCCACGAACAGGGTCTTGAAAGGAATTTTATCCTCTTCGCCCTTCTTTGCCTTTGCGCCCGAGAAGTCATTGCGATACTTGTCGATTGGTGGCAAACCGCACGACTCGGGTGTATCACGAATAAACCACCAGCACAATGCTGCAACTGCCAACGCTGCAATCGACGGAACGATAAATGCCTCACGCCAGCCGGCCTCAGCCTCGCTAACACCGAGCAGAACAAGGAGTGAACCACCTCCGATAGTAGCCAACCAAGCCAAGCCCGAGCTGCCAATGTTGTGTGCGGTATTCCAAATCGACATCTTGAACGAGCGCTCGTTAGTGGAGAACCAATGCGACATCACACGGCCGCACGGAGGCCAGCCCATACCCGAAAACCAGCCTGTCAAACAGGTCAATACGAAGAGAATAGCGGTTGTTACTGCGCCGTTCTTTGGGTAAGGGATGATACCTGCAACAATCATCACGAGGGCCGAGATGATAAGTCCTACGGTCATAAACTTGCGTGCATCAGAACGATCCGAGAGGCTACCCATCAAGAATTTACTAACGGCGTAAGCGATAGGCATACCTGCCATTGCAATACCGACACCACCTTCGTTGAGGTAACCCTGCGCCATCATATCCGCACCTGCGAACGAGAGATTCTTACGAACAAGGTAGTAGGCCGCATAACCCAAATAGATGCCGAGGAACACCTTCAAACGCATCGCCTTGTACTCCTTGTCAATCTTCTCTGCCGGCAACTCTGGCTTGTGAGCCGGAGGAGCCATAAAATCTAAAAATGCCATCTGTTTTTGTATAGTTTGGTTAATATTTTGTGAGCTTAAACGGTTATAGCAGGCTCTTGATAACATCCTCCAACAAGTCGAGGCGAATCATATTCGGACCATCGCTCAACGCCTTCTCGGGTGTTGGGTGGGTCTCGAAGAAGTAGCCATTCGCACCAAAAGCCTTTGCTGCCAACGCCATAGCCGGTACATACTCGCTGTTACCCTCTGACTTGCCGTTGCCTGCGCCAGGGCGCTGCACGGCGTGGGTGCAATCCATAAGCACACGAGGTGCAAACTTCTGCATCGTAGGGATATTGCGGAAATCTACCGCCAGGTCGTTGTAACCGATGATGTTACCACGCTCGGTGAGCCACACCTCGCTTGCACCCGACTTCTCCGCCTTCTCGTATGGGTACTGCATATCCATACCCGACATAAACGGTGCCTTCTTGATATTTACGATGCGACCAGTATTTGCCGCTGCTACAACCAAGTCGGTCTGTCGGCAGAGGAAAGCAGGAATCTGCAATACATCTATAACCTCACTTGCAGGTTGAGCCTGCCACGCCTCGTGGATATCGGTCGAGAGGCGCAAACCCCACTTCGACTTGATATCTGCAAGCATTTGTAAGCCCTTCTCCAAACCTACGCTGCGGTAGGAGTTTATGGATGTGCGATTAGCCTTGTCGAACGATGCTTTGAAGATGATATCCACACCGAGATTACGATTTATATCGCATATCTTCGATGCAACCTCGTTGAGCAGTTCGGCCGACTCTATCGAACAAGGTCCTGCAATAAAAATTGGTTTCATGTTATTTTAAACTGTTAATAATCTTCTGGTTTATATCTCGAATTTGCTTTACATCAACCTTTACCACTTTGCGGTCGTAGGTTACAAAGCCGTTAACCTCGCCCTCGACATCGGTGGTTTGGGTGTAGATTGCTCCCGACATACCCTGTGGAATGAACGGAAGAATCATCTTGGCATACTCGACATAGGTGCGAGTGACATCTGCCATATCCTTGCGGTTGCCACCATATCCCCAGTTCTTCATCTCCGGGTTCCATAAGTGATCCTTTACAGGAAGACCGATACCGCCATACTCGCCGAGCATAAGGATATAGTCTGCGTGGTGAACTCCCATACAAGGCTTCGGATAGTTGTGCCAATCCATAATATCGCCGCACTCACGCAAGTTGCCACCGCTGGCAGGGTTGATAAGGCGAGTGTAATCTTGTTTATAGGTCCAATCCACAACTTTCTCGGTGTCGAACTGCGACCAAGCCTCGTTGAATGGCACCCATACAACTACCGAAGAGAAGAAACGACAGAAGTCGATAATCTCGCTCCACTCCTTGTAGTAGTTGCGCTTGAACTCCTCGGTCAACTCGGTGTCCGAACCGCCATTTACCTGGTGGCGTGCCCACGAATAAGGGCGCTTCTGCTCGCCACTCGGCATATCCTGCCATACAAGCATACCCAAGCGGTCGCAGTGGTAGAACCAACGAGCTGGCTCAACTTTGATATGCTTACGAATAGTATTAAATCCGAGATCCTTTGTGAGCTGAATATCCCAAACCAACGCCTCGTCGGTCGGTGCGGTGTAGAGTCCATCAGGCCACCAGCCCTGATCGAGTGGACCGTACATAAAGATAGGCTTGCCATTGAGGGTTGCACGGAGATGACCATACTTGTCACGCATCTTTCCTACCTCTCGCATTGCGGTATACGAAGTTATGCTCTCCACTACCTTACCATTCTCCTTCAACGAAATTTTCATATCGTAGAGGAACGGACTATTCGGACTCCACAACTTAGCATTTGGGATATGAACTTTAACCGCCGAACCGCAAGGTGCTGAGCCCTCGCCAACTTTTGTGCCGTTGTCGAACACCTCGACTGTTACGATACCCTCCTGCTTAGCACACTCGGTTTTGACGATGATATCGCTATGGCGAAGGTCGCTCTCCGGGAGGATATTTACGATATGGTTCTGCTTCGATACAGGCTCCAACCATACGGTCTGCCAAATGCCCGAAACCGGAGTGTACCAGATATTGCCAAGCTTGGTGAGCTGCTTACCTACCGGCTGCTCGCCCTTCTCGGTTGGGTCCCATACTCGAACTACCAACTTCTGCTCGCCCTTCTTTTTGAGAGCTGCGGTGATATCGCAAGCAAATGGGGTAAAACCACCTGTATGGCTACCTACCAAGATGTCGTTTACATAGACATCTGCACTCCAATCCACTGCACCAAAGTGGAGCATTACTCGCTGTGACATCCACTTCGACGGTACAGTGAACTTGCGCTCATACCAAAGAAGTTGCTTCTCGGTCAGAGGCTTCTGCACACCCGAGAGTGCCGACTCTATTGCAAACGGAACGAGAATTTCGCCATCGAATGACGAAGGCTCTGCAGCGTTAATGTCGGTAATAGCGTAGTTCCACAAGCCGTTGAGGTTCTGCCACGCATCACGCACCAATTGAGGTCGTGGATACTCGGGCAATACATTCGAAGGAGTTACCTCCTCCGCCCACTTGGTGCGAATCTTGTCGCCTGCGATTTTCCACTCTGCTTGTGCATTTGAAATGCCAATTGCCAACAGTGCAATTGCTAATAAGGTCTTTTTCATATAGTTTAGGTTTTAAGTTATATTCTCTTCAAAAACTCCTTTGCTCGTTCCAAATCCTCGGGCGTGTCGATACCTACGGTTTCGACATCGGTTATTCCCATACCAATCTTGTAGCCGCTCTCCAACCAACGCAACTGCTCCAACATCTCCAACTTTTCGAGTGGAGTCTGTGGTAACGAGGTTATCTCTTTGAGTACCTTGGTGCGAAAGGCGTACATACCCAAGTGCTTGTAGAAGGTGTGATGCTTCAACCACTCGCTACGCTCCACACCTCGGATATACGGAATTACCGAGCGTGAGAAGTAGATGGCGTGACCCGACGGGTCAATCACCACCTTTGGTGAATTAGGGTTTTCGAGCACCTCCAAGCCACCCTCCTCGCTGAAAGGCACGGCGAGGGTTACGATATCGGTCGCTTCGCTCTCGAAGCCGTTTTTCAGCAACTCGATATGCTCCCTGTGCGTAAATGGCTCATCTCCCTGAATGTTTATCACGATGTCGGCATCGTAGCCGATTTTATCCACCGCCTCGGCACAACGGTCGGTGCCACAGCGGTGCTCCGACGAGGTCATCACCACATTTCCGCCAAAGCCCTTCACGGTGTTGAATATGCGCTCGTCGTCGGTTGCCACATAGGTCATCTCCACGCACTCTGCCACTCGCTCATAGACGTGCTGAATGATAGGCTTGCCATCCAGCAAAACAAGCGGTTTTGCCGGAAAACGAGTGCTGGCGTAGCGAGCGGGGATGATTGCCAAAAATTTCATAGTACTATTACTTTTCGAGTGCAAGAGCCAATACCTGCTCGTTCGAGCGAACATAGTGGAAGGTCAAACCCTCGATGTAGCCCTTTGTAATCTCCTCTACATCCTTGCGGTTCTCCTCTGGAAGAAGAATTGTGTGAATGCCGGCACGCTTGGCTGCCAAAATCTTCTCCTTTACGCCACCGATAGGCAATACACGACCACGCAACGAGGTCTCGCCCGTCATTGCGATGCGCTCCTTAACCTTGCGACCCGTGTAGGTCGAAACAATCGAGGTTATCATTGTGATACCTGCCGAAGGACCATCCTTCGGTACTGCGCCCTCGGGTACATGGATGTTGAGGTCATATTTCTCGAAGAGCTTAGGGTTGATGCCGAGCTCCTTATAGTGCGCCATAACCCACTCGTGGGCAATGGTTGCTGACTCCTTCATCACATCGCCCAAGTTACCCGTAAGCGAGAGCTTGCCCTTGCCCGGAGTGAGGATGCTTTCGATATAGAGGATGTCGCCACCCACCTGAGTCCAAGCCAAACCGGTAACCACACCTACCATATCCTTAACCTCGTACTCGTCGTTGCGGAACTTCGCCTTACCCAAGACCTTCTCCACCTGCTCGGCAGTGAATGATGGGGTAAACTCCTCATCGAAGGCTATCTCCTTGGCACGAGAGCGAGCCAACTTCGCCAAATGTTTATCGAGGGAACGAACACCCGACTCACGAGTGTATTCCGAGATAATCTTCTCAACGATATTGCGCTCCACAACCATCTGCTCCTCCTTCAAACCGTGCGCCTCGCACTGCTTGCGGATGAGGTGCTTCTCGGCAATCTCAATCTTGTCTTCGAGAATGTAGCCGGGGATGTTTATCAACTCCATACGGTCACGCAATGCAGGATTTACCGCACCAATATCGTTTGCCGTAGCGATAAAGAGCACCTTCGAGAGGTCGTACTCCGTATCAAGATAGTTGTCGTGGAATGTGGTATTCTGCTCCGGGTCCAATACCTCCAACAACGCCGACGAAGGGTCGCCGTGGTTGCTTACGGTAATTTTATCCACCTCGTCGAGGATGATTACAGGATTCGACGAGCCTGTGCGCTTGATAGTCTCGATAATTCGACCAGGCATAGCTCCGATGTAGGTACGACGGTGACCACGAATCTCCGCCTCGTCGTGCAAACCACCCAAGGCGATGCGACCGAACTTGCGACCGAGAGCCGTAGCTACCGACTTACCAAGCGAGGTCTTACCCACTCCCGGAGGGCCATAGAGGCAGAGAATAGGGGATTTCAAATCGCCCTTCAACTTGATGACTGCGAGGTGCTCCAAGATGCGGTCCTTAACCTCATCCAAGCCGAAGTGGTCGGCATCGAGCTGCTCACGAGCGCATTTGAGATTGAGGTTATCCTCCGTAAATTCGTTCCACGGAAGATCTACCATCAACTGCAAGTAGGTCATCTGCACCGAGTACTCCGCAACGGCAGGGTTGAGGCGTGACATCTTGGTGAGCTCCTTCTCGAACATCTCGGCAGTAGTCTTGTTCCACTTCTTCTTCGAAGCCGCCTCACGCAGACGAGCGATGTCGCCATCTTCGTCTTCGCCCAACTCTTGCTGTATGGTGCGCATCTGCTGTTGCAGATAGTAATCTCGCTGCTGCTTGTCGATCTCCTGCTTAACCTTGCTCTGGATATCCTGCTTGATTTCGAGTAACTGCTGCTCACGGATGAGTATTTCGAGCAACTTGCGTGAGCGAGCCAACAGACCCGGTGCTTCGAGCAGTGCCTGACGATCCTCGTCGGTAAATTCGAGGTTCGAGCAGATGAAATTTACGATTCCACGACGGGAGTCGATATTCTTAATCGCAAACGACGCCTCCTTTGGCATTGTTGGCGATGTGTTGATGATGTTGAGTGCTACATCCTTGATAGACTCGATGAGTGCGTCGAACTCCACGCTGTTCTTCTCGGGTGCAGAGTCGAGCAGCGGTGTAACCTTCGCCTTGAAGAATGGCTCGGTCGAGATATACTCCCCAACCTCAATCTTCTCCAAGCCTGAGAGGATAACGGTCAAATTTCCATTCGGCATTTCGAGAATCTTCAAGATGCGTGCAGCCGTACCGATGCGATACATATCGTCGGGGGTTGGCGTCTCAATCTCGGCATTCTTCTGCAATACCGCTCCGAGCAAACCGCCCTCGGCTTGTACAGCACGAACAAGAGCGATGCTCTTCTCACGACCTACGGTGATAGGCGTGATTGCTCCGGGGAAGAGTACCGAACTGCGCAATGTGAGTATCGGCAACACCTCCGGAAGTTGCACCTCCTCTACCGCATCATCCTCGTTGCCTGCGATGATAGGAATTACCTGGTGCTTCTGATCGGTGATATCGGGCGAGAGGCCCAAATCGTCGATGATTGTAATCTCGTTATTATCTTTCTTTCCCATAATAGTTCTTGTTTGCTCTGTTTTTGTTGCGCACGCCCACTGCGCCCGCATATATGCATACGCATGTGCGTACATACGCATACTATCTGCAAAGATAGTACTTTTTTTGGGATAAAAATGGTTTATCGCCGCTTTTTTTTATCTTTTTTGATTATATTTGCATAGGTTAAATCCTAAAACAAAGTAGATTATGAAGAGAGTGGTATTGTTGCTTGCTTTGTGCGTAACGGCACTATTGTCGGTGTGGCTCATCACCGAGTCGCAGAAGAAGAGTGGTGTAATCGAGGCTATCGAGGCTCGTCGCAGTGTTCGAGCCTACAAGGATGCGCCCGTAGAGCACGAGAAATTGGAACTCCTTGCCAAGTGCGGAGTGCTGGCTCCGAGCGCAATGAATCGCCAGGAGTGGGAGGTGCGAATTGTCGAGAATAAGGCGTGGATAGATGGCGCAACCGCCACCTATTTGAAGGCTATTGAGGGCACGGGTAAAGCCGACTATATGCTTACTCCGACCTTCAAAAATATCTTCCGCAACGCTGCGGCAGTAATCTTTGTGGGTGCGCCCGACGGAGCATTTTCGGGCGAAAATGTAGGTTGTATGGCGCAGAATATTATGCTGGCAGCCACCGAGTTAGGCTTGGGTACCTGCTTCTTGGGCAGTGTGCAGATGATATTTGCCGAGCCTGCTATGGCGGAGCACTTGCAGTCGCTCGGTTTCTCCGACGGATACAAACTTCGCTATGCTTTGGCGGTGGGTTATCCCGACGAGTCGCCCGAGGCAAAGCCAAGAGATATGTCGAAGATTAAATTTGTGGAGTAGTCAGCGAATTTGACAGACAAAAAAAGCAACACCGAAAAGTGTTGCTTTTTTGTCTGTATCGCTTCGTTTTTTAGTATGCCAATGAAGGGAACAACTGCTGCATCTGTGCGAGAACATCCTCGTGAGTAGCCTCCTGGTGGAGGATGACGATGATGTTGTTGTCACCTGCAACAGTACCGATAATATCCTTGCTCTTGCGTGCGTCGATAATAACCGAAACGGCACTTGCATAACCCGACTTGGTCGAAATTACTGCAATGTTATGCGAAAAACGGATATCGAGAACTGCATCGCCAAGGTTGGCGGTATTGGTAACTATTTCGCCACTGAGTTTCTCGCTCAAAACATAGATATAGCCCTTGTCGGGATGAGGCATCTTCGAGATATTTACCTCCTTAAAATCTCGTGAAAGGGTGCTTTGTGTAGCGTGTACGCCGTGCTCCGAGAGTCGCTTAATCAACTCCTCCTGCGAACTTATAAGTTCCTCGCCGACAATGCGTCGGATGAGGTTCAGTCGCTCTGTCTTGTTTCTCATAGGTTAATTGTGTGTGTTAAATTTGTGTATGCAAAGATATGAAATATTTGTTATAAATTGCAAAAAGGCGTAGAAAAATGATATAAAATTCACTCTAATGGCAACAGAAGAGGCTATTTTACCGAAAAACAAGAGGAGGGAAGAGTTAGAGAGTTTGATGGGACCAATGAGACAAATAAGACCAATGGGACTAATGGGAGAATATAGTATTTGCTCTAACAACCTCTAACAACCCCTAACCACCTCTTTTTTCCACGACCGATTCGAACGGCGGCAGAAGCCGAGAGCAGACCAAGCAGTGAAAGAGGATGAGAGATAGGCATTAAAACCAAAGGTTTTAGAGAATAAATTAAATAGCAGCAGCCAAATTTATTTGAGATGATGATATTTAATTTATTATCGTAGTTGCGCAGCAACAATGGCTATCTCGCATACTCAACCACAGCGCAGATAAGTCTGCCGAGGCGCAACAAGCTGAACGAATTCGTCAACGAACACAAAAAAAAGACGACTTGAAAAAGTCGTCTTGATTTTGTGGGAGTTGACGGATTCGAACCGCCGACCCTCTGCTTGTAAGGCAGATGCTCTAAACCAGCTGAGCTAAACTCCCTTTTGCGAGTGCAAAGGTAGTGCTTTTTTTGTTACTCGCAAATTTTTTACCGATAATTTATCGAAAAAAATGAAGTCGTCTAACAAGGTGATTTCTGCGTTACGCTTGCCCTCAAAATGCTCATTTACGCCTAGTAAACTCCGCTTTTTCGGGCTACGCAAGCCTTGAAATCCCTCTTGTTATACAACTTCCGACAAAAATGGCTGTCGCAACAAAT
>JBGVMU010000011.1:0-6236 GCA_045124955.1 Alistipes sp. | reverse complement strand
GTTTATGTAGCTGTTCCTGCTGGTAAGTATGGTGTATTTATGATTACTATCAACACTGAGGCTCACGAGAAGATGACTGTTAAGTTCGATAGCGAGCATAAGCCAATCAACGCAGGTTCAGTTCGTGAGTTCTCGGCATTCGTTTACGAGGCAAATGCAAACGATGCAGAGGATACATTCATCATCGACAGCAAAGAGGCTCTCATCGAGTTCGCTCGCATTGCTGGTACTTTCTTCCCACGCACCAAGGCTGTCGTAACCGCTGATATCGATATGACCGGCTACGATTGGACTCCAATCGCAAACTTTGGCGAGTTCGAGTTCGATGGTGGTAAGGACGAGGGTTACTCAATCAGCGGTTTGAATGCACCTTTGTTTGCGACCGCAGCTGCTTTCATTCACAATCTAAACTTGAAAGATGTAAACATCGAGATTACCGATCTTCTCCACTCGGGAGCAATCGCTTGCGATCTCTATGGCGACATCGACAACTGCTCGGCTTCGGGTACTATCAACATCAACAACACCACCTTCAATGGCACTGCATCGAACAGCTACGACGGTATTAATCACGGTGGTTTGGTTGGTGCACTCTACAACCATAGCGCAACTAACTGTACTAACGGCATCAATATCACTATTACTTCGTTGGTTGCTCCTGAGAAGTCTTTGAAGGGTGCTGTCGGTGGTGTAATCGGCGGTGTATCTGGCACGGCTAATGAGTGTGAGATCACCGGTCTTGTAAACAATGGTCATATCACCTATGTAAGTAAAACTCAGAAGGCAAATGTTTACATGTCGGGTATCGTTGGTAAGAATCACGATACTAACTCTCAGAATGACTTCAAGGTTATCAAGAACTGTACCAACAACGGTAACATCTCTTCTACTGCAGAGAGCGTTCAGGCTGAGAGCCTTATCTTCTCTGGTATCTCGGGTCGTATTGAGATCTCGGCAGACACAGTTTGTGAGAACTTGGTAAACAATGGTAACTTTACTCACAACGGTACTTGTAAGGGCTTGACAATCGGTGGTATTTCTTCCTACAGCAACAAATTCTCTCCAAAGAACTGTTCAAACACAGGTACCCTCTCAATCGCTGACAACGCTTCAGCAACTGGCGAAGTGCATATCTCAGGTCTTGTTGCAGCAATTTTGACTGCAAACTCACTCGAGAACTGCTCTAACACTGGTAAGATTTATGTAGGTTCGAAGGCTGTTGCCGGTACAAAAACTCATATCGCAGGTCTTGTTACAGGTAAGAACTCTCTCACCACTGTATCTGGCTGTACAAACAGCGGTGATATCGAGATTAAGGATGCTACATTCAAGTCGTGGCTTATGGCTGGTGGTTTGTTCACATCTGACGATGGCGAATATACTACTATTGGCACAATCACCAACTGCTCTAACTCGGGTAATATCTCAGTTGCAACCAACGCTGCAATTCCTAGTTCGTGCCACTTGGCTGGTGTCGACGGTTACCAGTTGGCCATCAATACTTTGATGGATAATGTTGATAACACAGGTAATATCACCGTTGGCGACAACACCGCATTCAACGGACAGGTTGCTATGGCAGGTATCGCTCGTCTTATCTCTAACAAGGGCGAGGTAAAGAATTGTGACAACTCTGGTGCTTTGTCTATCGGTAAGTGTTCTAATGTGAAGACTGGTAACGGTGGTCGTTTGGTTATGGGTGGTATTGCCTACTATATTAGTGGCGGTACCTATACAAACTGTGTAAACGAGGGTGCTATCACTGCTAAGACTGGTGATTGGGCTTCGCGCCACATTCTCGGTGGTTGGGCTGCATACTACTCGTTCAATTCGACAAAGGTTACAAATCATACCAATTGCGAGAACAAGGGTACTGTAACTGATATCCCTGCTGAGGGTTGCGCAGTTGAGTCTTGCGAGATTGGTGGCTTCACTGGCGAGCCTTACTCAAACGAGGCTGCTGACGAGAATGGTCTTCAGCCAACTCTCAACTTTACCAACTGTAAGAACTCGGGTGATGTAATCATCGGTGGCAAGTGGGCTACAGCTCAAAACCCAATGGTTGGTGGTTTTATCGGTGTAAACAACTACGATTGCATCGAGATGACCGGTTGCGAGAACGCAGGTGATGTAATTGTTACTACTGTTGATACAGTTGCTCCTCGTGTTGGTGGTTTCACTGGTCACGATACAAACAACGGTTGGTGGAAATTCACTAACTGCGTAAACAGCGGTGAGATTAAGGTTGACGGCGTTGCGACCGGTATTGCTAACGGCTACACTATTAAGTTGGGTGGTTTCATCGGTATCAAGGATAACGGTTCTAAGGTTTACTTCACTGGTTGCTCTAACACTGGTAAGGTAACTTTGGCTGGTGAGCAGACTTCAACAAGTTCGAAGGCTATGAACTACTGCGTTGGTGGTTTCGTAGGTTATACAAGCTCTGCTAACCTTATCTTCTCTAACTGTGCAAACGGTTCGGAGACTGACGCTACTAAGGGTGCTGTTACTATCGGTACTGCTCCATCGGGTGTTGCTCTTGGTGGTATCATCGGTATTTCTACTGCTGCAATCACTCTCGACGGCTTGAAGAACTATGGTCCTGTTAAGATGACTGGTGCAGGTAGCGGTGGCAATACATACCGCGCAAGTATCGGTGGTATCCTCGGTTACTGTACAGCTGCAGACTTTAAGCTTAGCAACTGCGAGAACTATGGTCACGTAGCATACGGTCCTACCGCTGCTCTCGGTCGTACAGATGTTGGTGGTATCGTAGGTTATGTTGCTACCGCTGCTACCATTGAGGGTTGTAAGAATGGTGGTAAGGTTGAGCACTCTGCTAAAAGTAGCTCGAGTGAGCAAACTGCTGCTGGTATCTGCGGATGTCCTGCTGCTGTTGTAATATTCAACGACTGTGTAAACCTTGCTTCGGCTGAGATTATCGGTGCAGGTTCTTGTGGTACAAACTACGAAATCGGAGGTATCGCTGGTGGTCCTTCGGGCTCATCTATCGAGTTCAACCGTTGTAAGAACTACGGCGCTGTTAAGTACACACAACCGCACACTAGCTCTGCTTATGCAGGTGGTATTGTAGGTTACGGCTACTCGTTCTACAAGTTTGACGCTTGCGAGAATCACGGTCCTGTTACTATTGCCGGCTCGACTGGTACAGCTTATATTGGAGGTATTGTAGCTTGGGCTCGTATTGCAGCGGATACTAATACATCTGTATCAACTCGTGTTATGACAAACTGCGTGAACTACTATGACCTTGACTTCTCTGGAACCAATGTTCAAAATGGTGAAAAAGGTACTCTCCGCGCAGGTGGTATCGCTGGTCATATCAACGACGAGGATGCTCACCGTCACTGGGAGACAATCAGCGGCAACAAGAACTACGGTGATATCACATTCAGCAGCAATGTAAAGACTTGCTACTATGGTGGTATCTTCGGATCAGTTGGTGTATCGGCTACCGATAACAAGTATAAGGTTGATGGTGCTATTGCAAACCTTGACAACTCGACTCCTTACGCTTTGGCTGAGATGACTGGTTGCGTATGCTATGGTAACTTGAAGTCTATCGGCAAGAAGGCTGGTTTGTTCACTGGCGTTGCTCGTAGCGCAAGTGTTAAGTTTATCAACAGCTCGGCTGGTGGTAATATGGTGTTTGCAGAGAATAAGGAGACCGAAGAGGATATAGACACTGGTGAAGTGTTCGAGAAAATTACCGATGTTCTCACTCCAATCACTGCTGATAACTTGAAGGATTACCTCTACTCGTCGGCTATTACAGCTGAGGATATCACAACAGATGTTATCACACTCTTGACTGAGAAGCCAGCTGAGGCAACCCCTGCAAAATAATTAACAGAGTAGTTTAACCATTAAATTTCGAAAGCACTATGAAAAGAAATATTTTGAGCTACACTGCTCCTGAGGTAAATATTTTCGAGGTTGTAGCCGAGCGTGGCTACAATGTAAGCGAGCCTGTTTCGGGTGGCGTCGGCTCGATGCTCCCAGGCTTCGGCAGCGAAGAGGATGACCTGATCTACTAAAAATTGACAATTGATAATTGACAATTGATAATTAAAGGTAACAGCGATGCGGTGCATCGCTGTTGCTTTTTTTTGTTAGGGGTTGTTAGAGGTTGTTAGAGGTTGTTAGGGGAATATAGGGAGAATAGGGAATTTAGTTATTGTCGTTTTTTCTAAATTCTCTAAACTCCCTAAGTTCTCTAAACTCTCTCCACTCTCAACTCCGCCGGTTATCACGGCGCAACGAGTTAAGGGTTATTAAAGGCTGGTAAGGGCTATTAAAGGTTATTAAGGGGTGCGCTGATGCAATAAAAAAACTTTAATAATCCTTAACTACCCTTAATCACCCTTAACAACCTTTATTAAACTTGCGCCCACTCTCAACTCTCAACTCTCAACTAATTGAAAGTTTTCCGCTTTCCGTTTTCCGTTTTCCGTTTAATTTTCTATCTTTGTACTATGGCAAGGTACGACGAGATATTTTTGATTGGCTCCGAGGCGGAGTTTGAGCGTGAGGCGTTGCGGTTGTTTCGCCATCAGGCGGAGCATTGTGCGCCCTATGCCGAGTATGTCCGACTGCTCGGTGTGGAGCCCTCGCAGGTGCAACGAGTAGAGGATATTCCGATGCTCCCAATCGAGATTTTCAAGTCGCACAAGGTCTATTGTGGCGAGCAGGAGCCGCAGATAACCTTCACTTCGAGCGCCACAACGGGAATGGTGCAATCTCGCCACTATGTCGAGGATATCGCCCTCTACGAGCGGGCATTTACCGAGGCTTTTCGCCACTTCTATGGCGATGAGCGAGAGTGCAGCATCTATGCCCTTTTGCCGTCGTATCTCGAACGAGAGGGGTCGTCGCTGGTCTATATGGCGGAGCGGCTGATTGCCCAATGTGGCGGCGGAGGTTTCTACCTTCACGACTACGAAAAGTTGTTGAACGATATGTCGCACGACCCAAATCCGAAGATTTTGCTCGGTGTGACCTACGCCCTGCTCGACTTGGCAGAGAACTACGCTCCGAAGCTCGAAAATACGGTCGTTATGGAGACGGGCGGTATGAAGGGTAGGCGCAAGGAGCTGCCTAAGAGCGAGTTGCATAAGGTGCTCTGCTCGGCATTTGGCGTGGAGCGCATCCACTCGGAGTATGGTATGGCGGAGCTGATGTCGCAGGCATACTCCTCGGGCGAGGGTTTGTTCCGCACGCCGAGGTGGATGAAGGTGCTGGTGCGAGATGTGAATAACCCCTTCCGACGCTTGCCTTCGGGTCGTCGAGGAGGCTTGGATATCATAGATTTGGCAAATCGCTCGTCGTGCGCATTTATTGCTACGGAGGATATGGGAGTGCGCTACGATGATGGCTCGTTCCGCATCGAAGGTCGCATTTCGCAGAGCGATATCAGAGGTTGTAATTTGTTGGTGCAGTAGAGTGATATGAAGTACGCAAAAGAGGAACTGCAACGACTCCACGAGGAGTTGTATCGCACGCTGGCAGAGGTAGTTCGTGTCTGCGAGGTGTGCGACATCCCCTATTTCATTCAGGGTGGCTCGGCGATAGGTGCACTCTATAATAAGGGCATCGTGCCGTGGGATGACGATATAGATGTGGGAATGACTCGTGAGAACTACGAGCGTTTTCTGCGTGAAGCCCCTGCGCACCTCTCGTCGGAGTACTTTTTGGAGTGGTTTGGCACCGAGGAGAATACTCCGTTCTACTTCGCAAAGGTCAAGCGCAACAATACCCTCTTTGTGGAGGAGATTTGGCGCAATATGGCGATTCATCACGGCATCTTTGTCGATATCTTCCCCTACGATCGCATCCCCGACAATGTTTGGCTCGAAAAGTTGCATCGCTTCTCGGCAAAGTTCTGGATAAACTGCTTTATGGGCAAGGAGATATGGCTGTGGAAGCACTGCGGAGAGTGCGAAATTGACAAACCGTTGCCAAAGTCGTGGATCGGATGCGCAGCCATTCGTGCCGTAGTATCGGTGATGTCGCGCAAGGCGATCTACTCAAAGATGAATCGCGTATTGGGACGATACAACTCGTGCAACACCAAATATGTAAATATCGTGCGCATGCCGAAGGATCAGATCGCAAGAGCCGATATCGAAAATCCGGTGGATATGGAGTTTGGAGGTATGATGGTCAAGGCTCCGCGCAATATCGAGGTCTATCTGCACCACCACTACCCTAATCTC
>JBGVMU010000010.1:0-36388 GCA_045124955.1 Alistipes sp. | reverse complement strand
CTTGATGAGATTGAAACGGAATCATCAGGTAAAGGTATCAAACGTTTTATCTCGACCCATCCTGATGATGATCACATCAAAGGTTTGGTGGAGTACGACGACAAGTTTGGCATCCTAAATTTTTATCGTGTTGATAACAATGCGACTAAGGAGAGTGCGGAAACGGATGATTTCAAGAGGTATAAGATACTGCGCGATGACAACAAGAAAAGCTTCGAACTTAAAAAAGGGTGTAAGCGTAAGTGGATGAACGAGTCGGATAACGAACGTGATGGAGCTGGGCTTCATTGTTTGTGGCCTATAACATATGACGACCTATATAAAGAGGCTTTGGAGACGACAGCTGATGGTGGGAGCCCAAATAACATTTCACCAGCTATCACGTATCTTGTAGGCAAATTTTCGTTCCTGTGGATGGGTGACATGGAAACAGATATGCAGGAAGAGTTTGATAAGAAGGTAACAAACACGCATAAGACCATAGTGTTTGCACCCCACCACGGCAGAAAGAGTGGTCATATACCGTCGTCATTGATGGATAAGTTAACACCAAAATTGGTGATTGTGGGCGAAGCATCCAGTGACGAACTGGATTACTATAGCGGCTATGACACCATTACGCAGAATACAGCTGGGGATATCTTATTTGAGACGAATGGTGACTATTTAGATGTTTTCGTCTCTGAGTATGGATATAAGAAGACTGATGGTATGGTGCAAAATACCAATCACGGGGAACATGATGGAATGAAGTATCTAGGTAGCGTCAAAGAAGATTAGGTTATGACGAACGATGGTAAAAAAATTGGATTGGCCCTTTCGGGCGGCGGTTACAGGGCTGCAGCGTACCATATTGGCGCGTTGCGTGCCCTGCATAAACTAGGTGTGCTGGACAAGGTGGATGTGATATCATCTGTGTCTGGTGGCTCTATCATTGCTGCTTATTATGCACTACATAATGGTGACTACAAGAGTTTTGATGAGACGTTTAGTAAAAAGATTCGTAAAGGAGTGTTGTGCCTGGCTTTGATTAATTTGGTGGTTGTCTTAACTCTTGTGGTCTTAACGTTTTTTGTTTGGGGTAGCTGGGGTTGGTTATTCCTGCTTGTGTTGTGGTTTGTATGGTATAAGGTCTTACCTGTAAGCAGCCTTATAGCTATGCAATATGACTGGTTGTTTTTCCACGGGAAGAAACTCAAGGATTTGAAGCATCATCCCGTTGTAACCATCAATGCAACGGATTATCCGACTGTGTCACAGTTTACGTTCTCACGTGAGAGAATGTACGACTACTATTACGGAGATGGTGCGTTTTACCATGAACAGTTCCCAGTATCAAAAGCAGTCATGGCATCATCTTGTGTCCCGTTCGCTTTCTGTCCGATACGAATACCCAAAACCTTCAGGACTAGTGTCATAAAAGGGAAGAAACTTCCTATGTTGTTAGATGGCGGATTGTATGACAACCAGGGGACTCATGTGCTTACGGACAAAATGAGCCCATACAAATGCTCGTACATCATAGTTAGTGATGCTGGTAATGGCGAGGTTTTAGACAAGTGGGTGTTTAACCCATTGATTACTTTGAAGAGGACTTCAGAAGTGTTCATGCAACGCATTAAGAAGATACAGATACAGCAGAACTTATTTATAAAAGCACATCCAGATAAGAGGTTTGCCTATGCACTATTGGAGTGGGATGTTAATGAAAGAATGTTGAAAGGTTTTGTGGAAAACCTTAAGCATGATAATATCTACCCGGAAATTATGGTAGCCCACCAGATAACACCTGAAGACATAACCCAACTGAAGAATAGTGATACGTCAGCTGTAGCAGGAGAGAGAATCATAGCAAAACTGAAAAGAAACATCCAGTGGGATGACCATAAGGATTTGAAACCCTCAGAAAAAGAGCACAAGAGAGCCTATACTATAGGTACAGGGCTATTTGGACTCAGTAAAGAGAATATAGAATTCTTGTCAAAAGAGGCAGAATGGAAAGTCTTGATGCAAGTGAGATTGTATTTACCAATGTTGTTAAGTTAAGATATAGGAATAGTAGTATTTGATGTTGACAACGCGTCTTGTAATTATATTTGCTAACCTAATAAGTACGCGATGGGATAGCCTGTGGTTCTTCAAACGAAAAACAAAATCCTGTAAAACTATTGCAGAAATGGCTCAGGAGATTTGTTTAAGACGAAACCTTATTTGACTTTTACGGGGATGTCATATCCATTAGCACTGCCTCACTTTACTCATCCTGATAGTGATTAGGCAAGGCATATTGAGCGGATTTGTAAATAATTGGAACCTTATCTACGATGCAATACATATATGTAAGAGCTTGATGATGCCTGCTCCGTAGATGACAATTATAAGTAAAAATAAGACACGGTGTATAATGGTGATAATCCAAAAGCTATTGATTGGGGCTTTGATGTTGACTCGACCTTCTCTATACCGATTGAAACAATCAGAACGAACCTACTCTTAAGGGCAAAGTAAGAAACAATAGTAGTATTATATGTTAGATTAAATATAGTGGCGTGAGATTTCTGTTTGCCGGTGATTTGGAGATCGCGGGATGGGAACGGATTTCAAAGAATAATTATAATTTTTCTAATCAGCCATTCTCTGAAGAGAATATGTTATCTTTGTGATAATAACCCTATTTTGATATGGATACTAAGATATACATAGATTACGAAATGATTTTTGCTGACAAACCGTTCTCTGTATTCGATTATTTGAGACATCTTGATCGACAGAACCTCATTGGTGTTGCATTGCGATTGATATATTCAGATGATATGTTCAGCGATTTCAAGGACTATTGTGCAGAGTTCTTTTGTGCTGAGAACTTCAATTTCGCAAATGAATGCTATCGTCTTCTAAATGAACATATACAAGAAAACAATAGGGATATTACAAGTATAATACCAAGAACATATATAATCACATCTCAATCGACTGCATTAGAATTATTAAGACAAACATTTGCCATCAATATTAGTGATTTTGTACTTGATACTCCACAAGTATTACAAGAACAATATTTGTTTAAGGCAATTCTACTAATAAACCAATTAATTGGGCATTGGGAAGCCCCGCTAGAATACAACTCAAATGGAGAAACAACAAACCTGTGTTTAGCTAAGTCTCTTTTATGTACCACATTAAATAATTTTGGCAGTTCAAACTTAAAAGCCGAATACATAGCAATGCTACAGATTATAAAGGGTTATCACTTCTTTAAGTATTGTGAACAGTCGAAAATTAAAGAGCATCTTTCGGTGTTCATAGAAAATAATGGAGCAAAAAGTTGGTATCATTATCTATACGATGCAATACGACTAATCTTATTTCCTTTACAGAATAAACAAGGAAACTTTCCTCGTATTGAATTAAATACCCAAAGAGATGGTGAAAAGTTTTTACGAGCACATTCTTTTAAAGAAGATACGATTGTTCCTTTAGAAACAAATCAGGATTACACATATTTCAAATCACATCCTCTCATTGAATTGAATGATGGAACTTATCTACCAATCAGCCCCATATTCTGCATAAATCATATATACAAAAGTATTTATTTTGAGTTTAAAGCTATTAATGAGTCTTTCCTCGGAACCGTTAATCATATAAAAGGGCAAGGATTACTTAGTATTTTTACAACAGAATTTTCTGAACAAACATTATTTGAGAGGTATGTTAGGAATGCCATTTGTAGGCATCGAGGAATTAAAAAATCAGACCGTGATTGTAAAAAAGAAGAAACTTTTGGGCATGAGCCTGATTTCTATTTGCGTGATGGTAATAACATAATCTTGTTTGAAAACAAGGATATTATGATCCCCGATCATATTGTCTGTAGTAAGCAATATGACCAATTAGAACAAGAACTCGATAAAAAATTAGTAAAGAAGGGAATTAATCAGTTGATTTATAATATTAAACAGTTTGAAAATAAAACATTTAAATGGGACTCCAACTTACCCAATAAACCAAAGATATATCCAGTACTGGTTATTGATGATAGTTCATTATGTGCTCCAGGATTAAATTATATATTAAACGAAGTATTTCAACAACAGTTAAAATGTAACAACATAAAACTCAAAGTATATCCATTAGCTATAGTAGAGTTAGATACCTTAATTGCTTTTGCAAATTATTTTCAACTGCCAAATGTTAGATTTAAAAAACTACTTGAGCAATATTACGATTATATTTCGAGAAATAAGAGACCTGAAAAAATAGATCAATTAATGAGAGAAGTATTACACAAATATTTCCCATTTTATATTTTCATGTCTCAGGAAATCGTAAACACTCCGTTTGACAACACAATATTTGAGGAAGTGTTGGATGAGATGCGAGAAGCGACTCAAGCATAACTGTTATTGTTGTAATATACATATCCCTCAAATTAGTAAACACGACAATAGCCAAAGGAGTCTCAACATAACAAGCTTCTATTTGTTTGGTCATTCCAGCTATTACAATCTTAGGATTTTTCCACATTTCCTGTTTTGATTCTGTGATGTTTGAGTCAAGATAAATATGAGCTTTACTATATCTATCTTTCATATATCTGACATTTATGTTATTAAAAACCGGAATTATATAGTTTAGTGTTGTAAATAAGTATATAAATAATTTCAGGAAAATAAATAATAAAAAGAAAAAATCCGATTATCTAATAAAAATAGATAGTCGGATTTTTAATAACTATTGACTATTAATTATACAATCTGTATTTTTTAAGAAAATAATGTTAAGTACTTGCAAATTACACCCGATAGGGTATATTATAAGTGTAAAGGAAACACTGACTGAACTTATTATGCAGAGTTGGGAGCGAGCTGCCTTTGTCCCCAACTCTGTTTTTCTATAATAATGGCGGCTTGATTGTAATTTCAAGATTGATACTCTTAATAGATTTGACCTAGAAGCTGTTTGAATTTTATTTCGAGATTATTTGAGTGCTAATTTCGTGTAAATTTTCATTTGGGGTACGCAGGTAATAGTGGACTATTTCCAATTATCACAAATGAAAAGTTGCCGAAAAGAGCCTCAAAGAAGCCGAAACTATCTTTTGTAGCAACGAACAAATTCTTTCAATAAAATTCAAAACAGCTTCTTATTATGCGTCGTAGGTCGCTTCGCTTGCTTCGTCCCAAAAACATTCTCAACTCGGAGGGTGATACCGGAGAGTTTTTTCGGGTGAAAAATTATCAAAGAGAATTTTTTGCTCGAAAACCAGTGGGCTTGAACTTGTAGGTATTGCCCTCCGAGTTAACTTTATAAAGGGACGAAAGCAAGTGAAGCGTACCGCAGACTTCTATCCTAAATTCACTATTGCACTCTTCACATTCATCATATCCTTCAATATCGAACTGTCGAGTACTTTTGCATAGTGTTGCGTCATCTTGATATTAGAGTGTCCGAGCATCTTTGCTACATTCTCTATGCTCACACCGTTAGCCAAGCACACAGATGTCGCATAGGAATGGCGGGCAACGTGAGTGCTGAGGTGTTTCTGGATTCCGCAAACATCGGCTATCTCTTTCAAGTAGCTGTTCATATTCTGATTGCAAGGAACAGGCAGTAATACGCCACGCTTGATGCAGGTGGGGTGATTTTCGTATTTCTTGAGTATTGCCAACGGAATATCCAACAAAGGAATATTACACATATTGTTCGTCTTTTGGCGTGTCTTGCGAATCCAATAGTGTCCGTTGTTGTCTTGCACGATATGCTCGGCGGCGAGTTGCTGAACATCTATAAATGCCAATCCCGTAAATGATGCGAATATAAATATATCACGCACCAACGAAAGGCGTGGAACGGCAAACTTCTTTTGGTAGATAGTCATCAACTCGTCCATTGTCAGGAATTCACGCACAACCTCTTTTTCGTGAAACTTAATGCCTGCAAACGGATTCTTGTCAATCCACTCGTTGGCAAGTGCAAGGTTGATAATCTTCTTCAAGCACTTCATATAGCGGATAACGGTATTCTGCTGACAATTTTTCTCGGTCTTCAAATAGAACTCAAATGCACGCACCAATTCGCCACTCACTTCTGTAATTGGCAAATCTTCCTTATCGTATTTCAGTTTGATTAGCTCGGCAAGATAACGGGTGTAACTTTCGTAACGCTTTACGGTGATTAGGGCAAAATCTTTACCAACCAATGCCCGACATTGTTCGTTATGTTCACGCATAGTGCCGATGATAGTGCGTACTTGCTCCACCTTTTTGTCCACTCCAAAGAACTTTTCCTGTAATATTCGGGCAGTGATAAGTTCTCCATTCTCTTCGAGTTGCGTGTAAATTCGGTGGAGTTTGATTCGGCTCTCCTCGATGTAATTGTTTAGCTCGGTAGATTTGCGACTTTTGCCCCTCGCACACTCCTTTGCCTGGTTCCACGACACTGGCTCGATGCTTTTGCGGATGTTTGTTTCTACTCTTGCGCCATTAACTGTGATACGCATACATACTGAAGCCTCTCCGTTCTTCAGCAACTTGGTTTTCTTGATAAAGAAAAGCACATTAAATGAATCTCGTCTCATTTTTTCCTACTTTTAAGTTAAACATTAGTTCGACAAATGTAGGAATCCGAGTCCGTTTTGATACTATGCAAAATATTGTGAATCAGCGAAAAACACTCTTTCGAGGTGAAGATGTTTGGAACACCCGTTTGCTCCACCTCTTGCTCCACCAAAGGCGGTCGTGAACCGCACTTTTTTGCGTTTTTGGGGAAAATAAAAAATCCCGATTTTGGTTGAAAATCAGGATTTTACGTTGTTTTGCTTTTCTTTGCTGTGGTGCCACCAGGAATCGAACCGGGGACACAAGGATTTTCAGTCCTTTGCTCTACCAACTGAGCTATGGCACCATCGTTCAATGCGCCACCCTCGTGGGGTTTTGCGAGTGCAAAGGTAGTGTAAATTTTCTATTCTGCAAACTTTTTCTTAAAAAATCTTAAAAATTTACGAATTATTTTTGGACCTATCCGATATAGAGATCGGAATATCGTCTCTCTTTCAGAAATTTATATTAACTTTGCGCTTGGATTTTGCGGGGCAAGATCGTTAATTTTTTCGGCAGTATTCATATATATGTTTATACAATTTGCATTTGTACTTGTAGCCATTATCGTAGGAGCAAAGCTCGGAGGCATAGGTCTTGGCGTAATGGGAGGTTTAGGTTTGGCAATTCTGACATTTATATTCGGATTGCAGCCCACAGCACCGCCAATCGATGTGATGTTGATGATTGCGGCTGTAATATCTGCTGCATCGTGTATGCAGGCAGCCGGCGGTCTTGACTATTTAGTAAAGCTTGCCGAGCGAATACTGCGTCGTAACCCTGCGCACATCACCATTCTTGCGCCACTCGTAACCTACACTTTCACATTCTTGGCAGGCACAGGTCACATTGCATATTCACTTCTTCCTGTAATTTCGGAGGTGGCATTAGAGACTAAAATTCGCCCTGAGCGCCCACTTGCTATTGCCACAATAGCCTCGCAACAAGGCATTACGGCAAGCCCTATCTCTGCTGCTACGGTCGCACTATTGGGAATGTTGGCCGGATTCGGAGTGACTCTCTTCGATATATTAAAAATATGTATCCCTGCCACCATAATCGGTATCTTGGCAGGAGCATTCTACTCGATGCATATAGGTAAAGAGTTAGCCGACGATCCCGAATACATCAAGCGTCTGAATACCGGTCTTTTGAACGACAAGAAAGCAGCAGTATTGAGTGATGTCAAGAACCTCACAAAGGCTCGAATTTCAGTAGCTATCTTTATCATCACTACTCTGCTCATCGTACTTTTCGGCTCTATTCCGTCGCTTCGACCAACCTTTGGCGACAGGAGTCTCGATATGCCTTTACTGATTGAAATTCTGATGCTTACGGCAGCAGCACTCATTATGTTGGTTACCCGCACAAATGGCATCGAAGCAGCAAAGGGCAGCGTCTTTTCGGCCGGTATGCAAGCAGTAATCGCCATTTTTGGAATTGCCTGGATGGGCGACACTTTCATCAACGGAAATATCGCAGAGTTAAAGGGCGCAATCGAGGGAATAATCACACAGATGCCGTGGTTGTTCGGTCTTGCACTGTTCGTTATGTCGATTTTGCTGTATAGTCAGGCTGCAACAATCAGAGCTATTGCTCCGCTGGGTATTGCACTCGGCATCTCGCCAATGATGTTGATTGCATTGTTTCCTGCCGTCAATGGATACTTCTTTATTCCGAACTACCCTACTATTATCGCCGCCATCAACTTCGACCAGACAGGCTCGACACGCATCGGAAAGTGGATACTCAACCACTCTTTTATGATGCCGGGACTTATCACTACCGCCGTGTCGCTTGGCGTGGGACTACTCTTGATACAGATATTCTAATCGTAGAGAAGACAACAAAGAAGGAGGTATTTCGATGTGAAATACCTCCTTCTGTTTCTGATTATTTTTGGCTCTTGGCCGCTTTATCTCTAAAATAGTCAAGTGCGGGAGGTGCATCCCCTACCAGACTTTCATACTTATAATCTTTACCTTGCACCTGCTCCCACTCCTGGCGTATCTTTTGCAACTCCTTCGGTTTTTGGTACAGCTCTATAAATGTGAGGCAGATAGTCTTTGCGGCATTCAACATCGACTTGGTAGCGATAGATGTTCCTGCTATTGACGAGAAGTGCCAAGTGTGAATATTGCCAGGGCCTACGCAGGTCTCAACTCGGCAAAGAGGTAGAATCTGCGAAACATCGCCTGTATCGTCAGAGCTACCGCCTACGCTTGTAATCTCCTCCTGGAAAGGCTGAATCTTCTCGAATTTCGAAAGGTCGAGAGCAGGGAGTCCTGCGTTGTGATTTAACTCCTCGATATAGGCCTTCTCGGCATCGGTAAGTTTCACCCCACCAACCTTTTCGAGGTTGCGTTGCGCCATACGACCGAGGTGGGTATTGCATAATATCGAATATGTTCCGGAGACAAAACTATATTTAACGGTTGTGCCGGTACCCATAGCAGCACCCTTTGCGGCAGCAATAGTGCGTTTTAACAGATCTTTCGCCACTTCCGAATTTGGATGACGAAGATAGTAATAGACCTGAGCCTTATCGGGTACTATATTCGGAGCCTCGCCACCGTTGGTTATGACATAGTGTATCTTGCTATTCGGGTGGAAGTGCTCACGGTTCATATTCATCATCATATTGAACACCTCGACACCATCGAGCGCCGAACGACCGTGGTGCGGAGCACCTCCTGCGTGCGATGATACACCCTCGAAGTCGAAGAGTATGCCAATTTTCGCAGACCAGGTATCACGAAGTATCTTGTTGTCTGTTTTAGGGTGATACGAGATAGCGCAATCCACATCGTCGAAGAGTCCTTCTCGCACCATATAGGTCTTGCCTCCGCCACCCTCCTCGGCAGGGCAACCATACAATCGTATTGTGCCTTGATGTCCCTCTGCAAGCCACTTCGACACCGCCACAGCAGCCGACAATGCCGCCGTGCCGATGAGGTTATGTCCACAACCGTGTCCGTAGCCACCCTCGACAATAGGGTTGTTCTTAGGTGTAGCGTCTTGCGAAAGACCTGGCAGTGCATCGTACTCGGCAAGTACAGCCAGAACGGGCTTACCCGAGCCAAAAGTTGCCACAAAAGCTGTCGGCATACCCGCAACACCTCGCTCTACCTTGAAACCATTCTCTTCGAGATGCTCTATAAATAGTTCGGAGCTTTTGTACTCCATATAGCCAGGCTCGGCATACTCGTGAATCTGCTTCTGAATTTTGTCGTATGTATCGAATTTCGATGTCAGCCAATCAAGACCGATATTCGACACCAATAACACCGACGCAAGTAGAGTCTTTATCATATTCTATTTTTCGAGTTCGTAAATTTACTTTTGAGTTACATCTCCCTCCTCCGCAAAATATCGCCAGAGCGGAGCAGCGTGCATAGCCTGAACTATCTCTTCCTGTACCAAGAGTTCTCGCACCTCAGCCTTAGTGAAGAGGTGCACATCCAAATCCTCGCTCTCCTCGGGGTGGCGTTCGGTAACGAGCTCGACATCCTCGGCCAAGAAGGTGTAATTCAAATTGTTATGATTCGACGGGTTTGCCGAGGTGGTCATATAGAGCGACCAGCGACCTCCGCCATAGCCGGTCTCCTCCTCCAACTCTCGCTTGGCACCCTCCATAGGCGACAGGTCGGTCGGATCGACCATACCTGCACAGAGTTCGTAGCTGGTCTGTCCAAGTCCGTGGCGATATTGGCTCACCAAGATCATCTTGCCCTCTTTGGTCACGGCAATAATATTCGCCCAGCTCGGAAATTCGAAGACATACCACTCGGGGATAATCGTGCCATTGGGGAGTTGCACCTTATCACGACGCACCGTACACCACGCACCCTCACGGAGCAGATATTCGCTCGACAGCACGCCCCATTTGCGATTTTTCAGAGGTTTCACCATAATTTTTGCTATTTCTACGGCGCAAAATTAGTGAAAATTTGTATCTTTGTAGCAAATAACGCATTTTTAACCTTAAAAAATTAGAGATTATGAAACGATTTCTTTTGATTGCGTCATTCATATTGGTGGCTTTTGCGTTCAACTCCTGCGAGGAAGATCGTTGGGGCTGGGATAACAAAGTTGTATTCTCGGCAGCAGGCGGAGAGGAGGATGTCGATGGCGACGATGCAATTTACACCCTCTCGATAGGTGACGGCAGAGGCGACGAGAAGGGCGCAGTTGAGATAGGCGGTGTTATGACCGTAACATACGATTGGCTCACAGCAACCACCGTAAAGGATGGCGACGAAATTCACCTCGTTGCACAACCCAACAAAACAGGCAAGCGTCGCAAGCTCTATGTTTTCGGTATGGTGCACAACCGCACGATGGATATCACAGTTGTACAGGATAAATAATAAATAGGTATTATGGAGATTAAAAGCACATTCGACCATTTGAATATAAATGTTACCGACTTGGAGCGCAGCATCGCCTTCTACGAGGAGGCGCTCGGCTTGAAGGAGGCAAAGCGCAAGGTGGCAGCCGACGGCTCGTTCATCCTCGTCTATTTGGGCGACGATAGCGGACACTTCCTCTTGGAGCTCACCTGGTTGCGAGATAAGGAGGGCGCATACGAGTTGGGGGACAACGAGACCCACCTCTGCTTGCGAGTAGAGGGCGACTACGACAAGGTGCGAGAGTATCACCGTGAGATGGGTTGCATCTGCTACGAGAACTTCGATATGGGTCTTTACTTCATCAACGACCCCGACGACTATTGGATCGAAATCTTGCCTAAAAAGCACTAAGCGATGGATAGAGAGATTGGTTTGGCAATAGAGGTATTGCGCAAGGGCGGTATTATACTCTACCCTACGGATACGGTTTGGGGCATCGGTTGCGACGCTACAAACGAGGAGGCTGTGGCGAAGATTTACGCCTTGAAGCGCAGCGAGGATAAGCACGCAATGTTGGTTTTGTGCCGTGATGCCGATATGGTAGTTCGCTATGTCGATAAGGCTCCGGGCATCGCCTTCGAGGTTATGGAGATGGCAACAAAGCCGCTCACGCTCATTCTTCCGGGTGCTACGGGCTTGGCAAAAAACCTCATTCCCGAGGCTAAGACGCTGGGCGTAAGAGTTCCCGACCACGAATTCTGCCACAAGTTGCTCCGCAAGTTCGGACGACCTATCGTCTCGACCTCGGCGAATATCTCGGGTGAGCCTACACCTCGCAGCGTGCGAGATATCTCGAAGGAGATTATCGAGGGTGTCGATTTTATGGTCAATCCTCGTTTCCAGGGCAGACCTACGGGGCAACCGAGCTCGATTATCGCCTTTGGCGAGGATAACGAGTTTAAGATTATCCGTGAGTAATTTCTCGGCGTGGCGTAGAGAGAATTACGCACAACATACCCAAGAATATCAGTACCGCACCGACGATGTTGGTGCGGTCTATTATTGTCTGCCCCCTCGACACTGCGACAATAGTGGCGACAATAGGTTGAATATAACGATATATGGCGTTGTGCATAGCGGTAAGATGCTCCGAACTTTTGTAGAGTAGATACATCGGCAGCGCCGAGCCAAAGAGTAGGATATAGCCCATCTCCACCAACTGCGAATGCGTAAAATCGGATATATTTATCGTTGGCAATTCCGCCACGATTAAAGGCATCGAAAGCACTGTACCTATAAGGTAGTACCACCCCATCACAACCACCGTTCCGCATCGACGCAGCACCGGTGTAATCAGCACCGTATTTACCGCTATCGCCACCACTGCACACAGTACGAGAGCATTGCCATACGCCTCGCCAACCTCGCCGAGCAACATCCTACCTCTATCGACAAGAATAGCCACTACGCCCACTATAGCAACGATTATTCCCAGCATCTCACCCTTGGTTGCACGGCGAGATTGAACAATAAACGAGGTCATCAGCGTAAATATAGGCCCAATGGTCGCAATGATCGAAGCGTCTATCGGATTGGTGTATGATGCCCCCTTCATTAGCAGATACCACCAGCCAAAGACCACCAACAGAGCAACGATAAATATCGAGCCGAAATCGTCGAGCGAAAGGCGAAAGAAACCTCGATGCAACATCGCCAAAGGCGTAAAAATGAACATAGGAAACAGGAGTTGCAGAACAAATAGTTGCGACTGCGAAATCACCCCCTGCAAGAGCGACACATAGACCGAAAACGAGATACCAAAGAGGATATTCGACACAGCAAGTGCGATATGATGACGCAGAGTTCCCATAGCCACTTACTTCATACAAAACGCAAGCCAAATATGGCAAGCACGAAGAGCAGAGAGTCATTTTTAATTCTTAATTTTTAATTCTTAATTTTTTTGCATTATCTTTGCGTCGCATTACTTGCAAAAACTACCGAAAATCGGGGGTGACCGGTTTTGACAGCAGGTAGAGTTTGATCGTAAGCACGCCGAGCATTGTGTGGGCGCTCGTAAATCTGCAACACTCAAACTACAAATGGCAATAATAGCTATGCACTCGCTGCCTAATTTTCAAGGAAAATTGGCTTAATTGAAGGACACAAGGCTTGTCCATCAACGAGTATCCCGAAGGGTTGTTCCGCTTCATAATAACCTTTCATATGGGGTATCAATCATTTGAAGATAGTGCGATATGCGCCTCGGTTATCGTGCGAAATTTAGGGGCTGGGCCTTGGGTTTGGCGGTCATCTGCCGGGCACTCGGAGAAGGATTAAGTGATGACTAAGCGTGTAGAAAGCCTTCGGGCTCCTTGTTTGGACGCGAGTTCGACTCTCGCCACCTCCACAAAAAAAACAACATCCTCGCAGATGTTGTTTTTTTTGTGGAGGTGGGTGGCTGCGCCACTCCACCGTGTGTTACCCACCCCCAAACCCCCTCCTGTGAGGGGGCTTGTCGCTACGCTCCATTAAGCACCACGAAAGCGGCATCATTGCCGCTTTTTGTGTTTGTGGAGGTGGCGAGAGTCGTTCAGCTTGTGGCGCCTAGGCAGACTTGTCTGCGCTGTGGCGTGAGCGTAGGCGAATTGCTACGCAATCATAAGTCTTGTGCGTATAGTCAAAAAAGCAAATAAATTTCCTTTTTGCCTATCCACCCAATACTTACAACTTCGTTGTCCGCCTCCGCTCCTTTCACTGCTTGGTCTGCTCTCGGCTTCTGCCGCCGTTCGAGTCGGTGGAGGAAAGAGAGTGATAGAGGTTGTTAGAGAAAATAGAGAAAATAGAGAATATAGGGAGTTTAGGGAGTTTAGGGATTGTTGCTTATTGCTTATTGCTTATTGCTTTCTCTAAATTCCCTAAATTCCCTAAGCTCTCTTTGCTCTGTAATCTGACGGTTATCACGGCGCAGACGAATTAAGGGTTGTTAAAGGCTATTAAAGGTTATTAAGGGGGGGCTGATGCAATAAAAAAACTTTAATAACCCTTAATCACCCTTAACAACCTTTATCAAACTTGCGCCAACTTTCGTCTTTAATCCTGCTTCGCAGGCTTTTCCTCCTTGCGGCTCGGCATAGTGTGCAAGCACCCTTTGCTCTCGCTCCGCTGCGTCGGTTCGTCTTTCAATCTCCTCTCTCCCAACTAATTTGAAAAGTTTTCTGTTTGTTGTGCTAAAAATTTCTAATTTTTAATTCTTCATTTTCAATTTATTTTTCGTATCTTTACGCAGAAAAAAGCAATATCGAAAAGATGGATAAAAAGATTGTCGTAAAGTTGCAGGGCGCAGGCATATATCACGCTGAAAACCCGAATGTTACACTCACCCCAAAGATCCGTGAGAAGGCGGGCGAGAAGGTGCTCGAAGAGCTCAACCTCGAAGTCGCTGCGGGCGAGGTCGTATATCTTATCGGCCGTGTCGGTAGTGGCAAGTCCTCCTTCCTGAAAACCCTCTACGGAGAGTTGCCGTTGGTCGAGGGTATGGGCGAGATTGCGGGTTTCGACCTCGCACACCTCAAACAGAGCAAAACCCCTTACCTTCGTCGCAAGGTCGGAATGGTGTTTCAGGAGTTGATTCTCCTCTCGGAAAGCAATGTGCACGACAATCTGCTCTGCGCACTTCAAGCGACAGGTTGGAGTGGCAAGGGCGCAATCGAGCACCGCATCGAGGAGGTTTTGACCCTCGTAAGACTGAACGGCAAGGAGGCAAAGATGCCATTCGAGCTCTCGGGTGGAGAGCGTCAGCGTCTGGTTATTGCACGAGCACTGCTCAACTCGCCGGAGGTAATCTTGGCAGACGAGCCTACGGTTAATCTCGACCCCGTAACTGCCGAGGGTATCGTGCGTCTTTTCCACGAAATTGCAGCGAAGGGCACTGCGGTGATAATCTCCACCCACAACACCTCGCTTGTGGAGAATTACCCCGCCAGAACGCTTCTTTTCGCACAAGGCAGAGTGCAAGAAGTGGATATCCAGGGGCTGATAGCGCCTAAATCTTCGATTTAGAGTTGGAAGTTTCAGAAAAAAGAGTTATATTTGCACGCTATTAAGGAAATAAATATTCAAACTATATATATGACTAACGAAACAGAAATTTTGAAGAAGGGACAGGAAGAGGAGTACTCAGCGTCCAATATCCAAGTCTTGGAGGGTTTGGAGGCAGTGCGTAAGCGTCCTGCAATGTACATCGGAGATGTAGGCGAAAAGGGTCTGCACCACCTTGTATATGAGGTTGTCGACAACTCTATCGACGAGGCGTTGGCTGGTTATTGTACCGACATCTATGTAACTATCAACGAGGACAACTCTATCTCGGTGCGTGATAATGGTCGTGGTATTCCGACCGATTGGCACGAGAAGGAGGGCAAGTCGGCATTGGAGGTTGTTTTGACCGTTCTCCACGCCGGTGGTAAGTTCGACAAGGGTAGCTACAAGGTTTCGGGAGGTTTGCACGGTGTAGGTGTATCGTGTGTGAATGCTCTTTCGACACATCTCGAAGCAGAGATTCACCGTGGTGGCAAGATCTACAAGCAGACTTACAGCCAGGGACACCCTACATCGGCAGTTGAAGTTGTTGGCGAGTGCGAGGACCGTGGTACAACCGTAACCTTCAAGCCCGATGCTTCAATCTTCACATTGACAACCACCTACCGTTACGAGATTTTGGCTGCTCGTTTGCGTGAGTTGGCATTCCTCAACAAAGGTATCGCCCTCACCATCACCGATATGCGTGACAAGGATGAGCAGACAGGCGAGCCTCGCTCGGAGCGTTTCTACTCGGAGCACGGTTTGCAGGAGTTTGTGCAGTATCTCGACAAGACTCGTGGCGAGAAGATTATCGACTCGATTATCTACCTCGACACCGAGAAGAATGGCGTTCCTGTGGAGGTTGCAATGCAGTACAACAACTCTTTCTCGGAGAATGTTCATTCGTATGTAAATAATATCAACACCATCGAGGGTGGTACTCACCTCACCGGTTTCCGTCGTGCCTTGACTCGTACTTTGAAGCGTTATGCCGATGAGTCGGGTATGTTGTCGAAGTTAAAGTTCGAGATTAACGGTGATGACTTCCGTGAGGGTTTGACCGCAGTTATCTCGGTGAAGGTCGCAGAGCCTCAGTTCGAGGGTCAGACCAAGACCAAGTTGGGTAACGACGAGGTTTCGGCAGCCGTAGATGGTGCTATGTCGGAGGCTTTGAGCAACTACTTGGAGGAGAATCCAAAGGATGCTAAGGCTATCGTACAGAAGGTTATTTTGGCAGCTACTGCACGCCACGCAGCTCGTCAGGCTCGTGAGTCGGTACAGCGCAAGAGCCCACTTTCGGGAGCAGGTCTTCCGGGTAAGTTGGCAGACTGCTCTTCTCGTGACCGTTCGATTGCCGAGATCTTCTTCGTCGAGGGAGATTCGGCGGGTGGTACTGCAAAGCAGGGTCGTGACCGTAACTACCAGGCTATTATGCCATTGCGTGGTAAGATCTTGAATGTAGAGAAGGCCCTCGAACACAAGATGTGGGACAACGAGGAGATCAAGAATATGTTTATCGCACTCGGTGTTACAATCGGTACCGAGGAGGACTCGAAGGCATTGAACCTCGAAAAGTTGCGTTACAACAAGGTTATTATTATGACCGATGCCGATGTCGATGGTGCTCACATCTCGACACTTATGCTTACCTTCTTCTTCCGCAAGATGAAGGAGTTGGTAGAGAATGGCCACGTATATATCGCTACCCCACCATTGTATCGTGTATATAAGGGCAAGCAGGAGTTCTACTGCTGGACCGAGGAGGAGCGTGAGGGTCATATCGCAGAGCTCGGCAAGGGCGCACAGGTTCAGCGTTACAAAGGTCTTGGAGAGATGAGCCATCAGCAGTTGTGGGATACCACAATGAACCCTGAGACTCGTCTGTTGCGCCAGGTAACTATCGAGAATGCAGCCGAGGCTGATCGCATCTTCTCGATGTTGATGGGCGACGAGGTTGCTCCACGCCGTGAGTTTATCGAGGAGAACGCAACCTACGCAAATATTGATGCATAAAACAAACGGAAAACGGAGAGCGGAAAACGGAAAACTATTCCAATTTCTCTCTCCGTTTTTATAAATTCAGTTTTCCGCTTTCAGTTTTCAGTTTTCCGTTATGAAAGATGTTGTAGTAATTGGTGTCGCAGGTGGCACAGGCTCGGGCAAGAGTACCCTTGTGAAGCGTTTGCAGGAGGCTTTCCGCAATGATGATGTGGCGACTATCTGCCACGACTTCTACTATAAGGCACACCCCGAACTAACCTACGAGGAGCGCACAAAGCTCAACTACGACCACCCAGACGCATTCGATACTTGGCTTATGGTCGAGCATATCAAGGCGTTGAAGGAGGGTAAGGCGGTGGAGTGTCCTACCTACTCGTTTGTTGAGCACAATCGTGTAGAGGAGACGCAACCCGTAAAGCCGTCGAAGGTTATCATCGTTGATGGCATTCTCATCTTCGAGAATGAGGAGTTGCGCAACATTATGGATATAAAGGTGTATGTCGATACTGATGCCGATGTTCGCTTGGCACGCCGTATTTTGCGTGATGTAAGAGAGCGTGGCCGTTCGATGGAGTCGGTGATTTCGCAATACACAACCACCGTAAAACCTATGCACGAGCAGTTCGTGGAGCCATCGAAGCGTTATGCCGATGTGATAATCCCCGAGGGAGGTTTCAACTCGGTGGCAGTGTCGATGCTAATTCAGAATATCCGCTCGATAGTAGAGAGATAGGAGAAAATAGCAAACAAAAAAGATAGAGATGTCCTGTACAGGCATCTCTATTTTCTATTACATATTGTCTGGTAGTCGCAATACTTGCAGGCCGAGTCATCCTCGCACTGGCGGAACGGAATCGAGCGATTAAACATCTCCCGCAGTGTCTCCTTCACCTCATCCTCGAACTCGGGCGCAACATCCGCATAGCTATCGAGTGTGCGACTCTGCCTATCTATGGTCTCGACAAAGCGAGGCGAATAGTCCTTACGCACCATCGAGCCGACATAGTAGAGCTCGGGGCGCACATCCTTTCCCTCGTTGTGAGAAATAATCATCGAATAGAGCAATGTGTTGATAATATTCGACTCTCGTGTCGTAGCTATCGGCTCACCGTGGAATAGCGACTCTATGCCCGCATAGTTCAAGCGTGGTTTTCCCGTTTTATAGTCTATCACTCGCAACTGACCATTTTTGAGGGTATCAATACGGTCGCTACGACCTGCAAGATGGATATCGAATGACTCCTCGCCCACCCTTATAGGCACCATCATACCAATCTTTCGCTCGGTTGCTACCTCCGTAAAGTCGTCATTCTTAATATCGTAGTTGAGCAGATTCTGACCGAGATACTCACGCACAATGTTGCGTATAATGATTAACTCTCCTCCGAGTTCCTGACGCAATACTCCATCCTTATAGCCAAAGTAGGCCTTGGCAATAGCCTTATCGACACACTTTTCGACCTCGCCCTTCTCACGGAGTTCGGTAAGTCGAGCCGAAGGGTCGGCATAGCCGTTAGTCTGTTTGTAGAGCAAGTCGGCAGCCTCGTGGAAGATATTTCCGAAGGTCATATTGTCGACCGATTCGTCTAACTCATCATCCGAGCGCAAACGCTCTACAACATCGAAATAGAACTTCAACGGACACTTCACATAGGTCGAAAAAGCCGTTGGAGAGAGCGCCCACTCCTCGCCCGTAAAGCGTAACAACTTGTCGAAGACCTCATCGCTCTTTTCTACCTCGATGGCTTTACCGTCGGAGAGAGATACCTCAACGCCAACATTTGTGTAGTCTATCTTAAAATCGGTTTCGTAATCTATCTGACAAATATAGCGACTTGGCTCACCCGTGCTCACACCGTCGGCAGCCGACGAATAGAGCATATAGAGGTTTTCGGCTCGTTCTATAAGGCGGTAGAAGTAGTAGGCATAGACACCTTCGTGGTGCTCCGCCGTAGGGATATTGAAGCCAAAGCGCAAGCTATATGGAATAAACGATTTATCCGATGCTCGACTGCCCGGGAAGTTATTGTCGGTCATCGAGAGTAAAATCACATTCTTGAAGTCGAGATTTCTCGTTTCGAGGATACCCATAACCTGCAAGCCCTCCAACGGCTCGCCCGTAAATGGCACTCGCTCACCCTGCAAATAGCGTCTCACAAGCGAGTAATATATCTCATCCATAGGGACTTCGCACTGCTCGGCAATACTCTGCAACTTGGATAGCGCATCGGATACCATCGCCAAAAACTCTGTTCGAGTGGCACTCTCCGTACCCGCTGCACCCAGCTCCGAAACGGCATCTACCACATCCAACAGATACTCCGACAACGCCTTCCAGCCCGTTGCTTTGCGGAAAATGCGTTCCAAAAGAGGGCTCTTGGCGAGCATCGAAGCCGGCACCCTGAATAGACGGTGTTTCACAATCTCGGCACGCAGTTCGCTATACTGCGAGGTCGAGACATCGGCAATATATGGATGCGATAAGAGTCCATCGACATCTACATAGTAGAATGTTGGTTCATTGAGCTCGTCATCACCACTCTGTGCGTGCTTCTGCAACTCCAACAATCGCTCCACGAAGGAGTATGCCAAAGTGTTGCGAAGCGGATAACCCATTGTTACATTTATGGCAGGATTTACCACCTCGCCACTCTCGTTGCGCTGCTCCTTCTTGAACTTTTCGGGCAGAGCATAGAGCAATGGCATCAGCAAATTCTCGTCGGTGAGCACTACTGCCGTATCCTTATTCAGCTGCCCGTCACTCTCCGAAGCTATCTTCTCCAAAATATCGACAACACATTGGCACTGAGCCACATTCGAGGATGTCGACATCACATTTATCGATTTTATATTGCGGAAATTGTCGTGCGTAATACCACTCTCCTCGCCAAAAGCTTGGAGATTTTTGCGGATAAACAGACCTGCCTCCTGATGTTCATTCTCGATATAATAGCGGTCATAGTCCCAATAGAACTCCACTCGGCAGTTTTGTTGCATATACTCCAACAACGCTCTTTCGCACTCCGACAAAGCATTGAAGCCGACAAATACATATCGTTCGTCGCCCGACAAGGTCGCTTTATCCTGCTTCAATCGCTCGACCGCATCACGATAAATCATACCGGTGTATCCAACTCCCAGCTTGCGCAGAGTGGCACGGAACTCCTCGTATATGACACTGAGCGAACGCCAGACCTTCAAAAACGACTCCCTCTCGGCAGAGCCTTTGATTGTTCCATCGCCCTCACTAAGCATTGTATGCCAGAAACGATTTATCAACTCGATATGCTTGCTATCGAGATAGCCCGTATATGCCTCCAACTCCTTCAAGTCGCTGATATTGGCAAACAACTGTGCGGCATCGACCTGATACTTATCCAGCATATCGAAGTCGGCAACAAGCACCTCGCCCCAATGGTAGAAGTTGTCGAAAGTTTCGCCGGTAGTTCGGCTGTAAATCTTGAAGAGCTCCGCCACAAGGCGCAACCTATCGCACTTCTCTAAGTTGGAGAGGCGACACATCAAATCGTCTATTGAGATGTAGTTTGGCTCCCATAACGGATGTACAGCAACCTTGGATAGAGCCTCGGCAAAGAACAATCTTGCTCGCTTGGAGGGTAGCACCAATGTGAGCGATGAAACATCATCGCCATACTTCTCGTAGAGCCGAGCCGCAACCTCCTCTATAAATGTCGCCATATATAGCTCTCGGCAACGGGCTAATTTATATTGATAATTTCGCCACCGAAGATTACAGTGTGGTCACGAAGGATAGTAGGCGTTCCCTTATAGAGCAATTTTGCACCTGTCGAAGTGGTAGCCTCCAATCGCTCGGTAATGGTCATTCGCAACTCTGCCGAGTGCGAAGCATCGACCGTTGCCGATACCACCGAGAGTTTGGTGCAATCGAGCTTAGCGGTCGAAGCACGCAATGTGAGATATTTGGTAGAACCGCCTAAGGTTAAGCGACTTACGCCTGTGCATTCGATTGCCGAGTCGAGGGTTTTGATATCGAGCGACACCATAGCTCCGCCAGAGACTATAAGGTCGAAAAGATCGTTCTCGACAACCTCCTCGAACTCCGCCTTTGCGTGCGAAATCTTAACCTCTCGCAACTTGTTGTAGTAGATGGTTATATCGGTAACCGATGTGCGCTTCGGGTCGTACTTCTCGCTAACGATAAGCATACCCTTCTTGTCGATCTCGAACTTGAATTTCGAAGAGATATTACCCTTTGTGTCGTAGGTTATGCGATTCTCCTCGGGGGTCGCAACCTTCTTGAACACAACATTCATCGGGCCATCAACCTTCACCTTGTCGAAAGGTGTTATCCAATCGGTTTTCGAAATCGAAACCACCTGCTCGGTAGTCGTGTTTGTGGTAGCAGGCTGCGCAGTCGAAGCAACATTTTGTGCCGAAGCTACAAATGCCACAACCGCAAATATCATCGAAATAAAGACTCTTTTCATACCTATATATATTTATATTTAGGTATGCAAGTTACAACTTTTTTCTCAAACAACCAATTTTTCAATCTTTATTTATTAACTTTACGAAAAATTTAGACCAAATGGGAAACTCTCCAACACCAACTCGTGCCGTAATTGTTCCTGCAAGTGCAGGTTCGGGCAAAACATACCGCATTGCGCACGAGTATATATACGATGTACTGCGCAATCACGACTCGGGGGATGGTGTGGCTCGTTTCGACCGCAATTTCTACAAGCGCATACTTGCAGTAACCTTTACCAACAAGGCGACCGAGGAGATGAAGTCACGCATATTGAAAGAGATTCATCTGCTGGCATCGGGCAAGGAGAGCGACCACCTCAAAGATTTGATGAAGGAGACCTCGCTCGACGAGAAGAGTCTGCGAGAGCGAGCAAAGATTGTTCGTTCGCTGATTTTGCACGACTATTCGCACTTCACCATCCTTACGAACGACACATTTTTTCAGCGAATTTTGCGAGCATTTGTCCGTGAGTTGAATATCGATATGAACTTCTCTACCGAGTTGGATACCGCACCCGTGCTTGCAAAGAGTGTCGATGAGTTGATTAAGGATATCACCAAGCAGCCCGAGTTGCGCAAATGGCTCGAAGATCTCACCGAGGAGCGCATTCGTGATGGCGAGAAGTGGAATATCCGCCACGCTATCACCGCTCTGACCGATGAGTTATTCAAAGAATCGACCCGAGATATCATCAAGAACAACAAGGATAAGAAGGCGCTGGAAGTTGCCATCCAAGAGTTCTCGGCATCCGTAGATGAGCGACGCATCGCTTTCAAGGCGATGGGTAAGGCGGCATTGGATAGGATATTTGCACGAGGATATTCGCACGACAACTTCTCCCGTAAATTCACCAAGGTTTTCGAGAAGGTTGCAGATGGCACGCTCGACAAGGTGTCGGACACCATAATCAAGCACCTCGACAACGACCCTGCGGAGTGGTTCAACAAAGGCAAAGATACGCCCGATCTGGTAGCACTCGCTACGGAGTTGCAGTCGATGCTCGTCGATATCTACACAGAGCATATCGCACTCACAACGCTCGGCAATACGCAGCGTATCCTCAACCGTAACTTCCGAGGATTTGCTCTGTTGCACGATCTGCAAGATAAGGTGCAGACCATTTGCAAGGATGAAAATTCGATGCTCCTATCCGAGACCAAGCACGCCATTGCGGGCTTTATCTCCGAGTCGGAGGCGCCATTTATCTACGAGAAGGTGGGCAACTACTTCGATAAATTTATGATTGATGAGTTCCAGGACACATCTGTCAAGGAGTGGAACAACTTCCTGCCCCTGTTGCGCAATGCGATGTCGCAGTCATCCGACACCTCGGTGCTTATCGTGGGTGATGTAAAGCAGTCGATATACCGCTGGCGAGGTGGCGATTGGCGCATTCTCGGAGGTGATGTAGAGAAGAGTTTGGAGGATTGCAAGAGCGATCCATTGGAGAATAATTGGCGTAGTTTGCCAAATATTGTCACATTCAACAACTTGCTATTCACCGATATTATCGAACTCGAAAACAACAACTTAAATGCCCGTCTCGACGAGGCAGACAAGCGTGGCTGCATATCAAAGGAGTGCAAGAGCGAACTCTACGACACCCTGAAAAAGGCATACTCCAAACACGAGCAGACCCCTCGTCGCAAGCATCATAACAACGGTTTTGTGTCGATTACTGCGCCGAACGGAGATAACAACGAGCTGTTAGACGAGGATGGAACACCGCTCTACATAAAGCGCATACAGGAGGTATTGGAGCGAGGTTTCCGCCCTTGCGACATAACAATTCTCGTGCGCAAGAAGAGCGAAGGAATGGATATTGCCAAGGAGCTTCTTCGCTATCGAGAGCAGATGCCCGAGGAGTTGTGGTTCGAGATTACTACCGAGGAGGCTTTGAGTCTTGCGACTTCGCCCGCCGTGAAGCTCGTTATTGCGATTATGCGTCTTGCAATCAATCGCCAAGACACCACCTCTCTGGTGCTGTATAACTATCTGCATAACAACAGTTTTGCCACCCCTATCAGTGACGACGATAACGCCTTCCTCGACTCCATCCGCACGATGTCGCCCGAGGAGGCATTCGACCACATAACAATTCGCTACGCCAAGGATATGGAGGGACAAGCGGCATATTTGCTGGCTCTGCACGAGCATATCTCCCGATTCTCGGCAGGCAAAGTTGCCGACCTCTCACTCTTCGAGAAGTGGTGGCAGGAGAAGGGCGACACGCTCTCGGTGCGAGTAGAAAAGAGCGAGCGAGCAATCGAAATTCTCACCATTCACAAGGCGAAGGGTTTGGAGAATAAGGTTATAATTATTCCGCTCTGCTCGTGGTCGTTGAAGCCGCTCGATTCGACCGGCTACATCACCAACACGATATGGTCGAAAGCCACACCAAACAAGCATCTCGACTCGATTGGCGAGTTCCCGATAGCATTCAACAGTTCGGTTGGCGACTCGCTCTTTGCCGACGGATTCTTCCGAGAGACGGTATATTGCAGCGTCGATGCTTTGAATATGCTCTATGTTGCCACCACCCGAGCCAAGGAGCAGCTGCACATATTCCTTCCGGGCAAAAAGAGTCGCAACTCATCTGTCAGCACGCTATTGCTTGGACTATATGGCAACAAGATGCAGAAGGATAGCGAGGATGCCATATTCTGCCACTACGAAATAGGCACTTTCGACTCGCCCGAGCCAAAGGACGAGGAGGATAAAAAGGTGAAAACCACGGTAATCAGAGAGCACAATGTGGCACCTGTTTCGCTTCGCTTCCGCACATCGCTCTCACGCTACTTTGCCGAGGATAACAACGCATTAACACCTCGCAATACGGGTATTCGTCTGCATCGTGCATTCGAAGGTGCAACTACACGAGAGGAGATATTTGCAAAGCTCGACGATATGGTCAAGAATGGCGAGTTACGCCAGGAGGAGGTTGCCAATTTGAAGAGTCAAATCTCCACCACGCTCGACACAACAATCGCCGGCGAGTGGTTCGATGGCAGTTGGAGTGCTCTATACCGTGAGCGCAACATTGTCCTGCCTAACGGCAAGTCGAAACGCCCCGACCGAGTTATGACTCGCAACAACGAGGCGGTAGTAATCGACTACAAGTTCGGCAAGGAGGAGAGAGAGCATATTGTTCAGATCGAACAGTATATCAAGGTACTGAAAACGATGGGCTACACCTCGGTAAAGGGCTATGTTTGGTATGTTCCGATGGGCAAAATCACGCCAATAGGCAATTAAGGGTTGATATTTAAGTATTTAGTGTTATCTTTGTGGGATGAAACTCAAAATTCTCGACATAATACCCAAAACATTTCGCTTGCGAGGAGTGGGTGTAAGTCTTACAATCTTCGTGCGTGCCCTCCTCAACTTCGTGGGTTTGGCGGCACTTTTGCCGGTATTGTATCTTATTCTCGATGCCGAGAATTTGCACTCGAACACCATTCTGCAAAGCATTTACGACATCTTCGGCTTCTCGTCGGACAGCAACTTCGTTATTGCGGTGGCCGTTGCGGTGGTACTATTTATCATTGTTAAAAATCTTATCAACCTGCTACTCTACCGTGTGGAGCGAGATTACATCTATGCGCTCTACCGCCACCTCTCACGCCGACTCTTCATCGGCTACTTCGAGCAGGGTTTGCAGTTTATAAAGAAGGAGAACTCCGCCGTCTTATCACGCAATGTAAATGTTGTCTGCTACACCTTTATCACGGGAGTGTTGCGACCTTTGGCGACATTGGCAAGCGAGGCGTTGCTGCTTGTGATGATTTTCCTCTCGATTGCGATATATTCGCCCGTGGGAGCGTTGCTTGCAGTGGCGGTATTTATTCCTGTGGCGTGGCTCTACTTCTCACTTATGCGCTACCGCCTCGACCGCTACGGAAATGTAGAGAACGAGGCACAGCGTCGTAAATATCGTGATGTGATAGAGAGTTTCAGAGGTTATGCCGACATCGAAATAAACAACGCTTTCGAGCATCGTCTCTCGCTCTTCGATCGAGAGCTCGACACCATAGTGGAGGTTGGTCGCAAGAATGCCACAATCTCGATGTTGCCACAGAACTTCACCGAGACAGGTTTGGCTGTCGGTATGGCGTTGTTGCTCTGCCTGGGAAGTGTTTGGTCGGGTGCCGATATGAAGATTCTCTTCGGAGTATTCGCCATTGCAGGTTTGCGTCTGTTGCCTTCGGCACGCAATATTATGGGTGCGTGGAGCGCATTGCGATACAATCGTTACACCATAGATATTCTGAGTGAGCGTTCCGCCGAAAGCGACAAGATAGCGGAGCAAGGCTCGACCGAGCAACTTACGCTTAGCGGCTCTATCGAGGTGCGCAACCTCTCGTTCCGCTTCGATAATGGCACACACGATACGCTACACAACCTCTCACTCTCTATCCACAAGGGCGAAAAGGTGGGTATCAACGGAGAGTCGGGCGTAGGAAAGACTACCCTGCTCAACATTCTGCTCGGACTCTACACCCCAACCGAAGGTGGTGTATATATCGACGGAGTGAAGTTGGAGGGCGATATTCTACGCAAGTGGCAGAATAGCATAGGCTATGTTTCGCAAAGCACCTTCCTCACAGACAGTACCATACTCTCAAACATTGCACTCGGTTGCGACGAGAAGGATGTAGATATGGCACAGGTCGAGAGGTGCATCGAGGCGGCATCGCTCTCGGAGTTTGTGGCATCGTTGCCAAAAGGTATTCACACACGCATTGGCGAGTGTGGAGCACTTCTCTCGGGCGGTCAGCGTCAGCGTATAGGCATTGCTCGTGCGCTCTACAAGCGTGCCGACATACTATTCTTCGACGAGGCGACATCCTCGCTCGATAATGCCACCGAGCAGAGCATAAATCGTGCTATCGAGGAACTCTCGGCATCGAACAAAGACCTTACAATAGTTGTGGTTGCTCACCGAGATAGTTCGCTCGACTACTGCGACCGCATCGTAACTCTCGAAAAAACAAATATATAATATGAATTACAGCATAGCAGACTTTATACTTCGCACCGAGGGCGCACACAACAACCTTGTAGAGTGTGGCTTAAACGGCTTCAAACCCTTCGAGATTGAGGGCGACTGCGACATCGAGCCGACAATGGTTTTGCGTATGGATAGCCCCGTCAGCGACTCTACACACCCTGCAACGAAGTCAATTCACTCTTTTGAGTTCGAGCAGGAGTATGCAACGGGCGAATTGGCACGCTATGCCGAGGGATATCGCTTCTCGATGTGTCGTAATGGGGAAACTTTTATCCTCGTAAAAAAGGATGTCTCGAATATCGTCGAGAGTAATCTCGGTGCGGTTACGGAGGTCAATCCGTCGCTTATACGCTTCGGGCTCTGGATAATGTTCGGCATTGTCATAGCACCGCTCGGAGCAATAGCTATCCACTCATCGGTTGCAGTCAAGGAGCACCAAGGCGTCTTGTGTCTTGGCGAGTCGGGCACAGGAAAGAGCACCCACACCCGTTTGTGGCGTGAGAATATCGAGGGCGCAAAGTTGCTCAACGACGATAGCCCGATAATCAGAGTAATCGACGGCAAGTGCCGTGTCTATGGCTCGCCTTGGAGCGGAAAGACACCTTGCTATGTGAATAAGAGCGTGCCTGTGCGTGGTTTGATACGCCTTTCGCAGGCTCCACACAACAAGATTTACCGTCTGCCGGCACTCTCCGCCATCGGAGCAATTCTGCCGTCGTGCCCACCGGCATTCGCCTACGACAACACCCTGCAAGACCACATCTGCAACACCGTGTCGGAGATTATATCTTGTACTCCGGTCTATCACTTGGAGTGTCTGCCAAATGCTGCGGCAGCCGAGTTGTCGTACTCAACACTCTTCAACAAATAGCCTATGTCGAACTGTCGCACCATAGCTAACCGAGAACTCTTCGCAATCGTGCGTGACACGCTGCTCGAAGGCTCCACCGTGCGAGTGTCGGTCAAGGGACAAAGTATGCTACCCTTCTTCCGCAGTGGCTCGACAATCACGCTTCGACCAATCAAGGAGGGCGATATTCGCAAATACAATGTGGTGATGGCAGATGCAGGAAATGCGTTTGTTGTGCATCGCATTATAGAGGTGGGCGAGGAGTTTGTAACCCTGCTTGGCGACGGCAACTATCTTGGTACAGAGCGAGTTACACGAGATAAAATCTACGGCGTGGTCGATTGCTCGGCTCTACACATCTTCTTCGCAAAGATTTGGCTATGGATGCGCCCCGTGCGACGATTTCCGCTCGCCATATTCCGCAGAGTGTTATAGAAACAGTAAAGGAGTTGCATTGCAACTCCTTTGCTATTATCTACAAGTAGGACTACTTACCCTGCTTCAACAAATCACGAATCTCGGTTAAGAGAACCTCCTCCTTAGTTGGAGCTGGCTCTGGTGCAGGAGCTGGTGCTGGCTTCTCCTCCTCTTTCTTCTTCAAGTTAGAGAGACGAGCAACGAACTTAACCAACAAGAATACGCAGAGTGCGAGAATTGCGAAATCTACAACCTGCTGAATAAATGCGCCATAGTTCCAATAAACAGGCTCCGATGGTACTGCGCCCTCATTCACAACCGAAACGGCTGCGTCCTTCAATGCTGCAAGATTAACCTTCAGATCCTTGAAATCAACATTGCCCAAGAGCATACCGATTGGCGGCATAAGGATATCATTTACCAACGAGGTAACAATCTTACCGAAAGCACCACCGATGATAACACCGACTGCCATATCCATCACATTACCTTTCAGCGCAAACGCCTTAAATTCCTTCAAAAATCCCATAAGTTTAAGTTTTTTATTGGTTTATAACAATTGTGTAAGTTTATCCTATAATCATAAGTACTGCATCGGTTGCAACATTGTCGCCCTCGGCTACGAGCACCTGCTGAACTGTGCCGTCATAGTCCGAAGTTATGGAGTTCTCCATCTTCATAGCCTCCAAAACTACGACCTCATCACCCGCCTTTACGACATCACCAGCCTTCACCTTCAACGATATGATACGGCCAGGGAGTGGAGCAACAACCTTATTGCCTACGGCTGCCTTCGGTGCTGCGGGAGCCTCCTTCTTTGCAGGGGCTTCGCCCAACTCGATAAGCACAGCGTCGGTTGCGACATTCTCGCCTGCAACGACCAAAATCTGCTTAACATAGCCGGCAGCGTCAGAGGTGATTGAGTTCTCCATCTTCATAGCCTCCAAAGCGGCTACCTCCTGACCAACTGCTACCGCATCGCCTACCTTAACCTTGAACTCGATAACCTTGCCAGGGAGTGGAGCAACGATAGTATGACCTGTGATTGGTTGAGCCTTTGGCTCAGCAACTGCAGCCTCCTCCTTTGCAGGGGCCTCGGCTGCAACCTTTGCCTGATATGCCTTAACCTTAACGCCTGTGAGGTATGGTTTAGCCACAAGTGGGAACAATTCGAGCAACAACTCCTCCTTCTCGTTCTCGGCGAGCTTTACACCGCCAGCCTCAGGCAACTCTGGGTTTGGCTGGTGCTGATACTTCGAGATATCGTAGTTGCTCTCCTCACGAACACCACAAATCTTGAAGCGGAATTCAGGGTCAATCTTAACAGGAGTAGTTCCGTACTCACCCTTAACGAGATTTACGAACTGGTTGTTCTTGGTGGTATACATCGGGCGACCAGCCTTCAAGTCGAGTGCGCAATTCACTGCCTGTGCGCCCACAATCTGCGATGTAGGGGTTACGAGTGGTGGAAGACCTGCCGAAAGGCGCACCTCAGGAATCAACTCCATAGCCTTTGGCAAGATATCCTCTGCCTTCAACGCCTGCAACTGAGCCACCATATTCGAATACATACCGCCCGGAATCTCCGCCTCCTGAACGAGCTTGTTAGGAGCAGGGAAGCCAAAGTATGCCTCAATCTTCTGCGCTGCATCGAGCAACGCCTCGAAGTCCTCCTTCTCGGCAGCCGCAACAGCCTTGTCGAGCAACGCCTCGACCTCGACAGGGGTAGCATCTACAACAGGGTTGAATGGCTTTGGAGCAGGCTTATCCTTGCCAAATACCGAGATATTCAACTCCGAGCGAATATCCTTCAACTGCTCGTTAATCTTGGCAACCGCCTCCATATTTACGCCCAAGTCGATGCCGAGCTTCTGGCAGAAGAGATATACCAGCTCCAATGCAGGAGCACCTGTGCCACCGCCAAACCACCAGCAGTTAGCATCCACAACATCCACGCCCGCAGCAATTGCAGCATATACCGATGCCAAGCCATAGCCAGGAGTACAGTGGGTGTGGAAGTCGATAGGTACATTTACCGCAGCCTTCAACTTCTTGACGAGTGCGCTGACACGCTGTGGCGGAATCAAACCCGACATATCCTTGATGGTGATCATATCAGCACCCAAATCGGCCAACACCTTCGCCTTCGACACGAAGTAGTCGTCGGTAAATACCGGTGCAGGGTTCTTCTTGCCCATCAACTTCTGGAAGAAGGAGAGCTTCGGATATTTAGGATCTACAGTGTAGCAGACTGCGCAGTCGGCAATACCGCCATATTTCTTTACATATTTGATAGTCGATTTAACATTCTCGACATCGTTCAAGCAGTCGAAGATACGCATAATGCCCAAACCGCTCTCGATAGAGTTGCGACAGAAACCCTCGATAATCTCGTCGGTGTATGGAGCGTAACCAAAGAGGTTGCGACCACGAGAGAGTGCTGTGAGCTTCGACACATCGCCCACCTCCTTCTTGATGCTTTCGAGACGATACCAAGGGTTCTCGCCGAGATAACGCATCACCGAGTCAGGCACTGCACCACCCCACACCTCCATAGCATAGAAGTGCGCATCCTTGTAGTAAGGCAACACACGCTCGATTTGAGCCTGTGTCATACGGGTTGCAAAAGAGGACTGCTGTCCGTCTCGCAAAGTCAAATCTCTGATTTTAAGTGTTTTAGCCATAATTATAAGGTTATTTTGTTATTTTCATTTGCTCATTTTCAGTAGTTGGTAATAACAAAGTTAATAATTTTTAGCAGAAAACAACAAAAAACAGGCAAAAAAGTTAGAAAGAAGCAGCAGTAAAGCCTATTTTTTTGAGAAAATAATCGACAAATAGACGAAGATTTAATTATATATAGGTGATAGGGGCTCTCTCCTGCTACAAAAAATTAGGAGTAATTGCGTTTGTTGCGTATATAAATAAGTCCCCCTCACAGGGACTGACGCTGCGGAGCGAGAGCAGAGAGTGCTCGCACACTCTGCCGAGCCGCAAGGAAGAAGACCGAAGGTCAAGGGGATTTAGGGGGTGGGTAACACACTCGTCTCTATCCCCGCTACAAAAAATAGGAGTAATTGCGTTTGTTGCGTATATAAATAAGCCCCCTTTACAGAACCGACGCCAAGCCGAGAGCAGAGGGTGCTTGCACACTATGCCGAGGTGCGAAGGAGGAAGACAAAGTCAAAGGGGGTTTGGGGGATAGGTAACACACTCGTCTCTCTCCCGCTACAAAAAAATAGGAGTAATTGCATTTGTTGCGTATAGAAATAAGCCCCCTTTACAGAACCGACGCCAAGCCGAGAGCAGAGGGTGCTTGCACACTATGCCGAGGTGCGAAGGAGGAAGACAAAGTCAAAGGGGGTTTGGGGGATAGGTAACACACGGTCTCTCTCCCACTACAAAAAAAGGAGTGATGAAAGATTAATTTGTTTATCGAAAATATAAGTCCCCCTCACAGGAGGGGGATTTAGGGGGGGGGTAACACACGGTCTCTCTCCCCGCTACAAAAAAAATAGGAGTGATAAAAATCACTCCTAATCATTTTTTTTGTAGCGGGAGAGAGACTTGAACTCTCGACCTCATGATTATGAATCATGCGCTCTAACCAGCTGAGCTATCCCGCCATTGCGTTTAAGCGAGTGCAAAGATAAGCGAAATTTCCGTTTCCGCAAAATCTTTTCAATCTTTTTTTAGAGTTTTATTGATTTTTTATTTCTATATTTGTAATTAGAATTACAAATATTTCAGAAAAAATGAAAAGACTTCTATTTGCACTAACCCTACTAGCGCTCTTTGGTTGCTCGGTAGAACATCAGAAAAATGAGCTGCGTGCGCCTGCGTATCCTCTTATTACGATTGATCCTTATGTGAGTTCGTGGTCAGCAGCAGATAACCTCTACGACGACGCTGTGCGCCATTGGACCACAAGCGAGACCCCATTTACCGGCGTTTTGCGTGTCGATGGTGTAAGTTATCGTTTTATGGGAGCCGAGACCGAAGATAAGATTATGGTGGCTCCTATGGGCTACTTCGAGGAGTGGTCGGGTCGCTACACCTTCACCAAGCCTGCCGATGGCTGGACAAAGCCGAGCTTCAATGACCGCTCGTGGAAGAGTGGCAAAGCGCCGTTCGGCAATGCCGAGAGAATGCTTCCTCGCACCAAAGATTGGCAGAGCGGAAAGATGTGGGTGCGACGCACCATAAATCTGTCGGCAGAGGAGTTGCAGCACACAAATTTCTATCTCTATTGCAGCTACGACTACCACGCTCTGCTCTATGTAAATGGCGTGCTTATTCCTAATAGGCTTGGTTTCTGCGACACACATTTCCGTTGGGTTAAGATCCCTGATGAGGTGATGGCTCTCACAAAGAATGGCAAGGTAGTTATCGCAGCTGACTGTCGTAGCAACCGTAACGTCACCACCCTCTTCGATGTTGGTTTGTATCGTGCCGTACCTCGCAACAATGCCCCATTCGAGCAGACTGCCGAGCAGCTCTCTGCCGATGTGCAGGCTACACGCACCATCTACGACTTCCGTTGTGGTGGCGTAGATCTTAAACTTACATTTATGGCACCTGCACTGCTCGACAATATCGACCTTGTGGCTCGCCCTGTGAATTATGTGACATACGATGTAAAGTCAAACGACGGCAAGAAGCACAATGTGGAGATCTACTTCGAGGCTGGCGAGAATTGGGCTCGCCACAACCAGGAGCAGAAGTGTATCGTTGAGCAGCGGTCGGACAACAACTTCGACTACCTCCGTTGCGGTACCGAGGAGCAGATGATTCTCGGTCGCTCGGGCGACAATGTTCGCATCGACTGGGGATACTTCTACCTCGCAACACCAAAGGGTGAGTACAATGTCGCTACGGGTTGTCAGCAGAAGTTGCGCAACGACTTCTTGACCGAGGGCGCAGTAACCACTTGCAAGGGCAACACTATGGCTTTGAGCCACTCGCTCGGAGAGGTGGGAGCGTGCAACAAGAGCGACTACATCATGGTGGGTTACGACGACATCTACTCGATTCAATACTTCGGCGAGAATATGCGCCCTTATTGGAACAGGAAGGGCGACAGCACCATCGAGGAGCAGTTTGCATTGGCTGCGAAGGAGTACAAATCGCTCGTTAAGCGTTGCGAGAAGTTCGATGCCGAGTTGATGGCCGAGGCTCGCAAGGCGGGTGGTAAGGAGTATGCCGAGCTTTGTGCGCTGGCATATCGTCAGACCATTGCTGCACACAAACTTATCGAGACTCCGCAGGGCGAATTGGCGTGGGTATCGAAGGAGAATTTCAGCAATGGCTGCCTTGGAACAGTCGATATCACCTACCCTTCGGCCCCTATGTTCCTCTGCTACAATCCGGAGTTTGTAAAGGCGATGATGAACTTTATCTTCTACTACTGCGAGGGCGAGAAGTGGCAACAGCCATTCCCTGCACACGATATTGGTCGTTATCCATTGGCGAATGGTCAGGTATATTCCACCCCTATGCCTGTCGAGGAGTCGGGAAATATGCTTGTGCTGGCGGGTGCAATAAGCCACCTCGAAGGCAATGTCGAGTATGCATCGAAGCATTGGGATATCTTGAAGCAGTGGGCAGATTTCCTCATTGAGCGAGGTCTGAATACCGAAGATGAGCTCTGCACCGACGACTTTGCAGGACGAATGTCATTCAACGCCAACCTCTCGGTTAAGGGTATTATGGGTATCGCAGCCTTTGGTGATATGGCTCGTATGGCAGGCAAAAAGGCGGATGCCGAGTACTATACTTCGAAGGCTCGTGAGTTGGCGAAGGAGTGGAAAGAGCGTGCCAAGGAGGATGGATACTATCGTCTTACGCTGCTTAATGAGGGCACCTTTACAACTTCAAAGGGCGGAGTCTTCGACTGCAAAACTTCGTGGAGCCAGAAGTATAATATGGTGTGGGACAAGGTGTTAGGATATAACATCTTCGATGAGGATATTGCCGATACCGAGATAGAGTTCTACCTCACCAAGCAGGATGAATACGGTTTACCACTCGATAGTCGCAGCCACTACACCAAGTCCGACTGGGTGATTTGGACCGCTACGATGGCAGATGATGACGAGGATTTCGAAGCATTCGTTAAGCCTATGCACAAGTTTATGAACGAGACCGTCGAGCGCATTCCGATGACCGACTTCTACTATACCGACAAGCCGTACCATGTGCAGTTCCGTTGTCGTTCGGTTGTGGGAGGCTACTTCATAAAGATGCTCGACAAGCGACTGAATGATTAGTCCGCTTCGTCGATTATAAAAAAAAAAGACTCTCCGCAAATATCTTGCGAAGAGTCTTTTTCTATAACAAGAGCACCTTACTACTGATTTTTCTTCAACCACTCCAGGCGGCGAAGGTCGGGTAAGTAGGTGATTTTGAACTCCTCGAAACGAGCCTCGAATCCCTTACCGTCGGGACAAGCCACCGCGTGTGGTATAGAGGAACGGAGCATCATCAACGGTAAAAACCGTAGTGCGAAATGCGCCAATAATCACTCTGTGGAGTCACCTGCATCGTGAGTTTGTTGTTCTTGATACTCCACGCCTCCGGCTCGTTAAACCACTGCATACGATCGAGTGTCTGCGCCTGCACCGCAACCGCCGCCACCACCATTGCCAAGAAAATTGTAATTCGTTTCATTGTAGGGATAATTTATTGTTTCGTAGTACGAAGATAGTGAATTTTTTGTATATTTGTATTCGCAATATGATAATTGTTATGCCTATGATTAAATAACAGACAAAAAGACATATAAAACAGAAGGCGTTAGCTTTTATTTCGGGATTCTGAAACTTAGACACTTTCAAAACACACCCAAAGGAATAAAGTTTGACGCTCACGCTGTATATCGGCGTGGGCTTTATTCCGTATTTAGGGTGTGAGGTAGTCTAAGACCGCAGAATCCAGAATCGGCAATTTGGTCTGCGCTTTTTTGTTTTGTCTATACCCAAGGACCATAAGATAATCAATAACTAAACAACAAACTTTATAATATGAAAAATATCTTTCTGGCGGCTCGCTACACATCTTATGCAGCGATGGGTATTACGCTTTTAGGAGCAATTTTATCCGTTATAGAAATATTCGGTGTAACATCTTCCACCATAGGTACTCTTTGGCGGATAGCAACTCTATTGTTATACTTTGTATCAATACTCTTTTGGGGTAATTTCTGTTGGCAATGCGATAAGAAGGCACCGATACTTCCACCTGCCGCAATATTGTGCGCTGCTTTCATCTGCCATTTGATCAACGGCATTATAGCGTATGGTCTTAGGATGGGTATGATAGGTATGATAGCTCCGATGTGCACAATAGTTGGCATATCGCTGTTAGGTCGCTTCGTTCCAAACAAGACACCTATCAAATATGTGGTAATTGCTATACCTATATTTATTATTTTGCAGTGGTTAATAGCGACAATTGCACCATATCTGGAAGTAGTATCCTACAAAGTATTCTCCATTGTAAATACATTTATATTATTGATAAAGAACGCTCTTTGGGCTACATTCTACTATCTTTTCTATAAGTTAGGCAATCAACAAACAGTAAAATAACCTTACATATAACAATAAAAAATTAAAATTATGGAAACAAATCAGAACAACACTATTATGGATGCAATGAAAGTTCAACCGATTAAGACACAGGCAATCCCTCAGGAGAGTGTAAATTCTTCGGCTGAAAATATTCTCAATACAGTCGCAAGTATTGGACTAGGTGTAGGTATAGCCGCTTCAATTATTCTGCTTTTTACAGGATTTGGACAAATAGGAGATTGGAACGAAAGGGACAAAATAATTGGTTTAATTTTATGCGGTGTGAGTGTATTAACATTGGTTTTATCTCTCATACAATGGGCTTTCGTAAAGACATTTATCAATATTTCACGCAACCTCTTCAACCTTAACCATAAGGTGAATAGTATCGAGGGAAAATTAAATTCATAATATTTATCTTGGCAGCCAAAGGTAGCGGTATTATATATTATATATAGTATCGCTACCCTCTGTTTTATCAATCGCAACCCTCTAACAAAATAGGTATCTATACTTATATTTATTATACCCTATCGCCCCTAAATTCCCTAAATTCCCTAAACTCCCTATCTTCTCTAATCCCCTAACGACCCTAACGACCCTAAACCCTACTCGTTCGCTTAACTTACGGCACGAGCCTACGGCTCTATTGTAACGGAAAACTGAAAGCGGAAAACGGAAAACTATTTTTTAGTACCCTCACCACAGGCAACGAATAAGCCCCCTTTACAGAAAGGGGGTTTGGGGGATAGGTAACACAAATGGTGGCGGCCTGCCGCCTCTTCAAACCACTCCAACAAATCGGGGTGGTTATAAAAAGAAAACCACCCCGACTTGTTGTCGGAGTGGTTTGAAGAGGCGGCTACCTACTCTCCCACGGGAAAACCGCAGTACCATCGGCGCGAGTGAGCTTAACTTCTCTGTTCGGAATGGGAAGAGGTGGAACCTCACCGCTATAACCACCTAAATTATGTTTAGGTCTTGTATTATC
>JBGVMU010000009.1:0-6125 GCA_045124955.1 Alistipes sp. | reverse complement strand
TCTTTTTAACACATCTTTCTTGTCCACTCTTCTAACTGAAAAGGGGTTCAACTCAATCTGAAATGTCCTAATCTGTCAGCTTCGAAGAGCGTCAATTAAAAAAGTGGGCGGCTTGTCACCGCCCGAATCTATGCGGTCATTTTATAATCTGTGTTTGCGTATGTAATAAAAGAATAGGTGGCAAGCATCGGCAGCGTTGTCGTCCTTAGGCACATAACCATACTTTTTGCAGGTTTCTACCATCTTTGACTTCGTGGCGTGCCCATCGCCCGTTGCCCACTTCTTGAGTGCAGCAGGGTTCACAAACTCCGGCTCGGGCAGGCTCAGTTCATCGCAGACCTCCAACAACACGCCTCGCAACTCCGACAATCTTCTGAGGTCGTAGAAGTGGCGGTTGATGCTCACGTCCTCGGCCACAATCTGCTTTATGTCGTACTTACGGATAAAGTCTATGAGCAGCGTGCGAAATGAGCCGTGCATCTTATTGTCGTTGCGCCGTCGGCTCTCGGTGAGGTTCCAAGTACCTGCCCCGTGCTTTGAGAAGTAGCCGCAGTGTGTTGCCACATCCAAGGCGAGGATATCGTCGTGCTTCAGTGCCTTATTCTCCGATGCGTGATTCTCCATTCTCCTTCGTTATTACAAGTTTGTGGGGATAACCTTCGGCTACATTGCCGTGCGAGACTACGAGGACAGTGCCACCCAGGGCATTCAGAGCATCGAACATCGATGATAGTCCTGCTTCATCTACCGCTTCGAGTATCTCGTCAAGCACCAATAGGTCCAGTCCCTTCTCATCATCGCAGTTGGCATTGACAAGCTTCTGCATCGCAAGGATTGTTGCGAGATTCACTCGTGCCGCTTCACCTGCCGAGAACTTTCCGAATGAACCACAATCAACGCCATCACGCAACAGTGAGATAGAGATCTTCTCTCGCACCTTACCGCTTTTGAGCACCGTGTAACCATCAAAGCGAATACGGATATCACTGCCGATGCCAATCAGGAACTCGTTTGTGATACGGCTAAGAGCCTCAATCTTGGTGTTGGCAAGGTAGGTCTTGAACTGCACGAAACGCTCGCGCTGCACCTCCAAGGCCCGTACCTTATCATCAATCTCAAACTTTCGCTTGGCGGTCTCCATCGAGCGTTGCTTCTCCTGCTCCAATGTTTTGCGCAGCGATAGAGTAAGGTCCTCGGTGGCCATCTCATTTACCTCACGGATTGTCTCCTGCAAGGTCTCAATGGCACACTCGGCAGAGCGAATATCCTCTACGATTTTGCGGCGCTCACGGCTGAGTGTTGCATTACGCTCATCGATGAATCCGAACAGCTCGTCAAAGACTTTGCGGCGGATGCTGTCTATCTCATCCTGCATCGCAGCAACCTCTGCCTTGGTGCGTTTACGGTTGTGCTCTGCACGCTCCACCTCGCTTGTAGCACTGCATACTGCTCGCTCGTGGTCCGAGAGTTCCTGCTCCCAGCGTGAACGGTCATTATCCAAAGTACGACGCTCGCTATTGAGTTTGCTCTGCTGCATCTCGGCCTCCTCCGAAGAGTTCTGCTCGGCTTCGATATTGCCGTTAATCTCTGATAACTGCTGCTGACGGAGACGGAGTTCCTTTGTTCCAGCCTCGATGTCGAAGTTAGGCTGTGCTACCAAGAACTCGTGGCCACACTTCGGACAGGTAATAGAGCCTGCCAACTTATTTGAGAGTTCGTCAATACCCGCAGAGATTACTCGGCGTTTACGGCGCAACTCTTCAAGGCGTGAAGCGAGGCTGCGGAGCGTCTTGTCAATCTCCTGCAAGCGGGAGCTGTACTCCTCGCACTTGTCACCATACTGCGTAACAAAGTCTGTGTATTGAACCTTAAACTTCTCAAAGGCATCGTATTTCTCCTTCAATACCGCCTCGGCATGGTTTACCGAAGCATCGAGGTTTTCGAGCGAAGAGTGAGCAAGCAATAAATCCTCCTTCTTGAGTTTGAGCGTGTGATTCCAGTCTGTTCTCCGAGCATTAGGAAGCAGTGTCATCACAGCATCGATAGCCTTCAAGCACTCCTCCAAAGAGGTGTCAGATGACTCCAATGCCTGCAACTCTTTGTCTGCCTTATCCACCTCTGCGATAGTTGCATCTATACCGGTCAGAGTCTCCTTGTGGGTGCGGATATACTCACGCTTCGAGGCTATTGCCTCCTCCAACTCGGTGATGCGTGTTTCACGGCTGCGGCCACGCTCTTCACCTGCTGCAACCTCATTGGCAATCTGCTCCTGCAACATCTCGATACGACCATCGATGCCTGCAAGTTCGAGGTCTATTTTCTGCTGCTCACTGCTGAGAGGCTCGATATCCTCCTCTACACGGGCGATAGCCTCATCTACCAAGATGCCGTTAGAGAAGCGGTTGATAATCTCCTTCTTCTCCTTATCCGACGAGGACAGGAAATCCTCGTAGCGATATTTAGAGAGGATAAAGTTGTTGAGCAACTCCTCGCGTGTGATGCCCAACTTCTCCAAGATATACTTGTTGTAGGCATCTACAGAGTGCTGTACAGCCTCGTCAGTTGTTACGAGTTCGCCTCCTCGATAGAGTTCGCAGGCGACTGTCGATGCACCCTTGCGAGGTATCGAGCGAGCGATGATTAGTTCCTCATTCGATGCGTCATTTGCAAGGTGTAGAATGATGCGACACTGCTCGGCGGCATCGTTGATAATCTCCTCGGTGCGTATCTTACGCAGCGGACTACCTGTGAGTCCTACGGCTATACACTCCAAGAGAGCCGACTTCCCGGCACCGTTTGATTGCTGGGAGTCGTTGTCCTTATTATTGCCAAAAATCAGTGTCGTTACTCCCTGCTGCAGCGTATATGCCAGCGAGCGGAAGGCACACAGATTTTCGGCCTCTATACTCTTTAATCTCCACATTGTCCTTCGATTTTAGATAAATACTCCAATCCGATTGCTACATCGTCAATCTGCTTCTCGCGGCAGAACTCCTCGTAGGTCTCGCGGATGCGATGGCTGTCGAACTTCTCAAAGAGCGAAGAGGCTGCAACCTCCAACATCTCCTCATCATCGGCGATAAGTTCCACCTTCGTGGCTCCTGCATCGAGCAGAGCAGCCTTATCCACCGACTTCATTGCGGCCTGCGGGGCATGAACACGCACCTTGACTTTGTAGCGACCATCAGCATCAATCTCACGCAGTTCGTCCATAAGGTGAAGACCGGCACGCTCTGCCGAGACATCAATCACTCGGTATCGTGTGTTCACCTGGTTCTTGATAAACTCGTGCGATCCGTCAGTGTAGATTACCGTGTAGCCCTTCTCCTCGTCCTCACCGAAGTTGTGCTGACGCGATGAGCCGATATATTCGATGTTCGGAGCGATTGTATTCCTGTTATGATAATGTCCAACAAGGACTTTATTCCATTTCGAGAAGAGTTTTGCTGGTAATTCTGTCTCGGTCGCTTCACCCAATCCGCCTCGAATTCCTTCGTGAATAATTAGGATTCTAAAAGCCTTTGTCCCATCAAACATTACTTCCTCTAACTCTTTGAGCTTCTGCACAAAAGTTCCTTGTTCGGGGAAATACGAGATGAGACCAATCTGAACATCTTTAAGAATAGGGAATTTGAGATAGGTGTCAACAACTATTACATTGCTGAAAGAATCAAACACATTACAATATCCCCTTGGAGACTCTTGATTCACTTTACAGTGATTGCCATTAATCATTACCACCTCTATTCCAGCCTCTTTACACGCCTCAAGCACATCGTGGATTGCCAATAGAATATCCAATGTTTGTGCTGCACGACTAAGAACCAAATCACCTGCGAAGAAGATATACTTGATGCTTTTATCTTGACAAATGGAAATTGCCTCGTGCATATTGAGTTTGAAGGCCTCTACAGTATCTTTTCCACAATGCGTATCCGCAAGGACCATTGCAATTGGATATGCATCTATATTTTTACTCATATCAGTCGGTCACATCTATTTTATAGTTAATCATTGCTTGATATAAGTCAGGAGAAATGCGATCTTTGTACTTGTTGGCAACAGCACATATCCGGGCTTCTTTAGCCTTCTTATAGGCTTCAAAAGCCTCTTCTACAGTTCTGTAGCGGCCTAAAAACAGAGTCTTGCCAGAACCATCGTGCATACTTGCCTTATACCTATTGCGTCTCTTCTCGTAATGAACACCTTGTGGCGTATCACCACGATAATTTAATCTCCTGACGAACAATTTATTGATTTCGGGAGGGACAAACACGCATTTATCAGGAGCATATATTTTATTCCCCTTGTAGAGAATATCCTTATCCAAATGCCAACCATCTTCTCGATATGGAGCAGTATCATAAAAGTGTGCAAAATTTTGGAAATCGTGCCACTCTTCGCATACAGCACTACCGATGTATGATGGCTCTTTAAGATGAAAATCTTTTGAATAGCATCTTTGAAACATACTCGCCCAAACTTTATAAATATTGGAATGAGTCGTTGGACTATATGTACCTTCTGAATGCGTAGTATTTCCCATGTACCCATTAGGATTTCGATGTTTAGCCATACAGATAATGGTGTACAGGCAGTTTACCTACCTGCACACCAAGGTTATGTTATCTGCGGCGGCGTGGACGCTCCTCAGCCTGCTCCTCATCATCACTCTCTGCCTCCGCCTCCTCTTCGGGCTTGGGACCCTCCAACTCGCGCTCAATCATATCGAGCAACTCACGGTTAGAGGTAGAGCGGGTAATGCGGATAGGCAGACGCTCCTGGTCGATGTAGCCTCGAATCATTGCACGGAGCTCCTGACCCTCCTCGGTCTTATCTCCAAGACCCTCGGCCTGCAACTCCTCGTAGCGTTCAAAGAGGTCATCGAGTGAGAGCGGTCCTGAGCCATTCTGCTCATTCTCCTTGTTATCCTTAGAGCGGCGGTCGAACGAGAACTCCGAGGTGTCCTCCTTCGGAAGCTCTGCTGCGAGGGTTGCGATGACCTCCTTCATCTCGTCACTCTCCATAAGGTTCATACCATAGAGCGTGTCACTCTGCTTGAGGAACTCCACGGTAGCACCGAGGTGGTAGCGTGTGTAGCGGTAGATAACTTCGGGAATGCGAGGTGCTGCGAGCAGAGCTGTAAGCTCCTCACGGCTGAGAGGTAATGCGTCCGATTCATTGTCAATAGAGATGATATACTCGGTCTTAGCACCGTTTTTACGCTTCTCAATCTCCACAGGATATGCCTCACGCACCGATGAGATAGGACAAGGATAGCTCGGATTCTTCTGCAACTTCTTCGACCAGAGCTTGAACTTACGCTCATCGAGTTCCTTGAACTGTGCGTGCGAGAGCGTCATCATCTGCAGACCCTTGCCACGCTCGCTGAGGTCATAGACATACATGCAGTGGCCATAGCCATACTTCAAGCCACCGCCAAACGAGCCTCCGTCAATCTTCTCGGCGAGCTTCTCATCGCCCATCTCCTTGGCTGCTGCAACGGCCAACTTACGGTAGGTCTCGATAGGATCTACGCTGTAACCGGCATCCGTAGCACGAGTGACGGTAACATACATCTTTGAAGCCTTAGCACCATTGCCCGGTTTCTCCAACTCGAGCAACAACTGATGTACAGGGAACTCATAGCCCGGGCGTGATGGCGTACCATCCTGATTAGGGGCGATAGGTAGAATACGCAGACGGTAAACGCCAAATTTGTCCATACGGAAGAACTCCGTGCGGGCAAAGCTCCGATTCTCCTCCTGTGCGCGTAGTTGCGCATCTTCATACGACTCCTGACTCTTCAGGAACATCTCCTCAATGGACATCGATTCCATGCCATTGTTTTTTTCCAAATCTTCTTGCATCTGAAAACTGTTTTATGGATTAAAAAATGCCCGAAGACGATGCACCTTACGGCACACCGTGAATCTGGAAACAGACGGACGGGTTCGGTTTCACCATCCGTTATCAACTGAAAAAATTGGGAGAAAAGTCTCGCTGACTGTATCCTAAAAAGAGTGGATACTCATTTGACAAATAGAAGGACCTTGAGCGGTCGGAGTACAAAGGTATGTATAATTTACTGAACGACAATAGTTTTATATGAATGTTTTACATAT
>JBGVMU010000008.1:0-6407 GCA_045124955.1 Alistipes sp. | reverse complement strand
GCCTCTTTTGCTTTTAGTAGATAAGGTCATCCTCCTCCGAGCCGAAGCCTGGGAGCATCGAGCCGACGCCACCCGAAACAGGCTCGCTTACATTGTAGCCACGCTCGGCTACAACCTCGAAAATATTTACCTCAGGAGCAGTGTAGCCCAAAATATTTCTTTTCATAATGCCTTCAAAAATTTAATGGTTAAACTACTCTGTTAATTATTTGCAGGAGCTGCTGGTACAGCTGGCTTTGTGGTGATAACCGAACAACCGTCAGCCTTGAACTGCTCCAAAGTTACCGATGGATTGCCTTCATTGTACTTATATGCGTACTTGTGAATATTCTCCTCGGTGATTGGAGTGAGGATATCGGTAATTTTCTCGAACACTTCACCAGTGTCTATATCCTCTTCTGTCTCCTTATTCTCCGCAAACACCATATTACCACCGAACTGAACATTCTCTACATAACGGGTGTCGGTGCGGTAGTTACCGAATGCCAAACCGATCAAGCCCTCCAAGCCTATTGCCTTGCAGTTACCGTAGAATACACCACCGTTGAGATGGTGAGGATTATCTTCGCTACCGAATGTACCGCAGATACCGCCGAGGTATGTGTTAGCGTCGGAGTCGCCCTTCGATGTAAATGTGAAGTTAGCGATATTCTTCAAGTTCTCGAGAGTTGCAATACCGCTCTCTCTGCTACGGCAGTAACCGATAACACCACCAGCGTAGTAAGTCTTTGCTGTGCCACCCCAAGTCTGGTCAGCGTAGTTACCGCAGTTTGTTACGGCAGCAACACCTGCTGGGGTTGAGCCGTCAGCTGCAGCGTTTGCGCCCTGGAAACGAGCGTAGCCAATTACACCACCAACATTTCCGTTCTTGTTTGTTGCAGTACCTGCAAAGGTGATAGTACCGAAGTTGTCGCAACCATCGATTGTGCCGAAACGGTAAGCATAACCATTGACACCACCAATCTGGGTAGTACCCTTACTTGCCTTAACCTGATTGATGTGGCCATAGTTGTCGCAGTTGTAGAGGTTTGCCGAGTTGAGAGCTGTCGAACCTGTAATACCTCCAACCTCGTAGTTCGAAGTTGACGTACCATTGCTATAAATCTCGCCGGTAGCAAGGTTCACACAGTTAGTGAGAGTTCCTCTCTGGATAGTACCACCGATACCACCAATCGAGATCTCGGCACCTGCGCCCGAAGCGTTGAACTCAATCTTACCGCCATTCTTACAGCCTGTAATGGTTGTTGTACCCTCCTGCGACGAAGTACCCATAATACCAGCAACATCTACACGGTTGGTTGGCTTAACTGAACCGTAACCAACATTTCCATAGTTCTCGCAGTTGGTGATGGTGATGGTAGAAGTTCCTGCGTTTGGTGCAGCACCCAAGATACCTCCGAGGCTCGAACGGTATGTACCGCTTGCGCCACCGGCACCTGTCTGCTTGATAGGACCGTAGTTCTTACAGCCTGTTGCAGTGAAGTGGCTCGTAGTCAAGCCCATAATACCACCGAGAGTGATACCCGACGATGGAGTACCAGCTGCTGTAACAGCACCCTTGGTTGTGCTGCCCAACTCACCATTTGTACAGTTCTCAAAAGTAAGCCTGTTACCGTTGTTACGACCAAAGAATCCACCGATATTGTATCCGTGCATCTTCTTTCCAGTAGCAGTCTGCTCGCCCTCCAAAATTACACTACCTGTGTTAACACAATCCTTATACTTTGTGGTAATAGTTGCACCACGATAACCGGTGAAGCCACCCATACGAACAGCCTCTGCGTTGTCAGCTGTAGCACTACTTGCAAGAGCCGAGTACTTCACTACGCCCGAGTGTGTACAGCCATCAAACTGAAGCTCCCAGTTGGTTGTGTCGTAGCCGATGAAACCACCAACGCAAGCCGAGATAGCAGTTGCGTTCATATCGGTAGTACCCGAAACCTCGCAATCGGTAAAGAAGAGAGAGTCGTAGTTTGCACAACCCATAAAACCGCCAAAATAAGGGTAACCCGAAGTAACAAACTTACCCTTAACGGTAACATTACCGCTATTCTTTGCACGGAGGAACTCTACGTGGTAGGTGTCGGCGTTAGTGTCAACATAAGCCTCGGCGCAGAAACCACCAATCTCACCTTTGAGAATAGTGTTGTTATCATCAATATATGGATCGCACAAGATTGCAGCCTTATTCTCGCAATCGGTAATCTTGATAGTTGTACAATTACTGTTCGAACCGAGGTAAGTTACGAAACCACCAATCATATACTCTGATGACCACAAACCGGTCTTTGCGGTGATAGTACCGGTTGCCTCGTTGGTACAATTAGAGATGTTACCTGCGTAGATGTTCGAGAACAAACCAGCCATATACAAACGGCCACCGTTACCGGTTGAAGCATTTGTAATCTTACCAACAGAGAGTGGACCACTGTTGGTACAGTTCGAAACGGTTGGGATATCAGCCTCTGCCTTCATCGAGATAGCGTATGCGATACCATACATCTGAATATAGCCGTGCTCGAAGGTGAGATCCTCCTTTGCAGCGTCCTGAATAGTGATAGCACCCTCATTTACAATGTTCGAGAAGGTCTTAGGGTAAACAGTTTGACCAAACACACCTCCCATATATCCAGAAGTGTGGCGTGCGCCTGTTGTGATGGTAAGATCACCGGTGTTCTTACAGTTGGTGAACGAACCTGTACAAGAGTATGCAGCAACACCTGCCAAACGAGCACCGTTGCTGTAACCGTTGTGAGTAATGTCACCATTGTTTGTGAGCTTATCGCAAACTACGGTTGCATTCTCCATTACGATATCGCCAGCACAACCACCAAGCAAGAGGTCGCCTGTATTCTTACTATCCTTAGCGGTTGATACATTACCATTGTTGGTGATGTTCGAGAACTCCGCAAGCGATGGAGTCGAATAGCTCGACTTACCTACAACACCACCGAGATACATAGCAGCCTGGTTAGTTGTACTATTGTAGAGGACATCTCCGTTATTGGTAACATTCTTCATCTTACAGAGGTTAGCAATAGCACCTACTACACCACCTGCTGACGCCTTAGCCTTGTTGTTTGCGCCAAATGAAGTTACTGTTACATCAACATCGCCCTCGCAGTTGTAGATGGTTGCACCAACAGCCCAACCTACCAAACCACCGTGAGCAATCTCATTGTACTGGTCTTCTGGTTTTGCGATAGAGAGAGTTGTGTTGTTTACGAGCAAAGTACCCGTTGCCGAGCAGTTATGCAACTCGCCACCATTCAATACACGAGCAATCGAGCCTGTGAAAGCTGCCTCGGTCTCAACGATAGCAACATTTGTGAGCTCAACATTCTTGATTGTAGCGTTGGTAGTGCTGAACAAAGGAGCCTTCAAGCCATTGATTGTGCAACCCTCTGCGCTACCACCGTCGAACTCGTATGCGCCAAAGCCCTCGATTGATTTCCAATCGTAGCCCGACATATCGATGCTTGCAGTAACCTTTGCTGCGGTGTAAGGGTAGAAAGTCGAAGCAATGCGAGCAAACTCGATAAGTGCCTCCTCGCTGTCGATGATGAATGTACCCTCAGCATCGTTGGTGTTTGCTGCGTAGGTGAACTCCGAGAACTCACGAACAACACCGGCGTTGATAGGCTTAATGTCGCTGTTGAACTTCACGGTCATCTTCTCGTGTGCCTCGGTATATACGGTAATCATAAATGTGCCGTAGTTACCAGCAGGAACTGTGAAATAGACAACCTGTGCCTCTGCACCGAGTACCAATGGCTCTGCAAAGGTTACGGTTACGGTGTTCGATGCATCAACAGCCGTCAAAGTGCCGTTTGTGCAATCAACGGTGTAAGCACCTGCAATCTTGCCATTCTGAGCAACAGCCTTAATCGAAGTTACCTTCTCGCCGTCACCCTTAATCGCCAAGCGAAGCACACCTGTGAGGTGGTTGAGCTGAACGCCCTCCGTAGGCACGCCCTCGCTGTAACCATACATTGGCGCTGCCTGTGGAGCAAAAGTGCCAACGGTGTAAGGCTGCTCTGCGAGGAAATTCACAGCAGAAACAGTTGCAGCAGGGGTCTCAGTCTCCTCGCCCTCTACGGTTGCTACTGCCGAAGCAGGGTAGACAATGTAGAGCGGAGTCTTAACCTCCTCTGCGAAAGAGAATGTTGCGGTAGCCTCGCCACCTGTTGTGAGCGGAGCCGAAACTACGCCATTAACAGCGATAGCGTCGCCATCGCTCCAATAGAGCGGATAAACGCCCTCTGCCTTCTCGCCGAGGTGAGTACGACTCTCCTCCAACGAAAGAGCGAGTTCGGTTACGCCCTTCTGACCATCGACCTTGATGCCGAGGTCTTCGGTTGTGTCTGTCACGCACGCAAATGCGAACATCGCAACAGCAACCGCCATGAAAATTTTTGTCAAATTTTTCATCGTTTTTTTAGGTTTTAGTTAAAATTGAAATTATTGTTGTAAAAAATTGTTTTTCTGTTTTGCAAACTCTGAGCGCAGTCAAGGCGCAACGAAGATTAGAGGTTGTTAGGGGTTGTTAGAGGCAGTTAGGGGTGCGCTGAAAGTTTCTCCCATTGGTCTCATTGGTCTCATTTGTCCCATTTGTCCCATCAAACTCTCAACTCTTTCGTCTTTTTGCAAAGTTTTCCGTTTTCCGTTTTCCGTTTTCCGTTTTCCGTTCTCTCAACTCTCAACTCTCAACTGGCTTTAAGTGACCCTTGTAACTCGCTAATACTCAACACAATAAAACCCAAAATACCCCCCCCGAAAAATCGGGGAGGGCATTTTGCCTTCTCTTTGCTTGCTAATACACCACAAAGATAGAAAAAAGTTTTCTTTTTAATTGAAAATTAAAAGATTTTTTTTGCGCCATCCTGCCAACTACCTAAACAGCAGGGCGTGAATGGTGGTCATTGCGCTATCGACGGCAGAGAGCAGCCACCTCGAAATTGCGCCATAGCGTTTGCCCCGCTTCTGCCAACGAGCCAACAAATCGACCCTTAAAAGATTATTCACCGGAACGGTAAATTTGTCGATACGACACTTTGCAACGAGTTGCATCAGTCGCACATAGACCATTTCGAAGTCCGACTTGGCAAACGCCACATCGCTCATCACGAGCAGATATTTGCGAAAGACTATGCGGATGCGGTCCGCCACAATATTTCGCAGAAAAGCCATTCGCTGCGGTGTGCGCACCATCTTCGACGATGTCACAAAGTAGCGTGCCATACCCTCGGTGACTGCCACCAGCTGCGCAAGGCTTCGCATCTGCACCCTCGCATCCATAGTCTGCCCCTCACGAGCCACATTGTAGCGATAGAGCGGAATATCGGCAAAAGCTATCGTTTTTACTCGGAAAAGCGGGAAGAAAACCCACTCCTGGTCGGTATAAGAAACGCCCTCGCTCTGGCGATAGTTCATCTTGCGCAACAACTCGGTGCGATAGCAGACGCCGTGCATCGCAAAGAAGCGAATTGCCCCATCGGCAAAGACCTTATCGGCATCGTATGCCTTGCCATAGTCGTATATCTTCTTGCCGTAGATGTTGTACTCTACCCTATGTTCTCGGCGCTTGCCCACCTCGATAAATGGCGTCACGACCATATCCACCCCCTGCATCTTGCGCAGAAAGGCGAGGAACTCCGCCACACGAGAGCCATCGAACCTGTCGTCGGCATCCAAAATCTTGACATACTCGCCCTGCACAACCTTCAACGCCTCGTTTATGGTCGAGCCGTAGTTGCCATTCGGCTTATCCACCACTCGCACCGTATCGGCATAGCGGTCGGCATATTGGCGGGCAATGCGCAAGGTCCTATCCTTGCTGCCGTCATTCACCACAACAACCTCCACCGCCGCCAACGACGGAGTACGGAGTATCGACTCCACGCACTGCGGGAGAAAGGCCTCCATATTGTAGGCAGGAACTATTATCGAGAGTAGTTTCATCGCTCGTTTTTGGTATCGAATGACAACTTATATGGTGCGTGGTTTATCTGCTCCTCCTCGGGCAGAACAGGTCGCAAATTCGGATAGTGGTGGCGCAGATAGACCTCGATATTGCGTGGAGCCTTGACCGTCATACCGCCAAACTCCATATCTACCGTATTTTCGATATCGGCCCTTGCAATCTGATCCTTAGGCATACGCACGATATTCACACGCTCGGTATTGCACGCATTGTAACGCCCCAAAACCCTGTTCATCTTGCGGTATATCGCCTTGCGTGACATCAGCGACACCACCGCACGAATTGCCACGCAACCCAACCACGACTTCGGCAGTGGAGCATCAATTTCGCACCTTCCGCAGTGCTTCCACAGCCATATCACCTTGCCCATAAAGCAGGTTATCCAGAACTTTGCCCAGAAGCGATGCAACTTTTCGAGCCAAAC